>NZ_JBFOCR010000015.1:0-46356 GCF_040907935.1 Aeromonas sp. s2 | reverse complement strand
GACGTGTTGAGCTAACCCATACTAATTACCCGTGAGGCTTAACCATACAACACCCAAGAAGTGTTCGAAGACTTGTAGCAGATACCGAGAACGAAGAATTAAATCAGCTTTTTCAGATTGAAGATTTTGCCTGGCGGCAATAGCGCAGTGGAACCACCTGACCCCATGCCGAACTCAGAAGTGAAACGCTGTAGCGCCGATGGTAGTGTGGCATTCGCCATGCGAGAGTAGGACACTGCCAGGCACCCAATTGAAGAAGCCCGCTCATTTGAGCGGGCTTTTTTATTGCCTGAAATTCAGCCATTTATGCACAGTTTCCCGTGCTATTCCCCCTCTGCTCGCTCCGCACAGGGCAGCTCCATGTTGACTACCCCATCTTCCAGCTGGATATCGATCTTGAAGCCAAGCCGTTTGGCCAGGTTGATCATGCCGCGGTTGCTGGGCATGGTCATGCCCGACAGCTGGCCAATGCCGCGCTCCCTGGCATAACGCACAATCTTCTCCATCATCAGTTTGCCAAGCCCCAACCCTTTCAGGTCGGACCGTACCAGAATGGCAAACTCGGCATCGCTCAGGTCCGGCGTCGAAATGGCGCGAACCACCCCTAAAATCTGATCTTTTCGTTCCCCATCCTGTCCCACGGCGACAAAGGCCATCTCCCGGTCGTAATCGATCTGGGTCATGCGGGCCAGCTCTTCGTGCCCCAGCTCCCCCACATCGGCGAAGAAGCGTTTGTACCTGTCTTCATCCGATACCTTGAGGACAAATTGCTTGTGGGCAGGTTCATCCTCCGGTCGGATGGGGCGCAGCAGCACATGGCTCTGATCCTTGAGCCAGGCCCCCTCTTCCAGCTCGGTGGGATAGGGACGGATAGCCAGCCTGCAGCTGCCTTCTTCATGGGGTTGCAGGGTCAGGCTGGCGTCCAGCACCACCATCTCGGCGCCGCAGGCCTGCAGCGGGTGCAGATCCAGCTGCTGGATCTCGGGGAAGGCGAGCAGCAGCTCCGACAGCTGGCACAGCACCTGGCCGAGGGCATCGATATCGAGTCGTTCCGGACTGGCTTGTTCGCGGATCTTGCGACTCTTGAGCGCCCCTATGATCTGGTAGCGTGCCAGCGCCTGGTTGAGTGGCGGCAGGGCAGCCATCATCTCCTGCGGCTCGGCACCTGATTCCCCGAGCAGGATGACGGGGCCGAACACCGGGTCTTGTTGCAGCCGGATCCGCAGCTCCAGGCCACCGCTGCGCCGTGCCATCCGCTGTACCAGCAGGCCTTCGATGCGGGCACCGGGGTCGTGCTGCCTGACTCGATCCAGAATGGCGTCCGCAGCCTGGGCGACTTCGGTCGAGGTGCGCAGGTTGAGCATGACGCCGTGTACGGCCGACTTGTGGAGTATGTCTGGCGAGCGCAGCTTGACCGCGACCGGATAGCCGATCTGCTCCGCGGTCAGGGTGGCCTCGATGGCATCGGAGACGATCCAGGTCGGCAGGGTAGAGAGCCCTGCGGCCTGCAGAATGGGGTGTGCCAGATGGGTGTCGAGGGTGAGCTGTTTGCGTTCCAGCGCCTGCCGGATCAGCAGTTGGCACTGGTCGACGTCGAGCCTGTCACCCTGCAGCGATGCAGGGGTTTCCATCAGCTGCTTCTGGTTACGGCGGTACTCCACCATATGCATGAAGGCGGCGACCGCACTCTCCGGGGTGCGGTAGGTGGGGAATCCCGCCTCGCTGAATAGACGACGCCCCTCCTGGGCCGAATATTCCCCCGCCCAGTTGGTCAGGATATTGAAGCGTCTGGCCCTGGGATGCTGTTTGACGTAGTCGATCAGGCTGCGGGCCAAGGCGGCGCCGCGGGCGGTGAGTGAAGGGGCATGGATGAGCAGGATGGCGTCAGCCTCGTCCCCTTGCAGCAGGTCGTCGAGAGCCTGTTGATAGTCATTGATGTCGGCATCGCTGCCGATGTCGCGGGGCGGCATCGCCAGCTTGCCACCGCGCTCCAGCAGCTTGTCGATCGCCATGTTGGCCAGGCCACGGCCGTTGGAGATGATGGCGAGCCGCTCCCCCTTGAGGGTCAGGGAGTGGCTCAGGGTTTCAACAGCGGCAAACAGTTCGTGGGTATCCCGTACCCGCAGCATGCCGGCGCGACGGATGGCGGCGTCATAGACGTTGTCGAGCCCGTTGTCCGGTTCATGGCGGCCACTCTTGAGCACCAGGATGGGCTTGTTGCGCGCGGCGGCACGGGCGGCCGAGAGAAAATGGCGGGCATCCTGCAGCTTGTCCATGTAGAGCAGGATGGCGCGGGTCACGCTGTCGCGGGAGAGCTGATCCAGCAGCTGGCCGAAGTTGATATCGCAGTGATCGCCAAGGGAGATGAAGGCCGAGAAGCCGAGCTCATGCTGTTTGGCCCAATCCAGAATGGTGGTGCTGACGGCGGCCGACTGGGAGAGAAAGGCGACCTGACCGGGCTTGGCGGCAATCGGTGAGAAGCTGGCATTGATGCCCTGACCCGGCAACAACATCCCCATGCTGTTGGGGCCGAGCAGGCGGATGTCGTATTGCCGGCTCAGTCGCTGCAGTTGTTCGCGCTCAGGTGGGGTGAAATCGGCCGCCAGTATGATGGCGGCACCCGCTCCTAGCTTGCCGAGCGCCTCGATGAGGGTCAGTACCCGTTCCCGCCGGGTACAGACGATGGCGAGGTCAGGGGCAAGGGGGAGGTTGTCGATGTCGGGATAGGCCAGCACGCCGGCAATGGCTTTGCTGTGCGGGCTGACCGGCAGGATGGGGCCCTTGAACTGGCCGGCGAGCAGGTGCCTTATGACTACGTGACCGGCCTTCTGCGGGTCGGTCGAGGCGCCGATGACGGCGATTGACTGGGGTTTGAAGAGCCGATCCAGGCCGCTTGGTTTCATGGGCACTCCCGTGGGTGGCGGATGGTGCCAGTTTAATATGCATTCAGCGCCGGTTCTGTGACCGGCTGCGGATCACTGCTTGGTGAGGGCGTTGGCGCGGAGGTAAAACCTCAGTTCACCCTGGATCTGGCGTACCGCTGCCAGGTGGTGCTCCTGCAGATAGATGTCCTGTTCCTGATCCAGCAAGGTTGAGGGTACCCCCAGGCTTTGCAGGTACTCGTCGAACAGCAGCGAGCTGTTGATTTCGATCAGATTGGACATCATGGCAGGACTCCCTCTTCCACTCAGGTTGAACGTTCAGTCTAGTCTCTGATCTGCCCCTTGCCGTAGCTACTGTCATATTTGACATCGAGTCGCTCACATATCCGTGCTGCCACGCGCCCGGCGGTAGAGGAGGAGAGGTTATAGTGAGGAAGTGACAAGGGGAGGAGTGCAATGATCAGGAGCTGGCTGTGGTGCGTCATTCTGCTGGCTGGCAGTGTGCAGGCGGCCGAGACCCCCATCAGGGCCTGGAATCTGCTGCTTGATCACCCCAATCCCGCCGTGGCTGGTCTGTTGCGACTCTCCCTCGATCTGACCGTGCCTGAATATGGTCCCTATCGGCTGATTGCCAGCCCGCCGATGGAGCAGGGTCGGGCGGTCAAGGAGTTGCAGGGGGGCGAACTGGTGCAGGTCGGGGTGTTTGCGCCCGATGAGGAGCGCGTGCGCACCCTGCTGGCCATTCATGTTCCGTTGGCAAAAGGGTTGCTGGGCTGGCGGGTGTGCCTCGTTCGGCAAGGGGACGAGGGGCGGTTCGCCAACATACGATCGCTGATCGACTGGCAGCAGGCCGGGCTTCGCATCGGCCAGCACAGATCCTGGCCTGATACTCGTCTGCTCAAGGAGAACGGCCTCGACGTGGTGGTGGGCGGCCTCTATGAGGCCCTGTTCAACATGCTGCGCAAGCGGCGCTTCGACTGCTTTCTGCGCTCGGTCATCGAGATCGAGGATGAGCTCACACAGCATCCTGATCTGGCCATCGAACCCCACCTGGTGTTTCGCTATCCGCTGGCGCTGTTGTTTTTCGTCTCACCCAGGTATCCGGAGCTGGCCAAGCGCATCGAGCTGGGGCTGCAGCGGGCCCGCCAGTCCGGTGACTATGAGCGGATATTCGAGGCGGGTTTTGGCAGCACCATCCGGCGGCTGCAGCTCGATCGGCGGGTGATGCTGGAGCTGAGCAATCCGGATCTGCCGGCCGGCAGCCGCGCCATGATGCAGGATCCCTCGCTCATCTATGCACCTGTGTTGCCCGCCTTGTCAGCGCAGTGATCCCTGTCCCCGCGCCGTATCCCAGAAGGCGCGGATCAGCGGCTCCTCCAGCCGCTTCTTGAGCACCGCGATGCCGACATCGAATGGTTTGAGCGCCGGCTTGGGCTCGACGATGCGTACCTTCTCACCCATGGGGCTATGGTCGATCACCGCCGCCGGCACCAGTCCCACGCCAAAGCCGAGCGCCACCATGGCGACAATCCCCTCGTTGCCCGCCACTTCCGCATAGATGTTGGGGGCGATCCCTTTGTTGCGCAGCCATTGATCGCAGCGTTTGCGGGCCAGCCCCTGCTCCGAGAGGATCAGCGGCAGCCGCTCCCAGTCAGGTTCGCCCTGGGAGAACCACTGGCTCTGCTGCGGTGCGGTGCGGGGGGCGATGAACACCAGCGGTACCTGCTGCAGGCTGGCAAACTCCAGCTTGGACGAGAGGGCATCGGGGCGGGCGGCGATGGCGAGATCGGCCTCGTCGGCCAGGATCTTGTCCACCGCCAGCGCCGGGTCGCCGGTCTCCAGTTTGATCTCCAGCTGGGGATAGCGGCGGCGAAAGCGCTCCAGCACCTCGGGCAGCAGGAAGTAGCTGGCGGTGACCGAGCAGAACACCCGCAGCCGACCCTGCAGCGGCTCATCGCTGCGTTTGAGCTCCTGCTTGAGCTGACGCCACTCCTGCAGCAGCTCTCCACCAAACTCGCGCAGCTTCTCGCCCGCCACAGTGAGCCGCACCGAACGATTGTCCCGCTCGAACAGCACGCAGCCGGTCTCCTGCTCCAGCCGCTGGATGGCGCGGCTGAGAGTGGAGGGGCTGACCGCCATGGCGTCGGCGCTCTTGCCGAAGTGGAGGGAGTCGGCGAGGTGGAGAAACAGCTCGAGATTGCGAAGGTCCATCTTTCAGCTCCTGGCGCTGGATGTCTGCCCGATATCCAGCGGTGGGTGGTTCGCTCCCGCCATGTGATCATGAAGGGTTAACGTTTCAATTATTGCAACGTACTGTTTCGAATATATCAGTTCAGGCAATAAGTGTCCCGCGCTA
This sequence comes from Aeromonas sp. s2, assembly GCF_040907935.1. Taxonomy (NCBI): domain Bacteria; kingdom Pseudomonadati; phylum Pseudomonadota; class Gammaproteobacteria; order Aeromonadales; family Aeromonadaceae; genus Aeromonas; species Aeromonas sp. s2. The sequence continues at coordinate 41,118 of NZ_JBFOCR010000015.1, read as the reverse complement.
TAGTGGTTTCGACAACGCCGCCATCCGGCATGGAATCAATCGAACGGAGCAATCACCATGGCTAACTATTTCAACACCTTGAACCTGCGTCAGCAGTTGGCCCAGCTGGGCAAGTGTCGTTTCATGCAGCGCGAAGAGTTCGCGGACGGCTGCAACGTGCTGAAGGGCAAGAAGGTGGTGATTGTGGGCTGTGGTGCCCAGGGTCTGAACCAAGGCCTGAACATGCGCGACTCCGGGCTGGATATCTCCTACGCCCTGCGCAAGGCCGCCATCACCGAGAAGCGTGCCTCCTGGCAGAAGGCTACCGACAACGGCTTCGAGGTCGGCACCTATGAAGAGCTGATCCCGACCGCCGATCTGGTGCTGAACCTGACCCCGGACAAGCAGCACTCCGACGTGGTCAAAACCGTGATGCCGCTGATGAAGCAGGGCGCCGCACTGGGCTACTCCCACGGCTTCAACGTGGTGGAAGAGGGTCAGCAGATCCGCTCCGACATCACGGTCGTGATGGTCGCACCCAAGTGCCCGGGTACCGAAGTGCGTGAAGAGTACAAGCGCGGCTTCGGCGTACCGACCCTGATCGCCGTTCACCCGGAGAACGATCCCAAGGGTGAAGGCATGGCCATCGCCAAGGCGTGGGCCTCTGCCACCGGCGGCGACCGTGCGGGCGTGCTGGAGTCCTCCTTCGTGGCGGAAGTGAAATCCGACCTGATGGGCGAGCAGACCATCCTCTGCGGCATGCTGCAGGCCGGTTCCCTGCTCTGCTACGACAAGCTGGTTGCCGAGGGCACAGACCCGGCCTACGCCGGCAAGCTGATCCAGTTCGGTTGGGAGACCATCACCGAAGCCCTGAAGCAGGGTGGCATCAGCCTGATGATGGACCGCCTGTCCAACCCGGCCAAGCTGCGTGCCTTCGAGCTCTCCGAGCAGCTCAAGACCCTGATGCGCCCGCTGTTCGAGAAGCACATGGACGACATCATCGCCGGTGAATTCTCCCGCGGCATGATGGCCGACTGGGCCGAAGACGATGCCAAGCTGTTCGGCTGGCGTGAAGAGACCGGCAAGTCCGCCTTCGAAAACGCCCCGGCGTTTGCAGGCAAGATTGCCGAGCAGGAGTACTTCGACAATGGCGTGGTGATGGTGGCCATGGTCAAGGCGGGTGTCGAGCTGGCGTTCGAGACCATGGTGGCCTCCGGCATCTATGAAGAGTCCGCCTACTACGAATCCCTGCACGAGCTGCCGCTGATCGCCAACACAGTCGCCCGCAAGCGTCTGTACGAGATGAACGTGGTCATCTCCGACACCGCCGAGTACGGCAACTACCTGTTCGCCAACGCCGCGGTGCCCTTGCTGCGCGAGCACTTCATGCCGACCCTGAAAGCGGGCGACCTGGGTGCCAGCAAGGCGGAAGGGCAGAGCGTCGACAACCTGGCGCTGCTGGCGGCCAACGAGGCGACCCGCAACCACCCCATCGAAGCGATCGGGCAGGTGCTGCGCGGTTACATGAAGGACATGAAGCGTATCGCCGTTGGCGGTTAAGCCGGCATCGGGCTAGATGATGAAGGGGCGGGGATGACGATCCCCGTCGCCGGTCGGGCTGGACACCCGACCGGCCAGCCAGCAAAACCAGCCCGACAGCCATAAAAAAGCCCCGCTCATCGAGCGGGGCTTTTGCATTCAGAAAGGCTGGCTAAATCAGGCTTTCCACGCTTTCCAGGTGTTGATCAGGCCGTTGGTGGAGCAGTCGTGGCTGGTGACAGCCTCGGCAGTGTTGAGCTCCGGCAGGATCTTGTTGGCCAGCTGTTTGCCCAGCTCCACGCCCCACTGGTCGAAGCTGAAGATGTTCCAGATTGCGCCCTGTACGAAGATCTTGTGCTCGTACATGGCGATCAGAGCACCCAGGGTTTTCGGGGTCAGGCTCTTGAACAGGATGGAGTTGGTCGGGCGGTTGCCCTCGAACACCTTGAACGGCACCAGATCCTTGACCTGCTCCAGGGTTTTGCCAGCCGCTAGGAACTCGGCTTCGACCTGTTCCTTGCTCTTGCCGAAGGCCAGTGCCTCGGTCTGGGCGAAGAAGTTGGCCAGCAGTTTCGGGTGGTGGTCACCGATCGGGTTGTGGCTGATGGCCGGGGCCAGGAAGTCACAGGGGATCAGCTTGGTGCCCTGGTGGATCAGCTGGTAGAAGGCGTGCTGGCCGTTGGTGCCAGGCTCACCCCAGATGATGGGGCCGGTCTGGTAGTCAACCGGCTTGCCGTTGCGATCCACGTACTTGCCGTTGGACTCCATGTTGCCCTGCTGGAAGTAGGCAGGGAAGCGGTGCATGTACTGATCGTACGGCAGAATGGCTTCGGACTCGGCACCATGGAAGTTGTTGTACCACAGGCCGATCAGTGCCAGCAGCACCGGCACGTTCTGCTCATAGGAGGCCGTGGCGAAGTGCATGTCCATCTCGAAGGCGCCTTGCAGCAGGGCCTCGAAGTTGTCGAAACCGACAGACAAGGCGATGGGCATGCCGATGGCAGACCAGGAGGAGTAGCGGCCGCCAACCCAGTCCCAGAACTCGAACATGTTGTTGGTGTCGATGCCGAACTCGGCCACGGCCTTGCCGTTGGTGGAGAGCGCAGCGAAGTGCTTGGCAACGTGGGCCTTGTCACCGGCGATCTTGATGAACCAGTCGCGGGCGGTCAGGGCGTTAGTCATGGTCTCCTGGGTAGTGAAGGTCTTGGAGGCCACCAGGAACAGGGTGGTTTCCGGATCGATCTTCTTCAGGGTCTCGGCGATGTGGGTGCCATCGACGTTGGAGACGAAGTGCATCTGCAGGTGGTTTTTGTAGGGACGCAACGCCTCGGTGATCATCACCGGGCCCAGATCGGAGCCACCGATGCCGATGTTGACCACGTGCTGGATCGCCTTGCCGGTGTAGCCTTTCCATTCGCCGCTGATGATCTTCTCGCAGAAGCCTTTCATCTTGGCCAGTACGGCGTTCACTTCCGGCATCACATCCTTGCCGTCACACTCGATGGGGCGGTCGGAGCGGTTGCGCAGGGCCACGTGCAGTACGGAGCGGCCTTCGGTCATGTTGATCTTGTCGCCATTGAACATGGCATCGATCGCGCTGCGAAGATCGGTCTCTTTGGCCAGATCAATCAGCAACTTGAGGGTTTCTTCGGTGATCAGGTTCTTGGAGTAGTCGACCAGGATGTCGCCGCCGAAGGTGAGGGAGAATTTGTCGAAACGCTGGGGATCCTGGGCGAACAGATCCTTGAGCCGGGTCTCTTTGTTCGCTGCAAAGTGGGCTTCCAGTACCTGCCAGGCCTGGGTCTGGGTTGGATTGATGTTTTTCATAGGATTATCAGTCTTCCAAGTTGTGTATGAACCTTGCAGGCAAGGCTCCCGCCAAACCTTATTATTCGAGCACTATACCGGGCCCATTATACCGAGCCCATGGTGCGGCCCGTGTAACAGAGCTTTACCAATTGTCTGCCATCGACCGAGTTTACAACCAAAACGCTGCGATTATGAGTCACCCATGGCTGCCGGATCTTGCGTTTGCGCATACTTGGTCGGGCTTGCCGCCGTTGAAAGGGCTTTCAGGGCGAGGCATTGCTGTGGACGGGGTGGCAACCTGGCATGGCAGCCAAAAGAGTATTCGATAGGCGCCTTTTCGCTCATTTCATGCGCAGGCGCAAATTGTCGGTGGCCCAAGATGGCTAGCATGGGTGTCGCATGGACGAGATCTCCCAGGGATGGCTACTGTCTGGAATGAGGAGATCGCTATGAAAGCTGTGTTGTCCCTGTTTGCCCTTAGCCTGATCGCCACCGGCCTCATCGGCCTGTTGACCCTGGTGCTGACCAGTGCAGCCCCTACCTTGCCGCTGCGGGTACTGGCGGTGATCGGTGCCGTGCTGGGGGGATATGTGCTGGTGCAACCGCTGCTCAACCGGGTGGCACGTCGGCTGGTGTAAGCCGACGCCCCGGAATGCTGAAAACAAAGTCCGGCCCATTGTGGCCGGCTTTTTTTATGGTCGTGTTCACCCCTGCCGAGGCCAGAGACGACAATGCCAGCCCGAAGGCTGGCATTGTGGGTGGCTGCAAAACCGCGTTTACGCCTGCGGCTTTTGCATGTGCATGACCATCTGCGGGAAGGGGATCTCGATGCCTTCGGCATCGAAGGTGAGCTTCACCTTCTCGTGGAAGTCGAACCAGACTCCCCAGTAGTCGCCGGTCTTGACCCAGGGGCGAACGACTATGTTGACCGAGGAGTCGGCCAGCGCGGCGACGGCGATGGTGGTGGCCGGCTCCTTGAGGATGCGCGGCTCTTCGTTCACCAGCCGCTCCAGGATCTGCTTGGCCTTGCGGAGATCCGAGCCGTAGCCGATGCCGAAGGTCATGTCGACGCGGCGGGTATCCATGCGCGAGTAGTTGACGATAGTGCCGTTGAGGATGGCGGAGTTGGGCACCACCACCATCTTGTTGTCACCTGAGGTGAGGGTGGTGGTGAACAGCTGAACGGATTGCACCACGCCATTGGTGCCTGCCACCTCGATGAACTCGCCTGCCTTGATGGGGCGGAAGATGATCAGCAGGAAGCCGGCGGCGAAGTTGGAGAGCGAGCCCTGCAGCGCCAGACCGATGGCCAGACCGGCGGCACCGATAATGGCGACGAAGGAGGCGGTCTGCACCCCGACCCGGCCCAGCGCGGCGATCACCACGAATACCAGGATGGCGTACTTGAGGATGCTGCCGACGAAGTGGGTGACAGTGGTGTCCAGCTTGCGGGACTGCATCACCTTGACCACGGCGCCGCTGATGAGGTTGGCGGCGATGTAGCCGACCAGCAGGGTGAGCAGGGCGGCCGCGATGTTGACGGCATACTCGATCAGCAGGCCCTGGTTGTTGACCAGCCAGGTCTGCGCTTCGGTAATGATTTCGGGTTCCATAGGGTGTCCTGTCAGGCGATAAAAGGTTTATGACGCATGAATCTAACATTGGCATGCGACAGTCCGGGTCGCATCTGGTGCTCACCGCCTCTTTTGTGCCACAAAAAACAAGGGAGGCCAAGGCCTCCCTCTTTACTGCAACCCGTCTGGAGCGGCGTGGCCGCTACTGATCGCACATTGAGCTTGTCAGCTCTGCAGCAGCTGGCTGCGGATAAACTGCCACTGATCTTCAAACCCGGCGGTGGGCTTGATTTTGAACTCGGAGCGGACGAACTGACTGATCCGCCCTTCGGTGTAGGCCAGTAACAGGTTGGCCAGCATGGTTTCGTCGAGCTGGAAGCCCTGACCTTCGCGCAGCCGTTTCTCCCGCAGCACCTGCTTGATCTGGGTCTCCAGCTTGTCGAACAGGATGCTGATGCGATCCCGCAGCCGGTCGTGCTCGCCCAGCAGGGCGTCGCCGTTGAGGATGCGGGTGATACCGGGATTGCGCTCGGCGAACACCAGCAGCAGCTGCAGTATGTGGTGACAGCGGCTCATGGTGTCCTTCTCTTCGGCCATGATCAGGTTGACCCGTGACAGCAGGGAATCTTCGATAAAGTCGATCAGCCCCTCGAACATCCGCGCCTTGCTGGGAAAATGTCGATAGAGGGCAGCCTCGGAGACCCCCACCTCGGCCGCCAGACGGGCCGTGGTGATGCGCTGGCCTGGGCTGGTCTCCAGCATGTGGGCGAGCGCCTGCAGGATCTGATCGCGCCGACTCTGTTTCTGATTACTGCTTGCCATGGATTCCCCTAAAAAAACAATGGCCTGATTCTGTTATTAGGCACCGCCGCTCGGGCCGGTGTGGTCTGTTATTGGCGACCAGAAGAACCAAAACCGCCTTCACCCCGTTCGCTCTGATTGAACTCATCGACCAGTTGGAAGCTGGCCTGAACCACCGGCATGATCACCAGCTGGGCGATGCGCTCGCCGGGCTGCATGGTGAACGCCTCTTTGCCGCGGTTCCATACCGAGACCATCAGCTGGCCCTGGTAGTCGGAATCGATGAGGCCGACCAGGTTGCCCAGCACGATGCCGTGTTTATGGCCGAGGCCGGAGCGGGGCAGGATGGTGGCGCACAGGCCCGGATCCTGGATGTGGATGGCCAGCCCGGTTGGTACCAGGGTGGTATCACCCGGGGCCAGCGTCAGCGGGGCATCCAGCAGGGCGCGCAGATCCATGCCGGCGGAGCCCGGTGTGGCGTAGGCAGGCAGCGGATAGTCGGTGCCGATGCGGGCATCCAGAATCTTCAGTTCAATTTGTGTTGTCATAAATCGTTTTTATTGGAGTGGAGGTGGTCGATTGACTGGCTCAGCGCCGGTAATGGCGTGCAATCAGGGCAATCAGGTGACGAGCCAGCGTCAGCTTATCGGCCAGGGGCAGAGGGGCTTGACCCCCTTGCCAGAACACGGTGAGGGCGTTGTCATCGGCATTGAAGCCCTGGCCCGCACGGGATACGTCGTTGGCGGCGATCATGTCCAGCCGCTTACGCTGCAGTTTGTCGAGGGCGTATTGTTCCACATCCACGGTTTCTGCGGCAAATCCGACGGTGAAGGGTTTGTCTGACAAGGCCCCCACGGCGGCGATGATGTCGGGGTTTTTGACCAGGGTCAGCTGCATCTGGTCGTTGTCGCCGGTCTTCTTGATCTTCTGCTCGGCCACCTGGGCGGGGCGGTAATCGGCGACGGCGGCGCAGCCGATGAAGAGGTCGCTCTCGCCGACCCGGCTCATGACCGCCTGGTGCATCTGCTCGGCGCTCTCGACGTCGACGCGGGTGACGCCGGCTGGGGTGGCCAGTGCCACCGGGCCGCTCACCAGTGTCACCTCGGCACCCGCTTCACGGGCGGCGCGGGCGATGGCATAGCCCATCTTGCCTGAGCTGTGGTTGCTGATGTAGCGCACCGGATCGAGCGCTTCACGGGTCGGCCCGGCGGTTAGCAGCAGTCTGACGCCCGCCAGCAGCGGCTCGGCGGCGAGCTGCTGGCAGCAGCGTTCAACCAGCTCGAGGGGATCCAGCATCCGGCCCGGGCCCACGTCACCGCATGCCTGGCTGCCGGAATCCGGCCCCCACAGCAGGATGCCGCGGCTGGCGAGGGTCTTGAGGTTGGCCTGAGTGGCGGCGTTGAGATACATCTGCTGGTTCATGGCCGGCGCCAGCGCCACCGGTGCCGGAGTAGCCAGGCAGAGGGTGGTGAGCAGCTCGTCGGCCATGCCGGCGGCCATGCGGGCCATCAGATTGGCGCTGGCGGGGGCGATCAGCACCAGATCGGCCCACTTGGCCAGCTCGATGTGGCCCATGCCCGCCTCGGCAGCGGGATCCAGCAGACTGTCGGCCACCGGGTGACCGGAGACGGCCTGCAGGGTCAGCGGGGTGATGAACTCCTTGCCGGAGCGGGTCATCACCACCCGTACCTCGGCACCCTGATCTTTCAGGCGGCGTACCAGCTCGGCACTCTTGTAGGCGGCGATCCCGCCACTGACACCCAACAGGATGCGTTTATCGGCCAATCTCATCTGCTGTTTCTCTTCCGGCTCACTCTGACTGGTCGGCTAAGATACCACAGGCAGCAGTCGACGACAGAGGCTGACATGGGGGTCTTGTGGCCGGGCTCCCGTGATTTCTTTGCTATGTTTTCTCTCAATAGCGCGAAGGAGAGACAAATGAGCATCAAGGAGTGGCCAGAGGATGAACGACCCCGTGAGAAGCTGCTGCGTCACGGCCCGGGCGGTTTGTCCGATGCCGAGCTGCTGGCGATCTTCCTGCGCACCGGGGTCAGTGGCTTGAGTGCGGTCGATCTCTCCCGCAACCTGTTGAATCAGTTCGGATCGCTGCGCAATCTGCTGGGGGCGGACCGACGTGCCTTCTGCGAGGCGCATGGCCTGGGCCCAGCTAAATATGCTCAGCTGCAGGCGGTGCTGGAGATGGGTAAACGTCATCTGGCGCAGCAGCTGCAACGGGGGGATGCGCTCACCTCGCCCCAGCTGACCCGGGACTATCTGCAGGCCCAGCTGCGGGATCGGCCGCGGGAGGTGTTTGCCCTGCTGCTGCTCGACAATCAGCACAGAGTGATTCAATTCGTTGAACTTTTTTACGGCACCCTCGACTCGGCGAGCGTCTGGCCCAGAGAAATCGTGCAGATCGCACTCAAACATAATGCAGCCGCCGTGATTCTGGCGCATAATCACCCGTCCGGCGTCGCCGAGCCCAGTAGGGCCGACCGCCAGATCACGGATCGGATCACGGCCGCCCTGGCCCTGATCGATATCAGAGTGCTGGATCACTTGGTGATCGGTGATGGCATCACGGTTTCTTTCGCCGAGCGCGGTTGGTTATGACTGTGCTCTGGCTCCGTATTAGTTGATCTTTGATCACGGATGCTGTATAAAATGCCGCCTTCTGTTTGCCCCGCAATCGAAGGCCAGCGGGGCAGATATTTGCTCGAGCAATGAAGTAAGATTTGGAGAGACTGACATGTCTAGAGTATGCCAAGTAACCGGCAAGCGCCCGGCAGTTGGTAACAACCGTTCGCACGCTAACAACGCTACCAAGCGTCGTTTCCTGCCGAACCTGCACACTCACCGTTTCTGGGTTGAGAGTGAAAAACGCTTCGTAAGCCTGCGCGTATCCGCAAAAGGCATGCGTATCATCGACAAGCGTGGCGTTGAAGTGGTTCTGGCTGAACTGCGCGCCAGCGGTGTTAAGGTATAAGGAATTAGATCATGGCTAAAGGTATTCGCGAGAAGATTCGCCTGAACTCCAGCGCCGGTACTGGTCACTTCTATACCACTACCAAAAACAAGCGCACCATGCCCGAAAAAATGGAAATCAAAAAATTTGATCCCGTTGTTCGTCAGCATGTGATCTACAAGGAAGGCAAAATCAAGTAATTACTTGATGCTGCATTCCCAAAAACCCGGCCCTGTGCCGGGTTTTTTTATGGCTGGAATTCAGTACACTGCCGGTTCGAAGGGAGGCTTGTCATGTTCAAATTGAGCCGCAGAGGCTGGAACAACGTGATCATTGTGGTGGTGCTGATCGTGATCACCCTGTTGCACCGGCTGGAGATCGCCCAGCAGGAAAACAGCGCCAAGCGGGCGCGTCCGCTGTTGCCGGAGAGCGCCGTGGTGCTCACCTGGCAGGGGCCGAGCTGGCAGATAGAGCGCATCGGGCAGGGCTGGCGCAGCGGGCCGGATCTGGGGCTCGACAGTACCCAGCTGGCGGCGCACATCGAGGCCTGGCAGGGCTGGCTGCTGCCACCCGGTGAAGCCGTGCGCGGCAATCCGGTTACCCTCAAGATCTGGGTCGCCGGCCAGAGTGACCCCATCGAGGTGGGGCTCTATCAGGATGACGGCAAGTTTGCCGCCCTGCTGCCCCCCTCGACCTGGCTCATCCTGAGCCAGGAGCAGTACCGCAGCCTGCTGCGTCCCGCTCCCTAACCCATTTTTCAGCGTCAGCACGAGGATCCCATGCCTGAATTACCGGAAGTCGAAGTCAGCCGCCAGGGCATCTCGCCCTGGCTTACCGGCATCAAGGTCACTAGGGTGGTGGTGCGGGACGGCCGTCTGCGCTGGCCGGTGCCGGGGGAGATCCAGGAGCTGGTGGACCTCACCATCCACCGGGTCAGCCGCCGCGCCAAGTACCTGCTGCTGGAGACCGACTTCGGTACCGCCATCCTCCATCTGGGCATGTCGGGCAGCCTGCGGGTGCTGGACATCGGCACCCCGGCCGAGAAGCACGATCACGTGGATATCGAGCTCGAGAACGGCAAGCTGCTGCGGCTCAACGATCCGCGCCGCTTCGGCGCCCTGCTGTGGACCCGCGAGCCGGCCGAGGCGCACGCGCTGCTGGTCAAGCTGGGGCCTGAGCCGCTCACCGACGCCTTCAACGCCGATTACCTGCGTGAGCGCGCCAAGGGGCGCAGCACTGCCATTAAAACCTTCCTGATGGACAACCAGGTGGTGGTCGGGGTAGGCAACATCTACGCCAACGAGGCGCTCTATGCCGCTGGCATTCATCCCAAGCGGGCGGCGGGCAATATCAGCGCCGAGCGGCTGGGCACCCTGGTAGGGGAGATAAAGCGGGTGCTGGCCGAGGCGATTCGGCAGGGCGGCACCACCCTCAAGGATTTCACCAGTGCGGACGGCAAACCGGGTTATTTCGTGCAGCAGTTGCAGGTCTATGGGCGGGGCGGCCAGCCCTGTTTTCACTGCCACACCCTGCTCAGCGAAATCCGGCTTGGGCAGCGCACGACCGTGTTCTGTTCCCACTGTCAGCGCTGAATCGCGGTTTTTTCGGCCTGAAACGGCCAAGTTGTAAGAGAGTATTTCCAGTCTGTTGAATATTTGCTCGCCCGTCACTACTATCTCGGCCGTTCAGGCGGTTTGAGACAATAAAATGACAGCTAAATCAATAGACTGGGACCATTTGTCCCGGCAGGGGCACTATTGTGCCCAAAAAATGGCGCGCTTCCTCTATCCCGATGACAGCGCCCGCAAGACCTTCAATCGCGCCAAGTTCGTGCTGCGCAGCCTGCTCTATCGGCAACAGCTGAGCCGGGTGTTCGAGCTGTTCCAGGCCGAACCGCTCAAGGCCCTGCCCGCCCACTATCCCGAGCTGCTCGACAAGCCGATGCGACCCTATCGCTTCGCCGGCTCCACCGCGACCGAGCGGGCCGAGATGCTGGAAAACCACTACCGGCTGATGCTGGCTCGCTACCCGGATCTGATCGACCCGCTCTATCTGGGGGATGGCATCGAACTTGGCCGTTATCCCGAGAGCGGCTGCCGCATCGTGCTGCGCCACGACGGCACCTTCCGCCGCGAGGCTGAGCTGGCCCTCTCCATCGTCGACCCGCAGGGCAAGCGGCTCTACAGCTGCGCCTTCTCGCTGGCCGGCACTCCCAACCGGCTGGCGGTAGTGATCGGTTCGGTACAAGGGCCGGAGCCCTGCATCGAGCAGGCGCAGGACAAAGTGCGTGCGCTGACCAAGGAGGGCCACGGTGTGCGGCCCAAGTCGCTGGTGGTGATGCTGGTGATGCAGCTGGCCGAGGCGATGCAGGCCGAGCATATCTCGGCGGTACGGATGAAGGCCCACATCTATCAGGCCCGTCGCTACAGCAAGAAGAAGAAGGCCTGTCTGCAGGCGGACTATGACGAGCTGTGGCAGGAGTTCGGCGCCACCGATCTGGACGCCAACTTCGTGCGACTGCAGCCCGCCCAGCGCAAACCGCTGGAGGAGATCGCCTCCAAGAAGCGGGCCATGTACCGGCGCCGCTACGAGTGGCTCGATCAGCTGACCCAGGCAGGCCAGCAGCTGCTGGGCCCGCGTCTGGCGGGCTGAGGCAGCTACCAACAGCAAACAGGCTACCCTCGGGTAGCCTGTTTCGTTGTTATCTGGTCTGTTTGGCCTTGATGGCGGCCGCCACTATGGGGTCGACGAATTGACGAATGTCGCCGCCGTGCAGGGCGACCTCCTTCACCAGGGTGGAGGAGATGAAGGAGTTCTCCTCGGCCGGGGTGAGGAACACGCTCTCCAGCTCCGGCATCAGACGGCGGTTCATGTTGGCCAGCTGAAACTCGTATTCGAAGTCGGAGACGGCGCGCAGACCGCGGATCAGCACGTTGGCCTGCTGCTCCTTGGCGAAATCTACCAAGAGGCCGGAGAAGCCGACCACCTTGACGTTGGGCAGGTGGGCGGTCACCTGGCGGGCCAGCTGCACCCGCTCGTCCAGATCGAACAGCGGCCGCTTGCTCGGGCTGTTGGCCACCCCGACCACCACTTCATCAAACAGTTTGGCGGCCCGGCCGATGAGGTCGGTATGGCCGTTGGTGACGGGATCGAAGGTGCCGGGATAGATTACCTTGTTGGTCATGCTGCTGATTCCTGCAACCGGGAAATTTGGTCGCATTATAGGGTCTGTTGGGGGATTGGCGCGACCGCCTTGGGGCGAGTTTTGGCGCCCCAAGGCCGGCTTTGCCGATCCAAATCGGGGTCACCGGGTCTCTTCGCTTGAGAATAGCGATACATCAGGCAAGAATACCCGCACCGCGCATCAAGCCTCCTTGCATTGGTGACAGGGAGCAAAGGGATTTTTTATGAAACGTATTCTGGTAGTCCGCAATGACAAGATTGGTGACTTCATGCTGGCCTGGCCGAGCTTTGCCATGCTCAAGCGCTCCATGGAGTGTCATGTGACTGCCCTGGTTCCTGCCTACACGGCGCCGTTGGCCCGCCTCTGCCCCTGGATTGACGAGATCATCCTGGATCCGGGCTCACGGGCCGACAAGGAACAGCAACGCGCCTTGCAGGCGCGCATCAAGGCCGCCGCCTTCGATGCCTCCATCTGCCTCTTCTCCAACTCCCGCAACGCCATGCTGGTGTGGAAGGCGCACATTCCCTACCGGCTGGCGCCGGCCACCAAGCTGGCCCAGGTGCTCTACAACCAGCGCCTGATCCAGCGTCGCTCCCGCTCCCAGAAGCCGGAGTACGAATACAACCTGGATCTGGTGCGCCGTTTCCTTGCCGACCAGCAGGTGAGCGCGGTGGAGCCGCAGGGCCCCTACCTCAGCTTCGATGCGAAGAGCCTGCAACAGGTACGCGAGCAGGTTGCCGCCCGCCTGCGGCTCGATGCCGGTCGGCCCTGGCTGATGGTGCATGCCGGCAGCGGTGGCTCGGCCAACAACCTCTCCATCGAGCAGTACGCCCGCCTCATCATCAAGCTCAACCAGGCCTGTCCCGAGTTGCAGTGCATCCTGACGGCGGGGCCGGGGGAGGAGAAGATCGCCGAACAGCTGGCGGCCGAGCTGCTGGCCCACGGCGGCAACGGCTGGATCTACCGCTCCGAGGAGGGGCTGCCCAAGTTCTGCCAGGTGATGGCCAACGCCGCCCTGTTCGTGGCGGGCAGCACAGGGCCGCTGCACATAGCCGCGGCGCTGGATGTGCCAACCATCGGCTTCTTCCCGGCCCACCGCTCGGCAACGCCGCTGCGCTGGCGTCCGCTCAACAGCGAGGGGCGCCACCTGGCGTTCAGCCCGCCGGAAGACAGCGACCACCCGGAAGACATGAGCCAGCTCGATCCCAAGACCATGGCGGCGGCGATCGCCCGCTGGGCACCGCCGTTCTGGCGCAGCGAGCAGTGATAGCGGATAGCGCAAATGCAGACAGGGCCCTTCAAGGGCCCTGTCTCGTATGGGGGGCTGCTCGCTGGCAGCCCTGTCTGCGGCGGCTTACTTGTCCGCCTGTTCCGGTGCCTGCGGCTGCTGGCGGATCCAGAGGTCGGCGTACTTCACGAAGGTGGAGTGGGCCGACAGTATGGCCAGCAAGAGCCCCTGCTTGCCGTCGAGGAAGCCTGCCTTGAGCAGGTACATCTTGAGGAAACAGCCCAGCGCGTGCACCAGCCCCTGGCCGAGGGAGCCCTTCTTGCCGCGGGCGGTGCGCTGATCGGCCCAGGCGCGGGCATAGCCGGCGGACTTGACCAGGTAGTGCTCCAGATCCCGATAGGTGAAATGGAGCAGGTCGCCGTGCAGGTTGACGATCTTCATGTTGGCGCGCACCTCCACCTTCTCGTGCACCAGCACCTCGTTGTAGCTGGTGAGATCCTTGGGATAGAGGCGCAGCACCCGGTCCGGGTACCAGCCGCTGTGGCGGATGAAGCGGCCGAACACCCAGGAGAGGCGCGGGAGCGAGTAGATGGTGTCGCTGGCCGGGTTGGCCATGACGGCGGCGATGGCGGCTTTCAGCTCGGGGGTGAGCCGCTCGTCCGCATCCAGCCACAGCACCCAGTCGGATTGCACGTGGGACTGGGCGAGCCGGCGCTGGCGGCCGAAGCCCGGCCACACCGGGTTGACGAAGAAGCGGGCGCCGAATTCGGCGGCGATGGCCGGGGTCTCGTCCTGGCTGCCGGAGTCCATGATGACGATCTCGTCGACCAGTCCGTCGAGGGAGGCGAGGCAGGGGCGCAGGTTTTCGGCTTCATTCTTGACGATAAGGACAGCCGCCAGAGTCGGTTTGTTCACGGATTAAAGGCTCTTGTTGGCGCCCGACTGGCGGGCCATGCTCAAATTGGCGCCCATTCTAGCCTAAAACGGCAGGCGGAGCATGGTTCCGGCTGTCGGGGTTTAGTCAGTTTCAAATGGATTATTTTTTGGCGTGAGAGCGGGTGGTGCGGGGATCTTCTGTTATTTCTCGGGCCATTCTTCGGGCATAATCTCGGCCAGCAACGATTAACCGCAGGGCGTGGCCCTGGAGAAGTGCGAGATGAAAATATTGGTGATCGGCCCCTCCTGGGTCGGCGACATGGTGATGTCCCAGAGCCTCTACAAGGCGATCAAGGCGAACCACCCCGACAGCGAGCTGCACGTGATGGCGCCCGCCTGGTGTGGTGCCCTGCTGGAGCGGATGCCGGAGGTGGACAAGGCCATCCCGATGCCGCTCGGCCACGGCGACTTCAAGCTGGGAGCCCGCCGTCGGCTCGGCAAGCAGCTGGCGGCCGAAAAGTACGATCAGGCCATCATCCAGCCCAACTCCATGAAGTCGGCGCTGATCCCCTGGTTTGCCCGCATCCCGGTGCGCACCGGCTGGAAGGGCGAGCACCGCTTCGGTCTGCTCAACGACATGCGCAGCAACAAGTCCGCTTTTCCGCTGATGGTGGAGGCCTACCTGGCACTGGCCTATCCCAAGGCGCAGATGAAGAGCCGGGCCGACATCCCGACCATCCCCCAGCCGGCCCTCAACGTCGATCTCGTCAATCAGGAGAAGGCGCTGACGCGGCTCGGGCTGGATCGCGCCCGTCCGGTGCTGGTGCTCTGCCCGGGGGCCGAGTTCGGCCCGGCCAAGCGCTGGCCGGAGGGCCACTACGCCGTGGTGGCACAAAAGCACCTCGACGAGGGCTGGCAGGTGTGGATCTTTGGCTCCGGCAAGGACGCGGCGGTGGCCAATACCATCCGTGACCGGATCAATCCGCTGTCGCGCCCCAACTGCCACGTGCTGGCGGGCAAGACCAGCCTGTACGAGGCGATCGACCTGATGGCGCTGGCCGGGCGGGTGATCGCCAACGACTCCGGCCTGATGCACGTTGCCGCCGCCCTCAACCGGCCGCTGATCGGGGTCTATGGCTCCACCTCGCCGCTCTACACCCCGCCGCTGGCGGACCGGGTCGAGATCGTCCACACCGACATCGAGTGCCGCCCCTGCTTCAAGCGCACCTGCAAGTTCGGTCACCTCAAGTGCCTGATCGAGCTGATGCCGGAGCAGGTCATCGAGGCCGGCCGCCGGCTGGAGTGCAGCGAGACGCCGGCCCCGCCGCTGGCGCCCGGCGAACCGCCCCGTTTTGTCGCCGAGCCGGGCAAGCGCGGGGAGCCGCACTAGCATGGGCTATCGGCTGCTCTACAACCTGCTGATCCACCTGGGGCTGCCGCTGGCATTGCTGGCGCTCTACAAGCCGAAGAAGGGCAAGCCCGGTTTTGGCAAGCGCTGGGCCGAGCACCTGGGGCTAACGCCCGCCACCGGGCAGGAGGCGCCGCTCTGGATCCATGCGGTGAGCGTGGGGGAGACGCTGGCCATCAGCCCCCTCATCCGCGCCCTCAAGGCCGAGCGGCCCTTCTTGCCGATCCTGCTCACCACCACCACCCGCACCGGCGCCGAGCAGGCCGCCAGGCTGGGGGATCTGGTGGAGCACCGCTACGCGCCGCTCGACTACCCCTGGGCGGTGGCGGCGTTTCTTAAGGCCGTCAAACCGCGCGCGCTCTGGGTGATGGAAACCGAACTGTGGCCGAACTGGCTGGCCGCCTGCGAGGCGCGCCACCTGCCGGTGACCATCATCAATGCCCGCCTCTCGGAGCGATCCTGCCGGCGTTACGCCCGTTTTCAGGGCGCCTTCGATGCCCTCAGCCGGCCGCTGACCCACCTGCTCTGCCAGCACCAGGACGACGCGGATCGCTTCCATCGGCTGGGGTTGGGGCGCGAGCGGCTGGCGGTGACCGGCTCCATCAAGTTCGACATCCAGCTCGATGAGCAGGTACAGGCCAAGGGCCGTGCCCTGCGCCAGCTGCTGGGGGCGGAGCGACCGGTCTGGATCGCCGCCAGCACCCATCAGGGAGAGGACGAGCAGGTGCTGGCCGCCTTCGACCGGGTGCTCGCGGCGCAGCCGTCAGCCCTGCTGATCCTGGTGCCGCGCCACCCCGAGCGGTTCGAGCGGGTGGCGGCGCTGTGCGCCCCCTACGGCTGCGTGCGGCGCACGGCGGGCAGTGCGGTGGGCGAGCGCGACAAGGTCTACCTGGGGGATACCATGGGCGAGCTGCCGCTGATGCTGGCGGCGGCCGACGTGGCCTTCGTCGGCGGCAGCCTGGTCAAGGTGGGCGGCCACAACCTGCTGGAGCCTGCTGCGCTCGGCAAACCCTGCCTGAGCGGCCCCGCCTACTTCAACTTCAGCGACATCACCCGCCAGCTGGTGGCTCAGGGTGGCGCGGCCGTGGTGGCCGATGCCGCCGAGCTGGGGGAGCAGGTGAGCAGTCTGCTGGCCGACGAGAGCCGGCGCCGGGAGATGGGCGAGCAGGCTCGCGCCGTGGTGCTGCGCAACCAGGGGGCGCTGGCACGCACCCTGTCTCACTGCCTCGCCAGCCTGGAGAACGACTGAGTCGGGAGTGGTGGGCATAAAAAACGGAGCGCTTCGCGCTCCGTTTTTGTTTGTCGTGCGGGCTGAGGGTTAGCGCACGATCAGGCCGAGCAGTATGCCCACCACGCCGAAGTCGGCATCGCTGAAGGTGGTGTTGGCAAAGCCGAGATCCCCCAGCACCGGCAGCAGGAACACCGGCAGGAAGGTGATCAGCAGGCCGTTGGCGAAGGCCCCCAACAGGGCGCCGCGACGGCCGCCGGTGGCGTTGCCGAACACCCCGGCCGCCGCGCCGACGAAGAAGTGTGGCACGACGCCCGGAATGATGACGGTGAGCCCCAGCAGGTAGAGCAGCACCATGCCCACCAGCCCGGCGGCAAAGCTCGACAGGAAGCCGATCAGCACCGCATTGGGGGCGTAGGGGAAGACGATGGGGCAGTCCAGCGCCGGCTTGGCGTTGGGCACCAGCTTGTCGGAGATCCCCTTGAAGGCCGGCACGATTTCGGCGATGACCATCCGTACCCCCTGCAGGATCACGTAGACCCCGGCGGCGAAGGTGATGGACTGCATCAGGGAGAACATGAACCAGTGCTTGCCCTTGGCGACGCTGGCGACGAACTCGGGCCCGGCGAAGGCGGAGGTGATGAGGAAGATGATCCCCATGGTGAAGGAGATGGCCACCGGGGTATCGCGCAGGAACAGCAGGCTCTTGGGCACCTGCACCTCTTCGCTGCTGTGGGCCTTGTTGCCGAACTTGGCGCCGATCCAGCCGGCCAGCACGTAGGAGCAGGTGGAGAAGTGGCCGAGCGCCACGTCATCGGAGCCGGTGATCTGCTTCATGTAGGGGTGGGCGAGGGCCGGGAACAGCACCATGGTCACGCCGACCACCAGGCTGCCCACCGCGATGAGCGGGATGCCGCTCATGCCGCCGGCGGAGAGGATGGCCGCCACCATCATCGACATGAACAGGGTGTGGTGACCGGTCAGGAAGATGAACTTCCACGGGGTGAGCCGGGCGATCAGGATGTTCACCAGCATGGCGAAGAACATGATCATCGCCATCTCCTTGCCGAACGACTGCTGGGCGATGGAGACGATGGCCTCGTTGTTGGGCACCACCCCCTTGATGCCGAAGGCGTGCTGGAAGATGGTGGCGAAGTCGCCGAGGGAGTTCACCACCAGGGTGGCGCCGGCCCCCAGGATGACGAAGCCCATGATGGTCTTGACCGTGCCCTTGATGCACTCGGTCACCGGTTTCTTCTGGGCGATCAGGCCGATGAGGGCGATCAGGCCAACCAGCACGGCCGGCTCCGACAGCACGTCAAACATCAGAAAATTGAAAAATTCCATGGTCAGCTCCAAGCAGATGGAAGCGGCGGCTCACCGGCCGCCCAGACAGTCGCAACGGGGTTAGAGTGCGCCCAGCTCGCGCAGGGCGATGGCGAGTTTTTCTTTCATGGCGGCCTTGTCGACCATGTTGTCCAGCGATACCAGCCGGCCGTCGACCCCCATGCTGACCAGCTGTTCGGCGATGTCGCGGGTGGCGACAAAGATCTCGGCCCTCTCGCTGCCGGCGGAGGCGAGATCCCGGTGATCCACCTCGGCCGTCACGGCCAGCTCCTTGAGAATGCTCTTGATGCTCATCTCCATCATCAGGCTGGTGCCCAGGCCGTGTCCGCATACAACCAGAATCTTCATGTTCTCTTCCTCTGTCGGGCGCAGGGCGCCACTCAATAACGCGCCAGGATGCGCAGGATGTCGTCTTTGCTGGTGGCCGCCATGATGGCCGCCACGTCTTCTTCATTCATGAACAGCTCGGCCAGCTGGGCGATGGTCTCCACGTGGGAGTTGCTGTCGCTGGCGGCCAGGGTTACCAGCAGCCGGACCGGGTCGTTGCCCTCGAAGCCGAAGTTGACCCCCTCCTTCAGCACGATCAGCGCCAGTCCCAGCCGGTTGACGCCGTCTTCCGGGCGGGCGTGAGGCATGGCCAGGCCCGGGCCCAGCACGTAGTAGGGGCCGAGCTCCTCGTGGGAGCGGTAGAGCGCCGCCACATAGGAGGGCTCTATGGTGCCGTTGGCCAGCAGGGGGGCGGTGGCCAGCTCGATGGCGTGACGCCAGTCGCGGGCGCCCGCTTCGATGGAAATGACCTCCTCGGTCAGCAATTGGGTCAGCATGGCAGTGTCCGGGCTGGATAAGATGGCGCCAATCTAGCGATCTTGCCGGCTGATAACTGTGAGCCTGATCGCGAAAGTTAGCGCTACCAGATAGCGCTAACATCGATCTGTGATAGCGCTATCATTTCTCTCACAGAAGGGATTCATCCTGCCCCTTGTCGGCCTCAAAGGGGGTAAAATCCGGTTTGAGCAAATAGTCAGTGCCCCGCTTTTGCCTTAAAGTGAGTACCCGTATGCCGAGGAAGGGAAAGGATGTCAGAAGCGAAGAAACGCCGTAGCACGGGTCGGGTGACCCTCAACGATGTGGCCCAGCTGGCCGGCGTGGGGGCCATGACGGTGTCGCGCGCCCTGCGTACCCCCGAGCTGGTATCCGACAAGATGCGCGAGCGCATCGAGGCGGCGGTGGATGAACTCGGCTATATCCCCAACCGGGCGGCGGGGGCGCTGGCATCCGCCACCTCCCAGACCATAGTGGTGATCGTGCCCAGCCTGACCGACTGCGGCTGCGGCGAGGTGATCGCCGGGCTGCAGCAGAGCCTGCGCCGGGAGGGTTACCAGATCATGCTGGGGGATGCCCAGCACCTGAAACAGCAGGAAGAGAGCCTGCTGACCAGCTTTCTGCAGCACAATCCGGCGGCCGTGGTACTGTTTGGCAGCGATCCCGGCGAGACCATCCGCCAGCGGCTGAAGGCGGCTCGCCTGCCGGTGGTGGAGGTGGGGGCCATGGCCCGCAGCCCCATCGACATGAACGTCGGGGTCTCCAACTTCGATGCCGGCTATCAGCTGACCCGCCACCTCATCGAGCGCGGCTACCGCAATATCGGTTTTCTCTGCGCCCGCCAGGAGCAGTGGATGCTGCAGCAGCGCATGCAGGGCTGGCAGAAGGCGCTGCTGGACAACTACCTCTCCCCCGACGCCATCATCAACACCTCGGAGCGACCCAGCTTCAGCACCGGGGCGGCCATGCTGGGGGAGTTTCTGCTGCGCTGGCCCGAGCTGGATGCGCTGGTCTGCGTCAACGACGAGCTGGCGGCCGGGGTACTGTTCGAATGCCAGCGTCGCCACCTGAACGTGCCGGGCAAGCTCGCCATCGCCGGTTTCGACGATCTGGACGTGGCGCGCGCCTGCTACCCGGCCCTCACCTCGGTTCGCATCCCCTATCAGCGGATGGGGCAGGAGGCGGCCGATCTCATCTTGCGTCAGCTGGCCGGTGAACCCGTCATGGGCTCGGCGCTGACCCTCGACTTCCAGCTGCAGAAGCGGCAAAGCAGCTGATCCTTTTCACACTCATCAAAGAGGCAACCATGTTCAAGGCTCTGTTACTGGAAAACCAAGAAGGCAAGACGGTACCGACCCTCACCCGGCTGGGTGAGAGCCAGCTGCCGGAAGGAGAAGTGCGGGTGGCGGTGAGTTACAGCTCCATCAACTACAAAGACGGGCTGGCCATCACCGGCAAGGGCAAGATAGTGCGCCAGTGGCCGCTGGTGCCCGGCATCGACTTCGCCGGTACCGTGCTCGAGTCTGCCGACGAGCGTTATCAGCCGGGCGACAAGGTAGTGTTGACCGGCTGGGGTGTGGGGGAAGGGCACTGGGGCGGCATGGCCGAACAGGCGCGGGTCAAGGCCGACTGGCTGGTGCCGCTGCCGGCCGGGCTGGATGAGCGCCAGGCCATGTGCATCGGCACCGCCGGCCTGACCGCCATGCTCTGCGTGCTGGCGCTGGAAGAGGCGGGAGTGACCCCGCACAGCGGCGAGATCCTGGTGACTGGCGCCGCTGGCGGGGTGGGCTCCACCGCGGTCGCACTGCTGGCCGCGCTGGGTTATCAGGTGGCGGCGCTGACCGGTCGTCCCGAGGAGCAGGGCGAGATGCTGACCGCGCTCGGTGCCAGCCGCATCGTGCCGCGCAGCGAGCTGCTGGAGCCTGCCAAGCCGCTCGAGAAGCAGCTGTGGGCCGGGGCGATCGACAGTGTCGGCAGTCAGGTGCTGGCCAAGCTGCTGGCCCAGATGAACTACGGCGGCGCTGTGGCGGCCTGCGGCCTGGCGGGCGGCTTCGATCTGCCCACCAGCGTGATGCCTTTCATCCTGCGCAACGTGCGGTTGCAAGGGGTCGACTCGGTGATGTGCCCGCTGGCACGTCGCCAGCTGGCCTGGCAGCGACTGGCCCGGGATCTGCCCGCCAGCTTCTTCGCGCAGGCGGTGACCGAGATTGGACTGGAGCAGGTGGTGGAGGCCGCCGAGGCCATCACCCAGGGCAAGATTGCTGGCCGCACCCTGGTCAAACTTTGAACTCCCGCTGACTGGCGAGCCCCATTTTTCTGGATAGACTTTGAGTGCGGGTGCACTATCCAAGGAGAATGAGCATGGGTGGACACAAGCCGGATTACGACCTCGACGACGAGTGGGAGCCGGAATCCTGGGAGGACGAGCTGGATGAATGGGAAGACGAGAGCTGGCAGGACGATGACCCTCTCGACGACCAGTAATCCGCGTATTGAATACACAGGCGGGCCTCGGGCCCGCCTGTTTTTTTGGGCGGCTCACAGGAATGGGGGCGGGCACTTGGAGGCCGGCGGCGGGCTGGCTAGAATGAACTGCCCAAACGACACTCAAGGATGACTATGCGACTCTCGGTGATAGTGTTTGCCGCCCTGCTTGGGGGCTGTTCCTCCCATTCGGATGATCCGTGCGAGAAGGTGTGGAGCGAGGTGGGGGAGGCGGATGGCAAGCTGGGCCTGACCGCCGAGCGGGTCGAGTTCCATCAGGCCCAGTGCGGCGAGAAGGTGGATGCCGAGCTGTGGAAACAGGGACACCAGAAAGGGCTGGCCTGGTACTGCCGACCGGAACATCTCTATCTGGCGGGCCGTTCCGGTGAGGAGTACCGCGGGGTCTGCCCCAACGACGTCCAGGCACGCCGACTGTTCGAGCAGGGGCGCCAGGGCTGGACCGATCAATAGCCGGTCAGGCTTCTTTCTCTTTCAACCGCAGCGGCTGACACAGATAGCTCTTGTCGTTGGCGCTGCGGGCACACTTGCCGCAGACGAACTTGGGTTTGCGCACGATTTTGCGCAGGGTCTTGAGATCGGCCGGGATCTCGCTGCGACGCCATTCACACAGGGTCTTGTTGCCCATTCCGACTACCTCGACAACTCAGTGGGCCCTAGTGTAATCAATTTTCATTTCTAAAACAGCGAGCGGGCCCGGATGATCGCATGGCCCGCTCGTGATGACGGGACATTACTGATAGAGGAATTTGGTGAAGATGAGCTCGCGTATCGCCTTCTTGCCGCTCTCTTTCACCAGCAGCTCGTTGGCCCGGGTCTCGCACTCCTTGCGCAGGTCTTCACGGCTGACCAGGGACTTGATCTGATCGGCGGTCTTGCTGCCCATCAGGCGGATGATGGCGTCGCGGATCAGGGGGTCATGCTGCTCCAGCAGCTTGAGGTCGGCCTCGTTCTCGGCCATCAGCTCCACCGTCACCCGGACGTAGCCGAGGGTTTTACCGTCGCTCAGGTAGTTGGTGATGATGTCGGGATCCAGCAGGTGGTAGAGGAATCCCGGCTTGGCCGCCGCCGCTTCTCCTTCTGCGGGTGCTTCCCCCCCTTCGGAGGCGTAGGTCTGGAGTGCACCGCAGCTCAGCAACAACACCAGCAGAAATTTGAATAGCTTCATATGGATGGCTCATCAGCAAGAGATACCCCATTTTTGATGTTGCCATCGGGGCCGTCAAGCACGGATGTTCTTACAATTCTCGATTGATTTACGGATAATAAACCGGATTTTAACCTGATAACGGAAATCTCCGGATGGTGAAGCTGTGAAGTCCGAGTTGACTGTTCCCCTTGTCCGGCTGGAGCCCTGGCGGACTCCCGCGCAGTGCGAGCCGCCCGAGGCCTTGCTGCCCTGGTTGCTGGAGGCGGACTCCATGACCCGGCGCCTGCGCCGCCATAATCACCACTTTTCGGTGCAACTGCTCGGCAACCGCAGCGTCCCCCTCGATGCCGACGAGCAGCAGCTGGTGGCCGCCGATCATCCGGCTGGCCTGTGCCGCGAGGTGATCCTGCACGGTGATCGTGGGCCGGCCCTGCTGGGCTGGACCCTGTTCGCCGAGGCTGCCTTGCCGGACAGCGGCTTGCGCGAGCTGGGCGAGCAGCCTCTGGGTGAGCGTATCTTCGGTGACGAGCCTGCCCGGCGCGATCACCTGCAACTGGCCTGTTTCGAGATTGCGAGCAATCCCTGGTGTCCGGCCGGCATCGTGTGGGGACGCCGTTCCCGTCTGTTTCTGGGGCAATGGCCACTGCTGGTCCATGAACTCTTCTTGCCCTCTCTGTCATGCAACAAGGAGCTGGAGTGAATCTGTTAACCAAGGAGCGGGGACTGGCCTACGTGCAGTTGGCTCGCATCGACAAGCCCATCGGTACCCTGCTGCTGCTGTGGCCGACCCTGTGGGCGCTCTGGCTGGCGGCCGATGGCCTGCCGGATCTCTGGACCCTGCTGGTGTTCGTGGTGGGGGTGTTTCTGATGCGCTCCGCCGGTTGCGTCATCAATGACTATGCGGATCGCAACTTCGATGGTCACGTGAAGCGTACCGCCGGCCGGCCGCTGCCCATGGGCAAGGTCAAGCCGCGGGAGGTGCTGGCGCTGTTCGCCGTGCTGGCGCTCATCTCGTTCGCCCTGGTGCTGACCATGAACCCGCTCACCATAGGCCTGTCGTTTGCGGCCCTGCTGCTGGCGGTCTGCTACCCCTTTATGAAGCGCTACATCCAGATCCCCCAGCTGGTGCTCGGCATGGCCTTCTCCTGGTCCATTCCCATGGCCTACGCGGCCCAGGCCAACGCCCTGCCGGCCGTGGCCTGGCTGGTGTTTCTCGCCAACCTGCTGTGGACCATCGCCTACGACACCGAGTACGCCATGGTGGACCGGGACGACGACCTCAAGCTCGGTCTCAAGTCGAGTGCCATCCTGTTCGGCCGCCACGACAAGCGGATCATCGGCGCGCTTCAGCTGCTGACCCTGCTGATCCTGCTGCTGGTGGGCCAGCTGAGCGAGCTGGGATCCAGCTACTACTGGTCGCTGCTGGCGGCGGCGGCGCTGTTCGTCTATCAGCAGCGGCTGATCCGGGAGCGGGCGCGGGAAGGATGCTTCCAGGCGTTCCTCAACAACAACTACGTGGGGGCGCTGATCTTCGCCGGGGTGGTGATCAGCTACCTGTGAACTCGTTTTCCCCAATGAAAAAGGCCGCGACATGCGGCCTTTTTCATTGGTGTGTACCTGCTCAGGTCCGGTTGCCCGCCTGAATGGTACGGCGGATCTTGGTGCTGAGCAGTGGCACTATGTTGTCGGCCAGCGCCTGGAAGCGGCCTAGATCCGGCTTGCAGCCCGGATCCAGATAGCCTTCGCTGCGCAGGGTGTGGATCAGGGTGCTGAACAGCTTCTGGTCGAAGAACTCGGGGGCGTTGATGCCGTGCAGGGTGCCGAGGCGCTCCGCCATCATCAGGCCGTCCGCTTCCAGCTGCTCCGCCTCGATACGGGGCTGGGCCAGCACCCGGGTCAGCACGATGGCGTAGCGCTGCAGGGTCTCCTGGATGCTCTCGGCCAGGAGCAACAGGCGGGTCTGGTTGACCGGATTGACCCAGAAGCCGCCGTCGCGGGCCTCGATCAGCTGCTGGCGCTGCAGTTCGGCCAGCAGGGCATCGATCAGCTCTGGCAGCTCATCCTCTTCGTAGCGCAGGAACAGCTCGGTCTTGAGCAGCGGGTAGATGTCGATGCAGCGGGCGACGATCTCGCTGCGGGAGATCCCCTCGCAACGCTCGATCAGGGCCGCCACCAGCGAGGGCATGGCGAACAGGTGCAGTATGTTGTTGCGGTAGTAGGTCAGCAGGATCGCCTGATAGCGGTCCAGGCTGATGATCTGCCCCAGCTTGTCCTCGCTCACCTCGAACTTGTTGAGCTCCATCGCCTGATCCAGCAGGGTCTTGGCATCCTCGGCCGGCATGGTGCTGTGCGGGCTGTAGGGCACCTGCTTGAGCAGGTCCAGATAGGTGTTGAGCTGGGCCTGCAGTTCGTCGCGGGTGAGGGCATGGCGTTCGGCGGCCAGCAGCGCCAGCGCGCTCAGGGTCAGGCCGTTGACGGCGGCGGCGCCGTTGATACGGGTCATCAGCAGCTCGGCCAGCTGGTTGACGGTGCCCGCCATCCACTCGGGGCGCTCCTCCTCGCCGATGTGCTCCTTCCAGGTCGGCACGTGTTCGTTGAGGTAGCTGTTGAGGGTCAGCGGCTCGCCGAAGTTGACGAAGCCGCGGCCGTAGTTGCGCAGCTTGCGCAGGATGCCGAGCACCTGCAGGAAGCTCTCCTTCTCCTTGCGGCTGCCCTTGAGCTCGTTGTGGTAGGTGTTCACCTCCATCACGTGCTCATAACCCAGGTAGACGGGGACGAAGGTGAGCGGCCGATCCAGTCCGCGCATCATGGCCTGCAGGGTCATCGCCAGCATGCCGGTCTTGGGTGGCAGCAGGCGACCGGTACGGGAACGACCGCCCTCGGTGAAGAACTCCACCGAATAACCCTTGGCAAACAGCAGGTTCAGGTATTCCCGGAATACCGTGCTGTAGAGCGGGTTGCCCTTGAAGGTGCGGCGGATGAAGAAGGCACCGCCGTGGCGGAAGATGGGGCCCGCCGGCCAGAAGTTGAGGTTGATGCCGGCCGCGATGTGGGGCGGCACCATGCCTTGGTGATAAATGACGTAGGAGAGCAGCAGGTAGTCCATGTGGCTGCGATGGCAAGGCACATAGACGATCTCGTGACCCTCCTGGGCCAGCTGGCGCACCTTTTCGGCGCCGTTGACCGACAGGCCGCGATAGAGCTTGTTCCACAGCCAGCCGAGGAAGCTCTCGCCGAGCCGGATCAACCGGTAGGAGAAGTTGGAGGCGATCTCGTCCATGTAGCCATGAGCCCGTTTCTGGGCTTTATCGAGGCTGATCCCCTCGCGCTGGGCCTCCTCCTCGATGGCCTGCTGGATCACGCCAGAGTCGAGCAGCTGCTTGAACAGCAGGTTGCGGTTGGGCAGCTTGGGCCCGGTGGCGGCCAGCTGCTGGCGGCTGAAGTGGGTGCGGGCCACCCGCGCCAGTTTGTGGGCGATGGCCTCGTCGGTGCCGTGCTTGTCCGCCATGTAGCGCAGGGAGAGCGGCGGAGAGAAGCGCACCAGGTTCTCGCGCCCTTTCAGGATCACGATCAGCGCCTTCTTGAGGCGGTTCGGCGCTAGGCTGCTGATGATGTTCCAGCCGGAGGCCTCCTCGCCTTCCCGACCCGGGGCACGGCCCCAGAACAGGGTGACGGGCACCACCTGGATGTCCAGTGCCGGATCCTGCTTGTGCAAATCCAGCAACTGGTGGAACTCCTGCAGGAAGGGGAGCGGCTTGCTGCGCTTGCCGAACAGGGGAGGCGGACGATCCAGACAGACATAGCGCGGCAGCAGCTGGCCGTTCAGCTCCAGCGGCGTGAAGGTGCCGGGCAGACCGAGATCCTCGCAGCACTGCTGCAGGGTCATCAGATCGGTGATCGAGCTGGTCTTCAGGGCATAGACGATGGGTCTGGCCGGATCCAGCTTGAGTTCCGTGATGGGGTTTTCCGGCAGGCTCTTGTGATTGACCAAGCCGCTGACCGGCCATTGCAAGATGGCTCTGGAAATCTTCTGTCCAAGGGACATGTGCGTCTGCTCTCCAAAAAAATGCGGCGTGAGCATAGCAAATCACCGACTGCTTGTCGCCGAGAGGTACGATGAGTCGGCTGCGCGGGATCAAAACCATGGCAAATGAACAGAGGGCCGCGACAAATGTCAGCTGCGGCTTGCCTTGGCCACTGCACTGTATATACTGCCAGTGTGCTGTATAAAAAGACAGGTGCCCATGCTATGAAACCCCTTACTCCCCGCCAGGCCGAAGTGCTGGAGTTGATCAAGGCGAACATGAACGAGACCGGCATGCCGCCGACTCGCGCCGAGATTGCCCAGAAGCTTGGTTTCAAGTCGGCCAACGCGGCCGAGGAACATCTGAAGGCCCTGGCCAAAAAGGGGGTCATCGAGATCATGCCGGGCACGTCCCGCGGCATCCGCCTGCTACTCGAAGAGGAAGAGCAGCTGGAAGAGAGCGGTCTGCCGCTGATCGGCAAGGTGGCTGCCGGCGAGCCCATCCTGGCTCAGGAACACATCGAGAGCCACTACCAGGTGGATCCCGCCCTGTTCCACCCGCGGGCAGACTTCCTGCTGCGGGTGCAGGGCATGAGCATGAAGAACATCGGCATTCTGGATGGCGACCTGCTGGCGGTGCACAAGACCCAGGAGGTACGCAACGGTCAGGTGGTGGTGGCGCGGCTCGACGAAGATGTCACCGTCAAACGCTTCCAGCGCAAGGGCAGCCAGGTGTGGCTGCTGCCGGAGAACGAAGAGCTCTCCCCCATCGAGGTGGATCTCGCCAGCCAGCATCTCACCATAGAAGGGCTGGCGGTCGGTGTCATTCGCAACGCCGACTGGATGTAATCCGTGCCAACAGGGCCTCCCATGGGAGGCCCTGTTGTTTCTGCGCTCCTTTCCCCGTGATTTCAATCAGATCCTGATACCCGGCACTTTTGTCTGCGGGCGCTCGCCGCAGGCGATTCATTTCAGATATATCATTTGGTAAGGCTGGCTCACTGGCGTGAGCCGCCCCCCGATGCTCGGCAAGACGCGCAGCTTCGCGTCGCTGGTGGCAGGAACCCCGAGGGCAGCAGGGAATAACAAGCGCTTCGCGCCCGGTGCAGGCAGCATGTGTGCCTCGTCCGGGGGCAGAGGCGTCAGCGGGATAGAAGGGAGAGTGGCCAGCAGGGCGCCGGCAGTCGGCACAACAGCGGCACACTCGTGCAGTCGACACGCGGCAGTCATCGGGTCGCCCCTTGCGGTGGTGGACGGTGCCGGTCGACGTGACCTGTTGATCAAGGAGGACAGGTATGGCTTCAAGCTCGCCATGGGATCCGGGTCTGGCATCGCCCGTTTCTTCCATCACCCGTTTCATCAAGGGTAACCGGATGACCCGTTTCTACGCGCTCTGGGTACACCACAAGGGCGCCTGCTGGACCATCTGGCTGGGGTGCCCGAAGGACAAGATTGTCCGCCTGGTGCGCCTGTTTCACAGCCACCACGAGCAGGGGTTGGCCGATGATCTCTGGACCGCCCCTGTCATCCCGCTGCGCGCCTCGAGCCGCCGCCTGCACGAGCGGCGCCGACAACAACCTTGACCCGTTGCAACAGCCCCACCTCCCGGTGGGGCTGTCGTTTTGGGCGATCCGGCGTCGCTTTGCAGACCCTGGCGTCATCTTCTGACCAAAGTTGGCCAGCGAACGGGCAACCGTGACAAGGGAGTGACCGGCCCGGTGCTCACTGGGTTACAATAGCCCTTTCATTCTGGCCCGGCTGGCGGGCATGTCGACGTAAAGGGTTTGTTTTTTATGGTGAAACCACGTTACCCCTTGCTGTTTCTGCTGCTGGTCGGGGGCATGATGGGCGGTTTTTACTGGAGCCAGCCCTCCCTGCCCGAGCACGCCGACTACTATCCGGCGGGGCGGGACATCAATCCGTTTGCCTTCACCGATCAGGATGGCCAGCCCTTCGTGCCGGCCAGCCTGACCGGCCACTGGACCTTCCTGTTCGTCGGCTACACCTTCTGCCCCGATATTTGCCCGACCACCCTGGCGGATCTGCGTTCCGTCTATCCCGAGCTGAAAAAAATAGCTCCGAGCAGCCAGGTGGTGTTCATCTCGGCTGATCCCCAGCGGGACGACGTGGCCCGCCTCAAGACCTATACCGCCTTCTTCAACCCGGAGTTCAAGGCGGCAACCGGCCCTCACGACAAGCTGTTTCCCTTCGTGCGCAATCTGGGGCTCATCTACTCCATCGCCGATCAGGGGGAGAAGGATTACCTGATCGACCACTCCGCCTCCATCGTGCTGATCAATCCGGCCGGCAAACTGGAAGCCGTGTTTCGCCCCCGTCTGAGCGAGGACGGGGTGCCCAGGGTGGTGATGGCGAGCATGGTGTCGGACTTTGCCAGGATAGTGCGGCTGGATGGCGAATAGTGATGAGCAACGGACGTCCTCCGGCATGTTGACCCCCGCCTGGTGGCGAGACGGGCGCCGCCATCGCGCCGTGTTTGCCCTCGCCCTGCCCATGGTCTTCTCCAATGTCACCACTCCGCTGCTGGGGCTGGTGGACACCTGGGTGATCGGTCATCTCGGCCAGGCCTGGTTCCTCGGCGGCGTGTCGGTCGGCGCCACCCTCATCAACCTGCTGTTCTGGCTGCTCGGCTTTCTGCGGATGTCCACCACCGGCCTGACCGCCCAGGCCCATGGCGCCAGCAGCCCGGCCGGCCAGCTCGATACCCTGGCCAGGGCGCTGGGGCTTGCCATCGCACTGGGGCTGGCGTTGTTGCTGCTGTTGCTGCCGTTGCTCCCCACCCTCATCGCCCTCAGCGGTGGCTCCGCCGAGGTGCAGCACTATGCCGCCGAGTACGTCTCGGTACGGATCTGGAGCGCCCCGGCGGCGCTCTGCAACCTGGTGATCATGGGCTGGTTGCTGGGCATGCAGGATGCGCGCAGCCCCATGCTGCTGCTGATCTTCACCAATCTGGTCAACATGGGGCTCGATGCCTGGTTCGTGCTGGGGCTGGGCTGGCAGGTGAAGGGGGTGGCTGGCGCTTCGCTGCTGGCGGACTACAGCGCGCTCGGGTTGGGACTCTGGCTGGTGAGCCGGCACCTGCGCCGGCTGGCGCCGACGGCGTGGCAGGGGGCCTGGCAGCGCTGGCGCCAGTGGCCCGCGTTGCTGCGACTGCTGGCCCTGAACCGGGACATCTTCATCCGCTCCCTCTGCCTGCAGCTCTGTTTCGCCTTCATGACCCTGCAGGGGGCCAGGTTGGGAGACGTGGCGGTGGCCGCCAATGCGGTGCTGCTCAACTTTTTGATGCTCATCTCCTACGGGCTGGACGGCTTCGCCTATGCGGTGGAGGCCATGGTGGGCCGCGCCATCGGACGGCGGGATCGGCAGGGACTGCGGGAGGCCATCGGCCTCAACCTCGGCTGGGCGCTGCTGATTGCGCTGGGCTTCAGCCTGCTGTTTGCGCTGGGGGGCAGCCGGCTGATTGGGTACATCACGGATCTGCCGGCGGTGATCGCCGCGGCCAATGCGCAGCTGCCCTGGCTCATCGCCATGCCGCTGCTGGCGGTCTGGTGTTTCCTGCTGGACGGGGTCTTCATCGGGGCGACCCGGGCCCGGGAGATGCGCAACAGCATGCTGGTGGCGGCCCTCGGCGGCTTTTTCCCGGTCTGGTGGCTCTGTCAGGGCTGGGGCGTGGCGGCCTTGTGGGCCGCGATGGCGGCCCTGATGGCGGGGCGGGGACTGACGTTGGGCTGGCTCTGCTGGCAGCTGGAGCGCGATGGTCGGCTGCTCCACTCACCCCATGGGGCGGGGGAGGCGCCGCAGGCCTCCTCCTGAGCCCGCTATCTAGCCAGGCTGATCCGGCTCAGACCTGCAGCGAGCCGGGGTAGCCCAGCTGGCGCCAGCTTTCGTAGACGAATACCGCCACCGCGTTGGAGAGATTCATGCTGCGGCTCTGGGGCAGCATGGGGATGCGCAGCCGCTGCTCGAACGGCAGGCTCTCGATGATCTCGATGGGCAGGCCGCGGCTCTCGGGTCCGAACAACAGGGCATCCCCGGCGGCAAACTGCACTGCCGAATGGGCGGTGCGCCCCTTGGTGGTGCAGGCAAATACCCGTGTCGGCGCTACCGCCGCCAGGAAGGCCTCGAAGTTTGGCCAGCGCTTCACCTCGGCGAACTCGTGATAGTCGAGCCCCGCCCGCTTCACCCGTTTGTCATCCCACTCGAACCCCAGCGGCTCTATCAGGTGCAGCCGATAGCCGGTGTTGGCGCAGAGGCGGATGATGTTGCCGGTGTTGGGCGGAATTTCCGGTTGGTAGAGCACGATGTCGAGCATGACGGCGTCCTGATGGGGCGAAAAGGGCGCCAGCATACCCAGCGCCCGGGCGGATGAAAAGGGCCTGCTCAGCCGATGGGCAGGCGGATGGTGATGGTCAGCCCGGCCGGGTGGTTGCTGCTGGCGCGGATGGTGCCGCCGTGGCGCAGGATGGCCTCCGCGGCGATGGCCAGCCCCAGTCCGGTGCCGCCGGTCTTGGCGTTGCGGGCATCATCCACCCGAAAGAAGGGCAGGAACAGCTGCGGCTGCTGCTCCACCGGTACGCCTGGGCCGTCGTCGCGGATGGTCATCACCCACTCCCGCCCCTCCCGGTACCAGTCCACCTTGATGAACTCGCGGGCATATTTGAGCGCGTTGCGCAGCGGGTTTTCCAGCGCCCGGGCCAGCAGATCGGGCCACATCCGCAGGGAGTCGGTGGGCAGCGGCGGCAGCCGGAGCTGCTTGCCGCTCTGGTTTGCCTCGAACATGGCGTCGTCCAGGATGGGTTCCAGCAGATCGGCCAGCGGCATCACCACCGGCGCCTCCACATGTTGTTGCACCCGCGACAGATCGAGCAGGTCGCCGATCAGCTTGTCGAGCCGGCCTATCTCCGATTCGATCCGGGCCAGCTCGTTGCTGTCCCCCTGCTTGCGGCGGATCAGCGCCTGCGCCAGCTGGATGCGGGTGAGCGGGCTGCGCAGCTCGTGGGAGATGTCGGAGAGCAGCTGTTTCTGCTTCTGGATCATGTTCTTGAGGGTATCGACCATGTGGCTGACGTGATCCGCCAGCTGGCCTATCTCGTCCCGCCGCCCCAGGTTGGGGATCTGCGCCTCCAGGTTGCCCTCCGCCAGCCGGGAGACCGATTGCTGCAGCTGCAGGATGGGGCGGGTCAGCCGCCAGGCCAGCAGCAGGCAGAGCGGGGTGCTGACCAGCATGGCGATGCCGAGGATCTGGATCGGATGATCCAGGATCTGGATGAACAGGAACAGATAGGAGTTCTCGACGTTGAGGCCGAAGTAGACGTGGTAGATCTGGCCGCGATGCTTCATCTGGAAGGGGCCGGCGATGGCTCGCTTGTGCTCGCTGCCCAGCATGGGCTTGGCCGGGTTGTCCGAATCGAGCATGAAACGGACCACGAACTTGCTCAGGCGGGTGCTGGACTGCATCTGCCCCTTGGCATCGCGCAGGTAGATGTTGTCCACCGGCAGCAGGCCGGCGGCGTCGATGGCCTGGGCCAGATCGAAATCCTGAGTGGGATCCGCCCCCTTCTGCAGCGCCTTCAGATTGTTGTTGAGGCGGGCGATCTCGTGGGCCGGCAGCGGGATGATGTTGCGGGGATCCAGGGTCGGCAGGATCACCACGGCGGCCACCACCAGCAACAGCATGAACCAGAACCAGAGGAAGATCTGGGTGGAGAGACCGTTGAAGGTGCGGGCCGTTCTCATGCCTGTTCCAGCCACAGGTAGCCACGGCCGCGCACCGTCTTGAAGCGGGGCTGGCCGTCGGTGCGCTCAGGCAGCTTCTTGCGCAGGTTGCTCAGGTGCATGTCGATGGCGCGATCGAAGGGTTCCAGCTTCTTGCCCAGCACCAGCTCGGAAAGCTGGCTCTTGCTGACGATCTGGCCCGGGTTGCGCAACAGGCACTCCAGCAGGCCGAATTCGGTGGCGGTCAGCTCCAGCAGGTCGCCGTGGCAGCTGGCCTGCTGCAGGCCGGGCTGCAGCACCAGATCCATGAAGCGCACCTCGTCCGAACTGCCGCCGCGCTGGGGCTGGCTACCCTGGGTGCGGCGCAGGATGGCGCGCACCCGGGCCAGCAGTTCCCGATCATCGAACGGCTTGGCCAGATAGTCGTCGGCCCCGGCCTCCAGCCCGTTGACCCGATCCTGGCTGTCGCCGCGGGCGGTCAGCATCAGCACCGGGGTGTCGTGGGTCTTGCGCAGCCGGGTCAGCATGGCGAAGCCGTTGAGCTTGGGCATCATCACGTCCAGCAGGACCAGGTTGAAGTGCTGTTCGGCCAGCCGCTGCAACCCCTCTTCGCCATCCTCGGCGACGGTCACCTGGAAGCCTTCCAGGGTCAGAATTTCGGTGAGCAACTGGGTCAGCTCGAGATCGTCGTCGACCAGGAGTATTTTGTGCATCTGAAGTCATTCCGCTGATTTTTCGCGCCAGACTGGCGCAGGGGTCAGGGTATAATAGATTTTTAACCGCAAGAGGAAAGCCGGTTTTGAGCCATCAACAATATTCCCGCTGGGTGACGCTGGCCAGCATGGCCGCCGTCACCACCGCTACCCTGCTGATCACCGGCAAGCTGATCGCCTGGCTGATGACCGACTCCTCGAGCCTGCTGGCCTCCCTCACCGACTCTTTCATGGACGTGAGCGCCTCCATCATCAACCTGCTGGCCATTCGCTACGCCCTGTCACCGGCCGACGACGAGCATCGCTTCGGCCATGGCAAGGCGGAGTCGCTGGCCGGGCTGATCCAGTCAGCCTTCATCTCGGGCTCCGCGCTGCTGCTGGTGATGCACGGCATCTCCTCCCTGCTCAAACAGGCGCCGCTGGAGCGGCTCGAGGCGGGTCTGTGGGTCAGCGGCGGCTCCATCGTGCTGACCCTGCTGCTGGTCAGCTTCCAGAGTTTCGTCATCCGCAAGACCAACAGCGTGGCCATCAAGGCCGACATGCTGCACTACCGCTCCGATCTGCTGCTCAACGGTGGCGTGCTGCTGGCACTGGTGCTGGCGGGGCAGGGCTGGTACTGGGCCGACGGCCTGTTTGCCATCCTGATCGGGCTGTTCCTGCTGTGGGGGGCGTTGCACATCGGTTATGAATCGGTGCAGGCGCTGCTCGATCGTCAGTTGCCAGCCGAGGAACAAGCGAGAATAATGGCCCTCTGCTGTGCCGTCGAAGGTGTACACGGGGTGCATGATCTGCGCACCCGCCAGTCCGGTCCGACCCGCTTCGTGCAGTTGCATCTGGAACTGGACGATCAGCTCCCTCTGGTCAAGGCCCATCAGATTGCCGATGAAGCCGAACTGGCGGTTCGTCAGGCATTCGAGCGCATGGATGTCATCATCCACATGGACCCCATCTCCGTGGTGCACAAGGAACAGCAAGGCACTCCCTCAGAACAACAGTAGGCTGCAACATGGATGATCTGGTTGCCAGAACCTGGCAAAAAATTCAGCAAGAAGCGGCGAGCATGGCGACCGAAGAGCCCATGCTGGCCAGCTTCTTCCACTCCACCATTCTCAATCACAAGAACCTGCGTTCGGCCCTCAGCTTCCAGCTGGCCAACAAGCTCGACAGCGCCACCATGCCCGCCATCGCCCTGCGCGAGGTGATCGAGCTGGCCCTGCGCAGCGAGCCCGAGCTGCTGACCATGGTCGCCGCCGACATCTGCGCGGTGCAGGAGCGCGACCCGGCGGTCGACCTCTTCTCCACCCCGCTGCTCTACCTGAAGGGGTTCCACGCCCTGCAGGGCTATCGGGTCGCCAACTGGCTGTGGCGCCAGGGGCGTCGTTCGCTGGCGCTCTACCTGCAGAACCAGATCTCCGTGGTGTTCGGGGTGGACGTGCACCCGGCCGCCCGCATCGGCAAGGGCATCATGTTTGACCATGCCACCGGTATCGTGGTCGGCGAGACGGCGGTGATCGAGGACGATGTCTCCATCCTGCAGAGCGTCACTCTGGGCGGTACCGGCAAGGAGAGCGGCGATCGCCACCCCAAGATCCGGGAAGGGGTGATGATAGGGGCGGGTGCCAAGGTGCTCGGCAACATCGAAGTGGGCATGGGCGCCAAGATCGGCGCCGGCAGCGTGGTGATCAACCCGGTGCCGCCGCACACCACAGTGGCGGGCGTGCCCGCCAAGATCGTGGGCCGTCCGGAGTGCGAGAAGCCGTCGCTGGACATGGATCAGTGTCTCTGATCCCGTGACCGAGGCGAGTCGATGGCCAAGCGCTGGTCGGGTTATCTGATCCTGGGGATGTGGCTGCTCAACCTGCTGCACCTCTATCTGGGGTTCTCCCCCTGGCCGGCAGCCATCGCCGCCTGGGGAGCCTCCCTGCTCACCTGGCCCTGGCTGGTGGGGGCGGCGCGCCGTCAGGCGCTTGCCCTGTACGGGGCGGCACTGGCCCTGCTGATCTTCTCCTGCTGGCAAGGGGCCAGCCTCCAGCCGGCGGACTGGCTGCTGCCCAACATCAACATGCTCACCATGTTTGCGGCGGTGAGCACCCTCAATCTCGCCACCTCGGGCCTCTTGACCGGCACCACCTCATGGCAAGGGCGCAAGGGGTTGTGGAGCACCATGGCCAGCCTCAACCTGCTGGGGGCCGTCATCAACCTCTCGGTGCTCTTCATCATCGGCGATCGGCTGGAACGGGGCGGCACCCTGGAGCGGCGTCAGGTACTGGTGCTGAGCCGGATCTTCTGTGCCGCGGCCTTCTGGTCCCCCTTCTTCGTCGCCATGGCGGTGGCGCTCACCTACGCCCCCGGTCTGCAGCTGTCGCAGATCCTGCCGTTCGGGCTGGTGGCGACCCTGCTGGCGATGGGGTTGACCGCCTGGCAGGTGGAGCGGCTGGGGGTGGCGGATTTTGCCGGCTACCCGCTGCGGCTGCAGACCCTGGGGCTGCCGGTCGCCCTGGCCGGGCTGGTGCTGCTGATCAAGCAGATCTGGCCGGATCTCGGCATCCTGGCGGTGATCGCCCTGGTGGCGCCGCTGCTGGCGTTTGCCTTTATGCCGAGCACGGGGCGAGGGCCTGCCCTCAAGCGGCAGGTGGTGGAGCGCTTCCCCGCCATCGGCGGTCAGATAGTGTTGTTTCTGGGGGCCGGTCTGCTGGCTGCCGGCATCAACAGCGCGCTGTCGGTGCTCGAGCTGGGCGGCGGCCACGGCTTGCCCTTCTTCCATCACTTCGGCTGGCTGGAGGCCTCGCTCACCCTGCTGCTGATCCTGCTGGTGGCCATCGTCGGAGTACACCCGCTCATCAGCATCTCCGGGCTGGCGCCGCTGCTGTGGCCGCTGGCGCCGGATCCCAGCCTGCTTGGCATGACCTTTTTGCTGGGGTGGGGGCTGGCCACCGGCACCAGCCCGCTCTCCGGTTCTAACCTGGCGCTGGCCTCCCGTTACAACCTGAGTGCCGGGGCCATTTTGCGCGGCAACCTGCTCTACGGCCTGCTGATGTACGGGGTTGCCTGTCTGCTGCTGGGGGCCTATATCGCCCTGCACAACTGAGGAGTCCGGTTGATGTGAATAGAGGAGCAGATCGGGCGCAATGGCGGCTTGTGCGGGCCCTGCCGTGGCCCCGGCGCAGGATACGAGAAAAATAGACGCATATTTAGTCAATACATCCATGGAAGGCGCATTTTACAGCGCACCGGCTTGTTTGTGCCGATGCCATCAGGGTATGCTGGCTTCACGCGCTTGAATCGCCCTCTGTGGGGCATCGCAATTGAACATACAGGTATGCATATGTCACTAGAAGTCCTTGAGCAACTCGAATCCAAAGTACAATCCGCCGTCGACAACATCTCCCTGCTGAAGATGGAGCTGGATGAGCTGAAAGAGCAGAACAGCAAGCTGCAAGACGAGAACCATCAGCTGCGCAACGAGCACGTTGCCTGGCAAGAGCGTCTGCGTGCCCTGTTGGGCAAGATGGATCAGATGGGCGAAAGCATCTAATCCGTCGCTATACGCGAGAATTGAAAACGGGCCGCTCCATGAGCGGCCCGTTTGTTTGGGTCAATCTGGCAGTCAGAGCGCCAGCAGCTGCTTGACGGTCTTCTCGATGCCGTCCGCGGCCTCCACTATATTGCTGGCCAGCATATAGGCGGGGGTGGAGATCACCTTGCGCTCCTGATCCACCACGAACTCGTTGACCGGGCAGTTGAGATGGCTGCCCCCCATCGCCTCGATGGCGTTGGCGGTGCCCTCGTCATGGCCTATGGTAGCCAAGGTGCCGGCGCCGTAGATGAGCGGGATCATGGCTGGTGCGATGCAGATGTAGGCCGCCGGCTTGTTGGCCTTGGCAAAGCTCTGGCACGCCTTCAACACGTCCGGCTGGATTTGGCACTCGGCTCCCTTGATGGCGAAGTCGCACAGGTTCTTGGCGGCGCCGAAGCCGCCCGGCACCAGCAGGGCATCGTAGTCGGCTGCATCCAGCTCGGCCACGTCCTTGATCTGGCCGCGGCAGATGCGGGCTGCTTCGACCAGCACGTTGCGGCTTTCCCCCTCGCTGACCTCGCCGGTCAGGTGGTTGATGACATGCAACTGCGCGACGTTCGGGGCGAAGCATTGAACCGTTGCTCCCTGACGGGCCAGTGCCAGCAGACTGATCACGGCCTCGTGGATTTCGGCCCCGTCAAAGACGCCACAGCCACTCAAGATCACGGCCACTTTTTTCATGACAGACTCCTCGTTGTTGAAAATGTGAGCCAGGATGGATTGTTGTACTTTTGTATGGTTATCGTTCGTCCTCCGCTGGTCAAGTCATCTTGCTGTGCTAGGATTGTTTCGTTTCGGATCCTGCCGCGTTTACTCCCTTAAATCTTTTTCCACATTGATCGAGATCATTTCAACGGTCTGGCGATCGGTTTTAATGATCTCAAATCATTGTTATATATGCATTTTTCATTTTTTATCCACAGTGGTTTCACTGAGCTTCATCAGTCACTCCATTTTTGAGCACAGAGTTATCCACAGCGTGGCAGTCGATGAGGCTCCCTCGGCCGGGTCGCCCCCCCTCTTGGTGTGAGGGGGGCCCTGTGGCATCCTAGCGGCTGTTTATCTCTGGCAGGACGATTTCATGGCCCCTAGCAATCCCCTTATTCTGGTCGACGGCTCCTCTTATCTTTACCGCGCCTTCTTTGCCTCTCAGCAGGCCGATCTGCGCACCTCGACCGGTTTGCCGAGCGGCGCCGTCCGTGTCATGGCCAACATGATGCGCAGCCTGCGCAAGCAGTACCCCGACTGCCACGTGGCCGTGGTGTTCGATGCCAAGGGCAAGACCTTCCGCGACGACATCTATCCCGAATACAAGGCCAACCGGGCCAGCATGCCGGACGATCTGCGCAGCCAGGTCGCCCCCATCCACCAGATGATCAAGGCGATGGGTTTCCCCTTCCTGATGGTGGAGGGAGTGGAGGCGGACGATGTGATCGGCACCCTGGCCCGTCAGGCGACCGAGAAACAGCTGCCGGTGCTGATCAGCACCGGCGACAAGGACATGGCCCAGCTGGTCTCCGACCATGTCACCCTGATCGACACCATGAAGGACGTGAAGACCGATCGGGAAGGGGTGATCGAGAAGTTCGGCGTACCGCCAGAGCTCATCATCGACTACCTGGCTCTGATGGGAGACAAGGTGGACAACATCCCCGGCATGACCGGCGTCGGCGAGAAGACCGCGCTGGCCCTGCTGCAGGGGATCGGTAGCATCGACGAGATCGCCGCCAACCTCGACAAGGTGGCGGCGCTGGGCTTTCGCGGCTCCAAGGCGTTCGCCGACAAGTTCCGCGAGCAGGAGGAGCAGGTGCGCCTCTCCTATGTGCTGGCCACCATCAAGACCGACGTTGAGCTGGAGCAGAGCCTGGAAGAGCTGGAGCTTGGCCCCATCGACAAGGAGGCCCTGCTGGCGGTCTATCGCGAGTATGAGCTGCGCAACCTGATCAAAGAGCTGGAGTCCGGTGGCGAGGAGAGCGGCGCCGAGGGAGATGAGGAAGGCGCCGCCCCGGCTGCCGCCATCGAAACCGACTACCGCTGCATTCTGGACGAGGCCGAATTTGATGAGTGGCTGGCACGCCTGCAGGCGGCACCGCTGTTTGCCTTCGACACCGAGACCACCAGTCTCGACTATATGGAAGCGCGCGTCGTTGGCGTCTCCTTTGCCATCGAACCGGGCAAGGCGGCCTATGTGCCCTTCGGCCACGACTATCTGGGGGCGCCGGTACAGCTGACCGAGGCCGTGGTACTCGGCAAGCTCAAGCCGCTGCTGGAAGATCCTGCCCGCCTCAAGGTGGGGCAGAACCTCAAGTACGATCGCAACGTGCTGCTCAACCACGGCATCGAGCTGCAGGGCATCGCCTACGACACCATGCTCGAGTCCTATGTGCTCAACTCCACTGCCAGCCGCCACGACATGGATTCGCTGGCCCGCAGGTATCTGAATGCCGAGACCATCTCGTTCGAAGACATCGCCGGCAAGGGGGTGAAGCAGCTCACCTTCAACCAGATTGAACTGGAGCAGGCGGCCCCTTACGCGGCGGAAGATGCCGACATCACCCTGCGTCTGCATCAGGCGCTGTGGGGCAAGCTCTCTGCGGAGCCGGGTCTCGCCAAGGTGTTCAGCGAGATCGAACTGCCGCTGCTGCCGGTGCTGGCGCGGATGGAGCGACTCGGTACCACCATCGAGCCCAAGCTGCTGCATCAGCAGAGCCAGGAGATCGAAGTGCGGCTGGCAGAGCTGGAGAAGCAGGCTCACGAGCTGGCCGGGCAGGAGTTCAACCTCTCCTCACCCAAGCAGCTGGGGGAGATCCTCTTCACCAAGCTGGGACTGCCGATCATCAAAAAGACCCCCAAGGGAGCGCCATCCACAGCGGAAGAGGTGCTGGCGGAGCTGGCGGAGACCTATGAGCTGCCGCAACTGCTGATGGAGCACCGTGGGCTTGCCAAGCTCAAGTCTACCTACACCGACAAGCTGCCGCTGATGATCAAGCCGCAGACCGGGCGGGTGCACACCTCCTATCATCAGGCGGTGGCGGCGACCGGTCGACTGTCGTCAACCGATCCCAACCTGCAGAACATCCCGGTGCGCAACGAACAGGGGCGCCGTATTCGGCAGGCCTTCATTCCGTGCGCCGGTTACAAGCTGGTGGCGGCGGATTACTCCCAGATCGAGCTACGGATCATGGCGCACCTCTCCGGTGACAAGGGGTTGCTGACCGCCTTCGCCGAGGGTAAGGACATCCACAAGGCGACCGCTGCCGAGGTATTCGGGGTTGAACTGGATGCGGTGACCAGCGACATGCGTCGCAGCGCCAAGGCGATCAACTTCGGCCTCATCTACGGTATGAGCGCCTTCGGTCTGGCCAAGCAGCTGGGGATCGGCCGTGCCGAGGCGCAGAAGTACATGGATCTCTACTTCGAGCGCTACCCGGGCGTGCTGGAGTACATGGAGCGCACCCGCCAGCAGGCGGATGCCCAGGGCTATGTCGAGACTCTGTTCGGTCGCCGTCTCTATCTGCCGGACATCAAGTCGCGCAACGCCGGTCTGCGCAAGGCCGCGGAACGGGCCGCCATCAACGCCCCCATGCAGGGTACGGCCGCCGACATCATCAAGCGCGCCATGATCAACGTGGATGGCTGGATCCGGGGCATTGAAGACGAGTCGATCCGCATGCTGATGCAGGTGCACGATGAACTGGTGTTCGAGATCCGCGAAGAGAAGCTGGAGGAGTACATCGCCATCATCAAGGAGAAGATGTCAGCCGCCGCCGAGCTGCATGTGCCGCTGGTGGTCGAAGCGGGCACCGGTGACAACTGGGATCAGGCCCACTGATCGCTGGCAGTCGTCATCGACACCTATATAGCTATATAAAAAGCGAAGCCCGGCCTCATGCCGGGCTTCCTGTTTGTGAC
Source organism: Aeromonas sp. s2 (assembly GCF_040907935.1). NCBI lineage: Bacteria > Pseudomonadati > Pseudomonadota > Gammaproteobacteria > Aeromonadales > Aeromonadaceae > Aeromonas > Aeromonas sp. s2. Next base: position 747 of record NZ_JBFOCR010000015.1, on the reverse strand, counting down.
TATCTGGATTCAGACCTCTTGCAGGTATTCGTCCTTGAGCAGGACATAGTTGTCGGCCGAGGTCTTGAGGAAGGCGATCTCGGCCGGCTTGAGAGGGCGCGCCTGCTTGATGGGATTACCCATATAAAGAAAGCCGGCCTCGAGTCGCTTGCCCGGTGGCACCAGACTGCCGGCACCGATCATCACATCATCTTCGACCACGGCCCCGTCCAGCAGGATGGCACCCATGCCGACCAGCACCCGGTTGCCAATGGTGCAGCCATGCAGCATCGCCTTGTGGCCGACCGTGACATCTTCCCCGATCAACAACGGATAGCCGCCGGGGTTGCTGGCACTCTTGCGGGTCAGGTGCAGCACTGTGCCGTCCTGAATGTTGCTGCGGGCACCGATGCGGATGTGGTTGACGTCCCCTCTGGCGGTCACCATGGGCCAGATGCTGGCATCGTCGCCCAGTTCGATATCGCCCACCAGGGTGGCGCAGGGGTCCACATATACCCGTTTGCCCAGTTGCGGGCGTTTTCCCTTGTAGGGTCTCAGTCGCAAGTCCATCTTGGCCTCCTTGTTTTCAGCCATACTAGCAATTCGGTGCTGGTTTCTGTGGATAAGTTTGTATAAAAGCTGTGTTTGGATATGAATAACTAAAAAAGTGCAGTTTTTTGCAATTTTATTGCAGGGGAGGGGTTGCCAGAACGAATTCACTCCCTATAATGCGCCTCCATCGACACGGCAAGCGGCAACGCAAGCAGC
>NZ_JBFOCR010000014.1:380202-527647 GCF_040907935.1 Aeromonas sp. s2 | reverse complement strand
GCCGGGTTGAACTGGGCCTGCACGTCGGCCGCGCTCAGGCTGGCACTGGCCACCCCGTCGCCGCCCACCCCGCCCAGGCTGACCAGGCTCTCGTCGACGGAGACAGTCCCCAGCCCTTCCGTATTGGAGCTCAGGGTAACACTGGGAACATCATCCAGAATGACGACATCCAGACTGCCATTGGCCGTGTCACCATCCGGATCGACCAGCACAACATTGAAACTCTCCACCAGTGATGCATCGTTAGCTGGTTGAGTGTGTGTCTCGCTGTCGTTCAGCGTATAGCTGTAACTCACGCTCCCCGTTCCAGTTGCAGGGTTGTAATTGATCCCAGTAACAGTCAACTGATTGCCCAACGGGCTGGCGATGGTTTGCGGGAACGAAGTGATGGTTTGTCCATTGGTGATCAGTGCAACACCACCCAGGGTCAAGCTCTGGACACCATCGGCCGCATTGAAGGTAAAAATACCGCTCTGGGTCAAGGCTGCTGCATTGGGATTACTGCCATCTGCCAAAGAGGCTTCATTGAGCGTCAGCTCTCCCCCTTCCACCTGCAAACCAGCCAGTTCGACCGGTTCATCAACCGGCGTGATAGTGATGGTCAAAGTGGATTGGACGGTATCTACACCATCGGTGACGGTGTAGCTGACGGCGGGAACGGGACCATCATAATTGGGAGCCGGCGTGAACTGATAGCTACCATCCGCATTGATCAGCAGAGTACCGATCCCTGCCAGGCTGACAGGTGTACCCAAGGTGGCATTGGCAACCCCACCCCAGCTAAATCCAGACACGGAAGCCGCCTGCGGACCATCATTGTCGATGGTGTTGGCAAGCAGATTGCCCGATACGGCTACATCTTCCGTCACCACCACACTCTCTCCCTCATCGGCGAGATCATTGATGGGGGTGATCGTCAACTCCAAGGTGGATTGCACCGTGTCGGTGCCATCAGTCACGGTATATATCACTGGTGGAACGGCGCCATCGTAGTTGGGGGCCGGTGTGAATGTGAAGCTGCCATCCGTATTGACGATGAGCGTGCCTACCCCATCGATGGTCACGCTGGTACCGGCAGCTATATTGGCATTGTCCCCCCAGGTGAAGATCAGTACTGACGCAGCCTGCGGCCCATCGGTATTCACCGTGTTATCCAGCAGATTACCATTCAGAGATCCGTCTTCAGCAACGGTCAGTTGCTCTCCCTGATCCGTCAGCTCATTGACCAGCAAGGGCTCCGCTATCTGCTGGGTATCCACCACCGGCTCAGCTTGGTAGGTAGTGTCAAACCCGGCGGCGGCGATAGTGGCATCGCCAATCCTGTCGATGGTTACAAAACCACCGTTACCGCTGGCTCCAGCAACCCCACCGATCCCACCGCCACCACCTGCAGCCGGAGCACCACCCGCAGCTGACGCTTCAAAGTTTTGCGTCGGGTCAACCCCTTGCAAAATCGACTTTTGCAAGGCGGCTATATCAGGAGAGGCCGCATTTCCGGCATCCGGAGCCGGTGGCTGGCCGGTAGCAGGCGCATCATGGGCAGGAGCATCCGGTGTGGCAGCCGCCGGTGAATCATCGTAGGGCGCCAATAACAATTTGGCATCATCTGCAATGTTGAGCTTTGCCCCGGGTTGCAGGATCTCTCCTTTTTGCAGAGGGCGGCTGCTTCCATCAGCCAGCACGATTTGCACATTGCCTTCAACTGCAGAAACCACAACGGTTTTGTCGATAATTTGGGTACGCATGTCCATTGCTCCAACGTGACGGATCTCGATGTCTACACCATAGATGTCCGTGCTTCTTGCATCCGTTGCAAAAATGTATGGAATTCGTGTCAAAACTGGGGAGGGGAAATGTACGAAATCGAATGTTCTTTTTTATATCGTCAAATCAATCAGTTGCTCGATACCAAATGAAGCCATCTAGTCTAATTAAACTGAGAATAAGCATGCTTATTAATTTTTCGAATAAAAAAGGGCCCTTGTGGGCCCCTGAAATACTTGGTCATGCTCACGGCAACGGAAATGCCGGGTGTACAAAGCCCTGGTAACCATCGATATGAAGCTTTGAGAGCAACTCGACCTGGTGTTGATCTTCCACTCTGGTCGCAATAGTTATAACGCCGGCATTGTGGGCGGCACGACATACCGCAGCCAAGAAGGAAGTATCAGCCCCAGGCTCCATGACCTGGCTGGTATAGCCGTGGTCAACCTTGACATAGGAAGGCGCAAGCTCCTCCAGATACCCCAGTGACTGGAAGTGGCGTCCATAATGATCCACCCCCCACTGAAAGTCATGCTCTTGCAAAGCATGAACCAGGGCTGTCACATGCTCCTTGTGCTTCATGATGGCGGCTTCTGGGATCTCGAACAGCAAGCGATCTTTCAATCCGGCATTGTCGCTCAGATAACCGGTCAGCCAAGTACGGAATTCATCTGAACAGAGCGAGCCGGCCGTAATATTGACCGCCAGGACCAAGTCTGGTTGCTGTTGCAACAATGAAACTGACGCATCCAGTATCGCCTGGTCAAACTCACCGCCCAGCTTGAACTGCTCGATGGCAGGCAGGAACTGGCCTGCGAAATAATCGGTACCATCGCGAGAGATGGAGGCAAACAGCTCTGCATGCATGCGCAGACCATTATCAAATCGGCAGGCTGGCTGCGCCTTGAAACGCCACAAATGCCGTGCAATCGCATCCTGAACCAGATCACGCCAGGCCAGGCGTCCCATCAACCCCTGATCTGTGCCCCCTTCCATCACCACGGCACCACGACGTTCATTGCGGGCCCTGCCCAGCGCATTGTCAGCCTTGGTCAGCAGAGCCGACAAATCATCGTTGCCATCACGGCCAGCAATACCAATGACGGACAAGGCTCCGCCCTCGCCCATGGGATTCACCACCAGATCGGCGATACGACTGTTGATCACTTCTGCCAAATCCTTCAATTGGGAAAGGTCATCAGTCGGACACAACAAGGCATATTCCGTTGCCGAGATCCGCGCCACAGCAGAGCCATCCCACCCTTTAAGTTGTTCTTTCAAGGCCTGGGCTATCGACTTGACCATGTTGTCACGCGCAGCAAATCCCTCTTCGCGGTACAGATCGTCCAGCATGTCGACGGCAACCAACATGACCCCCCCTTGACCGGCCTCTGCAATCCAGGCATTGACCTGACCCACGAAATAAGCCCGGTTGCCCAAGCCGGAGACGGCGTCCACGTAGACCCGCTCCCGCAGTTTTTCTGCCTCATCGGCCTGTTCTTTGAACTGCACGGCCAACTTGCTGGAGAGGGTATTGATGGCCTGGACCACCTGCTTCAATTCATGGGTCTTGGGCTCGGGAATGGCATGGCCAAAGTGATGCAACTCTATCTCGACGGCCTGCTCACAAATCTGCTTGAGCGGCTTGAGCAGGTAGTTGAGTGCTCGCATGAGCAAGATGGTGGTGATGAGAAAACCTATCAGGAACCAGCTGGCAAGCTCACTCATTCCACGCCACAACTCGTAATAGGCCTGGCCGGGATGACCAACGACCTTCAATTTACCCAGTTGCAGCCAGCCCGACGTCAGGATCGACTCATTGGATACCTCGGGAAACAACCCAAGATTGATGAACCATTGGGGAACACCTTGAATGTTATTGGTATTTTCCTGCTCGATGACATCCTTGGAAGCCAGCAAGTCCAGACGGACCAGACGATAATATCCCCCGTCAAATATCGCCTGAATGACGGACTCAGCCCCCACCTTGTCACCATTTTCCAAATAAGGGGTCAGTGCCAGCCCCAGAGATGTGGCTGTATTGATGACGGTGGTTTCCTGCTGTTGGGCCAGATAGGTACGAGTCGAGTTGAATTGCACCCAATAGGTAGCTGCAAACAACAACCCGAACAGGATCAACATGGTTGCCAATAATTGTCTGTAGAGCGTCATAGGTTAATCATCCAAATTCAACACAGGCTGAGCCAATCGCCCCGACGTCATGCGATTGCGTAAATCATTCCATAATCCCAGGCGTGAGGACTGTCCAGCCAGTTCCCCTTGACCACGCGCCTTCATCAACCACAAGTGACTACCGTTAAAGCTGTATATCGGCACCAGATCCCTACGTTGACTGGCAGGCCGGATCGACCCTATCAAATTATCCAAAATGACGGGCACCGCAGACGGTGTTTCATAGTAAGCGACGACCATATGAAACTGGTTGTAATCCAATGCCTTGACATAGACCATCCGCATCTTCTCATCCGGAACACCCAGCTCCAGCAGGGTAAAGTATTTTGAAATGCTGAAGTCTTCACAATCGCCACCAGCCGCTCCCAAAAACTCCAGCGGGGTTGCCCAGTAGTCTTTTTTTCGCCACAACTTGATGTCGTCGATAAACCGCATCTGGTTGAAAAACTGGTTAACCTTCTCCAGTTTCTGACGGTCGGTCAGGCCGGCAGCCCGATTTTGCATTACCAGCGTGCGCCAGGTGGTGACCCGTTTGCCGGCTCTGACGCCGTAGGTCTCCTGAGCCCGTTGTACCAGTTTGAGATCTTCAGGGGTAAGAGGCTGGCTGGCGGAGAGCAGTAGCGGCAGAGATATCAGCAGCAGCCAAAGTGACCAGCGTAACCAGCGAGCGCGCAGCAACTGGGTCAAACCGGAGGTTGACGCCATGCCGATACTGCTTGCTCTATCCCATCCGGTCACATGCATCTTCGACAGATCCAATGGTACTCACTGCATTGGCCAGAGATGGCCGTCAGAGACAAGGGATGGCGGCAGCCCGGCTGCAACCATCCCTTTCACTCGCATCAAACCTGATGCGCACTCCATTACTGTTTGGCTTGCCAATCGGCCGGCTGCTTCACATTGAATGCGTTGAGCAGGCTGCCAGTGGCATTGAGGATCCGATAATCCGCCAGCAGGGAGTCATACTCGGCTGTAATGTAGCTGCGGCGCGCTTCAAACAGTTCGTTTTCGGTGTTCAATACGTCCAACAAGGTACGTTGACCGAGACCAAACTGCTTCTTGTACGCCTGCACAGTGTCATAGCTTGCATCCACGTGTTCTTTCAGGAAGGTCTTCTGTTTAGCCAGAGACTCTTTTGCGTTCCAGGCCAGGCGGGTTCCTTCCTCTACCTGACGGAAGGCATTCATGTGAATATCCTTGGCCTGGGAATAGAGTGCGGAAGTGGCCTTGCTCTGGGCCAGATCGGAACCACCGCGGAACAAGTTGTAGCGCATCCGAACCATGGCGGTCAGGTCATCGTTGCGCCCCTTGACGGCATCGATATCCTCATTCCAGTTTTGATCCACTTCAAAGGTGACGTTGGGATAAAAACCGGATTTGGAACCCTCATGCTGGTACTTGGCGGCTTCGATATCCTGCAGGGAGGAGAGCAGCGTCGGGTGAACTTCGGTTGCCGTCTTCAGTGCAGCATCCAGGCTGCTAGGAATGAGCTGAGCATCCGGAACCGGCTGTACCAAATCTTTTGGCATCTCGTTGACCACCCGGATGAACTCACTTTCGGCATCGCGATAGTTGTTCTCGGCGGCAGCCTGGTTGGCATAGGCTCTGGCTACCCGACCATCGATCTGGGTCTGGTCAGCGGTTGAACCCAACCCCGAATCGGTCCGCTTGCTGATGTCGCTGCGGATCTGTTCGTGGGTTTCCAGGTTCTGCTTGGACAGCTCCAGGATCTCCTGCTGGCGCAGCATGTTGAGGTAGACCTCGGCCACCCGCAGTGCCGTGTTCTCCGCCTCGGAGATCATGGCCAGGCGCTGGGCATTGGCTTCGGCATCGGTACGAGCCACGTTGCTGCTGACGTTGAAGCCGTCGAACAACATCTGGCGCAGGCTGATACCGGCTTCTTTACGGGTCATGGAGTCATCGATGGTGGTCGAGTTTGCGCCGGCCGCACGGGTGGTCGGGCTGTCAGTCTTCTCGTAGCCGACACCGCCACGCAGATCGATGGTGGGGTAGTAACCCCCTTTGGCCCCGTCATGCTGATACAGTCGCGCCTGATAGAGATCAAAAGCTTCCTTGATTTTGGGATGGGTAGCCAATGACTGTGCCACTGACTCCTCCAGTGTTTGTGCCTGGCTTAGGCCCGGGAACAGCACGACGCCACTTACTAACATGGCAACAATCGTCTTCTTCATGGTATCTCCAGTCATGTTGTTTTTAGATTGTTGGCTTATCGTTCTCTCAGTGCCGACTGCTTTGCCCGTAATATCGGCTTAAGCAAATAGTCTAGGACACTTTTTTTACCAGTAATAATATCTGTACTGGCTAACATACCGGGGATGATGGGAAGTGCGTTAAGCTCATCGCCCAAGTAACTCTTCTCGGTGCGTACTCGAACCAGGTAGAAGGAATTGCCATCTTCATCCTGAATTGAGTCGGCACTTATCTGCTCAACCTTGCCATGCAATCCACCATAAATGGTGAAGTCATAGGCAGTGATCTTGACCACGGCTTCCAGCCCCGGTCGCAGGAATGCGATATCTTTCGGCGACACTTTGGCTTCGACCAGCAGGGTGTCTTCCAGCGGTACTATCTCCATCAGATCCATGCCGGGCTGGACGACGCCACCCAGGGTATTGATCTTGAGCTTCTTGATAGTGCCTTTGAGCGGGGCGATGACGCTGGTGCGATCCACCCGGTCACGCAATCCTACCTGCCCCTCGGACAACTGGCTCAGTTTGCCCTGCCGCTCATTGAGTTCGGTTTGCGAATCGGCCCGAAACTTCAGCGCAATATCGTTGCGCTTGGAAATGGTTTCCCGCAATACGGAGTCAAGCTTGGGGATCAGCAGCCTATTGCTCTCAAGCTCCCCCTGCATCTCGTTGACCTGGCGCTCCAGCTTGATCAACTCAACCTGGGGCACGATCCCCTCTTTGGCCAGGGGACGGCTGATATTGAGCTCCTGGCGCGCCAGATCCACACTGCGTGCCACCGTCCTTATCTTGGCATTGAGCTCTATGGTCTCCTGCTCTTTCTGCTCGATCTGCTGACCCAGAATATAGAGCTGGTTGCTCAGGTTGTTGAGGCGCTCATTCTGCACCGACTTTTCCCGTGTCGCATATTCGGCAAACACGTTCTCATAACCGTCCGGAAAAACGATGGGCTGCTTTTCAACCACCACCTGTTCACGCCAACCCAGATTGGGGCCGGTCTTGACCACCACGCTCTGGATCTCCGCCCGCAATCTGGCGATGTCCCCCTTGAGGGTCACCAGCTCCTGCTCGCGCTCCCGAAAGTCGGAACGGAAACGGGTATCATCGATGCGCAGCAGTGGCTGCCCTTTCTCGACGATATCCCCTTCCTTCACGAAGATCTCCTTGACGATCCCCCCCTCCAGGTTCTGGATCACCTGCAGTTGACGTGACGGGATCACCTTGCCCTGGCCGACGGTCACCTCATCAAGCTCGGCCCAAGCCGCCCAGATGATGGCACTCATGAAAAACAGGAAGCAGGCCCACAGCAGGGCACGTGCCCGCGTCGGGGTACTCAGCAGGACGGCGGCCGCACCGTCATCCACAAACTCAAGGTGTTCCGGAGCCGGCAACACAGTATCGGAAGGCGCCTTCTTAAACAGGCCAAACTTAGCCATTGGAGGCCTCCTGTACGCGCACCTTGCCCTCTTTCAGCTGTTGCAACACCATTGCCTTCGGACCATCGGCCACCACCTGGCCCTGCTCGATCACGATGACCCGTGAGGCTACGTCAAGCATGGTGGTTTTGTGGGTGATGACGATCAGGGTCGTTTCCGGCCCAAGTCTGGCCAGCTCATGCTTGACCTGCATCTCCGACTGGTTATCCATGTTGGAGGTCGGTTCGTCCATCACCAGTATGGGGGGATCATTGAGCAAGGCCCGGGCCAGCAAGATGGCCTGACGCTGGCCACCGGAGAGCTGACGCCCCCCTTCCCCTATCTGTCTATCCAGCCCATTGGGATCCCGGTTGGTGAAGTTGGTCACACCGGCCCGCTTGGCAGCCCGCATGACTCGTACATCATCCACCAGCGGATTGCCCAGCATGATGTTGTCGCGTACCGAGCCAAAAAACAGGGTCACATCCTGTGGCACACAGCCTATATTGCGGCGGATCACCGAGGCCGGCAGCTGATCGAGTTCAAAACCATCGAGCCGTACCGAGCCGTCGGTGGGCCGATAGAGGCCCATCAAAATCTTCTCGAGCGTCGTCTTGCCCGCCCCGATCCGGCCAATGATGGCCACCTTCTCACCCGGCTCGATGCGCAGGTTGATATTGTGCAGGGTGCTGGTTTCCATCCCGGGATACTTGAACGACACCTTGTCAAACTCGATCCGACCGGAGATCACAGGATGGTGGATGTACTGCTTGCCCTCCTCCTGCTCGCCCGGCGTGATCATGATCTTCTCCAGGATTTCCAATGCGGACTTGGCCTGGTTGTAGCGGGTCGAGAGAACCGACAGCTGTACCATGGGCGCGATGGCGCGGCTCGACAGCATGACGGCGGCAATCATGCCCCCCATGGTGACCAGTCCTTCCGAGATCTGGTAAACCCCGACAATCACCAGTGCCACCGTCACCACCTGCTGGATGTAGCTGGCCAGCGATGACATGGAGTTGGTGATGCGGCGGGTCTGTACGCCCCAGGTCGAAATGTGGGATACGGCCTGCTCCCAGCGGTGCTGGAACATGCTCTCGGCACCAAAGATCTTCACGGTTTCGAGGCCCGAGATGCTCTCGATAAGGTTGGCGTTTTTCTGGGAAGCCAGCCGTGAGCCCTCTTCAATGGACTGCTTGAGCGGCGCCTGGATATAGAAGCTGTAAATGATGAGGATCACCATGGCCACGATGGGCACCACCACCATGACGCCGGCAAAGATCCAGATGATGAACAGGAAGAAGATGGCAAAGGGCAGATCGATGAGGGTCGATACCGTCGCGGAAGTGAAAAACTCCCGCACCGATTCAAACTCCTGCAGATGCTTGGCAAAGGCACCGGTCGATGCAGGGCGCGACTCCATCCGCATGCCCATCACCTTGGCAAAGATCTTGGCAGACAGCAGCACATCGGACTTTTTGCCGGCGATGTCGATGAAGTAGCTGCGCAGCTGGCGCATCACGAAGTCGAAGGTGAACACCACCATGGCGCCGACCGCCAGCACCCAGAGCGAATCAAACGCCAGGTTTGGCACTATCTTGTCGTAGACGTTCATGGTGAACAGAGGGCTCGCGACGGCAAACAGGTTGATGAGGATGGAGGCGACCAGCACATCCCGATAGATGCCGCGAGATTCGAGCAGGGTGCTCCAGAACCAGTGACCATCGCGGGTCTCCAGCACCTTGGGTGAACGCTCATCGAACTTGAACTGCTTTTTGACAAAAAACAGCCGCCCCAGATACTCATCACCCAGTTGAGATGCACTCAGCCACTGGGCCGCATCCCCCGCCTGAGGAAAGATCACCTTGCCCTGGGTTCTGTCTTCGTTCCACTCCAGCAGAATGCAGGCGCCGCCGTTGCGCATCTGCAGCACGCAGGGCAGCAACAGGGGGGAGATCTCGTCGAGAGACTGGATGACTTCCCGGGCGGACAAGCCGCCCCGCTCGGCGGCACGGCCGAACAGATTGGGCGTCAGCAGACCGGATACCAGCGGCAGGCCGGTGGTGAGAGCGTCCTTGCTGTTGGGTACCCCATAAAAGCGGGTCAGAAAGACCAGGCACTCCAACAACTCGTCAATACGGTTAGTTTCTGCTTGCATAGCATCCTGTCACTGCATGATTGGGCCGGCTGTCTCGCCATACCGATATTCAAGCCTCACGGGCGTTGTTGGCGCAGACATGCCCGTGACATAAAGAACAGCGCTCCCCAAAAAAGGAGCTACAGCCTGATACACACTAAAAGCACAGGTACATGACACTGGATGTCATCGACAGACCTGAACGGCATTATGCCCAAAGCGGGGACGGCAGGTCAGGCTGTTGATCGCGACACAGGGTGGCGCCATGCCCGATATATCCCGTCCAAATTGGAAATAATACAAGCTTATTGATAATGATATCTTTTTCAAGCCAAGTACTATATCAAGACAATTTTACCGAAACTATACCGCAAAGACTGAATTTCATCTAATAACCCACTGTTTTTTTAATGAAATCTGACGACCTAATCAATATTGCCCACAAGGGAAAACGGGCGTTCCAACGCCTGCCCCTGAGGACCGGTGCGGGCCAGCGCACTAGCAATATCAGCCATCGCTGTCCAGCGGTTCTCGCACCAGGCAGGGGCCAACAGGGTTGGCCGGCGCGCTGAAGCCGAGATGCGGTGATAGACCACTTCGGGTGGGGTGTGCTGGATCATGGCGACTGCCGCCTCGACATACTGCTCCAGACTCAAGACATCGAGCCTCCCCGCCTGCCAGGCCTTACCGAGGGTGCTGCCCTCCACCACATGCAGAGGGTGAAGCTTGATCCCCTCCACGCCGGTATCCACGATACGGTGCAGGGTATCCAGGCTGTCCATCGGCACCTCGCCGGGCAAACCCACGATGAGGTGGGCACACACCTTGATGCCCCGCTGATGGGCCCGGGTCACCGCATCCACATAGGCGGCATAGCCGTGGCCCCGGTTGATGCGCTGCAGCGTCTTGTCGTTGGCGCTCTGCAGCCCCAGTTCCAGCCACACCTCGTAACCCCGGGCCTGATAACCGGCCAGCAGGTCCAGCACCGCATCCGGCACACAATCTGGGCGCGTCCCCACACACAAGCCCACCATGTCGCTCACCGACAACGCCTCTTCATACATGCGCTGCAGGTACTCCACTTCGGCATAGGTGCTGGTATAGGCCTGAAAATAGGCGAGATAGCGCTTGGCGCGGGTCACTTCGTCCCGACGGGCCAGCAGTTGCTGCACCACGGAGAGCTGCTGGGCCGATTCGTCGGCAAAGGAGGAAACATTGCAGAAGGTGCAGCCACCACGCCCCAGGGTGCCATCACGATTGGGGCAGGTGAAGGCGCCGTGAATGGAGAGCTTGTGGATCTTCTGGCCATGGCGCTGCTTGAGATCCTGGCCGAATGTATTGACGAGTTCGTGTAACTGCATGACACCTCCAGTAAAGGAGCGTCATTGTACGAGCTTGCCCGTACGGGGTGCTGCGCTGGATCAAGGGATACGAGAGTCAGAAAACATATAAATATTCACCAATAACAGGATAAATATCAGTTAACCGGACATTCTCGACGCTTTCGAGACCCATCCCCCTTCTGACCAGCCTTCAGCATGGCTGCATAATTGTTAGCTAACATTCTGTTGAATAATGAAAATTTTTCTTTAGACGGGGATTTGGCAAATGCAAGTCATTCACATCAGTAATGTGATCTCAACCAGCCACTCCGGCAGTGAATTGGTAAATTTACTACAAACACCCACACCCACCGAGTCAACCAACAAAACCCGACACATCAGGATTTAATCTCGCAAAAATAAAAAACACCAGAGCAATAGCCAATTACCACCCCATTTATCCTCGCGCATCGAGATTTTGTTATGACATTGTAATAATGAAAACAGCCGGGATGTCCAATTGACCTTGCCGAAAAATCCCATTAGTTTGGAGATTCGCCACCTCAGGCGGACGGAACCACAAGAGCCAATCGCAATTTATGCAGTCTGTTGACGACAGCGCGATGCAAGGCCGAGCAAGGGAGAAATGCAATGTCACTATATGATCCAAAGCTGGAGAGGGATAACTGTGGCTTCGGCCTGTTGGCCCACATGGAAGGTGAAGCCAGCCACAAGCTTGTCCGTCTCGCGATGTCAGCATTGGCTCGCATGCAGCACCGCGGCGGTATCTCCGCCGATGGCAAGACCGGCGACGGCTGCGGTCTGTTGCTGCAAAAACCCGACAGCTTCTTTAGAGCGGTCGCCGAAGAGAAGGGATGGCACCTGGGCCGCAACTACGCGGTCGGCATGCTGTTCCTCAACCCCGATCCCATCCTGGCCCAGGCCACGCGCGACATCATCGACGAGGAGCTGGAAAAGGAGACCCTGAGTCTGGTCGGCTGGCGCAAGGTGCCCATCGATACCAATGTACTCGGTTCCATCGCCAAGGCGTCCCTGCCCAGCATCGAACAGGTCTTTGTCAACGCCCCGCCCGGCTGGGTCGACAAGGACCTCGAGCGCCGCCTCTATATCGTGCGCCGCCGCATCGAGAAGCGCATCAGCGACGACTACTTCTATGTGGTCAGCCTCTCCAACCTGGTCACCGTCTATAAAGGGCTGTGCATGCCGGTGGACCTGCCGCGCTTCTATCTGGATCTCGCCGACATCCGCATGCAGGCGGCCATCTGCGTGTTCCACCAGCGCTTCTCCACCAACACCAGCCCACGCTGGCCGCTGGCGCAACCGTTCCGCTATCTGGCCCACAACGGCGAGATCAACACCATCGCCGGCAACCGCCAATGGGCCAAAGCGCGCAGCTACAAGTTTGCCACCCCGCTCATTCCGGATCTGCAAGAGGCCGCCCCCTTCGTCAACACCACGGGGTCGGATTCCTCCAGCCTCGACAACATGCTGGATCTCTTCCTCGCCGGCGGCATGGACCTGTTCCGCGCCATGCGCCTGCTGATCCCGCCTGCGTGGCAGAAGCACCCGAACATGGATGACGACCTGCGCGCCTTCTACGACTTCAACTCCATGCACATGGAGCCCTGGGACGGCCCGGCCGGCATCGTCATGACCGACGGTCGCTACGCCACCTGCGCGCTCGACAGAAACGGCCTGCGCCCGGCCCGCTACGTCATCACCAAGGACAAATTCATCACGCTCGCCTCCGAAGTGGGCACCTGGGACTACACCCCGGACGAAGTGCTGGAGAAGGGCCGGGTCGGCCCGGGCGAGCTGTTCGTGGTGGATACCAGCAACGGCAAGATCTGGACCAGCTTCGAGATCGACGACGACCTCAAGAGCCGCCACACCTACAAGCAGTGGATGGACAAGCACTGCAAGCGGCTGGTGCCGTTCGAGCAGATGGATGACGCCAGCACCGGCGCCCGCGAGTTCTCCGACGATCAGCTGAAAACCTATCAGAAGCTGTTCGGCTACTCCTATGAGGAGCTGGATCAGATCATCCGGGTACTGGGTGAAAACGGCCAGGAAGCGGTGGGCTCCATGGGGGATGACACCCCGATGGCGGTGCTCTCCTCCAGCCAGCGCACCCTGTACGACTACTTCCGCCAGATGTTCGCCCAGGTCACCAACCCGCCCATCGATCCGCTGCGGGAGAACCACGTGATGTCGCTGGCCACCTGTATCGGCCGCGAGCAGAACGTATTCAACGAGACCTTCGGCCACGCCCACCGGGTGTTGTTCCAGTCGCCTATCCTGCTCTACTCCGACTTCCACCAGCTGTTGGCCCTGGAAGGGGAGCACTATCGCCATCAGGTGATCAGCCTCAACTTCAGACCCGAAGAGGGGCTGGAAGCGGCCATTCTGCGCGTCTGTGAAGAGGCCAAGGCGGCCGCCAAGGCTGGTACCGTGCTGCTGGTGCTCTCGGATCGGGACGTCACTGCCGACACCCTGCCCATCCCGGCCGCCATGGCGGTGGGGGCGGTACAGCGTACCCTGGTGGACAACAACCTGCGCTGCGACGCCAACATCCTGGTGGAGACCGCCAGCGTGCGCGACCCGCACCACTTCTCGGTGTTGCTGGGCTTTGGCGCCACCGCCATCTACCCCTACCTCGCCTACGAGACCCTCGCCAAGCAGGTAGAAGAGGGCGTGCTCAAGATGAGCCTGCGCCAGGCCATGCTCAACTACCGCAACGGCATCAACAAGGGCCTCTACAAGGTGATGTCCAAGATGGGCATCAGCACGGTGGCCAGCTACCGTTGCTCCCAGTTGTTCGAAGCGGTGGGCCTCTCCAAAGCCGTGGTCGAGATGTGTTTTCGCGGCGTATCGAGCCGCATCCAGGGTGCCGATTTTGTCGACATCCAGCAGGATCAGTTCAATCTGGCCCGTCAGGCCTGGCTAGCCCGCAAGGCCCTCACTCAGGGCGGCTTGCTCAAATTCGTCCACGGCGGCGAGTACCACACCTACAACCCGGACGTGGTGCAGACCCTGCAAGTGGCGGTGCGCTCCGGCAACTATGCCGATTACAAGGAGTACGCCCGCCTGGTAAACGAGCGGCCGATCGCTACCCTGCGAGATCTGCTCACCCTCAAGAAGGTCGACAACCCGGTGGCGCTGGAACAGGTGGAGCCTGCGGCCAAGCTGTTCCCCCGCTTCGACTCCGCCGCCATGTCCATCGGCGCGCTGGGCCCGGAGGCCCACGAGGCGCTGGCGGTGGCCATGAACCGCCTCGGCGGTCAGAGCAACTCAGGCGAAGGCGGTGAAGATCCCAAGCGCTTCGGTACCGAGAAGAATTCGCGCATCAAGCAGGTGGCCTCGGGGCGCTTTGGCGTCACCCCCCACTACCTGATGAACGCCGATGTGGTGCAGATCAAAGTGGCCCAGGGCGCCAAGCCCGGCGAAGGGGGCCAGCTGCCCGGTGACAAGGTGACGGCCCAGATCGCCAAGCTGCGTTACTCGGTGCCCGGCGTGACCCTGATCTCGCCGCCGCCCCACCACGACATCTACTCCATCGAGGATCTGGCCCAGCTCATCTTCGACATCAAGCAGATCAACCCGAACTGCCTGGTGTCGGTGAAACTGGTCTCCGAGCCCGGTGTTGGCACCATCGCCTGCGGCGTGGCCAAGGCCTATGCGGACTTCATCACCGTCTCCGGCTACGACGGCGGCACAGGTGCGAGCCCCCTCACCTCGGTCAAGTACGCCGGCTCCCCCTGGGAGTTGGGGCTGGCCGAAACCCAGCAGGCCCTGGTCGCCAACGGCCTGCGCCACAAGGTGCGCCTGCAGGTGGACGGTGGCCTCAAGACGGGTCTGGACATCATCAAGGCGGCCATCCTCGGCGCCGAGAGCTTCGGCTTCGGCACCGGCCCCATGGTGGCGCTCGGCTGCAAATACCTGCGCATCTGTCACCTGAACAACTGCGCCACCGGCGTCGCCACCCAGGATGAGAAGCTGCGCCGCGAGCACTTCACCGGTCTGCCGGAGATGGTGATGAACTACTTCAAGTTCATCGCCGAGGAGACTCGCGAGCTGATGGCCCAGCTTGGTGTCACCCAGCTCACCGACCTCATCGGTCGCACCGACTTGCTGGAGGCCCTGCCCGGCCTCACCGCCCGTCAGGCCAAGCTGGACTTGTCCGGCGTGCTGGCCCGTCCGGTAGCACCGGAAGGCTCCAGCCTGTTCAGCCAGCAGCACAACCCCACCTTCGACAAGGGGCCGCTCAACCTCAAGATGGTGGAAGACCTGCTGGAGGCCGTCGAGAACATGAGTGGCGGCGAGTTCCGCTACGACATCCGCAACACTGACCGCTCGGTGGGGGCGCGCCTCTCCGGCGAGATTGTCAAGCGCCACGGCAACCAGGGGATGGCGGCCGATCCGGTCAAGGTACACTTCAACGGTACCGCCGGCCAAAGCTTCGGCGTCTGGAACGCGGGTGGCCTTGAGATGATCCTCACCGGGGATGCCAACGACTACGTGGGCAAGGGGATGACCGGCGGCAAGCTGGTGATCAAACCCCACGTCGGCGTGGCGTTCAAATCCCATGAGGCGGCCATCATCGGCAACACCTGCCTCTACGGCGCCACCGGCGGCAAGCTCTATGCCGCAGGCACCGCCGGCGAGCGCTTCGCGGTGCGCAACTCAGGGGCACTGGCGGTGGTCGAGGGCATTGGCGACAACGGCTGTGAATACATGACAGGTGGCATCGTCACCGTGCTTGGCGAGACGGGCGTCAACTTCGCGGCGGGCATGACAGGCGGCTTTGCCTACGTGCTCGACGAGTGCGGCAGCTTCGCCAAGCGCACCAACCCCGAGCTGGTGGAGCTGCTGGACGTGGCGGATCTGGCTATCCACCAGGAGCACCTGCGCGGCATCATCACGGCGCACCTCAACGAAACCGGCAGCTCGCGCGCCGAGGAGATCCTGGCCAATTTCGACTCCTATGTGCCCAAGTTCAGGCTGATCAAACCCAAGTCCAGCGACGTCAAGTCCCTGTTGGGTCACACCAGCCGTTCCAGTGCAGAACTCAGAATCCAGGCGCAATAAGGAGGGAACCCTATGAGCCAGAACGTATTCCAGTTTATCGACGTCCAGCGGGTCGACCCGCCCAAGAAGCCGCTCAAGATCCGCAAGATCCAGTTCGTGGAGATCTACGAGTCCTTCAACCAGGCCCAGGTCGGCATGCAGGCGGATCGCTGCCTCGACTGCGGCAACCCCTATTGCGAGTGGAAATGCCCGGTGCACAACTACATCCCCAACTGGCTGAAGCTGGCCAACGAGGGGCGCATTCTGGAGGCGGTGGAGCTCTCCCACCAGACCAACAGCCTGCCGGAGGTGTGCGGCCGGGTCTGCCCGCAGGATCGTCTGTGCGAGGGTGCCTGCACCCTCAACGACAGATTCGGTGCCGTGACCATCGGCAACATCGAAAAATACATCACCGACAAGGCGTTCGAGATGGGCTGGCGCCCTGATCTCTCCAAGGTGGTCAAGACCGGCAAGCGGGTCGCCGTCATCGGCGCCGGTCCCGCAGGCCTTGCCTGTGCCGACGTGCTGGCGCGCAATGGCGTGACGCCTGTGGTGTTCGACAAGTACCCGGAGATAGGTGGCCTGCTCACCTTCGGCATCCCCTCCTTCAAGCTGGAAAAAGAAGTGATGCAGCGCCGGCGCGAGATCTTCGAGGGGATGGGCGTGGAGTTTCGCCTCGAGACCGAAGTGGGCCGTGACGTCACCTTCGCAGATCTCTTGGGTGAGTTCGATGCGATCTTCCTCGGGGTCGGTACCTACAAGTACATGAAGGGCGGGTTCGAGAACGAGTCTGCGCCGGGGGTCTACGACGCTCTGCCCTACCTCATCTCCAACGCCAACCGCTTGCTGGGCTTCGAGAAGGCGCAAGCCGACTACATCGACTTCGCCGGCAAGCAGGTGGTGGTGCTGGGCGGTGGTGACACCGCCATGGACTGCGTGCGCACCGCCATCCGCCAGGGTGCCGATCGGGTGATCTGTGCCTACCGCCGCGATGCCGAGAACATGCCGGGCTCCAAGCGGGAGGTGAAGAACGCCCAGGAGGAGGGGGTGGAATTCATGTTCAACCTCCAGCCCATCGGCGTGGAGCTGGACGCCCACGGCCGCACCTGCGGCATCAAGGTGGTGAGCACCGCGCTCGGTGAGCCCGATGCCAACGGCCGCCGCAATCCGGTAGTCATTGAAGGCTCCGAGCAGGTGCTGGCTGCCGATGCGGTGGTGATGGCGTTCGGCTTCCAGCCCAACCCCCAGCCCTGGATGGCGGAGTACGGCATCGAGCTCGACGGCCGGGATCGCATCAAGGCGCCGGAGCAGGCCGAGTATGCCTTCCAGACCAGCAACCCCAAGGTGTTCGCCGGTGGTGACGCGGTGCGCGGCTCGGATCTGGTGGTCACCGCCATCTACGAGGGTCGCAAGGCCGCCGAAGGGATCATGGACTATCTGGCCGTATAACCCGCCATCCCTGACCTGTACCAACTAACAAACAGCCCCGTTTATGCGGGGCTGTTGTTTTATGTTTGCCGCTAACCGCGATGCAATAGCGGGCACACCCTAGCCAGGTCATGTCGGGGAGGCGCTTGGAGATCATGAAAAAGGGGACATGAGGCAGGCGGCGGGATGGTCACGGCACATCATGAACGACTCCGCTGGCGGTAGCGCGCCAGCGGAGGGGATCAGGCGGGTTGCGGCTCCCGCGGAATGGTGGTGACCCAGTGGCGACGCCAGTGCGGCGCCTCGTAGAGATCGGGCCAGAACTCGGTCTGGTGCCAGATGGCATTGCCGCGCACCGTGTGAAAGGTGATGGCACGGGCCTCCACCTCGCCATCGGTGATCAGCACCTCGGTCACCACTTCCCGCCCCTGCTCCAGCAGGCGGACGACGTCGAAGTTCCAGGGGCCGGCCGCCGGATAGCGCCGGTTGATCTCGACGAAGTTGCTACGCCCTTCTATTCGCTCCCCCGACTGGGGCCAGTCGCAGATGAAATCTTCGCACAGCCAGCGGGCTGCCTTGGCAAAATCATTGCTCTGCATGGCTTGCCAGTAGGCCTCCACCACCGCTCTTGGTTCCATGGTCTTGTTTTCCATGCCAGCCCTCCTACAGACGCACCACCAGCCACTCCCCCTTGCCCACCGGCACCAGCGAGGTCGCGAAGGCCGGATCCTGCTCCACCTCTGCCATCCACTCGGCCAGCTCCTCCCGATGGGAGACGGCATTGTCCACCACCAGCAGGCCACGGGGGGCCAGCAGGCGCTGGATCTCGGGCCACCAGGCCTGGTAATGGCGGCGATCGGAGTCGAGGAAGATGAGCTGATAAGCGGCCCTCGGCAGGGTGGGCAGCAGCGTGCCTGCGTCCCC
Organism: Aeromonas sp. s2; assembly: GCF_040907935.1. Taxonomy (NCBI): domain Bacteria; kingdom Pseudomonadati; phylum Pseudomonadota; class Gammaproteobacteria; order Aeromonadales; family Aeromonadaceae; genus Aeromonas; species Aeromonas sp. s2. The sequence goes on along the minus strand of NZ_JBFOCR010000014.1, from coordinate 509,166 downwards.
TGCCAGCTGCTCAATCCAGGGGTCGAGCCCGGCGCGCTCAAAGTTGGCGGCCGCCATGGCCCGTTTGCCCTCGTCCAGCTCTATGGTGGTGACCCGGCCCCCCAGCCGTTTCACTGCTTCAGCCAGCCAGAGGGTGGAGTAGCCGTTGGAGGTGCCTATCTCCAGCACAGCCTGCGCCCCTCTCGTCTGGACCAGCACCGCCAGCAGTTCGCCGGTGTCGCGGGTAATGTTGAGCATCTTGCTGCCACGGGAGTGTTGTGCGCCGTCGTGCCGCTCGCCAAACAGCTCCAGCTCCCGTTTCAGTTGTTCCAGTGCCATGTCTCCTCCTTGACGGTGTAAACGAGTCGGCCCGGTGCATGGCATGGCTGGGCCGACCCCGATGTTCATCATGTGGCTGCCTGTTCGTCATCCGGGGGCGTATCCCCCAGCAGGTAGCGAGGGCCGCTGCCAAGGGCGGCGGCCTGATCATCCGGATTGTAAAGTGCGCAGTGCTCGAGGGAGAGGCAGCCACAGCCGACACAGGCGCCGAGCTTCTCCTTGAGCTGCTGCAGGGCCGCGATGCGCCGATCGAGCAGCCCCTGCCACTGACCGGCAATCCCGACCCAGTCGCTGCGATCCGGGGTGCGCCCCTCGGGCAGGCCGGCCAGGGCCTCGCCTATCTCGCCCAGGCTCAGCCCCATGCCCTGCGCCACCCGGATGAAGGCGATGCGACGCAGCACATCCTGCGGATAGAGCCGCTGTCCCCCGTCGCTGCGCACGCTGCGGATCAGCCCCTTCTGCTCGTAAAAGCGCAGGGCGCTGGCCTTGACGCCGGAGCGTTTGGCTATCTGGCCGATGGCCAGCCATTTGCGTTCCATCGCCACGCTTGACCTCAAGTTAGCTTTAACTTGCACAATCCTGTCTCCCCTCATGAAAGGAGTCAAATGATTATGCATCATCTTCATCAACTGCTCGATGCCAACCAGGCATTTGCCCTCAATGGTCGCGGCACCACCAACCACTGCCCGATGGCGCTGCACGCCCTGCATGAGATGGGCGCAAGCCCAGCGCGGCTGCAGCGTTTCTTTGCCCACTGGCAGGCCAACCATGCCCTGCCGGGGGGTGAACAACAACAGGGGGATGAAAAGGAGATGCAGTTTGTCCGGCTGCGTCAGCAGTTGGCAGCACGGCTGGCTGACGAGGGTTGGCTGCCCGCCTTTGGCGACCTGCTGGAGCAGGGGCTCTCGCCGGCGGGCGGCGCCTTTCATCCGCTGATCCGCCTGGCCTGCGCGCTGGAAAATGGTCACCTGGGAGAGCAGGCTGCCGCCCTGGCTGCATGGCAATGCAGCCCCTTGCGGGTGCCGGCCGGGCAGGGAGCACCGGTGCAGGATATCGACGACCTGCTGAGCGTACTGGCGCAGCAGTGGGAAGGGTCGCGCTGGCAGGGCGACGGGATCACCGAGCGACTGCGGCAGGTGACAGATGCGCCGACCTGGGCGGCGAGATTGCCGGGCGGGCTCCCGTCATCCTCGGATCTGCTGGTGCAGCTGGCCGACGCAGCCCTCGCCCTCTACTGGCAGACCGGCAACTTTACCGTGCTGCACATGGTGACCGGCAGTCGCGCCGGCGCCATCGTCGCCCGCCATTTGCCCGCGTCATGGCAAGGGTGCTGGCAGACCCTGATGTGGCAGGCGGTGGCGGCCGCCTATGTCACGGTCGGCGCACCGTCACTGCAAAGGCAGGTCTGGCCCGATACCGGCAAGCTGGTGTGGCAAAACGTGCTGGCCAGCGCGGTGGAGAGCCTCGACGATCATGTGATCAAGCTGGTGCATTGCTGCTGGCGGGAGGGGCTCGCCAGGCCTTTGCTGGCGGAGCGTTATCTGGCGGTGGCTGCCCGCGCAGCGGGTCTGCTGGCGCCCCTTACCAAGCCGGATGCCATCTAAGGGCTGGGTTCCACAGGATGGGACCGCCCCTAGGAGGCGGGCAGCCGGGTGAAGTGAATGACGGGGCAGCGGGGGGCCACGCCCCGGGTCAGGGTCAACGGCTGGGCACGGTAGCTCAGCCGGTAGCTGCCGGGCCGGGAGAGATCGTAGACCAGGGTCAGCTCCGCGTCGGCCTGACTCTGCTGACCAGCCCCCAGCAGGAAGAAATCCTCGGCGCCCGGGTTGCCCCGCTTGGCCAGCGGGCCCTTGTAGGGCAGCGGCTGTTCATCGAGGGTGAGATCGATGGCATCGGCAAACCAGCCTTCGAACGGCGTGAACCAGCTCAGCACCTCGAGCGGCCCCTCCCCCCGGTTGGTCAGGGTCATCACCAGCGGCAACGGCTCGTTGACCCGGCTTTGTGCCTTGACCGACAGCTCGCACTGCAGGGGGGCCAGCGCCAGGGTGGTGAGCAAGAGTGTCATCATGGTCGCTCCTTCCTGTGACAAACGACATGGACAAAAAGGGGCCTTGCGGCCCCCGGTCGGCAAATCAGTTTTCGCTCGGCGTGTTTTCGGCGAAGTACTCGTGGTTGTCGGCGTTGTTGAGCGCCTTGACCGGATCCGTCTTCGCCAGGTTGCGGGCATTGGCCTGACCGTAACCCAGATCGTCGGTGCCCGCCACCACATTGAAGTGGCTCAGCTCGTGGACAATGGTGCCGGCACGGGAGTCAGTCCCGCTGACCGGTGCAGTCCAGAAGCTCTTGCACAGGTAGACCTTGTAGGGCTGATCCGGATAGACATAGGCAAAGTAGCTCTGCTTGCAACCACAGTCGAAGGTGAGCGGCTTGTTATCGATGGCATCCTTGATCTTGCTGAAGTGGGTCTCGGCCTGATCCCAGCGCGACGCATCATAGGCGCCAAACCAGCTGCGGTAACGCTGGCCATCCGGCTTGTCCACCGCCAGGTAGCTGCTGGAGTTGTTGGTGATGCCGCTGGCGGCATCGAGCGCCGCCAGGATGTCGCTCTTCTGGGTGTTGGTGCAGCGGCCGCTGAAACTGACCGAGGCGGTCACCGCCTGCGGCTCGACCAGGGGAGCGGCCTTGGCCAGCACCCGCTCGTCGCTCACCCCTTCCACCCACAGGGTCACGGCATTGGACTCGCTCGCCTGGGCCTGCTTGGCCTTGGCGGCTTTCGTCTCTTGTGGCAGCGTCGGCAGCAGGTAGCGGATGCTGTACTGGCCCTGGGCGCTCATGTCGTAAAGACCGGAGACTTCAGCCTGCACCGTCAGGCTCTGGCCGGCCTTGAGCAGCTGGAAGTCCTTGTCGGTCGGGGCAGCCCGCTTGATCAGGGCCCCCTCATAGCTGACCTGCTGGCCGTCCCGCTCCACCAGGAACAGGGGGGCATCCTCGCTGCCCGGCAGTTGCCATTTGAGCAGGCGAACCGGCTTGTCCCCGGTGTTGGTCAGGGTCAGGTTGACGCGCACGTCGTCGCTGCTGCCATCCACCAGGGTGAGCTTGGCATCGAGCCCGGCGGCGCAGAGCGGAGAGGCCAGCACGCCGGCCAGCAACAGGGCAATGGGAGTCGCTTTCATCATGTTTCCTCATTCATTGAGTGTCGCCTTGTCAGGCGGTTTGCTTCCTTCAAGGCCCTCTTTGGGGCTCAACCACCCTAGAGCAGTTTTTTTCTGCGACCATCCCACCATATGGGTGACGCCCCCCAGGATAGGGGGAACGCCAGGCATCCCTCGCTGCTGCGACAACAATCGCGGCCCCTCCCCCTTGCCCCTTGTCTGCGGCGGATTGCGTCCATAAAAAACCCCGGCACCGAGCCGGGGTCTTAGACAAATGGCACTCACTCTTTGCAGGGGCCCGCCAGCAGGGCCAGCGCTGGCAGCGCATTGCCCGGCACCAACCGGTAGGCCTTGTGGTGCTTGACCAGGGTGGTCTTCTTGTTGCCCTGGCTCAGCAGCAGGCCGTGGGTGAAGGCGCCTTGCGCCAATCGGGCCTCGTCGCCGCGCACATAGAGGGTGAGCGGCTTGACCAGCTCACCCGCCTCGATATGGCCCTGATATTCGCTGGCACTGATGATGAGGCTCGGCTGGCCGCCCGACTGCAGGCGCAGCTTGGCGCTCACCTCGCTGTCGGTGATCACTAACCAACCCTCGGCCGCGAGCTCGGCCAGCAGGGCCGCCAGCTTGCTCCCCAGCTGCAGCGGTTCGCATGTGGCCCGCTCATACTGGCGAATGATCCGCTCAAGCAGCCCCTTGAGATCGGCGCCGGCCCCCAGGGTGCGGCCCAGCTGCACCCACTCTTTCAAATCTTCCATCACCAGGCGGGAGAAGCGCTTCTCCTTGAGGGATTCCGCCATCCAGCTGCAGAGAAAGTGGCTCTCTTGCGCCGGGGTGCGCTTGCCAGCCTTCTGCTCGGCGGTACGGGCCAGTTCGGCCAGGCTCTGGCCGGCCATCTCGAGCAGGGCCTGATTGTAGGTGGGAGAGGTCATAAGCAATCCTTCAGTTGACCGCGACGGGTCAACACCGATGACAGAGAAGGCAAAGGCGCCAGTGGCGCCTTTGCGGTTCAATAGAGCGTGCGCCCTTATTTAGGCTGACGCGGCTTCTTGGCGGCCGCCAGGCGCTTGAGGCGCTGGCCCTGCAACTTGGACTCCGCCATGGCCTGGGCGGCGGCGTTGTCTTCACGCTGGGGGCGCTTGCCGAAGCGGCGGCGCTCCTGCAGCTGCTTGATCAGCTCGTCGCGGCTGCTCACCTCGTAGCCCGGCACCATGATGCGGCGGATCTTCTGGCCGATCAGCGCCTCGATCTCCAGCAGGGTGCGCTCTTCTTCGCGGCTGACGAAGGAGATGGCCATGCCGCTCTTGCCGGCGCGACCGGTACGGCCGATGCGGTGCACATAGTCTTCGGCGAGGAACGGCAGATCATAGTTGACCACGTATTCGAGGTTCGGGATGTCCAGCCCGCGCGCGGCCACTTCGGTGGCTACCAGCACCCGCAGCTTGCCTTCGCTGAACTCGCGCAGGGCGCGGCGACGGCTGCCCTGGGCCTTGTCACCGTGCACCACGGCGGACTTGATGCCATCCAGGTTCAGCTCCTCCACCAGCTCGTCGCAGCTCTCGCGGGTGCTGGCGAACACCAGTACCTGCTGCCAGTTCTGCTTGCCGATGAGCTCGGAGAGCAGCTCGCGCTTGCGCTTCTGCTCCACCGGGTAGACGGTGTGACTGACGGTGTCGGCAGTGGAGTTCTGCTTGTTGACCGCCACCACCTGCGGCTTGTCCAGCATCAGGTTGGCCAGCTTTTTCACCGCCTCGGAGAAGGTGGCGGAGAACAGCAGGTTCTGGCGGGTCTTGTTGACCGCCTGCAGGATCTTCTGCACATCGGCGCTAAAGCCCATGTCGAGGATGCGGTCCGCTTCGTCCAGCACCAGGGTCTCGACCCCGGAGAGGCTCAGGTTGCAGGCGGTGAGGTGTTCGAGCAGACGGCCCGGGGTCGCCACGATAATGTGAGCGCCCGCTTTCAACCGCTTGGCCTGCACGTCCTGCTTGCCGCCACCCACGATGGTGAGGGTGGTGATATCCAGATACTTGGCGAAGTCATTGATGTTGCTCGCCACCTGGGCCGCCAGCTCGCGGGTCGGGGTCAGGATCAGCACCCGGGCGTTGGAAGGCTGCACCGGCGCCGGATTGTCCACCAGTCGCTGCAGGATCGGCAGGGCGAAGGCGGCGGTCTTGCCGGTGCCGGTCTGGGCGCTGGCCAGCAGGTCGCGGCCACGGCGCACGGCCGGAATGGCCTGGCTCTGCACAGGGGTCATCTCCTGATAACCGCACTCTGAGATGGCGCGCAAAATCTCGGGGGCAAAATCGAACGATTCAAATCTCATAATGGGTTCCTGTGTTCCAGCGGGACTGTGGCTGGCCTGGTTGGCTCGGCATGAGCAAGAAGTCGGCTATGACCACCGACGGCTGTGCCTGACATCAAGTCAGAGAGTGGCCGGAAAATGGCGGGCGCGAAGTGTAACAGATAGACGGCGCAAATTCTGCCTCAAAAACGCCCCTTTTCACGGCGTCCCGGATCGCCCCCCATGGGCCTGGCTGGGCTGGCTCCAGCTTAGCCTTCCCGCCCGTTTCTGACCTGGAAATCGCGCTGGAACAGGCACATGCGGATGGCGGTGCGGTAGTGGCCATCGATGAAGAACTCCTCTTTGAGCTCCCCTTCCGGCTCGAACCCCAGCGCCTGATAGATGTGGATGGCCCGGGCGTTGTCCCGATCGACGATGAGATAGAGCTTGTGCAGGTTAAGCACGTTGAAGGCGTACGTCATCGCCTTGAGGGTTGCGCTCCTGGCATACCCCTTCCCCTGATGGGCGGGGGCGATGATGATCTGGAATTCGGCGCGGCGATGGATGCTGCGAATGTCCACCAGCTCCACCAGCCCCACCTGGCTGCCCGCCACCTCGAGGATGAAGCGGCGCTCATGCTGGTCGTGGATGTGCTTGTCATAGAGCTGAGCCAGCTCCATGTAAGCCTCGTAAGGCTCCTCAAACCAGTAGCGCATGATGCTGGCGTTGTTGTTGAGCTGATGAACGAACTTGAGATCCTCGCGCTCGAGGGGACGAAGGGTCAAGGTGTCGGGGGATGACATAAGGTACCTGCTTGCAGATTGGAAGGGCGCCGGCCAGCCAAAGGGGGCGGCGCCATGACATGAAGAGGGGGAGAAACGGGGGCAAGGCCCCAGCCCCCTTAGCGGATGCGGTTGGTCGGTCGCTTGAGCAGACGGATGGCGATGGCCGCCATGGCGATAACGAAGAGGCCGAGCGAGGTCACCAGCAGGCACTTGGTCAGCAGCTCGTGGTGCTGGGCGAACACCGGGGTCGCCATCACGAACTTGCCCACCAGGCTCAATACCAGGGCCCAGAGGAAGGCGCTGGCGAAGCTGGCGATCATCACCCGTGGCAGATGCAGGCGCGAGACCCCCATCAGCATGGGCGTCAACACCCGCACGAACGGCACGAAGCGGGAGGAGAACATGGCCCAGAAGCCGTAGTTGTGCAGCAGGCGCGAGGCCCGCGGCAGGCTGCCATCCGGGATCATCCGCTCCACGTGGCCCATGAAGGAGGTACCGTGCAGCGCCTGGCCCTGCACGTAGGCGATGAGGCTGCCAAGCCCGGCGGCAAGCGGCATGTAGAGCAGCGTCACCTCGGGGCCGAGCACCCCCATGCCCACCAGGCCGCCGGCCAGCAGCACCAGGCTGTCGCCGGGCAGGGGCAGGAACACGAAACTCGATTCGAGAAACAGGATCACCACCAGGCAGGTGACGAGCAGACCCACGGCCTGCATCTGGATCAATTGGTCAAAGTCCTGTTGCCATATGGCAAGCAGCATCTCCTGCATCTGGTGACTCCCATCAACTTCATGAGGTGGCCCGACGGCCTCCGGTGCGGCAGACCCTCCCCTGTCGCCAACCCCTCTCTTCCCTGAGGGAGGCCCGTTATACACCCGGCCAAGTGAACAAGAAATTAATACAGGTCACGGATAGGCGAGATAATCGCCTGCGGGCCCTAAAAAAATGAGGCCCGCATCTGTCGTGCGGGCCCCGGCTATCCAGCCACTCAGCTGTATTTGAGCCGCCGCAGCTTGGTGAGGGTGAGCAGGGTCTGGGCCGAGAGATCGCACACCGACAGCACGAAGGCGAGCTCGTCCGGGTGCCAGACCTCCTCCAGCCGGGCCCGCTCGGCGATGATGAAACCGAGCAGCTCATCCCCGTGCTTGAGGGGGGCCATCAGAATGGTGCCGGAGAGCCCCTCCAGCCCGAGCTGGGCCAGCATGGCGCCAAAGCGGGTCAGATCGTAGGGCTCGCGCAGGATGAGGCAGGGTTCGTGCTCGGGCTTGGAGGATTCGTAGCGCCCCTGGATCAGCGCATAGGGCAGGTGAAACCCCTGCTGATGGTGGAGCTTGGGCAGGAAGAAGAGATCCTGGCAGTACATGGATTGCCTGTCTTCGGCGCAGAACCAGACGCTGGCCCGCGCCGCCCCGGTGCCGGCGCAGATCGCCTCGTTGATGTGACGGGCGGCCTGGCCCGGATCCTCGCCGGTCAGCAAATCGCTCTTGGCCAGGTGAATGAGGGCGCCGTGCTGCAACTTCTGGCGGGCTTCGCTGTCGGCCTGCTGCTGGCGCAGACTGTCGAGATGATCGAGCATCCGATTGCAGTCGACGGCCACCTGGGAGATCTCGTCACTGCCCTCCACCAGCAGGCGGCGCACCGCGCCGTCCTCGGCGATGAGCCGCAGATTGGCACTCAACCGTTGCAGGCGGGCGGCGATATAGCCGTTGAGGATCAGCAGCACCAGGCCACCAAACAGCAGTACCCCCAGGCTCAGCAGCCAGAAGATGCGCCGCTCTACGGCCTTGCCCTCCAGCATCAGATCCCGTGGCAGGGTGAAGCGAAAGATCAGGGGATCTTCCTCTCGCAGGGTATCGATCTGGGCCAGGGTGAGCAGCCGCTCCTCCTGCGGCAGGATCAGGCTGTCATTGGCCCTGAGCCTGGCCAGGGTGGTGACCCCCAGGCTGGTGGCCAGCTGCTGCGGACTGAGAAACGAGAGCGACAGATTGGTGCGCTTTTGCAGCTGATGAACCAGCCGGGTATTGAAAGCCTTGAGCAGCAGCAGGGTGCCGCGGCTCGGCCCCTCCCCCTCGCTGGTCAGGATCTGGGTGGCGGCCAGCAGGTAGTAGCGCTCCCCGTCGAACCAGATGCCGCCATTGGGTTTGAGGCTGCCGTAGCGCACCAGATAGTCGGTGAGCGGCGCGAGCTCGTCCGGTGTCTGCGCCAGCAACTTGCCGCCGTGATAGGCAAAGGCCACCTGCGGCTGCTTGTCGGCGTCATAAAGAGCCACCAGATCCACCGCCAGGGTCTCGAAGGTGCGGGCGTTGAGGTTGGCCGCCAGATAGGCGGGATCCCGGCTCGCCATGTAGGCGTAGGTGTCATCCCACTCGGACCAGTCCTGCCCCAGGATGGTGAGCTGATCCAGTTCGGCCTGCACCACGGCCCTGACCCGCTCGCGGTTGCGCTCCACGCTCAGGCGCTCCAGCTCGCCGAACTTGTTGCCCACCACATAATGGAGGCCGACATAGCCGACCCCCAGCAACAGCAGCAGCGTCAGCACTATGGTCAGCGTAATCTTGCGGCTGATCTTCATCTTTACCCACACTCCCGAACAGGTGACCCATTGAGTTTAATGGATTTTGCCTCGCCATCCGCCTTGTGTGCGAAAAACCTCGCCAGGGTGCTCAACCCTTCGCCGCGGGGATAAAACGTCGCCTGGAAAGGTTCATTCGACTCGGCATATGAGCTGCCAAGCCAGCCAAAAATCGCTACAGTGTAACCGTGCCTCAGCGCAAGAGGCGTCACGGAGCCCGCCATGCTCATACCACTCGTTCACCCGCTGCGCAGCGCCCTGCTGCTCACCCCGCTGCTTGGCCTCGGCCAGCCGGCCATGGCCGAGGAGGAGTCGCGGGTGCAACAGCGCGCCAATGCGGTGGTCTCCCTGATGACCTTTACCGTGGTGCCCGACATCACCGCCAGCAACATCAACATCGGCAGCGGCACCAATCAATCCTCGGCCCTCAACATGACCCAGGTCGGCGGCGGCGCCACCATGAGCGAGAGCGTGCCGGTTTATCTGGAAGGGACCCTGGGATTCAGCCGCTACGATCCCCAGTTCGTGATCAGCAACGGCAGCGAGAGCCGCACCCTCCCCACCAAGTGGAACAGCCTGACGGCCACCGGCGGGATCGGCTGGGACATAGGGCTGCACCGGGACAGACACGGCGGCAACCTGGTGCTGCGCCCCATCGGCAACGTCACCCTCGGCACGGTGGCGAGCGATCTGCGCATCGGCAACTGGCTGCTGGGTCAGTACACCGGCAAGAACCTCGACTTTCTCGATGGCGGCCGGCTCGACGTCTATGGCCTCGGCGGCGCCATGATGCTGGACTACGAGCTCTTCTCCCCCGCTCAGGACATCGACGCCGAGCTGCGCTACTCCTATCAGCACCTGCAGAGTTTTGGCGGCACCGCCGCCAGCGTGACCGGCCAGGCCAACGCCGAGAATCTCGGTCTCTATCTGCGCCGCCGCGCCCCCATCGGCAGTCTGACGCTGCTGGGCAAACCCGTGCGCTACGTGCTGGAGGGGGCCCGCACCGAATACCTGGGCGAGCAGCGCGGCCTGCTCGGCTTCAACTCCCTCAACTCCCTCGGCCTCGGGCTGGAACTCGACAGCAGCAAGTACGATATCTTCGTCACCCGCACCCGGCTGGTGGCCCGCTATATGTTCAGCCACAACACCAGCGGCTACGGCGTCGGGCTGGCGATGAGCTTCTAATCGGATCGAAAGGCTATATCCCTTTGCACTGTTCCATCAACCCACAACAAGATTCAATTTGAACCGTCCAGAATGCTATCCTGACCGCCCCAATGCTTCTGGAACCATCCCATGCTCATTACAACACTGTTGGCATCCGCTCTCGGCTCCTCTATTGAAGGGCTCTCTTTTCAACACAAGGACTGGGAGCTGGTCTGTGACAACACACGCACATGCCGAGCCGCAGGTTATAGCGCAGAATCAGGGGGACTCTCGGTTTTGCTCACCCGAGAAGCGGGCGCCAAAGGCACACTGCATGCAGAACTTGCCATCGCAGAGGTTGATGAACAGGCACAGGGAGCCCCCGCCGATGGTTTGATCACACTGCTCATCAATGGTGAAGAGATGGGCACCGTAAAAGAGCGGACTCCGTTCAGCCAGCCCCAAATCGCAGCACTCGTCCAAGCGATCAAAGGGACTGGCAAAGTGGTATTTGAATGGAGCAAACATCAGGAACCGCTATCCGGCGCCGGAGCCTATGCCATTTTTCTCAAAATGGATGAGTTCCAAGGCCGTCTCAATACCAGTACAGCCCTGACCAAACAGGGCCCATTACCCACCACATCCATTCCTCCTGCCTTGGCGGCTCCCGTCATCCACGCAGGCGCCGTAACCTCAGACAACCTCTCCCGCCCGCTCACCAAGCCGGAACAACAGAGCATTGGCAAGTGGCTGAAACGGCATACCGATAAAGACACCTGTCCCATGGTCGATGAAAATTCAGAGGGTGGCATACTCTATCCCCTGAACCAAAAGCGAGCCTTGGTTCAGCTACCCTGCTGGCTCGCAGCTTACAACGACGGTTCGGCCTTCATTGTGCTTGATACAAACCTTGATACCGCCAGTGCGACTCTCATCAGCACTGATGCAAACGGCTATGGAATGGGTGAACTGAGTGCCTCACACAAAGGCAGAGGGATAGGAGATTGTTTTTCTTTCGAAAGCTGGGTGTGGGATGGCAAAAACTTCGTGCAGAGTGAGCAAAGCACTACCGGAAGCTGCCGCATGATTGCACTGGGGGGAACATGGCATCTGCCGACCTTGACCAGCAAGGTAGTCAAAGCACAGTAAACAAAGGCGGCCAATTGGCCGCCTTTGTTGTTGAAAGGTATCAACGGATCGTCGCCATCTTCTGCACGCAGCGCTGCTCGCGCTCATCCACCCGCTTGGCAAACCAGGCGGTGGTGAGGTTGCGGATGATCTTGGGGCTTTTCAGCTGGATGCCGGGCAGAATGGCGCGCGGCAGCCGTTTGCCCGCTTTCTGGTCTGCCAGCGTGAACACGCGATGATAGAGGTCGCTCTGGCCAAATTCGGCAGTATCGCCGAGCTTGAGGCTCTGGTGGATGGCCTGCTTGCTCATGCTGAGCTGGCCGGCAATGGCATGAACCGCGAGCTCGGTCTTGCCCGGCAGCTCGGAGTCGTAGCGAATGAGATCCCCGTCCAGCGCCAGGGTCTTGCCGCTCAGCCGGCTCACCGCGGCCTGGAAGGCGGCATTGCGGCTCGCATACCAGCCCGCATTGAAGTCGGCGAAGCGATAGAGGGTATCGGGGTAGTCGGCCGGGTAGCCGAAGATGTGCTTGGTACCAAACCAGATGCCACCGCGGCGGGTAAACACCTCGTGGCGAATGGAATCCTTGACCGGATAGGGGTAGCCGCGGGTGTTGGCCTCGGCAAAGGCGACGCTCACCTGCATGGGGCCGCCGGTACGCACCGGGTTCATGTTGCCAAAGAGCTGCTTGCCCATCGGCACCTCCCCGATCATGTCTTCAAAGATCTCGCTCATCTCCCGCTCGGTACGCAACTTGTCGATGCGCTCGGCGTAGGTTTTGCCGGTGGGGGATTTGATGGAGAGCGCGGTGCGCACCATGAATTCGGGAATGAGCAGCTTGCCGGCGCGGGCATTGATCTCCTTCCAGGCTATCTTGCCAAGACCCGGCACCACGGGGTCGGCCTGGTAGGTGGCCTCCTGCTCGGCCACCGCCAGCACGGTACAGACGTTGTGATCGCTCACCGTCAGCCCCTGACTGGTGAGCGCCGTCACCACGTCGTTGGCCCAGCCCGGCTTGTCCACCACGTTGCGCGGCAAGAAGGTGACGATGCGGCTCTTCATGTCGGCCGGCTTTTGCGGCTGCATCGCCTTGGGAATGGGGCGCCCCGCCGGGGTCCCCGAGGTCGACGGCGTGGCCGGTGCGGGCGGCTCGCTGGCACAACCGGCGAGCAGCAAGGTGACGAGCAGCGGCAACCCGCGCACGACCACAGAAGGAGAGAATAGAGACATGATCATCAAGGCATCCGGTACAGAGACTGTGCCCGACCTGTATCAGGCGAGCAAATGGTCGCTCATTGTAGAGGATTGATCCACAAGGCTAAAGCCTGATGGCCGCGGCGTTCTATTGTGCCTGACAGCCCCTGCCGTCATCCCCTCGCAAACCAGGATGACAAAGGCCCATTGATAAGCTTTTATCGAGAGTGATTTACATTTAGAATGCCGCCGCCCGGACGCTCACGGTATGGACCCCATGGACAGACTGACCCTTCTTTTTGACCCCGTGCAGCGGTGGCTGATCACGCCGCTCTGGCACTGCCTCACCGGATTGCTCGATTTCAATGGGCGCCTGGGTGTCCCCTTCTTGCTGATCTCGGGCACGATCGCCTACCTGCTCTATCGCTATCGACGCCGCCAGGGAGATCCCGGCGCCCGCAGCTTTAGCAGTTTCCTCGGGGGCCGGGCCGTCTGGCTGCCCCCCTCGGCTCTGCTCGACTACCAATACTATCTGGTGCGGGCGCTGCTCCATGTGGCGCTGATCCTGCCGATCCTGGCCCTGCTCCACCCCTGGCTGCTGCAGGCTGAGGATGTCCAGTCTGCCCTGACCCGGCTGTGGGGGGAGCGTCCCCGGCTGGCCGAGGCGAGCTGGCTGATGATGCTCTACGGTCTGGGCGTCTTTCTCATCAGCGATCTGGTGCATTACTGGCTGCACCGCGCCTTCCACAGTCGCTGGCTCTGGGAGTTTCACAAGGTACACCACAGCGCGACCGTCATGGTGCCGCCGACAGCGAGCCGCATCCATCTGGTGGAGAAGCTGTGCGAGATGCTGGCCAAGGGGAGCTGTCTTGCCCTCTACGCCGGCGCCTTCCACTGGCTGTGTGGCGGCACAGTGCGCCCCTACACCCTGTTCGGGGTGAGCTACCTGGTGCTGCTGTTTAACTCCTTGGCTGCCAACCTGCGCCACACCCATGTCTGGCTCTCGTTTGGCCCGCGGCTCGAACATGTCTTCAACAGCCCGGCCCAGCACCAGATCCACCACAGCCGTGATCCCCGCCACTTCAACCACAACTTCGGCACCAACCTCTCGCTCTGGGACTGGTGGTTCGGCACCCTCTATGTGACCAACAGCCAACCCGAGCCACTCTCTTTCGGGGTCGGTCCCAGGGACAACGAGCGCTACAGCCACCTGAGCGCGCTCATCCTGCGCCCCTTCCTAGTCACCGCACTCAAGCTGTGGCGCACCCTGCCGCGCCCGCGCGGGCGTAATGCGATGGCCGATTGAGCCTGGCAGCCATAAAAAACGCCACCTTGCAGTGGCGTTTTTTATTGGCGAAGAAGCGTGCTGGCTCAGGCGCTCTGGCGCAGCGCCTCTATCTGGGCGGCCCCGTTGATCACCGCCTGCAGGGAGGCGCTGACCACGTCGCGGCCGATGGCCACCCCGCAGGTGCGGGTCCCGTCGACGCTCAGCAGCACATAGGCCGCCGCGCGGGACTCGGTACCGGCGGTGAGGGCGTGCTCGGAGTAGTCGAGCACGTCGATGTGCATCCCGGTCTGGCGCTGCCAGCCGTTGACCAGGGCCGTGATGGCCCCCTCCCCTTCACCACTCAATTGCAGCGAGCCGGTCGGGGTCTGCAGCTCGAGGCGCAAACTCTCCTGGCTGTCGCGACCGAGCTGGAAGCGACCGATGCGATAGCCGTGGGCGGGTTCGAGATAGTGGCGCTCGAACAGGGTGCGGATCTGCTCCGGACTGATTTCGCTGCTGCTGGCCTCAGCCTCGGCCTGAACCCGGCGGCTGAAGTCAATTTGCAACCAGCGCGGCAACTGCAGACCAAGGTCGCGCTCCAGCAGGTAGGTGACGCCCCCCTTGCCGGACTGGCTGTTGATGCGGATCACCGCCTCGTAACTGCGACCGAGATCGGCAGGATCGATGGGCAGGTAAGCCACGTCCCAGTAGTGATCCGGTTTTTCTGCCGCCAGGGATTTGCGGATGGCGTCCTGGTGGCTGCCGGAAAACGCGGTGTAGACCAGCTCGCCGGCATAGGGGTGGCGCGGGTGCAGGGCAATCTGGGTGCAGGCCCCGACGGTGGCGACGATGGCATCCATGTCCGCCAGGTTGAGCTCGGGATCGATCCCCTGGCTATAGAGGTTCATGGCCATGGTGACGATATCCATGTTGCCGGTGCGCTCACCGTTGCCGAGCAGGGTACCCTCGATACGATCCGCCCCCGCCAGCACCGCCAGCTCGGCGGCAGCCACCCCGCAACCCCGATCGTTGTGGGTGTGGATGGAGATGCTCACCTCGGGCCGCGCCTTCAAATTGCGGCAGAACCACTCCACCTGATCCGCAAACACGTTGGGGGTGCTCACCTCCACCGTGGCGGGCAGGTTCAGGATCATGGGGCGGGCTGCGCTGCGCCACTCATCGATAACGGCGTCGCACACCTCGACGGCAAACTCCACCTCAGTACTGCTGAAACTCTCCGGCGAGTACTGAAAGCTCCACTCGGTGCCCGGATTGCGGGCCGCATACTCGCGCACCCAGCGCGCCCCCTGCACCGCGATGGCCTTGACCCCTTCTCGCCCTGAGTTGAACACATAGTTGCGCTGGGTCGGGTTGACCGAGTTGTAGACGTGGACGATGGCCCGCTTCGCCCCCTTGAGGGCCTCAAAGGTGCGGGCAATCAGATCTTCGCGCGCCTGCACCAGCACCTGGATGGTGACGTCGTCCGGAATCAGGTTGCGGTCAATAAGTTCGCGTACGAAGTCGAAATCGGGCTGGGAGGCGGCCGGGAAGCCCACCTCGATGTGCTTGAAGCCGATGTGCACCATCAGCGCCCACATCTGCAGCTTCTGGGCCACCGTCATGGGCTCGACCAGCGCCTGGTTGCCGTCGCGCAGATCCACGGCGCACCAGAGCGGCGCCCGCTCCAGCACCCGGTTGGGCCACTGGCGATCCGCCAGATTGATGACGGGGGCACGGCGGTATTTGCGATGATCGAAGCTCATATTCTGATTCCCTTGGCTGATAGACGAACGGCTGACTGGCGGCTGACAGAGGGACGAAGAGAGGGAAGCGGGGCGGCGCGGTAACGCCGGCCCTGACGAGTCGCGAGGCGGTAACCCCACGCCCGGTATCCTGTGGCCCTTCCCGGTAAGAAGGGTCGGCCGCACAACCCGATAAGGCTGCGGGCCCGATCTGTTCACCCCTGCATCGGCAGGCGCAGACGATCTGATCCGTTGACTCCTGTGACGAGAACCCAGTATAGAGAGGCGACGCGGGTGAGAGATTGCAAAGAGCGCTGTCAAATACATCTATTGCACAATCATTGTGATGTTTTATCTGATTATTGAGTGACTATCTCCCTCAGGTTCCCTGACCAGGCATTTTCCCCTCTGCCCCGCAGCCTTCGGCCAATAAAAAACCCCGCCATCGCTGGCGGGGTTTTATCGGGTCACGAAGGAGGCGTCCCTCCTTCATCACGCGCTCTTAGCGGCTCTTCAGCTGGCTCTCGACCTTCTGGTGCAGCTCCTGCACCGAGCTCACGTTGGCGGTAGCATCGACTGTGATGGCCATGCAGGTGGCGAAGGCCGCGTGCAGCGTGGTGGTGTATGCAACCTTGTGCTGCAGGGCGCCACGGCGCAGCTGCTTGGAGTCCTCGATAGCGCGGCGGCCTTCGGCGGTGTTGACGATGTAGGTGTACTCGCCATTCTTGATGCGATCCAGAATGTGCGGACGGCCCTCGTGCACCTTGTTGACCAGGCGCGGGTTGATGCTCGCCTCACCCAGGGTCACCGCAGTGCCGTGAGTGGCGTCGAGGTCATAGCCCAGCTCCAGCAGCTTGGCGGCCAGGTTCACCACCCGCTCCTTGTCGCTGTGGCGCACGGAGAGCAGGGCGCGACCTTCGCGCGGCACCTGGTGACCGGCGCCCAGCTGCGCCTTGGCATACGCCTCGGCAAAGCTGCTGCCCACCCCCATCACTTCACCGGTAGAGCGCATCTCCGGGCCCAGCAGAGGGTCGACACCCGGGAACTTAGCAAACGGCAGCACCACTTCCTTCACCGAGTAGTAGGGCGGGATGATCTCGCTGGTGAAGCCCTGTTCTTGCAGCGATTGGCCGGCCATGACGCGGGCGGCAATCTTGGCCAGCGGCGCACCGGTGGCCTTGGAGACGAACGGCACGGTCCGGGCGGCACGGGGGTTCACCTCGATGAGGTAGATCTCGTTGTCTTTCACCGCGAACTGCACGTTCATCAGACCGACCACGCCAAGCTCCAGCGCCAGTTTGCGCACCTGCTCGCGCATCTCGTCCTGAATGGCCTTGGACAAGGTGTAGGGCGGCAGGGAACAGGCGGAATCACCGGAGTGGATACCGGCCTGTTCGATGTGCTCCATGATGCCGCCGATGACTACGTCGGTGCCGTCGCAGATGGCGTCCACGTCCACCTCGGTGGCGTCGTCCAGGAAGCGGTCCAGCAGCACCGGCGATTCGTTGGAGACGCTCACCGCCTCGGCGAAGTAGCGGCGCAGGTCCTGCTCGTCATAGACGATCTCCATGGCACGGCCACCCAGCACGTAGGAGGGGCGAACCACCAGCGGGTAGGTGATGCGCTCGGCGGTCAGCACCGCCTGCTCCAGCGCGGTGACGGTGCCGTTCTCCGGCTGCTTGAGGCCGAGGCGCTCAACGGCGGACTGGAAGCGCTCGCGGTCTTCCGCGCGGTCGATGGCATCGGGGCTGGTGCCAATCACCGGCACGCCGTTGGCTTCCAGGGCACGAGCCAGTTTCAGCGGGGTCTGGCCGCCGTACTGGACGATGACGCCCTTGGGCTGCTCGACCCGCACGATTTCCAGCACGTCTTCCAGGGTGACCGGTTCGAAGTAGAGGCGGTCCGAGGTGTCGTAGTCGGTGGAGACAGTTTCCGGGTTGCAGTTGACCATGATGGTCTCGTAACCGTCTTCGCGCAGGGCCAGCGCCGCGTGCACGCAGCAGTAGTCAAACTCGATGCCCTGACCGATACGGTTCGGGCCGCCACCGATGACCATGATCTTGTCGCGGTTGGTGGGGTTGGCCTCGCACTCCTCGTCATAGCTGGAGTACATGTAGGCGGTGTTGGTGGCGAACTCGGCCGCGCAGGTATCGACCCGCTTGTAGACCGGGAAGATGTTGTGGCGGGCACGCAATTTACGCACTTCACCTTCGGCCACGCCGAGGATCTTGGCCAGACGCGCATCGGCGAAGCCCTTGCGCTTGAGGCTGCGCAGGAAGTCGGCATCCAGACCCGCCATGCCGCGCTCTTTCACCTGCTCTTCTAGCTTCACCAGCTCTTCAATTTGCACCAGGAACCAGGGGTCAATCTTGGTCAGGCGGAATACGCCGTCCATGGAGAGACCGGCGCGGAAGGCGTCGGCGATGTAGAAGATGCGATCGCTGCCGGCATCCTGCAGCTCGTGGCGGATGCGGGTCAGGGCGTCAGGGGCATTGAGATCCAGCATGGGGTCGAAGCCGGTCTTGCCGGTCTCGAGGCCACGCAGGGCCTTGTGCAGGGACTCCTGGAAGTTGCGGCCGATGGCCATCACTTCACCGACGGACTTCATCTGGGTGGTCAGACGGTCGTTGGCGCCGGCGAACTTCTCGAAGTTGAAGCGCGGTACCTTGGTGACCACGTAGTCGATGGCCGGCTCGAAGGAGGCCGGAGTGCGACCGCCGGTGATGTCGTTCATCAGCTCGTCCAGGGTGTAACCGATGGCGAGCTTGGCGGCGATCTTGGCGATGGGGAAGCCGGTCGCCTTGGAGGCGAGCGCGGAGGAGCGAGAGACCCGCGGGTTCATCTCGATGATGACCATGCGGCCATCTTTGGGGTTGATGCCGAACTGGACGTTGGAGCCGCCGGTCTCGACGCCGATCTCGCGCAGCACCGCCATGGAGGCGTTGCGCATGATCTGGTACTCCTTGTCGGTCAGCGTCTGGGCTGGCGCGACCGTGATGGAGTCACCGGTGTGGATGCCCATGGGGTCGAAGTTCTCGATGGCGCAGACGATGATGCAGTTGTCGTTGCGATCCCGCACTACTTCCATCTCGTACTCTTTCCAGCCGATCAGCGACTCGTCGATGAGCAGCTCTTTGGTCGGCGACAGATCCAGACCGCGCTCGCAGATCTCGACGAACTCTTCGGTGTTGTAGGCGATGCCGCCACCGGAGCCACCCATGGTGAAGGAGGGGCGGATGATGCAGGGGAAGCCCACTTCGGCCTGCACTTTCCAGGCTTCTTCCATGTTGTGGGCGATACCGGCCCGCGGGCACTCCAGGCCGATGCTGCGCATCGCCTTGTCAAAGCGGGAGCGGTCTTCGGCCTTGTCGATGGCGTCGGCGGTGGCACCGATCATCTCGACGCCGAATTCGGCCAGCACGCCGTGCTTCTCCAGATCCAGCGCACAGTTCAGTGCGGTCTGGCCGCCCATGGTGGGCAGGATGGCGTCCGGGCGCTCTTTCTTGATGATCTCGCGCACCACTTCCCAGGTGATGGGCTCGATGTAGGTGGCGTCGGCCATCTCCGGGTCGGTCATGATGGTGGCCGGGTTGGAGTTCACCAGGATGACGCGGTAGCCCTCCTCGCGCAGGGCCTTGCACGCCTGGGCGCCGGAGTAGTCGAATTCGCAGGCCTGGCCGATGACGATGGGGCCGGCGCCGAGGATCAGGATGCTCTGAAGGTCGTTACGTTTTGGCATGGCTCTCTTTATCCTCTTAGGCGCGATACTGCTTAATCAATTCAATAAAGTGGTCGAACAGACCGGCACAGTCGTGCGGGCCCGGGCTCGCTTCGGGGTGCCCCTGGAAGCTGAAGGCCGGACGGTCGGTGCGATGGATGCCCTGCAGGGACCCATCGAACAGGGAGACGTGGGTGGCGCGCAGGCACTCCGGCAAGCTGTTCTCGTCCACCGCGAAGCCGTGGTTCTGGGCGGTGATCATCACTGTGTTGTCGTCCAGGCTCTTCACTGGGTGGTTGGCACCGTGGTGGCCGAACTTCATCTTGACGGTCTTGGCACCGGAGGCGAGACCCAGCAGCTGGTGACCCAAGCAGATGCCAAACACCGGGGTGGTGGTATCAAGGAAGGTCTTGATGGCCTCGATGGCGTAGTCGCACGGCTCGGGGTCACCTGGGCCGTTGGAGAGGAAGATGCCATCCGGGTTCAGCGCCAGTACCTCGGCAGCCGGGGTCTTGGCCGGCACCACGGTCAGGCGGCAGCCGCGGTCCACCAGCATGCGCAGGATGTTGCGCTTGACGCCAAAATCGTAGGCCACCACGTGGTATTTGAGCTGGTCGGCATCCGGGGTGACGTGCCCCTTGCCAAGCTGCCAGCTGCCTTCGGTCCAGTTGTACGCCTCGCCAACCGTGACCTCTTTGGCCAGGTCCATCCCCTTCAGACCGGGGAAGGCGCGCGCCTGTTCGAGGGCATAGGCTTCATCAACCTGTTTCCCGGCCAGAATGCAGCCGGCCTGGGCGCCTTTCTCGCGCAGGATGCGGGTCAGTTTGCGGGTGTCGATGTCGGCGATGCCAACGATGTTGTGGGACTTGAGATAATCGGAGAGGGATTGCTGATTGCGGAAATTGGAGGCAAGTATCGGAAGGTCCCGGATGATCAATCCCTGAGCGTGGATTTGACTGGACTCTTCATCTTCGCTGTTGGTGCCGGTGTTGCCTATATGGGGGTAAGTGAGGGTGACTATCTGACGGGAATAAGAGGGATCGGTGAGGATTTCCTGATAGCCCGTCATCGACGTATTGAAAACCACTTCACCAACGGAACATCCCTCGGCGCCTATCGACACGCCTTTGAACACAGTTCCATCTTCCAGCACTAGCAATGCAGTGTGATTCAAGACAACCTCCAGTTATTTAGCTTTAAATTCAGCAATTTACCTGGGTGTTGCGGGCTCGGTTCCGGCCTTGGACAGGACTCGAACCCGGCAGATTTCTGGCAAATTGGGCGCATTCTACTTAAAAACGATCGCATTTCAACGTCTTTTCTCATTCGAAATGCATCTAAATTCAATAAACAAGCAACATTACCCATTATCTATGCACTTCATTGCTTTGCAACCCCCTCCCTGAAAAGAAAAGGCAAAAGTTGCTACCAATCCAGACCAAGAGACCATCATTGATACAAAAACCAATTTTAAATCCTTAAAAAACAATGCAATGAAGTTTCATATAAAAAATCTCAACGCCTGCAATCAGCTTTTTTATGGAGGATGAGTGGCCTTGGAAAATGGAAAACGTTTTTCTGCGTTTGAATTTTTAGTCTGTTTTGGTGGATGTAAAAAAATGCCCTGACAGGGGCTATTGAGGCCCATTTCCGTTACCAGCCGATGACATTCATGCAATGCAGGATCCGGTAAAACAGCAGAGAGGGGAGATTTATCTCGTTTCGTGCAAAAATCATCGTGTAAGCGGCATTTATACAAAATCACCAATAAAAAACCCCGCATGAGCGGGGTTTTGAGCAGACAAGCGGGCCGGGCAGCCCCTTCGTGCACACCACGGGTGCCGTGATGTCAGTGGATGTGGTTACTTGAGGCCGAGTACGTCCTGCATGTCATAGAGGCCGGCGCCCTGCCCCTTGAGCCACTTGCCGGCGCGCACCGCACCGTTGGCGAAGGTGAGACGACTGGAGGCCTTGTGGCTGATCTCCACCCGCTCGCCGATGTCGGCAAACATGACGGTGTGCTCCCCCACCAGATCGCCGGCGCGAATGGTGGCAAAGCCGATGGTGTTGCGATCCCGCTCGCCGGTGATCCCCTCGCGGCCGTAGACGGCGCACTCTTTCAAATCGCGTCCCAGCGTCTTGGCCACCACCTCGCCCATGGAGAGAGCGGTGCCGGACGGTGCATCCACCTTGTGTCTGTGGTGCCCCTCGATGATCTCGATGTCGGTGTAATCCCCCATCACCTTGGCAGCCTGCTCCAGCAGCTTGAACACCAAGTTGACGCCCACCGAGTAGTTGGAGGCGAAGACGATGCCGATCTCGCCGGCGGCGGCCCTGAGCGCCGCCTTGCCCGCGTCGTCAAAGCCGGTGGTGCCGATCACCATCTGCTTGTGGTGGGCCCGGGCGAAAGCCAGGTTGGCCAGGGTCACCTCGGGGCGGGTGAAGTCGATGATGAGATCAAACTCGTCCCGTACCTTGTCCAGGCTGTCGCTGATGATGACGCCGAGCCGACCCAGCCCGTTGAGTTCGCCGGCATCCAGCCCGATCACGGCGGAGCCAGGTCGCTCCAGCGCCGCCCCGACCACCACGCCCTCGGCATGGCTGATCGCCTCCAGCAGCACCTTGCCCATACGACCATTACAGCCCATCACGGCCACACGGATCGGATTGTCCATCTCCACCCTCTCATCTCTATTAAGGAAAGAGACCGTTTTACCAGCCTGCGCCCGCTTTGAAAAGCCCGCCGTGGCCGTCGTTGGCCACCCGAAAAATCAACAGCATATTTACTAAAATCCGAATATTTCACGGATTTAATCAATTCAACAAAATCACAAGACAAAAAGCAGCATCCATCTGGACGTCTATCTTGACCGGACGGGCGCGACTCACTACTGTAGGCACCCCATAGCGGCAGGATGCCCGCCACGCTCACCCCACTGCGGGCTGGCTGAGACAGGGAGGTCATGTACAACCATCGAGGAACACATGATCCAGACTCAACCCAGCGCCAGAGCCCTGCTGCCTCTGCTGGTCTTTCTTGCTCTCTTTATCGGTACCGGCACCTGGCTGACCCTGCAGGGGGTCGAGTTCGCCTTCTATCAGCTGCCCGCCCCCGTCGCCGCCCTCCCCGCCGTCATGCTGGCGCTGGTGCTGGGCAAGGAGGGGTTCAACAAGAACCTCGAGACCTTCTTCAAGGGGGTTGGTGACAGCAACATCATGGCGATGTGCCTCATCTATCTGCTGGCGGGCGCCTTCGCCACCGTAGCCAAGGCCACCGGCGGGGTAGATGCCACGGTCGCACTCGGCCTCTCCCTCATCCCCGGCTGGTTCCTGCTGCCTGGACTGTTCCTCATCTCCGCCTTCATCGCCACCGCCATGGGCACCTCCATGGGCACCATAGGCGCCGTGGCACCGGTGGCGCTGGGCGTGGCCCAGGCCGCCGGCATCGATCCTGTGCTGATGGCGGGCACCATCCTCTCCGGCGCCATGTTTGGCGACAACCTCTCCATCATCTCCGACACCACCATTGCGGCCACCCGCAGCCAGGGCTGCGAGATGAAGGACAAGTTTCGCGAGAACTTCAAGATTGCCGCCCCGGCCGCCATCGGGGTGATCCTGCTCTATCTGACCCTGGGGTCGGTCGGGGATGCCCCCGCCACCGAGGCCCATATCGAGCTGCTCAAGGTGATGCCCTACCTGCTGATCCTGGTGCTGGCCCTCTCTGGCATGAACGTCTTCATGGTGCTGGGGCTCGGCATTGTGGCCGCTGGCGGGGTCGGTCTGCTGGGGGATTACCCCCTCGGCCAGTTCAGCAAGGACATCTATCAGGGCTTCACCGGCATGCAAGAGATCTTCCTGCTCTCCATGCTGATCGGCGGCCTCGGCGCCCTGATGGAGCGCCAGGGGGGACTGGCCTGGATCAGCACCCGCATCAGCGCCCTCATCGCCCGCTTCACCCGTCAGCACGACGGCGAGCAGAACGAGAAGGCGGCCGAGCTCGGCATCGCCGGGGTGGTGGGCCTCACCAACCTCTGCACCGCCAACAACACGGTGGCCATTATCGTCGCCAGCAAGGTGGCCAAGGATCTGGCGGATCACCACGGGGTCACCCCACGCCGCGCCGCCTCCATGCTCGACATCTTCTCCTGCGTGGTGCAGGGGCTCATACCCTGGGGCGCCCAGGCGCTGCTGCTGGGCTCCATCTTCGCCCTCTCGCCGCTGGCGGTGGTGAGCATGAGTTTCTACCCCATGGCGCTGGCGCTGGCCGCCCTGGTGGCGGTGTTCGTCAAACACCAGATGCGCAAAGCCGCCCACGCCTGATAGTGCGGTCGCCGGGTCCCACCCGGCGGCCGAGCCGCGCTGTTCAACCTGGCGCGGCCTTGTTAAGGTGATCGCCTGCCAGTGCGATCCGCTTATCGCCCCGTCGCCCGTTCATCAGAGGAGCCCCCATGCCGGATACCCAGCCTGAAAGACAATCCCTGCGCCAGCTCATCCGCCAGCGCAGAAAGAGCCTGACCCAGGCCGAACAGCAGCAGGCGGCCCAGCAGCTGGTTGCCCAGTTCAAGCAGCATCCCGAGATCCTGGCGGCCAAACGCATCGCCCTCTATCTGGCCAACGACGGCGAGCTCAACCCCCTGCCCGCCATCCACTGGCTGTGGGCCCAGCAAAAAGAGGTCTACCTGCCGGTGCTGCACCCCTTCACCCCGGGCCACCTGCTCTTCTTGCGCTACACCGCCACCAGCCCCATGACCCGCAACCGTTACGGCATCGCCGAACCTGAGCTCGACATGCAACAGGTGGTGCCCCACAGCACCCTCGATCTGATTTGCACGCCGCTGGTGGCGTTCGACGCGGCAGGCAACCGGCTCGGCATGGGTGGCGGCTACTATGATCGCACCCTCGCCTGCTGGCACGAGCACAGGCTCGGCCCCAAACCGCTGGGGATTGCCCACGACTGCCAGCAGGTAGACGCGGTGCCGCAAGAGGAGTGGGACGTGCCGCTGCCCCAGATCATCACCCCCAGCCACTGCTGGCACTTTCCCGACTGAGGCCAGAAGCGGCCTTGCCGCACTGATCCGCTCTTGCTGACACAGCCATGGTGCAATGACATGGCGCAATAAACAGGCAAACGATTTACATCTTGCGGGTTTTTGGCTCGGAACGTGAGCTGGGTGGTCGCTCTGGGGTGGCGCCTTGGATATAATGCGGCCGCTTTTTTCCAAAGGATCGATCATGACTCAAGATGAAATGAAGAAGGCGGCCGGTTGGGCTGCGCTCAAGTATGTGGTTCCCGGCACCATCGTCGGGGTAGGCACCGGCTCTACCGTCAACCACTTCATCGATGCACTGGCGACCATGAAGGACGAGATCAAGGGGGCGGTATCCAGCTCCGTGGCCTCCACCGAACGCCTCAAGGGTTTCGGCATCCCCGTGTATGACCTCAACGAGATCGACGCCCTCTCCGTCTACGTGGACGGTGCCGACGAGATCAACGGCACCCGCGACATGATCAAGGGCGGCGGCGCGGCCCTGACCCGCGAGAAGATCGTCGCCGCCGTGGCCGACAAGTTCATCTGCATCATCGACAACACCAAGACGGTCGACGTGCTGGGTACCTTCCCGCTGCCGGTGGAAGTGATCCCCATGGCCCGCGAATACGTGGCCCGCGAGATCAAGAAGCTGGGCGGCAACCCGGTCTGGCGTGAAGGGGTGGTCACCGACAACGGCAACCACATCCTGGACGTGAAAGGCATGGCCATCACCGATGCCAAGGGGCTGGAAGTGCAGCTCAATGCCATTGTCGGCACCGTCACCAACGGCCTGTTCGCCCACCGCGGGGCAGACGTGGTGGTGATTGGTACTCCCGACGGGGTCATCACCCAATAAGGTTGTCTGCCAAAACGCAGCTCAACGGCATCATGGTCGGCACCGTCACCAACGGTCTGTTTGCCCACCGCGGGGCAGACGTGGTGGTGATCGGCACCCCGGACGGCGTGATCATCAGCTGACCTCCGATGGACAGGATCAGGTCACCCATGATCCCTTCGCAATGCAAGACGGCGCCCCATGGCGCCGTTTTTATTTGTTGCTCAATGAGTTGCAAACCCTCGTTTACAACTATCGTTGAAAACTTCAAAGAATTTGACTTTCGTCACAAATATTCCCTCTCCCCAACGTTTTTGCTACTTTACGGTTTTCTTCACACACCATATCTGCACTCACTTTTGCAAACATAGAGGGATCGTCATGACCGCCAAGTTTTCACTGGACAAGGATAAAATCAAGGTGCTGCTGCTGGAGGGGGTTCACCCCAATACAGTGGAAACCTTTCGTGCCGCAGGTTACACCAGTGTGGAGTATCTGAAGACCTCTCTCTCCGAAGAAGAGCTGATCGAGCGTATTCGTGACGTGCATTTCGTAGGGCTGCGCTCGCGCACCCAGATCACCGAGAAGGTGCTGGATGCCGCCAACAAGCTGGTGGCCATCGGCTGCTTCTGCATCGGCACCAACCAGGTCTCCCTGGATGCCGCCCACCTGCGCGGCATCCCGGTGTTCAACGCCCCCTTCTCCAACACCCGCTCGGTGGCCGAACTGGTGCTGGGGGAGATCCTGCTGCTGCTGCGCGGCATCCCGGAGAAGAACGCCAAGTGCCATCGCGGTGTGTGGGAAAAGCTGGCCAACCGTTCGGTGGAAGCCCGTGGCAAGAAGCTCGGCATCATCGGCTACGGCCACATCGGCACCCAGCTTGGAATCATCGCCGAGAGCATCGGCATGAAGGTCTACTACTACGACATCGAGAACAAGCTCTCGCTCGGCAACGCCATCCAGGTGCCGAGCATGGTCGAGCTGCTCAACATGTCCGACGTCATCAGCCTGCACGTGCCTGAGACCGCCTCCACCAAGGATCTCATCGGTGCCGAGCAACTGCGCATGATGAAACCGGGCGCCATCTTCATCAACGCCTCCCGCGGCACAGTGGTGGACATCGATGCCCTGGCCGACGTCATCAAGAGCGGCCACCTCGCCGGCGCAGCCATCGACGTTTTCCCGGTCGAGCCCAAGTCCAACGACGAGGAGTTCCTCACCCCGCTGCGCGGCCTGGACAACGTGATCCTGACCCCGCACATCGGCGGCTCCACCCAGGAGGCCCAGGAGAACATCGGCCTGGAAGTGGCCAACAAGCTGGTCAAATACTCCGACAACGGCTCCACCCTCTCCGCCGTCAACTTCCCCGAGGTCTCCCTGCCGGGTCACAAGGGCTCCAGCCGCCTGCTGCACATTCACCGCAACCAGCCCGGCGTGATGAACCAGATCAACCAGATCTTCGCCGACGAGGGGATCAACATCGCCGGTCAATACCTGCAGACCAGCAGCCACATCGGCTACGTGGTGATCGACGTGGAGACCGAGCACAGCGAGAAGGCGCTGGCCAAGCTCAAGGAGATCGGCGGCACCATCCGTGCCCGCATCCTCCACTGATAGACCCGTTTTTCAGAACAGCAAAAAGCCCGTCGCAACGACGGGCTTTTTTATGCTGCGATGCGCAGCGCAGATCCGCATCCTTGCGCCTTTGCCCCCTTCTCCCCTCGCGGGAGAAGGGTTGGGGATGAGGGGGAGATGAAACCTCCCTCATCCTCCCTCTTGCAAAGAGAGCGGGAAAAAACGCGACAGACAATGAGGCCCGGCTTACCACCAACCCAGCAGGTTGCGGCCCACCAAAGCGCCCCACACCAGGGCGTTGAGGGCCAGCGCGATGAAGACGGCGGCGGAGCCCAGATCCTTGGCGCGACCGGAGAGCTCGTGATGTTCGGAGCCGATGCGATCCACCACCGCCTCGACCGCGGAGTTGAGCACCTCGACGATCACCACCAGCCAGCTGATGCAGATGAGCAGCAGGATTTGATCGAGGGTATCGCCGATCCAGAACGCCAGCGGCATCAGCAGCAGGATCAGCATCAGCTCCTGCCGGAAGGCGGCCTCGTTGATCCAGGCTGACTTGAGCCCCTTCATGCTGTAACCGGTTGCATTGATGATGCGGGTGACCCCGGTTGCCCCTGGCTTTGCCACGCTATCTACCTCATTTGGAATCGTTTTGGGGCTCACATCCTATCAGAGCCCCTCGAGGTTTCCATCAGGGGTTTTTTGCTTTATTTTATCCCTTTGCCTTTTCTGGCACTCAGTCATTGCTACTGCCCACGCCACCCATTTCGAGAATCGAGTCGTATGTCCATTCACACCGATGAATTGCGCACCCGTCGCCTGGAGTCCCTGATCACTCCCAGCGAGCTGGCGCACGCCTTCCCGTTAAGCGACACCGTAGCCCAGAACCTGCTGGATGCCCGCCGCGAAGTGGAAGCGATCCTGGCCGGTGAGGATCAGCGCCTGCTGGTCATCGTCGGCCCCTGTTCCATTCACGATCCGGCCGCCGCCCACGAGTATGCCCTGCGCCTCAATGCCCTGCGCGAGCAGTATAAAGAGAGCCTGTGCATCGTGATGCGCACCTATTTCGAGAAGCCGCGCACCATCGTCGGCTGGAAAGGCCTCATCAATGATCCGCGCCTCGATGGCAGCTTCGACGTCAACGAAGGGCTGAAACTGGCCCGCAAGCTGCTGGTGGACATCAACGCCCTCGGCATGCCCACCGCCACCGAGTTCCTCGACATGGTGACCGGCCAGTACATCAGCGACCTCATCACCTGGGGTGCCATCGGCGCGCGCACCACCGAATCCCAGGTGCACCGCGAGATGGCCTCCGCCCTCTCCTGCCCGGTCGGCTTCAAGAACGGCACCGACGGCAATACCCGCATCGCCATCGATGCGGTGCGCGCCGCCCGTCACAGCCACATCTTCTATTCCCCGGACAAGGACGGCAAGATGACCATCTACCGCACCGCCGGCAACCCCTATGGCCACGTGATCCTGCGCGGCGGCCACAGACCCAACTACGACACCGCCAGCATCGATGAAGCGTGCGAAGCACTGGCCGACGTCGGCCTGCCGGAGCGGCTGGTGGTGGATTTCAGCCACGGCAACAGCATGAAGGATCACCGTCGCCAGCTGCTGGTGGCGCAGGACATCTGCGATCAGCTGCGCCGTGGTCGCACCGGCATCGCCGGCATCATGGCCGAGAGCTTCCTGGTGGAAGGGCGGCAGGACGTGGAGAACGGCTGCGCCGCCACCTTCGGCCAGAGCATCACGGATGCCTGCCTCTCCTGGAGCGACACCGAAACCCTGCTGGCCATGCTGGCCGAGGCCGCCCAGGTGCGCCTGCACAAGCTGGGCTGAACAGCCAACAAGCAAAGGGGCCAGTATGTTCGATACTGGCCCCTTTTTCTTGGGCGGCCGACTAGGCCACGCCCCGCTCCTACAAACTGGGCATAAACCAGACCCGGCCGCCCGCCTCGATGCGCTCGGTCTTGATCTGGAATACCTGTGCCAGCAGCGCCTCGTCCACCAGCTCGACGCCCCCCTCCCGTACCACCCGGCCCTGTTGCAGACAGAGCAGGCGATCGGCCCAGTCGATGGCCAGGTTGATGTCGTGGATGGCGAGCACCACCAGCAACCCCTGCCCGGCCAGCTGCTTGAGCAGCCGCAGCAGCGCCAGTTGATGGTGCAGATCGAGCCCGGCCAGCGGCTCATCCAGCAGCAGTATCCGTTCGCCCGGGTTGAGGCTCGGCCACACCTGCAGCAGGGTGCGGGCGATCAGCACCCGCTGCTGCTCTCCGCCAGACAGCCGGCTGAAGTCCCGCGCCAGCAAGGCTTCCAGCTCCAGCGCCTGACACAGCGCCTGGATCGCCTCGTTCTGCCTGGCCGCAGGTTGAGCCTCATCGAGCCCCAGGCTCAGCACCTGAAATACCGGGATATGGAACAGCTGGGGCTGGCGCTGAGGCAGCATGGCGCGCCGCTGCGCCAGTTCCGGCCAGCTCAATTCCGCCAGCGACTCGCCGCCGATGCGCACCTCCCCTTGCCCCGACAAGAGGCCGGCCAAGGCGCCGAGCAGGGTCGACTTGCCGCTGCCGTTGGGGCCGAGCAGTGCCACCAGCTGGCCCCCCTGCCAGGCAAGGTCGAGGGGCGCGAGCCGGTTGGCGACGGCGAGGGCGCGGGCAGCCAGCAAGGGAGGCTGGCCCCCGAGGTGATCAGGTGCTGGCATGGGCATCTTGCCTCAACAACAGATAGATGAAGAGCGGGGCACCGACCGAGGCGGTGATGACCCCGATGGGCAGCTCCCCCGCCCGCAGGGCGGAGCGGGCGATGAGATCGGCCGCCAGCAGCAGGGCACCGCCCCCCAGCGCCGAGGCGGGCAGCAGGAAGCGCTGATCGCTGCCGCCACACAGGCGCAGCAGATGGGGCACCACCAGCCCGACGAAGCCGATGACGCCGCACAGCGCCACCGCCATCCCGGTGAGCAGGCAGACCGCCAGCACCAGCCGTACCCGCATTTTGTCCACATCGAGCCCCATCAGGCGGGCCTGGGTCTCTCCCAGCAGCAGTTGCTGCAGCGCCTTGCCCTGCCAGCCGAGCCAACCGAGAGCGAGCGGGAACAGCAGCCACCACCAGGCCAGTTGCTGGCTGCCATAGGCGAGGCTCCCCATCATCCAGAACATGAATTCACGCAAGGAGCCGTCATCGGCAAAGTACATCAGCCAGGTCATGGCGGCGTTGCTGAGGATGCCGATGGCGACCCCAAACAGCAGCAGCCTGGCATGACCGAGCCGGGCCCGGCGCGCCAGCCGGATAAGCAGCATGGTCACCAGCAGGGCGCCGCCAAAGGCCGCCAGCGACAACCCCCAGCCCGGCAGATAGACGCCGAGGGCCTTGGCCACCGCCATCGCCACCATGGCGGCCAATCCCGCCCCGCTCGAGACGCCGAGCAGGCCGGGTTCGGCCACCGGGTTGTGCAACATCACCTGCAGCACGGCGCCACCGCAGGCGAGCGCAGCCCCCGCCAGCAGGGCCAGCAGGGCGCGCGGCAGGCGCAGCTCCAGCAGAATGCGCTGCTCGAGCTCCCCCAAGGGGTGCCAGGGCAACAGCAGGAATTCGCCCCAGATCAGGGAGAAGAGGAACAGCGCCAGGGTCAGCAGCAGCAGGCCGAGCAACCAGCGCCGCTGCCAGCGCTGCTGGCGGGCGAGCAAAGAGAGATACACAGAGGCTCCCCGAAGGTGAGAGTGACCCGTGCCCGGGCGGCGTCAGCCACCGGGCATCAGCATGAAAAGGTCATGATAACAGCGTGTTACCACCCAAGGTCAAGGCTGGTAAGGCTTGGCGAGGGTGGCGATGTCACCGCTTGCCACCAGCTCCTGCAGGGCCAGTGCCAGCGGTTGCTGCAGCGCCTGATGGGGAGAGCGCTTGCTCATGCCCAGATAGAGCACCACGGGCTGGGATGGCTGGTAGGCCGCCTTGCGCAGCCCCGCCTCCTTGCCCCGACTCAAGGCATAGTCCACCTGGCAGTCGGTGCCGATCATCAACGGCAGATGGCCACGCTGCACCATGCGCAGCAGTTGCTCCTCGGTGGGCACCCCGTGCTTGTCGAGCCGGCTGTCGGAATCGAACGGTTCGAAATAGGCCGAATTGAGCACGTAACCCACCCTGTGCCCCTGCAGATCGGCATAGCTGCGCAGGGTCGAGACCTCAGTTCCCTTGCCATAGAAGGCGGGCCGGCACTGGTAATAGGCAGGCTGCAGATAGTCGATGAAGGTCGCCCGCTCCGCCGTCATGGCCAGCCCGATCATCAGATCCACCTGACCGGTCTGCATCTGTTTGAGCGCCCGCCCCCAGGGGACCTGCTTCACTTCGAAGCGGATGCCGCTGCGTCGCTGCAACTGCTGCAAGATATCCATGTCCAGTCCGCCCAGCCGACCGTCCGGCATTTCAATTCGAAACGGTGGCCAGACATCGGTGGCTACCGTCAGGGTCGGCGCACCGTGCACCTGGCAGGCAAACAGCAGACCAAGCACACCCCAGCTTGTCTTGCCCATCTCGTACAACCCTCTGTCTCTTCATCCTTGATGGATTAAAAATACCCTGCCGCCCCACTTATGAGAACCCATGGTTAGGCGATAAAATGCGATTGATTTTAAAGGAGAACCTAATGAACCCTATCTTTACCAGCATCGGCCTGCTGCTGTGCAGCAACGTTTTTATGACCTTCGCCTGGTACGCCCACCTCAAGAGTATGAATCACAAACCCTGGATCATCGCCGCCCTGGTGAGCTGGGGAATAGCGCTGTTCGAATACCTGCTGCAGGTACCCGCCAACCGCATCGGCCACACCGTGCTCTCCGTCGGCCAGCTCAAGATCCTGCAGGAGGTGATCACCCTCACCGTGTTCGTCCCCTTCTCCATCTTCTATCTGAAAGAGGATCTGAAATGGGATTACCTGTGGGCTGGCCTCTGCATCCTGGGCGCGGTCTTTTTTGTCTTTCGCGAGAAACTCACCGGCGCCTGACGCTGTACACTCAATAACATCCCCAGCAAGGCATCTCCTTGATAGACGAGGCAAAAACCATGGAATTGCGAGACATGCTACAGATCCTGGCCAAGCAGGACGGCTCAGACCTCTATCTGTCGACCGGCGCGCCCCCCTGTGCCAAGTTCAACGGCGGCCTGCGCCCCTTGAGCGAGACGCCGCTCGAGCCCGGCGAGGTGGCCAGCATAGCCGACGCCATCATGGACGGCGAGCAGAAGCAGCAGTTTGAGAAGGAGCTGGAGATGAACCTCGCCATCTCCCTGCCCCAGATAGGGCGCTTTCGGATCAACATCTTCAAGCAGCGCAACGAAGTCTCCCTGGTGGCGCGCAACATCAAGACCGAGATCCCCCGCTTCGAGGATTTGAAACTGCCCACCGTGCTGCTCGACACCATCATGGAGAAACGGGGGCTGGTGCTGTTCGTCGGCGGCACCGGTTCGGGCAAATCCACCTCGCTCGCAGCCCTTATCGACCATCGCAACCGCAACAGCGGCGGCCACATCATCACCATCGAGGATCCGGTGGAGTTCGTGCACCGCCACCGCAAGAGCATCATCAACCAGCGGGAGGTGGGGGTGGACACCCGCAGCTTCCACGCCGCCCTGAAAAACACCCTGCGCCAGGCGCCGGACGTGATCCTTATCGGCGAAATTCGCGATCGCGAGACCATGGAGCACGCGCTGGCCTTCTCGGAAACCGGCCACCTGGCCATCTCCACCCTGCACGCCAACAACGCCAACCAGGCGCTGGACCGCATCATCAACTTCTTCCCGGAAGAGCGCCGGCCCCAGCTGCTCAACGACCTTGGCAACAACCTCAAGGCGTTTGTCTCCCAGCGGCTGGTGAAAACCACTGATGGCGGCCGCCGGGCTGCGGTGGAGATCATGCTGGGTACCCACACCATCCGCGACATGGTCAAGCGCGGCGAGTTTGGCGGCCTCAAGGAGGTGATGGAGAAGTCCAAGGCCCTCGGCATGGTCACCTTCGACAGTGCCCTGTTCGATCTGGTGGTGGAAGGGGTGATCGAGGAGGAGGAGGCGGTGAAGAACGCCGATTCGGCCAACAACCTGCGCCTCAAGATCAAGCTGTGGAAGGAGAAGGGCCAAATCGCCAGCAGCAGCGATGCCACCGGCTGGAGCCTGGAACCCACCAAGGACGAGAAGGACGATCTGTTCTGACCCACCTGCCCTCTTGAACCTGAAAACACCCGCCCCGGCGGGTGTTTTCATATCCCGGCAGCCTCCCCCCTCCTCGCTCGCCCGTAGCAGACAGTGACATCTGGTAAACGAACGGCCCATCTGCGACAAAATCTGTCACCAAAAATGATAAAACCATCACTTGACCGAAAAACCATACGAGAAGTGTGAGTGAAAGCTCTTTCATACCGGCTTCAAAGGAGGCACTATCAAAGAGTTCTATCAATAAAGGGGTATTAAATGTCGTTACAACCTGCCAATACAGCACAGTCAAGACAGTTGCTGAACGAGACCATGGCCTTGGTTCTCGCAGGAGGGCGGGGCAGTCGCCTCAAACAGTTGACGGACAACAGGGCGAAACCGGCAGTACACTTCGGCGGCAAGTTCCGCATCATCGACTTCGTACTCTCCAACTGCATCAACTCCGGCATTCGCCGGGTCGGAGTGGTGACCCAGTACAAATCCCACAGCCTGCTGCGCCACCTGCAGTCCGGCTGGTCCTTTTTGCGCTACCAGATGAACGAATTCATCGACCTGCTGCCCGCCCAGCAACGGGTGGACGAGGTCACCTGGTATCGCGGCACCGCCGATGCGGTCTACCAGAACCTGGACATCATTCGCGATCACGGCCCCAAGTATGTGGTGGTGCTGGCGGGGGATCACATCTACAAGATGGATTACGCCGCCATGCTGCTCGATCACGTCAACATGGGGGCCAGGGTGACGGTGGCCTGTATCGAGGTGCCGCGCCAGGAGGCGAGCGCCTTCGGGGTGATGGCGGTGGACGGGGATCGCAAGATCAACGCCTTCGTCGAGAAGCCCGCCAACCCACCCGCCATGCCGGGCAAGCCCGACACCGCGCTGGCCTCCATGGGGATCTACATCTTCGAGGCGGACTACCTCTACCAGCTGCTGGAAGAGGATCTCGCCAACCCGGCCTCCCACCACGATTTCGGCATGGACGTGATCCCGCGGGTGGTGCAAGAGGGCACCGCCTACGCCCACCCGTTCGGCATGTCCTGCGTCGGCTGCTGCCCGCAAAAGCGCCCCTACTGGCGCGACGTGGGCACGGTGGATTCGTTCTGGGAGGCCAACATGGATCTCGCCTCCGTCACCCCCGAGCTCGACATCTATGATCAGGACTGGCCCATCTGGACCAGCCAGAACATGACCCCGCCCGCCAAGTTCGTGCAGGACAGAAACGGCCAGCACGGCATGACCATCAACTCCATGTTTGCTGGCGGCACCATCGTCAGCGGCTCCTTCATCGTGAGCTCGGTGCTGTTTACCAACGTGCGGGTCGACTCCTTCTGCACCCTGGATCAGGCGGTGATCTTCCCCGGAGTCGAGATAGGCCCGGGCTGCCGGCTGCGCCGGGTGGTGATCGACAAGGGCTGCAAGCTGCCGGAAGGGCTGGTGGTGGGGGAAAACGCCAGCGAGGATGCCCGTCGCTTCTACCGCTCCGAACAGGGGATAGTGCTGGTCACCCAGGAGATGCTGGCCAGGCTGTGATGCCGCCGCGCCGGCAAGCGGGAGCTCTGTCGGCTCCCTTTTTACATTTGCTTACCGCTCGCGCCTTGTCCGGCCGCCCCCGGTGCATGCTACTCTGCCCTCGGCCCTTGCCTTCGTCTCACCATGGAATCGCATATGAAAAAACTGGATGTTGCCCGCCTTGCCAGCCTCGCCGACGAGGCCGCCCACTCCCCGCGCCTGCGCATGAACCACAACCTGCATCAGGAGCTGGCCGACCCCATCCAGCGCCTGGCCATCGCCATGGAGCCGGGTACCTATATCCGCCCCCATCGCCACCTGCAGACCTGGGAGCTGCTGACTTCACTACAAGGCCGCTTCGTGGTGCTCAACTTCGATGACGAGGGCACCGTCGTTGCCCGCGCCGTGCTGGGGGAAGAGACCTCGGTGCTGGAGACCCCGGTCGCCAGCTGGCATGCGGTGCTCTCTCTGGATCCCGGCGCCGTCATCTTCGAGGTGAAACACGGCCCCTACGCCCCCTTTCGGGAAGAGGACTTCGCCCCCTGGTCACCGGCGGTGGACGACGTCGCCGGCCAGCAGGCGCTGATGGCCTGGTATCGCCACGCCGAGGTGGGCCAGCGCTGGCCGGGGCGCTGATCTGCCCCCCTTCTACGCCAACCCAGCGAACAGGGCGAACACGCGCCAATAAAAAGACCCGCCAGCGGCGGGTCTTTTTTTATATTCGAATGCGGGCTATCGGGCGTGAGCTCAGCCCTTTTGCACCAGACCAATCTGACCCAGCTCGCACCACTCGAACATCACCTCCTGGCTCTTGCCACAGCAGGAGCCACCGCACACCTGGGTCTCCCGCTTGGCGACCCGCCCCTTGCGCATCCAGACGCCGAGCATGGCCTCCACCGCATCTTCCGAGGTGTGGAAGTGGCGGGCCAGCTCGCGCCGGCTCGCCTTCTGCTGCGCGGCGAGGTACTCCCCCAGCTCGCGCAGGATCATAGGGCCACCACCTTGCGGGCCACGATGTCGCCGTGGCGACGGCCCAGCCACCAGAGCAGCAGCAGGGAGAGGCCGTAGCTCGCCACCCAGAACAGGCTCTGCTCGGGGTGCGCGGCAAAGGTGGCCAGCTGATAGAAGACGGTGGCGCACATGAAGGCCATGTAGTTGCACCAGGCGGCGGTCAGCAGGGCCCACTGACGGCCGGTCTCCCGCACCAGGGCGCCCATGGCGGCGGCGCAGGGCATGTAGAGCAGCACGAACAACAGGTAGGCGAAGGCACCGGCAGCTCCGTCAAAGTGGCTCTGCATGTTGCCGTAGGTGGAGACGTCCACCTCCTGCGCCTCGGCGGCAGCTTTCTGGTCATCCAGGTTGCCCACCGCCAGCCCCATGGGGTCGGTCGGGTCGATGTCGGCCAGATTGGTGGCCACTGCGGCGATCGCTTCCTGGAAGCTGTTCACCAGGGAGAACTCGCTCGCCTCCTCTTCCCCGTCGCCGCTGCCGGCGTAGAGGCTGTTGAGAGTACCGACCACCGCCTCTTTGGCGAAGATGCCGGTGACGATGCCGACCGTGGCCTGCCAGTTGTCATCGCGCACGCCGATGGGGTGCAGCACCGGAGTCACCGCCTGGCTGATTTTGCTCAGCACCGAGCTCTCTTGATCCTGGTGGCCGAAGCTGCCGTCGGTGCCGAGCGAGTTGAGCACGCTCAGCACGGCGACCACCAGCACTATGGTTTTACCGGCGCCGAAGACGAAGGATTTGAGCTTCTGCCAGGTCTTGATGCCGACGTTGACCGGCCGCGGCCACTCGTAGTCCGGCATCTCCATCAGCATGGAGTCGCTCTTGCCCGGCAGCAGGGTGCTGCGCAGCAACAGGCCGGTGAGCACCGCCACCAGGATGCCGATGAGGTAGAGACCGAACACCAGGTTCTGGCCCGACTCGGGGAAGAAGGCCACCGCGAACAGGGCGTAGACCGGCAGACGGGCGCCACACGACATGAAGGGAGCCATGGCCGAGGTCATCAGCCGCTCGCGCTCGGAGTTGAGGGTGCGGGTCGCCATCACCGAGGGCACGGTGCAGCCAAAGCCCATCAGCATGGGCACGAACGCCTTGCCCGGCAGGCCGAGGCGGCGCATCAGGGCATCCACCACAAAAGCCGCGCGGGCCAGGTAGCCGGAGCTCTCCAGCACCGCCAGGAACAGATAGAGGCAGCCGATCACCGGGATGAAGGTGGCGACGGTCTGCAAGCCCACCCCGAAGCCGTCCGCCAGGATGGCCCCCAGCCAGTCCGGCGCATGGACGAGCCCCAGCAGGTGGTGCACTCCATCGACAAACAGGGCGCCGCCCATGATGTCGAAGAAGTCGATGAAGGCGCTGCCCACCTTGATGGCGAACATGAACATCAGGTACATCACCAGCAGGAAGAAGGGGATGCCGAACCAGCGGTTGAGCAGCACCCGATCGAGCCGCTCGCTCTGGGCCGCAGTGAGCTTGCCCTTCTGCTGGCACGCCTGGGCGGCCCACTGGTGGATGTGGCCGTAGCGGATATCCGCCAGTTGCAGGTCCACATCCTGCCCGTGGTGGGCGCGGGCCACCACGTTGGCGGCGGCGGCCTGCTGGCCGGGCAGCAGGGTCTCCTGCATCACCGCATCCTCTTCCAGCAGGCGCAGGGCGCGGCCACGGGTGGTGAGGTGGTGCGGGGCGAGCAGGGTCTCCAGCTCCGCCAGGTCTTTTTCCAGCTCGCTACCGTAGTCCAACAGCAGCGCCGGCTGCAGCTGGCCGATAAACTGCTGGATCTGGTTCTTGAAGGCGGCGACCTGCTGGCGGTTGTGGGCCGAGAGGGCCACCACCGGGCAGCCGAGGGTGCTGGCGAGCTTGCTCTCGTCGATGGTGATGCGCCGCTTTTGCAGGATGTCCATCTTGTTGAGCACCACCACCATGGGCAGCCCCAGCTCGCGCAGTTGCAGCGTGAGGTAGAGGGAGCGCTCCAGGTTGGCGGCATCAATGACGTTGAGCAGCAGATCCGGCTGCTGGCCCTCCACGAAGCGGCTGGCGATCTGCTCGTCCAGGCTCCCCTCCTGGTTGGCCAGGCTGTAGATGCCGGGCAGGTCCATCAGTTTGTAGTCGTGGCCCTGGGCACTGAATTCGCCCATTTTCTTGTCGACGGTGACGCCGCTCCAGTTGCCCACCTGCTGGCGGGCCCCGGTCAGGGCGTTGAACAGGGAGGTCTTGCCGCTATTGGGGTTGCCGACGGTTACCAGGGAGTAGTTCATACCGGTTCAACCTCGATAGTGCTTTGACCAAGACGATTGTGTTGTGAGGTGTGTTTCATACCGGCTCGACCTCGATTTGCTGGGCAAGGCTTTTTTGCATGGAGAGGCAGATCCCCTGACACTGGATCTGCAGCGGATCCCCGAGCGGGGCCGCGCGCAAATAGATGACTTCAGTCTGGGGCAGCAAGCCCATCACCATCAGCTTGCGCCGCAGGGGACGGGTCAATTGATTCATGTTCTTGATGCGAGCACTCTGTCCCGGTGACAACTGCGCGAGTACCATGACTGACTCCTGAAGTTAAACAATAATAATTCTCTTTTACTTGAGGGCATTATAATCCGTGTTTTCAACGCTTATTTGAGTAAAATCAAACTCCGCTTAGCTAACCCACAAATAACTGCCATGAGTCACGACAACAACAGCCGTCTGGTTTACAGCACGGACGGCGGCATCATCAAAGAACAGAGCCAGCCGCAATCCGCCTCCCCCTTCCCCACCGACGGTGTGGTGCGCATCCGCCGCGAAACCAAGGGGCGCAAGGGCGCCGGGGTCATCACCATCCACGGTGTGCCGGCCGACCAGCAAAAGAGCATCGCCACCCTGCTCAAGAAAAAGTGCGGCACCGGTGGCGGCCTCAAAGAGGGGGTGATCGAGATCCAGGGGGATAAACGGGATCAGATCAAGGCCGAGCTCGAGAAGGCCGGTTTCAGCGTCAAGCTGGTGGGCGGCTGATCCCCGTGCCGCCCGGCTTGCGTCACTTTCGCTTTTTCCCTAGAATGCCCGCTCCCATCGAGGGGGAGTAGTCTCGCCAGCCGGCCCCAAACCGGTTCGCGACCCTGATCAACATACTTGGTGCCAACTCACCATGGTCAGGGTGATCCACGCCAGCCGCGGATTTGACAAGACCTTTGACGGGCCAGTGCCAATACCGGGGACGGATGGCGCAGGCTTGTCTCAGGTATAACAATTCCGTCCCCCGGTCATTTTTATGGAAGCCTTGTTAACCTCAACCCTCAGCGTGGCCATCGCCGAAATCGGCGACAAGACCCAGCTGCTGGCGCTGTTGCTCATCTGTCGTTTTCGCAAGCCCTGGCCCATCATCGCCGGCATGCTGGCAGCCACCCTGCTCAACCACGCTGGCGCCGCCTGGCTTGGCGAGTTCATCAGCCGCTGGCTCGACCCCAAGGTGATGACCTATCTGGTGGCCGGCGCCTTCATCGCCATGGCCGCCTGGATCCTGGTGCCGGACAAGATGGACGACGAGGAGAGCCCGCTCGACAAGTACGGCCCCTTCATGGCCACCTTCGTGCTCTTCTTCATCGCCGAGATCGGCGACAAGACCCAGATCGCCACCGTGCTGCTGGCAGCCAAGTACGACTCCCTGACCCAGGTCATCACCGGCACCACCCTCGGCATGATGCTGGCCAACGTGCCTGTGGTACTGCTTGGCAAGCTGGGGGCCGATCGCCTGCCCCTCAAGGGGATCCGCATCGCCTGCGCCATCCTGTTCGTGGGCCTCGGGGTGAGCACCCTGCTGTTCGCCTGACCCGGCCGGATCAGAAGGTGGCGAGGCAAGGGTGAGCACTTGCCTACGCCACTCCCGCGCCCATGTCGTCTCTTTGCACGCAAGCCCCGCCCTCTGGCGGGGCTTTTTGCTGCCCGCGAGCCAGGCCGGCTTGCCCGCAGACGGGGGCTGCCAACCGGCGCCATGGCCGTGGCATAATGCGGCAAACCTGATGGAGCATCCCATGCACTTCACCTCAAGACAGACGCTGCTCGACTGGGTCAGGCGCGGGCGTCTCGACCGGGCCCAGTTGCCCGCCGCCCTCGCCCTGTGCGAGCTGCCCCCCGGCCCCGCCCGCTGGCAGTGGCTGTTCGATCGGCTGCTGCTCTGGCTCGGCAGCCTGTGCCTCGGCGCCGGTCTGGTGTTCTTCGTCGCCTTCAACTGGCAGGAGCTCGGCCGCCTCTCGCGCCTCGCGCTGCTGGAGCTGCCACTGCTCGCCATGCTGCTGTTGCTGTGGCGCAAACCCCTCGCCGACAGCCAGCGCCAGGCGCTGCTGCTCGCCATCGCCCTCAACATCGGCGCCCTGCTGGCGCTGGTGGGGCAGACCTACCAGACCGGCGCCGATCCCTGGCAGCTGTTCGCCACCTGGGCGCTGATGCTGCTGCCGCTGGCGGCGCTCGGCCAGAGCCCGCTGCTGTGGACCTTGAGCTGGCTGCTCGGCCAGCTGGCGCTGGCGCTCTACTGGCGGCTCGGCCTGTTCAACTTCTTCTTCGCCTTCAACGAGGAGGCCCTCGGCTGGTGCCTGACCCTGTTCAACGCCGCCCTCTGGGGCATACTGCTGCTGGCGCCCGCTCACTACCGGCTAATGCCCTCCTGGCTGGCGGGGCTGGCCGCCGGGTTCGGCGTCACCCTGCTCACCCTGCTGGCGCTGTTTGATGTCGCCTCCCCCTGGGTCTGGCCGGCCTGGCTCGGTTGGTTGGCGGCCGCCTACCTGCGCTGGCACCACAGATTCATCGCCGGGCTAGCCATGGGCTGCCTGAGCCTCATCGTGGTGCTGCTGACCGCGCTCGGCAAATGGATGGAGCCGGACGTGGACGGCTTCCTGCTGCTCTGCCTCATCGCCATCGGCCTGTCGGTGGCGGCCAGCCGCTGGCTGCAACAACAACGGAGGCTCCATGAGTGATCTGACCCCCTGGCAGCGACTGCAACGGGCCCATCTGGTGGAAGGGGATGCCCCCCGTGACGACCAGCCCCACTGGTCGAGCCGCTTTCTGCTCGGCATGGTGGGCTGGATTGCCGCCCTGTTCCTGCTGTTCTTCCTGTTCATGTCGTTCTCCCAGCTCACCCGGGATGCCGACAGCGCCCTGCTGATGGGCGTCGTGCTGATGGTCATCGCCTTTTGCCTCAACCGCTTCGCCACCCGCAGCGATTTGTGGGATCAGTTCGTGCTGGCGCTGGCGCTGGCCGGCGACGCCTGGCTGCTCTACGGCCTGCTCGATCGGCTGGATCTGCACTCGGCCCCGCTCTGGTTCGCCCTCGCCCTGCTGTCGCTGGCCATCGCCGCCCTGTTCGAGCACTGGCTGATCCGGCTGTTTCACAGCTTCGCCGCCGCCATCCTGCTCACCCTTGGCCTCGCCTGCCTCGGCCTGCAACTGCTGGCCCTGCCGTTGGTGATGACGGCGGTGGCCCTCTGCTGGCTGCAGGCCGAGCGCGATCCAGTGCGCCATCAGCTCTATGAATCCCTCACCCTGGGGCTGGCACTCTCCCTGCTGGTGCTGGGGCGCCTGCACCACCCGCTGTGGGACGGCGGCGCCAGCATGCTCGACGAGCTGGGCCACTCCCGCCTGCCACTCTGGCTCAACCCGCTGCTCTGCGCCGCCCTGCTGCTGGGGCTGATGGTCAGGCTGAAACTGCCGCTGCTGTACGGGCTGCCGCTGGTGCTGATCAGCGCCCTCATTCCCGGCATGGGGGCCGGCGCCCTAGTGCTGGTGCTCGGCTTCTATGCCGGCAGCGTCGGCCTGATGACCCTGGCCGGCCTGCTGCTGGTCGGCTTTGGCTCCCTCTATTACTACGATCTGGGGCTGACCCTGATGACCAAATCCTGGCTGCTGCTGGGCTCGGGCGCGCTGCTGCTCGGCGCCCGCCAGCTGCTCAAACGGCTGAGCCTGCGGAGCCCCTCATGAGACGACTCGCCCTGCTGCTGACCGGCCTCGCCATCCTGGCGGCCATCAATGTCACCGTCTGGCGCTACGAGCGCGCCATGAGCAGCGGCGAGGTGGTGCTGCTGCGCCTCGCCCCGGTCGACCCGCGCTCCCTGATGCAGGGGGATTACATGCGCCTCAACTACGAGCTGGCCCGCCAGCTCGGCAACCGGCGCCACGACGAGGCCCCCGCCGATACCCTGGTGATCCGCCTCGACGAGCAGCAGGTCGCCAGCTGGGTGGAAGGGGGCAAGCCGGAACAGCTGGCCCGGGATGAACGGCGGCTGCAGGTGCGCCAAAGCGATGGTCAGTGGCGCATCGGCCCCGATGCCTACTTCTTCGAGGAGGGCACCGGCGAGCAGTTCGAGGCGGCGCGCTACGGCGAATTTCGCCTGCAGGAGAGCGGCAAGGCCCTGCTGGTGGGGCTGCGCGATGAGCAGCTAAAACCGCTGGGCAACCCCAGAGCGCGCTGGTAACTGCTG
Organism: Aeromonas sp. s2; assembly: GCF_040907935.1. Classification (NCBI taxonomy): domain Bacteria; kingdom Pseudomonadati; phylum Pseudomonadota; class Gammaproteobacteria; order Aeromonadales; family Aeromonadaceae; genus Aeromonas; species Aeromonas sp. s2. The sequence continues at coordinate 467,270 of NZ_JBFOCR010000014.1, read as the reverse complement.
GCAATATCAGGCTTTTTTGCCCACACTTGGGCAAGATGAACGCCCGCGCTACGCCAAGGATTGCCCATGAGGAGAGGTTTTTTCGGTTGTCTGCTGCTGTTGTCATGCCTTGGCACGGCGCAGGCCGAGCTCGGCAAGCTGGAGTACCTGACCGAGGAGTATCCCCCCTACAACTTCACCGATGCCACCGGCCAGCCCGGTGGTCTCGCGGTGGAGCTGCTGCAGCGCATCTGGCAAAACACCCAGACGCCCCCCCAGCCCATCCGCATCCTGCCCTGGGCGCGGGGTTACTACCTGCTGACCCAGAAACCCAACGTGGTGCTCTTCTCCACCGCCCGCACCGACACCCGCGATCCCCTGTTCAAGTGGGCCTGCCCCATCGGCCACGCCGAGTACGTGCTGCTGGCCTACAAGCGCCGCCCCATTACCCTGAGCGCCGTCGAGCAGATCAACGACTACCGCATCAGCGCCGTGCGCTCCGATGCCTCCGAGCAGTTGCTGCTCAACCGCGGCATGGACGAGAACCGCATCATCCCCGCCAACCGGCTGAGCCAGGGGCTGAAGATGCTGGTGTCGGGCCGCGCCGATCTGCTGGCGACCGGCAAGCTGGCGGGCTACGACGCCATCAAGGAGCTGCAGCTCGATGCCAAAGAGTTCACTGTGGCCTTCGTACTGGATGCCGAGGAGCTCTGCTACGCCTTCAGCCGCCAGGTGGATGACGGGGTGATCAAGCAGTTTCAGCGCGCCCTCAACCAGGCGCTCGCCTCGCCGGACTATCAGGCGCTGCGGCGCCAATACATGCCGTGAGCCGTGCCACGGCTGGCGATTTGGCCGGCTTTGATAACACTTGAGAGTGACGCAACACCCCACCAGGATGGCCAAAATGAAAAAATGGACCGGATTCGCCGCACTCGTGTTTGCCACCCTGGCCCAGGCCAGTCCCGAGCTTGGCAAGCTGCACTACCTCAGCGAAGAGTACAAACCCTACAACTTCTCCAACGAGGCGGGCGCCCCCACCGGGCTCGCCGTCGAGCTGCTGCAACAGGTGTGGAAGAAGACCAACACCCCGCCGCAGACCGTCACCATCATGCCCTGGGCGCGGGGCTACTACCTGCTGACCCAGAAACCCAACGTGGTGCTCTTCTCCACCGCCCGCACCGAGGCGCGGGATCCTCTGTTCAAGTGGGCCTGCCCCATCGGCTACGCCGAGATCGTGCTGATGGGACTGGCCAAGAACCCGGTCAAGATAGCCAGGCTGGAAGATGCCCAGCAGTACAACATAGGGGCGGTGCGGGCCGACGTGGGGGAGCAGCTGCTGCTCAACAACGGCTTCGACGAGCAGAAGATCCTGCCGGCCAACCGCCTGCCCCAGGCGCTCAAGATGCTCACCTCGGGCCGGGTCGATCTCATCTCCACCAACAAGACCACCATGCTGGATCTGATCGCCTCCCAGCAGCTGGATCCCGCCCAGTTCAAGGTATTTTGGATGTTGAGCTCGGAGCAGTTCTGCTTCGCTTTCAGCCACCCGGTGAGCGACGAGCTGGTCAAGGAGTTCCAGAGCGGCCTGACCCAGGTGCTGGCCAGCAGCGAATTCCAGCAGATCCAGAGCAAGTACTTCCCCGCCCGCTGAGGGGCGGCATGAAGAAGGGGCCCAGCGGGGCCCCTTTTGTTTTCCTGTCTCACCTGCGCGTCAGCTCGGCCGGCGACGCTGGCGCTTGACCTCGTACATGCAGGCATCGGCCAGCCTCAGCGCCTCGTCCACCGTGCTGAGGGCCGGATCGGTGGCCACCACCCCCACGCTGGCACCGGCATAATGGAGCACTCCGGTGGGCAGCTCGAGCGACACCAGGCTCGCCTCGAACAGCCGGCGCTGGAAGCCCTGTACCGCCGCCTCCCGCGTCTCGTCGCCGCACTGCGGCCCCATCCCCACCGCCACGAACTCGTCGCCCCCCACCCGCGCCAGCAGATCGCCGCCGCGCAGCACGCAGGAGAGCGCCGCCGCCACCCGTTGCAACAGCAGGTCACCCGCATCGTGGCCGTGGGTGTCGTTGATGGCCTTGAAGCCATCGAGATCGATAAAACCTATCAACAGCGGATGTTCGACCCGCTCTGCCAGCGAAAAGAGGCGGTTGAGCTCGTGCATCAGTGCCCGCCGATTGGGCAGCCCGGTCAGCGGGTCGCTCAGCGCCTGGCGCGACAGCTCGTTGTTGGCCTGCTGCAGCTGCTGCAGCAGTTGTTCGCGCTCCACCTGCTCGGCGATGAGCCGGGCGAAGAAGGCGATCAGGTGATCCGAGCCCGCCAGCAGCGGCTTGTGTTCGGCGCTGGCGGCGCACAGGGTGCCATAGAGGGAGCCGGAGGGGGTGCGCACCGGGCAACTCAGATAGGTGCGAATGCCAAGGGCCTGCGCCGCCTGGGAATCCCCCCAGCAGAGCGCCACATCGTCGGTGTAGAAGCGCCCCTCATCGAGGGCCCGCCGGCAGAGGGTATCGCCCCAGGCCACCGAGGCCCCCTCGGGGATCTGCAGGTCGGCGGCGTTGCGGGCATAGCGGATATGTTGGGTGTCGTGACCAAAATCGATTTCGGTCAGATAGGTGGATTCGAGCCCGGTGACCGTTTCGAGCATCTCCAGCAGCGGGCGGGTCAGGCTCTCCAGATCCCGCGCCCCGGTCACTTGCAACGACAACGCCTGCAATATTCTGTCCATGCACACCTCCCTGCTTGCATGTCTATTCCTGAAACCATAGCCCCTTCACCCGTCGCCCGCCCCCATCGCGGCGCTATCTCTGCGCTTTTGCCGCCCTTTGTCGCCGAACGACCCTGGATTGTCTAGCAACACGCTCCGTTTGCAGCCAACGAGAGATAACCCGATCGGAGGGGTAACCAGCGCCCACTGCCGAAGCAAGCGGTGCCTGTCGTGCGAAGCCATTGGCTGCGGCAACTTGCCGGTGGCGCTCAAGCGAGCTCGGTATCCTGATGGCCCCAGTCGCTGACCACCTTTATTCGTGGCGCTCCCCTGCCATTCCCCTCACTCGGCTCGCCACTCGATTCAGCTCTCGGCCTGCCACTCTCCCCTGTCTCTACTCGGCTACCAGATCAGCTCGGGGCTCGGGGCTCGGGGCTCGGGGCTCGGGGCTCGGGGCTCGGGGCTCATCTTCCATCACACCCCGGCCACGGGTCAACCGCCGGTTGCCACTCTGCAGCAAAGGAGAAAAACCATTTAATTCTGATGGTTGCATCACTAATTTCATGGATTTGGATGGCCCCTCTGAGGCGGGTTCCGTAAGATGACCATCGGCCCCCGTTGGGCCCCGCATATTCATGGATGGTCAAGGGCGCAAGGTGGCGGCGACAGTCAGGGGCGGCAGCGTCTTTGGCGGAGACCAGCCGGTCTCCCGCGCCTGCGGCAAGGTGCGAGGGTTGCACCCTCGACCGGCGCACCCGTCAGCCCCCGGGGCTGTGCCGATTACCCCATGCGCGGGGGACGCTTGGGGCAATGTGTAAGGTCGAATCGGGTCGAGTAGGGTCGATTAGCGAAGCGTAATCGTCCGCGGTAACCATTCCCTCTCCCCTTGCGGGAGAGGCGTAGGGTGCAATAAGCGGAGCGCATTGCACCGGGGTAAATGATCCCCTCGCCCCTTGGGGGATAGGGCTTGGGATCAATGGATGGGGTCGAGTAGGGTCGATTAGCGGAGCGTAATCGTCCGCGGTAACCGTCCCCTCTCCCCTTGTGGGAGAGGGTTAGGGTGAGGGGTTGGGTAACGTCTTTATCCGACAACACGTTATTGGCACGGCTTCGCCATGCAGGACACGAGGACTCCGTCCTCGACAGGGTTTCGCCGCCGCTGCGCGGCTTGGCGAGTGACTTTGGAAAGACCCAAAGTCACCAAAGGTCTAATCCCCCGCTTGTTCGCCCTCCTGCGTCGGGTTCCCTCGGTTCACCCGTTTGTCCGACGGCACGCGTCGATGGGCCATCCATGGCCCAGCGGCGCTCGCTCGGCGTCCTGCCTCGCGGCCTGGACAAACGGCCTCACATCGGCGAACAACAGGGGGACAAAATCCAACCCGCCACCCCGTGGCTCGACCAGATTATCGCACCTTTGAAACAGAAATTATCAACAGGGTTTCATTGGTGAAAAAAATCATTGTGAGTACAACGGCAAGCCGCACATATCCCTATCGGGAAACGGTTGTATATATAAGGCCCGATAAGAAGTGTTTAACCGAAATAACACTTTATATCCGAATAGGCCGACTCTATTCATTTAATTTTTGAAGTTATAAAAAATCACAAACACTCTAATTCATAAAATAGGAAATAAAAATGGAAAAAGATATTGGTAGCGATATTTTCACTCAGTTGGAAGAACATTTAAAATGCAGCGAACAAAACTGGCTTATGGGAGCTGGGATAAGTTATGATGCCAAGCTCCCATTAATGTACCCACTAACAAATAAAGTTAAAAAGGATTTACAAAAAAGCAACCAAACTATCTATGATGAGATAATAACACCTTTATTAAATGAGCTTCCTGATACATGTCACATAGAGCATGTACTTAGTCATTTAGGTGATTATGCTGCATTAGCAGAGAGAACAAAAGAGAAAAAGACTAAAATAAATAATAAGGATTTTGAGCTCTCAACTTTAGAAAGTGCACATCATGTGATAATTGAATCTATTTCAAACACAATTAGATGCGGTTATATAGAAAATTCAACCGGGGAAACAGTTGAGGAAGGGACGTTAACCAAACCTATTGTTTGCATTAAAGAACATTTAAATTTCATAGATATCCTATTTAATTATGCATCAGCAGGTATATATGAACGGAGAAAACCCGTAAACATATTCACCACCAACTATGACACGTTATTAGAAGATGCTCTGGCATTAAATAAAGTACCATATTGGGATGGATTTTCTGGTGGTGCCGTCGCACATAGAACATTAAATTATGGCGACTCATTGCCTACAAGTTCGGATGGCTTTCGTGCTAATCTAATCAAAATGCATGGTTCTATAGATTGGTATTTATGTGATAAGGGATATGTCTGGAGAGTTCGTGAAAACGATCAATACCCCGAAACTACACGCCGAGTACTAATATACCCACAAGCGACAAAATATATTGCAACACAGCAAGATCCCTTCTCCACTCAATTTGATTTATTTAGAAAATCACTAAATTCTCAAAGCAGTAATATCCTTGCTGTATGTGGATATAGCTTTGGCGATGATCACATCAATAATGAAATCGAGTTTGCATTATCAAAAGCTGATAATAAAACTGTTCTAATAGCATTTATAGAATGCAAGCATAATATACCTGCATGTCTAGAAAAATGGCGCAACTCTAATTTTGGGAAACGGGTCATTATAGCCTCCATCCATGGCATGTATGTAGGTAATAGAGGCCCCTTCAAAAGGAAGCCATCGGATGATTATTGGTGGACATTTAAGGGTGTATCTTCAATATTAAAATATGGATGTGGGGTGTAATGTATGTTTATACAAGCTGATGAGTTAAGAATTGGTCAAGTTGTAGAAGTAGCCGGCACGAGTATTAAAGTAGAGATTTCTGAAAAAATATCAGAGCTAACCAGAACACATAATGGAAGAGTATACCCCATTGGACAAATTGGTAGCATGGTGAAAATTCATTACGGCCGAAAAATTATATTCGGTTTGGTCACTATGCTGAGAATGCGCTCTGAAGAGCTATTAGATGCCGGAGTACCTATTAATGCTGATTCAGACCAAAGGCTGATGGAAGTCCAGCTCTTAGCTGAAGGCAGTTGGCTCAATCTAGAGGAACGGTTGCTTTTTAGACGAGGAATTAAAACCTACCCGCTACCTCAACAAGGTGTATATCTGCTTACAAATGAAGAGATATCACATGTATATCGTTCTGCGGAAGGTGAAAGTGATGAGGAGTTTGATCCTCTAGTGCCGTTTGCCGTGTACAGCACATCAGAAGCTACTCCATGCAGAGCAAATATAAACAAGATGTTTGGTATGCACTGTGCTGTGTTGGGTTCAACAGGTTCAGGAAAGTCAGGAACAGTAGCGGCAATTATTCATAGCGTTCTTTCACATCAACACTCAGGAAAGAACATCGCCCCTCAAATAATCATTATTGACCCTCATGGAGAGTACAGTGTAGCGTTCAGAGACCGCGCTATTTCATACAGGGCATATGATCTTATTTCAGAGAATGATCAACAAGAGAAAATTTCCCTACCTTATTGGCTAATGTCTAGCGATGAGTTTACAAGCTTAGTAATAGGTAAAACTGAATATAGTGCAACAAGTCAAAATAATATAGTTCAAAAAGCACTAACTCACTCAAGGATGGTTGCCGCAGGCATAGTAGAACCATGTCCTAATAAATTTGGGCATAACTTTTCCACAAATATAACTGATATAGAGCAAGCAGTGTTATGTGAAGGGCATGACATCAGTGAAATACTATCATTTGATCGCGACAAACCCAGACCATTTTGCTTAACCGAATTTGAAAACCACATACGATTCATACAAGGTGGACGACTTAAGGGAACGTCTCATGAGAGTTTACCAAGTTCAGAACTAGCAAAATCATCTATTCCAGATGTTCTAGATAAATTAAAAGTATTAAAACAAGATGTAAGACTGTCATTCATGATGACAAATTGGGATGCACACACTAACAATATAAAACTCCATGATGTATTAAGTCAGTTTGTTGGTGCACCTAAAACAGAACAAAAAGACATAAAAATAATAGACATTTCTGGATTACCAAATGAGGTTGCAGGTCCTCTTACAGCATTAATTTCTCGTTTGCTTTTTCAATATAAGGTTTTTCAAAATCAGAGCGAGAAGGAACGAGATCCAATACTACTAGTTTGTGAAGAAGCCCATAGATATGTACCTGACAAAGGTGAGGCACAATATGCTGCTGCTCAAGGCGCAGTAAGAAGAATTGCTAGAGAAGGTAGAAAATATGGTATTGGTTTAATGTTAGTCAGTCAAAGACCCGCGGATGTAGATAGCACAGTTATTTCTCAATGTGGAACGTGGGTTGTATTGAGATTAACAAATGCTGCTGACCAACAACACGTCGCGCGCTTTTTACCTGACGGGCTATCAGGTATGGTTGGTACACTATCAGTTCTATCTCAACAGGAAGCAATTTTTGTAGGAGAAGGTGCCGCACTTCCATCAAGAGTGAGGATTAATGACCTTCAAAAAGATCAATTACCTAGATCTCATACAATACCGTTTGTTAAAGGATGGGCGACTAAACGACTCGATATAAATGAGCTTGAAGCAATCTCAAAACGAATGACAGATTAATGTTTAAAAAACCGCAGCCTTGAGCTGCGGTTTTCATTTCTATTCCACAAACATTTTTTACTCAAGCCAAAACCCTATTTCCCCCCCCTTGCACAGCTCTCCCCTTTCAGCGGAAAAGGCGGTCAACATGCATGCTAAAGCCACGAGCGGGCACGGTATTGGTTCCCCCTGCAAACCGCCGAGTCAAGTTCAACGGGTCAGGAGCGCCATCAGGGATGATGGCGCAGCCGGCACAGGGGCCAAATCGGATCAGGGCGAGCACTGCTCGACCCGATTTGGCGCGAGAACAAGGATGTTCGAAGCGGGCTTTGGCCGAAGCCAGGGATGGCGTAGGCCAAAGTGCCGTCTGCGGCGCTCCGTCCGACCCGTTGGACGAGACGAGGGAACCCGCGAAGCGGGCGGATTGCCGGGGGAGAAGACTTTTGGTGTTATTTGCCAAAGAGAGCGGTCTTTCAAAAGTCACTCGCCCCAGCCCGAAGGGCGGGCGAAACCCTGTCGAGGGCAAGGCCCTCGCGTCCTGCATGGCGAAGCCATGCCATTCAGGCGTTGGACGGCATTCCGCTGAGGAATGACGTTAGCCCCCCTCACCCTAACCCTCTCCCGCAAGGGGAGAGGGGATCAGAGCGCAGGCCACCGAGGCTTAAACAGAGCGCAGAGGCTTAAGAGGTGTCGAGGGAAGAGGCACAAACAAAAACCGCAGCCCAAGGGCTGCGGTTTTTTTATTGGCTCAACCTGTTGCCAGCAACAGGGCCACCGGTCTTAGGCACGGCGCCAGCTGGTCTTGCCGGCGCTGTCTTCCAGCACGATACCCATCTCGGTGAGACGGTTACGGGCGGCATCCGCCGCGGCCCAGTTCTTGTCGGCACGGGCCTGATTGCGCTCGGCGATCAGACGCTCAATCTCGGCAACCTCTTCATCCGCTTCGTCCCCTTTCAGGAAGGCATCCGGATCCTGCTGCAGGATGCCGAGCACGGCGCCCAGTTCGCGCAGACGGGCACCCAGCGCGGCAGCAACGGCCATGTCTTCACCCTTCTGGCGGTTGATCTCGCGCACCAGGTCGAACAGGGCAGAGTAGGCTTCCGGGGTGTTGAAGTCGTCGTCCATGGCTTCCTTGAAGCGAGCCACCTGCTCGTCGCCACCGGCAGCAGCGGCTACCGGCAGATCGCGCAGGGCGGTGTACATGCGCTCCAGCGCGGCGCGGGCTTGCTTCAAGTTATCTTCCGAGTAGTTGAGCTGGCTGCGGTAGTGGCCAGACATCAGGAAGTAACGGACGGTTTCGGCGTCGTAGTGCGCCAAGACGTCGCGGATGGTGAAGAAGTTGCCAAGGGATTTGGACATCTTCTCTTTATCCACCATCACCATGCCGCTGTGCATCCAGGTGTTGACGTAGTCGCCACCGTGGGCGCAGCAGGACTGGGCGATCTCGTTCTCGTGGTGCGGGAACTGCAGATCGGAGCCGCCGCCGTGGATGTCGAAGTGGTTGCCAAGGTGCTTGGAGTTCATGGCGGAGCACTCGATGTGCCAGCCAGGACGGCCCGGGCCCCAGGGGCTGTCCCAGGTCGGCTCGCCCGGTTTGGACATCTTCCACAGCACGAAGTCGAGCGGATTGCGCTTGGCATCCACCACGTCGACCCGGGCGCCGGCCTGCAGCTGCTCCAGATCCTGGCCGGAGAGCTTGCCGTAGTCGGCGTAGGAGTCGACGATGAACATCACATCGCCGTTGTCGGCCACGTAGGCGTGCTCTTTATCCAGCAGGGATTGCACCAGCTCGATGATCTCGCCGATGTGCTGGGTGGCGCGCGGCTCGACGTCCGGGCGCACCATGCCGAGGGCATCGAAGTCGGCGTGCATGTCGCCGATCAGGCGCTCGGTCAGGTCGTCACAGGTGACGCCGGTTTCGGCGGCGCGTTTGATGATCTTGTCGTCCACGTCGGTGACGTTGCGCACGTAGTTGAGCTGATAGCCGCTGTAGCGCAGGTAACGGGCCACCACGTCGAAGGCGACGAAGGTGCGGCCGTGGCCGATATGACAGTGATCGTAGATAGTGACGCCACACACATACATGCCCACCTTGCCCGGGTGGATAGGTTTGAATTCTTCTTTTTGACGAGTGAGTGTGTTGTATATCTTCAGCATCTTATGACCACTGCCTGTGAGTAAAATGGCCTGCCATTCTACCCGCATCGCGCGTAGAAAACGAGGCAGAAAACGTGCCGGATCAGGCGCACCATCTATGCCGCAGGGCCCTGATGGGCTAGAATTGCCACCACTTTATGCCATACACCTGCGGGCACCTGGTCGCCCGCATCAAATGAAAGGACATATCATGGTCACTCTGCACACCAATCACGGCGACATCACCCTCACCCTGAACGCTGAAAAAGCCCCGGAAACCGTGGCCAACTTCCTGCAATACTGCCGTGACGGTCACTACGACAACACCATCTTCCACCGCGTCATCGACGGCTTCATGATCCAGGGCGGCGGCTATGCCCCGGGCTTCGAAGAGAAAGACACCCGCGCCCCCATCAAGAACGAAGCGGCCAACGGCCTGTCCAACAAGGTCGGCACCATCGCCATGGCCCGCACCATGGAGCCGCACTCTGCCAGCGCCCAGTTCTTCATCAACGTGAACAACAACGACTTCCTCGACTTCAAATCCGCCACCACCCAGGGCTTCGGCTACTGCGTGTTCGGTGAAGTGACCGCCGGCATGGACGTGGTCAACAAGATCAAGGGCGTCAAGACCGGCAACTACGGCCGCATCCACCAGGACGTGCCGACCGAAGACGTCGTGATCACCAAGGTGACCCTTGCCGAGTGATCTCTGCCTTCTGCGAGATGAACTGACTGCGGCCCCGGCCGCAGTTTTTCCATCTGCGAAGGCCGGCCCCATCGACTGGCGCCGTCTTGACTACCTGGCCCACGGCAACCCGCGCCAACGCTCGGCCCATGCCCTGCTCACAATCGGGATGTGGGATAAGCTGGCAGCGCAGTGCAGCGATCTGGCGCTGGTGAGCACGGTCGCCATCGGGCTCGACCGCCCCGGCAGCGATCTCGACATCGTCTGCCAGCATCCGGAGCCGGCCGCGTTTGCCGCAGCGCTGGCAAACCAAGGCTGGCAGGTTGCGCAAAAGGGCGCTGCCATCTGGCTGGCTGAGCAGAGCGTCACCGGCGCCGATGGTCACCCTTGGCCCCTTGAGCTCTACCTCACCCCGGATCCCCTCGAGCGCCTCAACGGCTGGCGCCACCTCAGCCTGATGGCCGCCCTGCTTGAGCAGTTCGGCGCGGCGTTTTATCACGAGGTGCTGCGCCTGCGCCTCGAGGAAGGGCTCAAAGGAGAGGCCGCCATCTGCCACTTGCTGGGCCTTGCCGGCGACCCGTATGCCGCGCTGCTCACCCTGGAGGGCGGCGAGCTTGCCCGATTGACGTGGCAACCGGGGACGACAAGCCCCCTTTCTACCTCCACTTCCAGCCACCTCAACAGGGCCCAGCGCACTTTCTCATGAGCACCCTCTTTATCAGCGACATTCACCTGTGTGCCCAACGGCCCGACATGACCGCCGCCCTGGTACGCTTTCTGGCGCACGATGCCCCCGGCGCCGATGCCCTCTACGTGTTGGGCGATCTGTTTGAATTCTGGATTGGCGACGACGATCCCAATCCCCTCCACGGCGAGGTGGCTGACGCCTTTGCGGCCCTGAGCCAGCAGGGGGTGCCCCTCTACTTCATTCACGGCAACCGCGACTTCTTGCTGGGCCAGGCCTTTGCCAAGCGCGCCGGCATGACATTGCTGGGGGATCCCTGCGTCATCGAGCTCTATGGCGAGCGGGTGGTGCTGAGCCACGGCGATCTGCTCTGCACCCTGGATGAGGGCTACCAGAAGTTTCGCCGCATCACCCAGCTCAAGTGGCTGCGCTGGCTCTTTTTGCGGCTGCCGCTCGCGCGCCGCCAGGCCATCGCCCACAAGATGCGCGGCCAGAGCCAGATGGAAAATGCCCACAAGAGCCAGACCATCATGGACGTGACCCCGGCGGCAGTGGATGAGATGCTGCGCCAGCACGACTGCCGGATGATGATCCACGGCCACACCCACAGACCCGCCATCCACGACTTCCAACTCGACGGCGCGCCTGCCCGGCGCATCGTGCTGGGGGACTGGTTCGAGCAGGGCTCGGTACTGGTCTGCCGCCCCGGCGAGCAGCGCCTCGAGCAGCGCGCGCTGATCTGACCAGGCCAGCTGGCGGCAATAAAAAAAGGCGGGAAGATCCCGCCTTTTGTTTGCCTGCGATCTACCTCTATAACGGCTACATCACCGTCATCTGCCCCGCGTAGAGGATGAAGTAGCGCAGCAGCAATATCCCCACCAGGCTCAGGCTGCAGATAAGCGCCAGCCGGGCCGGTTGATGAGCCTTGGCCGGACTGCACACCAGCCCCAGCAGCTGGGGCAGCAGGATCCCCAGCCCGATGACCCCGAACCAGAACACCTGGGACCAGAAGCCGCCGCCGATGGCCGCCCACATGGCCGCTTCCCGCTGGCCGCCACCAAAGTAGAGGCCAGTGAAGAAACAGAGCAGCAGGAACAGCTCGATGGCGACAATGGGCCGCTCGAAGCGGTGCACGAAGCTCACCCCGCGGCTGTGGCCATCCTCCCGAAACAGGGTGACCGCCAGCAAGATGGTGGAGGCCACCCCCGAGCTGATGCCTGAGACCAGAAACAGCGCCGGCAGGATCGGGTTGTTGAGCATGGGGTAGGTCTTGAGGGCGGAGAGCAGAAAGCCGGTGTAGGCCCCGAGCAGCACGGCAAGCAGCAACAACAGCGGCGCCAGCAGCCGCTCGAGGCGGGCGACCCAACCAATCAGGCCGTCTACAAAGGCGAGCTTGTCCACCAGCAGGCGTCGGCGCAGGGCCTCGATCTCGGCTCTGAACACCACCGCCAGCCAGGCAAACAGCACCGCCATGTAGACCTGAAACAGCATGACCCCCATCGACATCACGGAGTCGAACTGGTAGTGGAACATCAGCTTCCAGAAGGTCCAGGGACGGGCCAGGTGGAAGATGAGGATAAGCAGCCCCAGGATCACCGAAACGGGCGCCAGAATGGCGGTCGCCTTGATGATGCCGCTCTCGCTGCCGGCCCCCTGGCGGCGCAGCAGCACCGAGAGGGTGGCCGAGCCTGCCGAGATACCGAGCAGGAACAGGTAGATGGCGATGGGGCCATCCCACACCAGCGAGTCGAAGTGAAACGCATCATGCCACATGGTGCTTCCCTCCCGTCAGCCGGTCTGCGTCATACAGATGAGATGGAGTCATGACTTCACCTCCCCTTTGGGCACCCGGTACATCTTGGGCGAAGTACCGAGGAACTGCTTGTAGCGATAGGTGGTCTCCTGCACCAGCCGTTTGGCGATGGGGCTGTTGGGATCGTCCAGATTGCCGAACACCAGCGCCTTGGTCGGGCAGGCTTCCACGCAGGCCGGTTGCTTGCCCGCCGCCAGATTGGTCTTGCGGCAGAAGTCGCACTTGTCGGCAACCCGGGTGACCGGGTTGATGAAGCGCACCTGATAGGGGCAGGCGGCCAGGCAATAGCGACAGCCGACGCAGAGGTCGGGGTTGATGTCGACGATGCCATCCTCCGCCCGGATGTGGGAGGCGCCGGTCGGGCAGACGTGCACGCAGGGGGCGTTGTCGCAGTGCTGGCAGGATTTGCGAAAGAAGCGGTACTCCTGCGCCGGATACTCCCCCACCGGGCCGCTGCGCAGGATCTGCAGGCGGGCCACCCCTGCCGGCACCTGGTTCACCTCGCGGCAGGCGTCCATGCAGGCGGTGCAGCCGATGCAGGCCGTCTCGTCGTGGATCATGCCGTAGCGCACGCCCTTGATGGTCATGCTGTTGGCCAGGGCACGCGGGGCACCCGTCAGCAGGATCAGGGCGCCGGCGCTCATGCCCACCATGAAGTCGCGGCGGGTCGTGCTCATGAGCCCTCCTTGACGGCGCCGCCGAGGCTGGCCTCGTGCTGCTTGCGGTGGCAGTCGACGCACAGCTTGATGCGCGACTTCTCGGGGATCCCCACCATGGGCTCCTTGGCCGGGTGCAGCTGGTGACAGCTGGTGCAACTGATCCGGGTGGCGTGCACGTCGTGGGCCCAGAGGGCCTTGCGCAAATCGTCCGGCTCATGGCAGCTCATGCAGACGCCGTTCTGCTGGCTCAGCGGGAAGGCGTCGTCGCCAAAGCGCATCACATCGACGATGCCGCCGCGCTGTTTACGGTGATCGGCCGACGCATTGCCGTGGCAGTTGGTGCAGGTAACCGCCTCCCCCGTGTTGGGGTTGGTGACCTGGCCATGCTTGCCGTGCATCCCCTCAGCCCCGTCGTGGCACTTCTCACACTTGGCAAAACGGGCCGCGGCCTTTTTGGCGGCCGCCTTCTTCTTCTGCGCCTTGGCCTGCTTTTCGGCCAAAGTGGGTTGCTGCGCCTGCTCGCTCTGGGCTGCGGGGGCAGCCTCGCTTGCTGTCGTCGCGGCCAGGGCAAGCTGGTTCATCCCCAGGCTCAGGGAGGCGAGCAGCAGCCACTTGATGATCTTTTTCATAGGAAACTCCGAAACGGTGGCACCCGAAGGGTGCCGTCTGCCCGCCTGGCAACAAAAAGGAGCTGGTGACAGCTCCTTTGACGGTCATGAACACGAGACCACACCCCGCCAGAAGCGGGGTGGCTGCGTCAACGGGAGGGGCAGCGACGTTACTGCTGGCTTGCGTAGTACTCGGCCAGCGCCTTGAGGTCGGCATCGCTCATGGCGATGATGGCCTTGTTCATCTTCTCGTCGTTGCTGCGCTTGCCGGCCTTGAACTCCTGCAGGGAGGTCAGCAGGTAACCCTTGGGCTGGCCGGCGAGGATGGAGGCCTCGTCTTCGGCCACCGAGCCCCCTTCGGAGTGGCACTTCTTGCAGCCGGAGTCGTCGTGCAGTTTTTGCCCCGCCTTGGCCAGCGCCGCATCGAACGGCTGCTTCATCGGCTGGTAGGGCAGCTCGGCATAATGTGCCGCCAACTCGTCGATCTGCTCGTCGCTAAGGCCCTTAACAATGTCGGTCATGTTCCCCTTCTTGCTGGTATCACCGGTGACATGATTAACGGTCTTGGCTGGCCGGCCGTCGAGGTAGGTGCGCAACTGCTCGGCAAGATTTGATTCTGCCAATCCTGCGATAGTTGGAATATCGTTCTGGGTGCTGATCCCCTGATTTCCATGACATGAGTTACATGTATCCACCAATGAGTCCAGACTGGCATGTGCTGTGCCAATAGAGCCCAAAAGCAGCGACAGTCCCACTATTTCCAGCTTCATACTGCGTTTCATTTCTCATCCCTCTTCCAGAAAAGGTCTATAAACCCCAGTTAAAAAAGACATTTTTATAATCCAGGTTGATTTTCGATCCGTTTTTGAGACTTAGATCAACGCTCTCTAATATATAAACCTTACAATTAAGATGGAAATGATTTATACCGTATTCAGTCCTCTTTTGACCCTTAAGTAGTATCTTTTTGGGAATTTTTTGAGCTGGCTCATATATGGAACAATAAGTCCGATAAAAAAGGATAAAAGAATGAAATACTGGAAAGTATTGGTGGCTGCAGCAATGGTGTTCACCCTCTCCTCCTGCGGGGGCGGCGGTGATGGCAACGACAAAACGGACCCACCGCCCCCTCCGCCGGGCACCCCGGATTCGCTGGTGATCTCGGCCTCCACCCCGCAACTTGGCGAAAGCGGTCAGCTCTCGGTGCAGTTCAAGGTCACCGACAAGCAAGGCAAGGGCTATGACCTGGGGACCACCCTCCCCTCCTTCACCCTGGCCAAGGTGATCCCCGGCCGTGACGCCACGCGGGAAGACCCCGTGATCTGGAAGAGCTTCATCTACAGCACCAAGAACAACCGCCCCACCGGCGAGAACGGCGGCAAGCTCGAAGCCCTCGGCAATGGCCAGTACCGCTACACCTTCTCCTTCAATGCCACCACGGTGCGCGACCCTTATCCGAGCGATTCGCAGGACAACAACGGTTTGATCCGCTGGGATGAGGCAGCGACGCACCGCCTCGGCATCTACTTTGGCGGCAGCAACGACATTCCGGTCACCGACTACGTGCTGGACTGGGTGCCGGCCGGCACGCCGCCGCTGCTGACCCGCGACATCCTGGAGCAGCAGAGCTGCAACAGCTGCCACATGAAGCAGCCGATTCACCACAGCAACCGGGCCGATCCCAAGCTCTGCGTCACCTGCCACAACGAGAGCGTGCCCGGCAGCGGACGGGGCGATCTGACCACCCTGGTGCACAAGCTGCACGGCAACCTGGATGCCACCGCCACCAAGCTGGTGAGCCACTTCCCGCAGGATCCGCGCAACTGCGACACCTGCCACAAGGGCGTCACCCCCACCACCCCGGATGCCAACAACTGGCAGCACGCCCAGGAGAAACCCTGCGGCGCCTGCCACGCGGACTCCACTACGGCGACCGGCTACGTCAGCCACATCAACGGCAAGATCAGCAGCGGCACCCTCTGTACCCAGTGCCACGCCGAGACGCCCGGCAACACCAAGTCCCCCAGCAGCGTGCACATGGGCTACCTCGCCAACGAGGCCACCGGTCGCGACAAGCTGGTGTTCAAGTTTGACGACGTGCGCTACGCGGCGCCCAACATCGAGGTCGAGCTGACCGTGACCGCCAACGGCACACCGGTCGAGACCATGGACGGGGTGCTCAAGTACATCAAGTACGGCGATCTGGCCAAGGCTCCCTACGTGCTGGTCAACTGGGATCAGGGCAGCGGCTTCGAGCTGGGCTACACCAACCCGCAAACCTTCGTCGCCGGCAACAAGATTGACTTCACCAGATGCGACAGCCAGGGCGGCGGCAGCTTCCTGTGCCGCAAAGAGGTGGGTAACGAGGTGAGCGGCACCCTGGCGGCCACGGTTGCCGAACTGCAGGTGTGCGTGGCCCGCAAGGCGGATCGCAACGGTGCCTTCGCCGCCGGGGATCTGCTCCCCTGCAGCAGCACAGCCAGCGCCCTCTCCTACGTGCCTATCAATCCGGTCAAGGCCTACTTCCGGGCCGAAGGCGGGGTGGACGGCAACTATGTGCTCAAGGCAGGGGCGGATCTGGCCTCCTGCAACGGCTGTCACAAGGATCTGGCCGTCCACACCGAGGGCAACGCGGGCTCGGCCCACGCCTCCAAGGACTTCGCCCAGTGCACCAGCTGTCACAACGCCACCCGCACCTCCTTCTATGCGGCTGTGCCGGGGGATCTGAAGTACCACGTGCACTCCTTCCACGCCTTCGGCTCCCATCGCAGCGGTGATGCCACCTTCCCGGGCAAGCTGAACAACTGCGAGTCCTGCCACACCAAGGGTCAGTACAACCTGCCCAACCAGCAGAACGAACGACCCTCGCTGGTGGCGACCACGGCGGACAACAAGCAGCCCAAGTTCTTCAGTCCGACCCTGGTGGTCTGCGCCAGCTGCCACCTCAAGTCGCCGCTGGGACTGGTCAAGCCGGACAGCCCGGTCGCGGGGGATGAGTGGGCCACCCACATGAAGAACAACGGCGCCATCTTTGGTGCAGAGACGATAGAGGCCGCCACCGGGGTTGAACAGTGCGCGTCCTGCCATGCCGTCGGGCAGGAGCAGGGCGTCGACAAGGTTCACAAGGTGTATGACTTCCGTTGAGACCACCAGGCCGGGGGGATGCCTCTCCCCGGCCCTTTGCCGTTGAAGGACACGATATGAAAAGAATCACCCCGCAGTGGCTCCTGGCGGGTTTGCTGGCACTCGGTTGCCTGCCGGTCTGGGCCAAGAGCGATGCCCAGCCGGCGGCCGATGCCGATCCGCGCCTGCAGGTCGAGGCCACCCTCGACCAGAAATTCGACCAGGGCAAATACTCCCCCAAGGGGGCCGATACCTGCCTCAAGTGCCACGATGCCGACTCGCGCAAACCCGCCACCGGCATCTTCCACAATGTGCACGGCAACCTCGGCAACCAGAACGGGCCGATGGCCGACAAACAGTGTGAAGCCTGCCACGGCCCCGCCGGCAACCACCCGCGCAATCCCCGCAAGGGACAGCAGCGGGAACCCATGATCACCTTCGGCCCCGACTCGCCGGTACCGGTGGAGAAACAGAACAGCGTCTGCCTCTCCTGCCACACCGATACCCAGCGGATGGGCTGGCATGCCAGCGCTCACGCGGTGGAGGATCTCTCCTGCACCAGCTGCCACAGCCTGCACCAGGCCAAGGATCCGGTGATGGACAGCAAGAAACAGGTGGAGACCTGTACCAGCTGCCACGCCCAGCAAAAAGCCGATCTGCACAAGCGCACCAGCCACCCCATTCTCAATGGTGAGCTGCCCTGCTCCAGCTGCCACAACCCGCACCAGTCGCAGAACGAGGCCAGCCTCAAGCAGCCCAGCCTCAATGAGAGCTGCTACGAATGTCACGCCGAGAGACGGGGCCCCTTCCTGTGGGAACACGAACCGGTGACCGAGGATTGCTCCCTCTGCCACAGCCCGCACGGCTCCATCAACCAGGCGCTGCTCAACAAGCGGGTGCCCCAGCTGTGCCAGGAGTGCCACAGCGTGCCCCATGCCAACGTCTCCATCCCCGAGGGGGATCTCAAGGTGCGTGGCGGCAGTTGCCTGAACTGTCATAACCAGATCCACGGGACCAACCATCCCAACGGTCAATCACTGCGGCGCTGAGGAGAGAAGTCATGAAATACTCAACACTTTGGCTCTCCCTGCTGGCGGTCTGCTCGGCCCAGGCGGCCGAGGAGCCGCTGGCAGTCGGGGATTACGCCCTGCAGCAGAGCAAACCGGCCAAGACCGAACGCTGGAGCTGCAAATCCTGCGAGCGCGATGAGGGCTGGTTTGGCGAAGTGGGGCTGGGTGCCGGCTATGCCAACGACGATGGCGCCACCCGCTTTCGCAACTGGGTTCCCAGCCAGCAGGACAGCGGCATGCTCGGCATCTTCAACGCCGACCTGCAATACCGGGGAGAAGGCTCCCGCTATGGCAGCCTGGAGGTGAAGAACCTCGGCATGGAGCGCTTCAGCCTGACAACCGAACAGGGCCACTACGACGGCATGCGCGCCCGAGTGGGCTACTCGGAGTCCCCCTTCTACTGGAACAGCCACGGCCGCAGCGTCTATCAGCCGGGCGAGAGCCCGCTGACCCAGGGGTCGCTGGCCGAGTTCGACAAGGAGGTGGTGCGCAAGAAGCTGACCGCCGGACTCGCCTATACCCCGAAGAGCCCGTGGCGCCCCTACGCCGATTTTTCTCATGAGAAAAAAGAGGCCACCCTCGCCTACTACCAGTCGAGCGTGCCCGGCATCGGCAGCGGGCCAGGCCTCTTGCCCAAGCCCGTCGACGGCAGCTCGACCACCCAGGTCAAGAGCGGCGTCAGCTACCTGGGAGAAGGCTGGCTGGTCGATCTCGCCTACAACGGCTCCCTCTACCGTACCGATGACACGGCGCTCTACTATGGCAGCGTCGCCGACCCTTACGCCAACGAGCGCGCCTACGAGCCGGACAACAACTTCCACCAGCTGAGCCTATCCGGCCAGTACAACTGGAACCGGCAGAGCCTGACCGGCCGCGTGCTCACCAGCCAGGCCACCTCCAACGGCAGCCTGACCGCGTTTCGCAACGCCCCCATCACCCAGGATGACTTCCACGGCGAGGTCAGCACCCTGCAGGCCGACGCCAAGTGGGTAGGCCGCTTTGGCCGGGATCTCACCCTGCGCGCCGGCGGCGAGTATCGGGACCGCAAGGACAAGTCCGATGAATACGCGGTGGTCGGCAAGCAGCGCGGCAAGAGCGATCGCACCCGCAGCAAGGCGGATCTGGCGGCCGACTACCGGCTCAGCCGCTCGGTCAAGCTCACTACCGGCTATCAGTACAAGGCCGATCAGCGCGAGCAGGCCGACCGGCAGGATACCGACGAGCACACCCTGTTCCTCAAGGGGCGCTACCGCCCGGCCGGGGTGCTGCAACTGGGCGGCAAGCTCGCCTGGAGCACCCGCGACGGCTCGGACTGGCGCCACGACAGCGCCGCTGGCAACGGCAGCCCGACCCTGCGCCAGTTCTATCTGGCGGACAGGGACAGGGTCGAACTAAGGGGAGATCTTGGCTATCAGTTCAGCGAGGGGATGGATGCCCGCCTCGAAGGGTGGTGGGCCAGGGATGACTACAAGGAGCCGGACATAGGGCGCAGCGAGGGCAAGGATTATGGCATCGACCTGACCCTCAACCAGCAGTTCGACGACAACCTGAGCGGCCACCTGTTCAGCAACCTGCAGTGGATCACCTCCAGCCAGAACCACGCCTACACAGGCGCACCGGACTGGGATCCCTACAGCACGGCGGTGCGTGACGAGATCACCACCCTCGGGCTCGGGCTCACCCAGAAGAAGGCGTTTGACCGGGATCTCGAGCTCGGGCTCGATTACAGCTTCGCCTATGGCCGCGGCAAGACCGACGCCAGCAAGGGCTATGACTACCCGGATCTCACCAGCAAGCAGCACCGGCTGGAAGGCTACGCCCTCTATCAGCTCACCAAGCAGCATTCGCTGCGCTGGGATGTGCGCTACGAATACTTCCAGGACGTGGATTACCTCTACACCGGCGAAGAGCGCAACCTCGGCAACCTGAACCAGGACTACAACGGCTACTTCACCGCCGTCTCCTGGCTCTACAAGTTCTAAAGGCACGGCCGCGCGTCAGGTAAGGGCAGACAGGCTGTGTTGTCAGCCCAACAATAAAGAGGGGAGCCCAGGCTCCCCTCTTTGATTGTCAAACCCGCCAGCCTGCGTGACAGGCCATCAATGACATGATGTGAACACCAATACCATGTCAACACTTCCCCAGCCAAGCCAAATCACATGTGAGCATTGATGAAAAAACATTTATATAAATATCAACTAGTTAAAAACGGCCAGTAGCGTCCAATGACCATAAATTGAAATTTTTATCGCCACTCTCCGTCATTACTTTTATTCCTTTTCGACCAGCAGCACCGACAGCCTGCGCCACTCTTCGGCAAACCGTTGCCTCAGATAAAACTGCCTGAGCATGATGGACAGTTTCTTGGCAAACCCGGCCTTGGCCTCTCTTGTCAGCAAGCACTGGATCTCCGCCCAAAGTGAATCACGTTCAAAGCCGGTCCAGATCGGTGGCACAGGTGCCAGGGTGTTGATGTAACAAACCGGCGCCACCCATTCGAACAAGACCATCTCGACGTGGGCAACGGGAAAGCCCCGTGCCACCTGAGCGATCCGCTCGAAATCGACCTCATTATCGACAAAGAGATCGGACAGCGCTTCACACAGGTCAATGTCTGCCAATGAGTGGACCACTCGCCACACCTCCCAAGACGGTATAGCGTCAGTTACACCACAGACACCAAGCAGGTTCAAGCTAATCGATGCACCGGGTCATCCACTGCCCCCCTAACCGGTGGCGCTCTCCCCCTGGCAAGTCGGGGTAACATGAGCCAAACCAAGACGAGGGCTCTGGTCGAGGGAGGCCGACTGCGCCGGGCGGTTGCCGGCGAGCTGCAACACCTGGAGGCACCCCGTTCGTGGATGGGGACCGAGAGCGCGAACATCTTCCGGCCTGCAGCTGCAGTTAATGAACGTGGTGGAACCCTTGGCCGCTTTCACTGCCAGACACCCCCACGGCAGTGGGCCGGCCCCAGGTAACAGCGGGACCATCACGGGACATGGGCAACAGGCCAAACAGTTGGCCGGCCAGCTATCCCCCATCATCGAATAAAACAAAGGGCCTTTAAGGCCCTCTTTCATTTTTGCTCAAACATCTCTTTGTTTAACTTCTCTTTCAGTGCTTCCAAAGAGAGTCTGTCTAACGCATGGTCCAGTTTCATAAGTCCATGTGCTTCACAATTTTGAGAATAGATCTCCTTGCCAAATCGCCAGCTCGTCTGTTTGACGTAGCACTGCTCCCATCCCAAACGTTCAATATTCGACATGCTGACTTTTTGTGTCAGCAGTCCCAAACCAGCAGCTATAACAATCAAGGAGACGACGAAGATCACCCGCCTCTTAACCGCTTTTGAGGAAAGGTCTGGCTCAGGCATATCCCGAGAAAGTATCAGCTTTCCACCGGCATATAGCATGAAAGGGGCCGCTAGTAGGCTAACGAAGATAGCGAACCATCCCCGCCAGTCATTCATTCGCAACGGATCTGCCGGTGTAAGTGCTTGCAGGTCCATGAATTCAGAACCAAACACCATGGCCATCCAAAGGCCACCTATTCCGAGTAATGCGACAACCAATCCACTGGCTCGCATCTGCCATGAGATCTGCCCAGTCATTCAAACTTTGCCTTAACCGCTTGTTTCATCATTTCTGAAAGCTCGGCGTTTTCATTGGTCAAGTCGATAAGTTTACCAGCAACCATCGTTACCAAAACGAGTTGCAGTAACGGAAAAGCTCATAATTTTTTGTCTCAGACGATTAGCGTAATGAGGGTAGATTTGATAACTGAAACCAAAAAAGATCCTAATGAGTTTCAACACTCTCCCCCTCCTACGATCGTGGGCTCTGTTCGTCCAAATGGTACCGACTCGAACACCCCCCAAAATATTGTTACAGTGCCAGCCTGCATAAAAACCTCAACCACCAATATGCTTCTTTAGCGGGGAGAAAGTGATAGTGAGAACAAAATCACTCGCGTGGAAAGTGAGTGCATCAATATCCACGCTGTTGCTACAAGGGATTAGTTTTGGCACATGGGCTGACGGAGAACAAGTTTGCTCTTCAGAACAACTAGCAGCTATCAAGGCAAGTTTGCCTTCAGGCACCGAACTGACTGCCGGCGCATGTAAGACGTTACCAAACCAGCCAGAAGTGACATTGACTTCCTACATTTTCCCAGATAGTGCAGATCACCATGATGAAATGTCTCTACCTACGAGTATCTGGCGAGTAGAACTAATTTCCCAAGGGAAAGTACAACAGCGGTTTGAGGAGACTATTGAAGAAGATGCCAGTATAAGAATTGGAAGCGCCAGTATATGGCTCGACACAGCTCCTTACCTACTGGCCAAAGGAGAACGGGCCTTTGGCGTAAGATTGGATATCGGCTATGGCCCCTCCTGTGCTGACGGTTTTAGCTCCAGATTCTTACATCTATTCAGACTACATAATGGAACTCTTCTACGCGTAATTAACGGCGCCCCTATGCTGCACACCTACATCCGAAAAGGCGTGCCTTGCTCACCAGGAAAAATTGACTTAGAACGAGGAATTTCCTACATCCAAGTCCTGCCAGGGATGTCTAACGGGCTGCACGATCTGAGAGTAGTAACCAAAGCGAAAACAGAGACCATAGAGCAGGATGGTACCTCTCAAACCTCCAGTCAGAGAACATTGAGCACCACGCTGCGCTTCAATGGCCATGAATACCCGGTTGGAGAATGGAATAACTTACCAAGCAAGGAGTGGTGGAAGTAATCGGCCATCCCCTGCCCCACATGGTAAATTCCTCGGGTATATACAGAGCCCTATAAAAGCCTGCCTCCAGCAGGCTTTGTTGTTATGGCGCTATAGACTCGACACAATCGCTGTCGCCACTTTGGCGACATTTTGCCAAAAACAAAAAGGCCGCTATTGCTAGCGGCCTTAGTAAGTCTTTGATTTTAATGGTGCCCGAGGCCGGAATCGAACCGGCACGACGCGAACGTCGAGGGATTTTAAATCCCTTGTGTCTACCGATTTCACCACTCGGGCACCGCAATCGGTATCAAGCTCGCGTGGCGGGCTTGTCAATATGGAGGCACGTTCCGGAGTCGAACCGGACTAAACGGATTTGCAATCCGCTGCATAACCGCTTTGCTAACGCGCCATGCAAAAGAGAGAAACTCTCTATTGTCTGAATTTGGAGCGGGAAACGAGACTCGAACTCGCGACCCCGACCTTGGCAAGGTCGTGCTCTACCAACTGAGCTATTCCCGCATTGGTCTGGCTGACTGCCTGACTACGAGGACGCATTCTAGCGATGTTCCTCGCCCAGTCAACCAAAAATGTTTAATACCCTGATCGTTCGAGTGTTTTTTGCCCTTTTCCTGCCTTTTCAGCGCTCACGACCGTTTCCCAGTCCCAAGAACGGGGAAACGGTCCTTTGTGTCGGCAGCTCAGAACCGGGAGTGATAGCTGAGATCGCCCCAGGCGGCCTTCATGTACTGGAACATGGACCAGAAGGTGAGCACGGTCGCCACGTAGAGCAGCACATAGGCGAGCCACACCATCCAGATGTCGTACTGCCAGATGAGGCCGGTCAGCGAGACCATCTGGATCATGGTCTTCCATTTGCCAATCCAGCTGACCGCCACCGAGGAGCGCTTGCCCAGCTCAGCCATCCACTCACGCAGGGCGGAGATGATGATCTCGCGGCCAATCATGGTCATGGCAGGAATGGTCACCCAGATGGTGTTGTAGTGCTCGACGATCACCACCAGCGCCGCCGCCACCATGATCTTGTCGGCGACCGGATCGAGGAAGGCACCGAAGGCGGTGGATTGATTCAGCTTGCGGGCCAGGTAGCCGTCAAACCAGTCGGTCGCCGCCGCCAGGATGAAGACGATGGCCGCCGCCAGATAGGACCACTGGTAGGGAAGGTAGAACAGGATGACGAAGACGGGGATGAGCAAGATCCGAAAAAACGTCAGCAGATTAGGAATATTTGTCATTATTTTCAGCCACTTCTTGTATGCCGCTACATGGTAGCCCCAAGCCGATCACGGATGCAACCGGACAGGCGCCCGCCTTGGTCTATTAATCCATCAACAACCTCAGGATGCGGGCCATTATGGCATTTGCGGCCCCCCGGCGTCACGGCTCTTGTGTGTCTGGATCCTGAAGGGGATGAACCCGGGGTGAATGGTGTGACTCACCTCGCCTCTTGTCGATACCCGGGGCGACAGCCCCTGCTCGTCGTCTGGACAAACAGGGGCTGCATGGAGGGGTATTCCCCCTTCTCGGCTACCAATGGCTAGAGAGAGTGCAGGGCATCGTGGATGGACTGGGCCAGCTCCTGGCTGATGCCGGGCACCTTGGCAAGCTCCTCCACCCCGGCTTTTTTCACCTCCTGCAGACCGCCCAGGTACTTGAGCAGCGCCTGCCGCCGTTTCGGCCCCACCCCCGGAATATCCTCCAAAGTACTGGTGGTGCGGGCCTTCGCCCGTCTGGCGCGGTGGCCAGTGATAGCAAAACGGTGGGATTCATCGCGAATGTGCTGAATGAGGTGCAGGGCGGGCATATCTGCCGGTAAATGCAGCTCTTCGTGACTCTCCCCCAGGATCAGGGTCTCCAGCCCCGCCTTGCGGGTCACCCCCTTGGCGATGCCTACCAGCAGCGGATATTTTCCCCCCAGAAACTCCAGCTGACGGGCCAGGATCTCCTCGGCGCGGCGCAGCTGGCCGAGGCCGCCGTCGATAAACAGCACGTCAGGCACCTTGTCCGGCTCCTGCTGCTTGCCAAAGCGCCGCTCCAGCGCCTGCTCCATGGCGGCGTAGTCATCGCCGCCGGTGATGCCGTCGATGTTGAAGCGACGATATTCCGATGAGAGCGGCCCCTCACGGTTGAACACCACGCAGGAGGCCACGGTGCGCTCCCCCATGGTGTGGGAGATATCGAAGCACTCCATGCGGGCGATGGGGCGCTCCAGCTCCAGCAGCTCCTCCAGCTGATCGTAGCGGGCGGTGATGGTGCTCTTGTGGGCAAGGCGCGAGCGCAGCGCGGTCTGGGCGTTGATGGAGGCAAGCTTGATGAAGCGGGCCCGCTCGGCGCGGGTACGGCTCACCACCCGCACCTTGTAGCCGGCGGTCTGGCTCAGGGTCTCGGCAATGACGTTCTCGTCTTCGAGCGCCACATCGAGCAGCACCTCGCTCGGGATCTGCCGCCCCCCCTGCCCCGACAGATAGAACTGCAGCAGGAAGGATTGCACCACCTCGTCGAGCTGGGTATCGGCCGGCACTTTCGGGAAGTAGCTGCGCGAGCCCAGCACCTTGCCCTGGCGGATGAAGAGCACGTGAATGCAGGCGGTCCCCTGCTCGAAGGCCACCCCCACCACGTCGAGCTCGTCCAACACGTTGCCGCTCACCGACTGCTGTTCGGTCACCCGGCGCAACGCCTGGATCTGATCCCGATAGCGGGCCGCCTCCTCGAAGCGCAGATCGCCGCTGGCGGATTCCATCTTGCCCACCAGCTCGCCTATCACCTGCTGGTTCTTGCCCGCGAGGAACAGCTTGGCCAGCTCCACCTGCTGGGCATACTCGGCCTCGCTCACCAGCCCGGCCACGCAGGGGCCGGCGCAGCGCTTGAGCTGGTAGAGCAGGCAGGGGCGGGTGCGGTTGGCATAGACTGCATCCTCACACTGGCGTACCGGGAAGATCTTCTGCATCAGGTGCAGGCTCTCGCGCACCGCACCGCCGGAGGGGTACGGGCCGAAGTACTCCCCCTTCACCTTGCGGGCACCGCGATGGACGCCGATACGCGGGTGCTGATGGGCGGTGATGATGATCCAGGGGTAGGACTTGTCATCCCGCAGCAGCACGTTGTAGCGGGGCTGGTACTGCTTGATCAGGTTGTGCTCGAGGATCAGCGCCTCGGTCTCGGTGTGGGTGACCGTCACCTGCACGTCGGCGATCTGGCGCACCAGGGTGCGGGTCTTGATGCTGTCGACGTTGGCCCGAAAGTAGGAGGCGAGCCGTTTCTTCAGATCCTTGGCCTTGCCCACGTAGATGACGGTGCCGCCGCTGTCGTACATGCGATAGACACCGCTCTGGTGGGTGACGGCACTGAGAAACGCCTTGCTGTCGAAGAGAGGTTCAGAGGAGGTCATGCTGGCTCCGGCAACGGGGATCGAAGTGTTGGGTCTGGGATATCGCGGCAAGCGGAAGATCGAAAGAGAGGCTCATCGGCAACTCGGTTCAACGGATGAAAGCAGAAGACGGCACAGAGCATACTGCGTCAGACCGGCAAAAAGCAAAAAGGCGGCACAGGCCGCCTTTGATGGCTACACGCCGCCCGTTACAGGGTGTCGGCATCCAGCATGCCATAGCGAATGGCCAGATGGGTCAGCTCCACATCGCCATTGATGTTGAGCTTGCTGAACAGCCGGTAGCGGTAGCTGTTGACCGTCTTCGGGCTCAGGTTGAGCTGCTCGGAAATATCGGTCACCTTCTGCCCCTTGGTGATCATCATCATGATCTGCAGCTCGCGCTCGGAGAGGGACTTGAAAGGGTTCTCGTCGGCCGAGGCAAACTGGCTCAGGGCCATCTGCTGGGCGATCTCCGGGGAGATGTAACGCTGACCGGAGTGGACCAGGCGAATGGCGTGGATCATCTCGTCCGGTGCGGCCCCCTTGGTGAGATAGCCGGCGGCACCCGCCTGCATCACCTTGGTCGGGAACGGATTTTCTGAATGAATGGTCAGCACTATGATGCGCACATCGGGCCGGATCCGCAGGATCTTGCGGGTTGCCTCCAGGCCGCCGATGCCAGGCATGTTCATGTCCATCAGGATCACGTCGGGATGGTTCTGACGACAGAAAGTGACTGCGGTTTCCCCGCTCTGCGCCTCGCCCACCACCTTGATCCCGCGGACATCTTCCAGAATGCGTCTTATCCCTGTACGCACCAACTCATGATCATCGACCAGGAATACATTAATCACCCAAACACCCCGTTTTTTATCTCGTTATATGCCAGTTAGGGTTAACACGGCGTCTTGCATCATAACCAAACTCGTCGATTTGGCAAACCATGGCCGGGAAAAGTTTGAAAGTGCTCATAAATGACGTTTGTAATCAAATAATTATGTAAAGATTAAACACAAAAAACGGCGCCCGCAGGCACCGTTCAGAGTCATTTTTGCTGTTGTCGGCATCAGTTCGCCAGCAGTGCGCGCACCTTGTCCAGATCGGCCTGGGTATCCACCCCGACCGGCGGCGCCTCGAGGGCCTGGGCCACGTGGATCTTCTCCCCGTACCAGAGCACCCGCAGCTGCTCCAGCGCCTCTACTTGCTCGAGCGCGCTCGGCGCCCAGTCCACATAACGCTGGATGAAACCGGCGCGATAGGCGTAGATGCCGATGTGACGCTGGTAGTGATCGCCAATCTGCTCGCGGCTTGCGGCAAAACGATCACGATCCCACGGAATGGAGGCACGGCTGAAGTAGAGGGCGTAGCCATCCTGGTCGGTCACCACCTTGACGGCGTTCGGGTTGAACGCCTCTTCGGCGTCCTGAATTGGCACAGACAGAGTCGCCATGGGCGCGCTGGCGGCGGCCAGGTTGTCCGCCACCTGACGGATGATGACCGGCGGAATGAGCGGCTCGTCCCCCTGCACGTTGACCACTATGGTGTCGGCGGCAAAACCATAGTGACGGCACACCTCGGCCAGCCGCTCGGTACCGGACTGGTGATCCTTCGAGGTCATGCACACTTCGAACCCGGTCTGGCCGGCCAGCGCCTGCTGCACCCGCTCATCGTCGGTGGCGACGATCACCCGATCGGCGCCCGACTGCAGGGCCTTTTCCACCACGTGCTGTACCATGGGCTTGCCATGGATGTCGGCCAGCGGCTTGCCCGGCAGCCGGGTGGAGGCGTAGCGGGCCGGAATGACGACGACGAAGCTCATGACGACAGCTCGTCGCTATTGAGCGGACGGGCGCGGTTCTCCAGCAGCACCGGGATCCCCTCCTCCAGCGGATAAGCCAGCTTGTCGAAACGGCAGACCAGCTCATGCACGGACTTGTTATAGTGCAGCTTGCCCTTGCAGACCGGGCAGGCAATGATGTCGAGCAACTTGATGTCCAAAGCCAAAACGATACTCCTTCAACGATGTCGCGCCGGCGGTTTCATCACGCCGGCGATGGGTGTCGAACCAACCAGATGTTTCATGCGGGGCATGACAAGCCCCCTTCTCTCCCGCGCTGGCGAGCGAGATTAATCTTGTGCCTTGGTTGCGCCTTGCCCCTTCCCGCTCGCGCCCAGCTTGTGCAGCAGGGTATCGAGCAGGGAGGCGGGCAACTCGGCGCTGACCGGCAGATACCACCAGTTGTCGAGGGCAAAGGGGCGGCACTTGACCGCATCCTTCTCGGTCATCAGCAGCGGCTTGCCGGCAAAGCGGCCCACCAGCTCGTCCCGATCGAAGGGGTGGTGATCCCCGTAGGCCACCCGCTGATCCAGCTGGTAACCGAGCCCCTCGAGAGTGGCGAAGAAACGGGGCGGATGACCAATGCCCGCCAGCGTGTCTACCGGACCGGCCAGCGGCGTGGTCAGCGGGGCCTCGTCGCGTACCCGACGGGGGGAATCGGCCACCAACCTCATGGGATACTCTCCCCGCCCCGGCTCGCCGCCGTTGCAGATGATGGCGTCCACCCGCTTGAGCCGGGTGACCGGCTCGCGCAGCGGCCCCATGGGCAGCAGGCAGGCGTTGCCGAAACGGCGCGCCCCGTCCACCACCACCAGCTCGATGTCACGGGCCAGCGCATAGTGCTGCAGGCCGTCGTCGGTGATGATGATGTCCACTTCGCCGCTCTGCTCCAGCAGACGCACCGCATCGGCCCGCCTGGGCGCCACCACCACAGGGCAGCCACAGCGCCTAGCGATCAGTACTGGTTCATCCCCCGCCTGCGCCGTGGTGCTGGCGGCATCGAGCCGGTACGGGTAATGGGGCGCCTTGCCGCCATAACCGCGGCTCACCACCCCGGGGCGATAGCCGCGGGCCTGCAACTGCTCCACCAGCCAGACCACGACCGGGGTCTTGCCGTTGCCACCCACCGAGATGTTGCCCACGACGATGACCGGCACAGAGGCACGATAGCCCTTGCGCCAGCCGTGACGATAGGCGTAGCGGCGGGTGCCGCTGACAACGGCAAACAGCAGGGCAAAGGGGGCCAGCAACCAGCGCCAGCCACTCTTTGCATACCAGAGCCGCTCCAGCATCAGGCGTTGCCACCTGCGGTGGCATGGCCGAACTGGATGGCGCGCAGCTGGGCATAAGTCCCCTGCTGAGCCATCAGCGCTGCGTGGTTGCCGCGCTCGACGATATGGCCTTCGTCGATCACCAGGATCTCGTCCGCCTTCTCGATGGTGGAGAGGCGGTGAGCGATCACCAGCGAGGTGCGCGCCTTGCACAGCTCGTCGATGGCCGCCTGGATGTGGCGCTCGGACTCGGTATCCAGCGCCGAGGTGGCCTCGTCCAGCAGCAGCACGGGGGCATCGCGCAGCAGGGCGCGGGCGATGGCGATACGCTGACGCTGACCGCCGGAGAGCGACGCGCCGTTTTCGCCAACCACGGTGTCATAACCGTTGCTCATCTTGCTGACGAACTCGTCGGCGTGGGCGATGCGGGCCGCCTGCTTGATCTCGTCGAGGCTGTATTGCTCTTCCGCGGCGTAGGCGATGTTGCTCGCCACCGTGTCGTTGAACAGGTGCACGTGCTGGGAGACCAGGGCGTACTGCTTGCGCAGCTCGCTCAGGCGGTAATCGCGGATATTGACGCCATCCAGCAGGATCTCCCCCTGCTCGATGTCATAGAAGCGGGTCAGCAGGCTGGCGATGGTGCTCTTGCCAGAGCCGGAACGGCCCACCAGGGCCACCGATTTGCCCGCCTCAACCTTGAAGCTGACGTTGTGCAGCGCCGGGGTGTCCTTGGTCGGGTAGGTGAAGGTGACGTTGCGAAACTCGATCTCGCCGCGGGCGCGCTCCAGGGTACGAGTGCCAGTATCCTGCTCCGGCTCGGTATCGAGCAGGCCGAACAGGCTGTGGCAGGCGGTGATGGCGCGCTGGAACTGGTTGTTGACGTCGGTCAGGCTTTTCAGCGGCTTGAGCAGCATCATCATGGAGGTGATCATGACGGTAAAGGTACCGGCAGTCAGCTCGCTGCGCACGCTGTCGATGGTGGCCACATAGAGGAAGGCCGCCAGCGCGATGGAGGCAACCATCTGCACCACCGGGCTGCCGATGGCATCGGCGGCGACCATCTTCATGGTCTGCTGGCGCATGTTGTTGCTGACCTTGAAGAAGCGCTTCTCCTCCACCTTCTGGCCGCCGAACATCAGCACCTCTTTGTGCCCCTTGAGCATCTGCTCGGTGGAGGTGGTGATGTCACCCACCGCCTGCTGGATGTGGCGGCTGATCTGACGGAAACGGCGGCTGATGAGGCCGATGATGATGCCCACCACGGGCCCCACCACCAGGAAGATCACCGACAGTTGCCAGGAGTGCCAGAACATCAGGCCGAGCAAACCGATGACCGTCGCCCCTTCCCGCACCAGGGTGACCAATGTGGTACTGGCGGCCGAGGAGACTTGACTCGCGTCATAGGTCACCTTGGAGAGCAGGTGGCCGGTATTCTGGCGGTCGAAGAAGCTCATCGGCATCGCCACCATGTGGTTGAATACCTGCTGCTGCAGGCGCATCACCACGTGGTTGCCGACCCAGGCCATGCAGTAGTTGGAGAGGAAGTTGGCGACGCCGCGCAGGGCCACGATACCCAGCACGAAGAAGGGCATCCACTTGAGCACGGTCGGATCATTGCCGTTGATCCCCTTGTCGATCAGCGGCTTGATGGAATAGACGAAGGTGGTATCCACGGCGGCGTAGCCCAGCATGCCGATGATGCCGCCAATCAGGCCAAGCTTGCGGTCACGGACATAGCCGAGCAGACGCTTGAAGACAGGCCAGCTGTCTTGTGAGGTTTCTTGTTGCATGAATAGCCGTTAATAAGGGAAATGACGGGCTATTCTAGCCAAAGCGCAGGATTACACCAAGCATCGCCAGCGCATGCCCATCGCCAAGACGGCAAATGACGGCCGTTATCCCAGCCAAGGCGCAGGATTACACCAAGCAGTGCCCATCACCAGAGCGGGAAATGACGGTCGTTATCCCAGCCAAAGCGCAGGATTACACCAAGCATCGCCAGCGCATGCCCATCGCCAAGACGGCAAATGACGGCCGTTATCCCAGCCAAAGCACAGGATTACACCAAGCAGTGCCCATCACCAGAGCGGGAAATGACGACCGTTATCCCAGCCACAGCCGGGTTTACGCTCAGCGCTCAGGCTAAAATGCAGGCCGCCACCAGTCACCATTGCGACGAAACCAGGGGCCCTGCTCCCGCTCGGCACTGATCCGCAGCCCGTCCGGCGCTGGCTCGACCAGGATCTCCCCGTCTAGCCCGGTGACCCATTGCTGCGCCTCCCGGTAGCGAGCCACCACCTCGGGGCGGGGAAAGCCCCACTGGTTCATGAAGCCGGCGCTGTGTACCACATAGCGGGGGGCCACCGCCGCCACGAAGGGGGCCGTGGAGGAGGTGCGGCTGCCATGATGGGGGCTTACCAGCAAGGTGCTGGCAAGCCCGGCCCCTTCCAGCGCCAGCAAGCGCTGCTCCGCCTGCCGCTCGATGTCGGCGCTGAGCAGGATACGTCGATCCCCGTCGCGGATCTGCAGCACACAGCCGTCGTTGTTATGGCCGCCTCCCGGCTGCTGTGGCCAAAGCACCGCCATCTCGAGCCCCTGCCAGCGCCACTGCTGGCCACGCCGGCACAGGGTCGTGAAGCGGCCGAAATCGAAGGAAGAGAGCTCGTGGCGCACCGGCAGAGCCTGCAGGATGGCGCGCCGGTTGCCGGCGTGATCCCGGTCCTTGTGGCTGATGACCAGATAATCCAGCACCCGCACATCGAGCCGGTTGAGCAAGGGCAGGATCACGGCATCCGCCATGTTGTAGCCGCCCGGGTAGCGATCGCCGGTGTCAAACAGGATGCCGCGCTCGCCCCGGGTGATCAGCACCGCCAGCCCCTGCCCCACGTCCAATACCCTCAGTTGCCAGTGAGTCGGCACCGGCCAGGCCGCCAGCAGCAGGGCTACGCCCCCCGGCAACAGCAAGGAACGACCGCCCGGCACATGCCAGGCGCACCAGAGCAGGGTCAGCAGCGCTGTGAGCGGCAGCACCCAGCCCGGCACCGGCCACCAGAGCTGCCACTGGCTGGCCAACCTCTCCAGCGCCCACAATATCCACTGCAGGCCGACATCGGCCAGCCAGAACAGCAGGTGGGCCAGCTCCCCCGAGAGCGGCGCCAGCAGCACCCCGATGAGCGCCAGCGGTATGATGCCGATGCAAAAGAGCGGCAATGCCAGCAGATTGAGCAGCAGCGACAGCGGCGCTATCCCCTCGAACAGCGCCAGTTGCAGCGGCAGCAGCCCCAGCAGCAACAAGCCCTGCAGACGGACGAGCCCGGGCTTGGCCTCCAGCAGGCTCGCCACCAGCAGCAGGGCCACCGCCAGGAAGGAGAGCCAGAATCCGGCCGAATAGAGGGCGAAGGGATCCCAGAGCGTGAGTACCACGAAGGCCCACAACCAGACGCGATGGGCAGGCCACTCCCGCCGTCGCCAGCGCAGCAGGCTCCACACCAGCACCATGATGAGGGCCCGCTCGGTGGCCACCGCAAAACCGGCCAGCCAGCTGTAGAGGGCGGCAAACAGCAGGGCGAGCAGAATCGCCCCCCGCAGTCCGAACAGCCGCCCCAGCCACCAGCCGAGCACCGCCACCAGCGCGATGTGCTGCCCCGAGATGGCGATGATGTGGGTCAGCCCGCTGCCGCGAAACAGGCTCCACTGCTCAGTCGTGATGCCGCCCTGCTCGCCGAAGGTCAGCGCTGCCAGCAGCGGGCCCTGGCTCAGATCCTGCCAGCTGGCGGCGGCCCGGGCCAGCCAGCGCTCGCGCAGCCCCGCCGGCACAGCTTCAATCTGGATCACCCGGCGCAAGTTGCCGGTGGCGGTGATCCCCGTGCCGAGCAGCAGGCGCCGCCCGTCCATCCCCGCCTCGTTGGCCAGGCCGTGGGCCGGCTTGAGGGAGACCTCCAGGGTCAGGCGACTGCCTGCCGTCATGGTGGGCAGCGCCTGGTAGGCATTGATGCGCACCAGGGGTGCCGGGGTGAGCGCCTGCTCATCGAGCCTGTTCACCCGCAACACCAGCCGGACAAATTTATCGCCCTCGGGTTCTGCACTTTGCAGTTGTGCGGTTATGATGTGGCTCGTTTTTTTGCCAAGCTGATCCAGCCAGGCAAGCCGGTAGTGCAAATTCCCCTGCATCCAGAGGATGCCGCCCAGCAAGAACAGCAGCCGCCAGCAGCGGCAACCGGCGAGGGGGAACGCGAGCAGCAGCATCAGGCCACCCCATTCCCATGAAGGCAACCATGGCCAAAGCAGTGAGGAGCTTGCCCCGAGGGCAAACGACAACAGGCGCAGATCCATGGTGCAAGTATTTAGCAAGGTTTCAATATGCCCAAACGACTCATACAACGCTGGCTGCCTGATCCGGCGACACTCAAGGAACACAAGCACTTGCGGCTGTTTGGCAAGTTGCTGCTGGACGCCAACCTGTGGCACCTCAATCGCCGCTCGGCGGCCGGTGCCTTCGCGGTGGGGCTGTTCATGGCCTGGGTGCCGCTCCCCTGCCAGATGTTGCTGGCGGCCGGCGGCGCCATCGCCTGCCGGGTCAACCTGCCGCTCTCGGTAGCCCTGGTCTGGCTCTCCAACCCCTTCACCATGCCGCCGCTGTTCTACGGCGCCTACCTGACCGGCTGTCAGCTGCTGGGGCAATCCTCCCAGCACATCGAGATCGAGTTCACCTGGGCCTGGCTGGTGTCGGTGTTCGAGACCGTGGCCCCACCGCTGCTGCTGGGTTCGCTGGTGCTGGCCCTGCTCAGCTCCCTCATCGGCTACGCCCTCATTCGTACCTGCTGGCGCATCAGCACCGTTCGTCAGTGGCAGAAACGCAAGGTGGCCCGCGCATGCTGAATCGCTGGTTTGCCCGCTTCAAGATTGACCCCGATACCCTGCGCCAGCAGAAGTGGTTCGCCCTGTTTGGCGAGCGCCTGCTCGCCCCCGCCCTCTGGCAAGGGGGGCCGCGCGCCCTGAGCGGGGCGGTGGCGGCGGGCATCTTCGCCTGCTGGTTTCCCATCCCCATGCATTCACTCATCGCGGTCGGGCTGGCGCTGGCGTTCAGCCTCAACCTGCCGCTGGCGCTGCTGGCGGTCTGGTTCAACAACCCGCTGACCCTGCCCTTCATGTACCTCTACGCCTATCGCACCGGTTGTCTGGTGCTGCACAAGACGCCGGAGCCATTTCACCTTACCTGGACCCTGCACTGGCTGGAGCACGAAGCGGCCACCCTGGTGCCTCCCTTCCTGCTCGGCAGCCTGCTGCTGGCGGTACTGACCGCCGCCACCGGCGGCCTCCTCACCCTGCTGTTGCTGCGCCTTGGCAAGCTGGTCCGCCCCCGCTGATCTCACCCGCCTCGTCAGCCTCTGGCGCGCTGACGAGGCGCTGCCTTGCCATCCCCGGCACCTGCCACCACACTCCTTGTAACCCGTTGTTTTTAGCCCCCCATTTGCCACAAGGAGCCCACCATGGCCGAACCGCTCACGCTGGCCTATGCCAGTGGTCATCCCCTCGCCCTGCTGCCGGCCATGGCCAATCGCCACGGTCTCATCACAGGGGCCACCGGCACCGGCAAGACAGTCACCCTGCAGGTGCTGGCGGAGGGATTCTCCCGCCTCGGCGTGCCGGTCTTTCTAGCCGACGTGAAGGGGGATCTGAGCGGCCTTGGCGCCGCCGGGGCTGGCTCGGCCAAGCTGGATGCCAGACTGGCCCAGCTCGGCATCCCGGCACCCGCCTTTGCCGCCAGTCCTACCCTGTTCTGGGATCTGTTTGCCGAACAGGGCCACCCGGTGCGGGCCACCGTCTCCGACATGGGGCCCCTGCTGCTCGCCCGCCTGCTCGGCCTCAACGATACCCAGAGCGGGGTGCTGGAGCTGGTGTTCAAGGTGGCGGACGACGAGGGGCTACTGCTGCTCGATCTCAAAGACCTGCGCGCCATGGTGCAGTTTGCCGGCGACAACGCCAAGTCCCTCACCACCCGTTACGGCAACGTCTCCACCGCCTCCATCGGCGCCATCCTGCGCAACCTGCTCACCCTGGAGAGTGCAGGCGGCGATCACTTCTTCGGCGAACCCATGCTGGACATTCAGGATCTGTTGCAGACCGATGAGGCTGGCCACGGCCATATCAATGTGCTGGCCGCCAGCAAGCTGACCCAATCCAGCCGCCTCTATGCCTGCTTCCTGCTCTGGCTGCTCTCCGAGCTGTTCGAACAGTTGCCGGAGGTGGGGGATCCCGACAAACCTGTGCTGGTGTTCTTCTTCGACGAGGCACACCTGCTGTTCAACGATGCCCCCAAGGCGCTGTTGGAGAAGATTGAACTGGTGGTACGCCTCATCCGCTCAAAGGGGGTCGGCGTCTACTTCGTGACCCAGAGCCCGGCCGACATCCCCGACAGCGTGCTGGGGCAGCTTGGCAACCGGGTGCAACACGCCCTGCGCGCCTTTACCCCGAGTGATCAGAAGGCGGTGCGGATCGCCGCCAACACCCTGCGCGCCAACCCCACCTTCGATGCCGCTGGCGTCATCACCGAACTCGGTGTCGGCGAGGCACTGGTCTCTCTGCTCGACGAGAAGGGGCGGCCCAGCATGGTGGAGCGCGCCTTCATCGCCCCGCCGGCCAGCCGCATCGGCCCCTTGAGCGACGCCGAGCGGCAGGCGCTTATTCAGGGCTCATTGCTGCATGGCCGCTACGAGACGCCGGAGGATCGCGAATCGGCCTTCGAGCGGCTCAACGGCGGCAAGCTGACAACCACAAGCGAACAAGCCAGTAAACCGTCATCCAGTGAGGAAGGCGGCCTGCTCGATGCACTCAATGGCATCCTGTTTGGCCGCACCGGCCCCCGTGGCGGCCAGCACGACGGGGTGGTACAGACCGCCGCCAAGAGCGTAGCCCGCACCATCGGCAGCGAGGTGGGTCGCCAGCTGGTGCGCGGGGTGCTCGGCTCCCTGCTGGGGGGCGGCAAGCGCCGCCGTTAAGGCCTGAGCCGAAAAATGAAAAAGCCCGCCGGACCTCCCCGGCGGGCTTTTTATTGAACGGATGGCGATGACTCGCTTACAGCACCTTGGCGATGGCGTCGCACAGCGGATCTATGTTGGCACGGGTGATACCGGCCACGCTGATACGGCCGGAGCCGACGATGTAGATGGCGAACTCGCTCTTGAGGCGCTCCACCTGATCCTTGGAAAGACCGGAGAAGGAGAACATGCCGTTCTGCTCGCGGATAAAGCTGAAGTCCTGGTTCACGCCGCGCGCAGCCAGTTTTTCCACCAGCAGCTCGCGCATCTCGCGAATGCGCACCCGCATGGCCGCCACCTCTTCCACCCACTCGGCATAGAGGGCCGGATCGCTCACCACGGCGGTGACGACGGCAGCGCCGTGTGACGGCGGGTTGGAGTAGTTGGCACGAATGACGGTCTTGACCTGGGTGAAGGCCACATCGGCGATCGCCTTGGTCGCGCTGACCAGGGTGAAGGCACCGACCCGCTCGTTGTAGAGGCCGAAGTTCTTGGAGAAGGAGCTCGCCACCAGCAGCTCGTCGTGGCACTCGGCGAAGATGCGCAGACCTTCGGCATCCTCTTCGATGCCGCGGGCAAAGCCCTGATAGGCGAAGTCAAACAGCGGCAACCAGCCGGCGGCGGCACTCTGCCTGGCCAGTGCACGCCACTGATCAGCGGTCGGATCGATACCGGTCGGGTTGTGACAACAGCCGTGCAGCAGCACCAGATCGCCAGCCTGCGCCTCGGCCAGAGACGCCTGCATGGCGGCAAAGTCGAGCCCCTTGGTGGCCGCGTCGTAGTACTTGTACCACTTGACGGTCAGACCCGCCGCCTGGAACACGCTGACATGGTTGGCCCAGGTGGGATCGGAGATCCAGATGGTCTTGGCGAGGTTGTTGCGTACCACGAACTCGGCGGCGATGCGCAGGGCACCGGTACCACCCGGCGCTTGCGCCGTCTTGGCGCGGCCGCTGTTGACCAGCGCGGAATCCTGTCCGAACAGCAGTTGCTGCACGATGCGGCCGTATTCGATATTGCCTTCGATACCGAGATAGTTCTTGGTCTTCTCGTCGGTCAAGAGCTTCTGTTCGGCTTTCTTGACGCAGTGAAGAATGGGGGTGGCGCCGGTCTCATCCTTGTAGATCCCGACCCCCAGGTTGATCTTGTGGCTGCGAGAGTCGGCGCGGAAGGCTTCGGTCAGGCCCAGGATCGGATCCGCTGGGGCGGCAACAACCTTTTCAAACATGGTATTCCCTGTATTCCGTTGAGTTCGTTGGCTGGCAAAGCGTGTTGGCACACCGTCCGTGACACGCAAAACACGTGGCAAACAAAAGCGCCCACTGGCGAGCGCTTCGTCAACTCTTTATATCACCGTGCAGGATGGGGGAAAACCGCTTTTTCGGCCGGATCTGCGGCAATCTCAACCGATGGCATGCCACTGTGGCGCCAACGCGCACACCTCGGC
This sequence comes from Aeromonas sp. s2, assembly GCF_040907935.1. Lineage (NCBI taxonomy): Bacteria > Pseudomonadati > Pseudomonadota > Gammaproteobacteria > Aeromonadales > Aeromonadaceae > Aeromonas > Aeromonas sp. s2. The sequence goes on along the minus strand of NZ_JBFOCR010000014.1, from coordinate 429,460 downwards.
AGACAAGCCACCATTGGACTCAACCAAACCGCTACAAACTGCTAACAATGACTTGGGGATCCGGCTCGGCTCCCAGGGGCGGGAGTCGGCCAACGGCAGGGCATAGGCCGTCATAATGGGAGCCAGCACGGTGGGCAGCCACCAGCTGGCCGGCCGACCCAAACGCTGGGCCAGAGTCAGCACCCGATCCACCCCGCTCGGGTCGAGGGAGGTGAGATGACTCCACTGCACCTGTGGCGGCAGCGCGGCGATCACTTGCTGCAGTGCCTGCTGCGCCGAGGCGGGAGCCCAGATCAGCAGGGTCCCTGCCGACAGCACCAGCTCGGCAAAGGCACCGACGCTGTCGGTGGTGATCACCCGCAGCAGCTCCCCCTCCCCCCACAGGATCTTGCCAAGGCTGGCTAGGTTGCGTTCCGGCAGCGCCACCTCACCAAGCGCCTGCAGCCAGGGGGCGGCATCGAGCAGGGTGCCGCCGCTGAAAAACAGGCTGAACGGCTGGGGGGCACGCAGGCGCACCTGTTGATCCGAACAGAGCCGGATCCCCTTGTCTTCGAAGTCGATCTGCTCGTTGGGAGTAAAGCTCACCTCGCTCTTGCGATAGAGCGCGGCCAGCACCCGCTCGTTGACCTGTTCCGCCAGCTGCCAACCCTGCCCATGGAGCCACTCCTCCGGGGTTGGCGGCGCCGTGGCGATCTCGGCCAGTGTCAGTTCACGGGTCAGGTAGCGGCGGCCGGCGGGGGTGAGCTCATAGTGGTGATTGCCCAGCGCCAGCAGCAGCTGGTTGTCCTTGAGCAGGCCCAGCAGGGGTTGCCACTGGCGGGCGCGGACCACCGAGGTGGGGTTGTCCAGCAGCTGGCGGGCCAGCTCCCGCCACTGCGGGTGACTAAAGTCAATCAAGCGTCATCCTTCCCTGTCTGCCGAACATCCTGCAACGAGCTGAATAATCTAGCGATTCGCTGACCGGGAGCCAAGTACAGAAAAGAGACAACGTGAACTGGCGCAAGCCAAACAGGAGCAGGAGAGGATCATCAACAGAGGAGAAGAGAGGCAATCAGGTGGGAAGCAGATAAAACAAAACGGCCAAGCAAGCTTGGCCGTTCATCAACTAAATCAGCGCAGAGGCTAGATTAGAAGTTGTATTGCAGGGCAACGGTCCACTCGTCGTCCATCTTGTCGATACCCTGGATCTTGTACTCGGTGTAGGCTTTCAGCTTGGAAGTGAAAGCGTACTGTACGCCCAGCAGGGTTTCGTCAACGATGTCTTTGTACTCAGCACCAGCGGTGTTGGAAGCAGCTTTACCTTCAGTGAAGTTGTAGCCGGCCAGGAAGGTCCAGGCATCAACGTTGTAGGAAGCAGCCAGCTCGTAGCCACGGCCTTTGTCCTTGTTACCACCGGTGGTGTTGTCGTAGCTCAGGTCAGCTTGAGTGTAAACACCGGCGAAGTAGAAACCGTTGATGGCGTAGTGTGCACCCAGTGCCCACTCTTTCTTGTCACCAGTTTTGTTGGTTGCAGTGCTTTCCAGATCGGAGTAGGAGTAACCTGCGTTCAGACCCAGACCGAAGTCGAAGTCATAACCGGCAGCCGCGGCATAACCGTAGTTACGCTTAACATCCTTGCCGTACACTGCGTTTTCTTTGATGCCCTGACCTACGTCAGTAACCTTGACGGCCTTGTCGTCGTTGGTTTGATAGGACAGTTTGCCTTTGAAGCCACCGTAGGTGTTGGAGTAGATGATCTGACCTTCTTGACGACCGTCATAGAAGTTACCTACGTCGCCCCACTCGTTGAAGATATCGGTCGGTTCCAGCACATCGTAGAACGCGGTATCGGTCTGACCGAAGATGATCTTACCGTACTGGGTGCCGTCGAAACCAACGTAGATGTGACGGGAATCGAACTTGTTGGCGGAGTTTTCAGCAGAAACTTGCCACTCAGTCTTGGCGATACCGGACCAGGTGTTGTTCAGGGCAATCTTACCGGACCAACCCAGACGGGAAGAACCGACCAGCTCACCATCAACATCAGAGTAATGGGCAGCGGTACCAGGAGTATATTCCGGGGTACCAGTTCCGCTGAAGCCCCAGGAACCATCGGTAGCAGCTACAGATTTGTTGTGGTCACCGTAGTAGTTAGCCTGAACACGGCCGTATACGTCAAAAGTGGTACCGTCTTTGTCGTAAACCACTGCAGCGTTAGCGGCGGATGCAAACAGAGCCGGGATAGCAATAGCCAGAATTGTCTTTTTCATAGTTTCCAATGCCTACTGTAATTAAACACTAAGTCGTTGTTATTCCCTGTGTTAGCGATGTACTTTGCATCACTATGGCGCCGAGACTAGCACCGGGTTTTCCAATCCGCAATGAAAAAACTTGGAACTTTTTACGAAAAGCATAGTCACAGCGGAAAAATTGTGACCTGAATCCCACATTGTTTGCACGCCATGGGAAAACGTTTACAGCGATAACCGCTGGCAAAAATCGTCCGAATTGGTGATTTATCACACAATAACGACGACTCGCCTTATAAATAGAAGAAGAGGTCGGATCTGTGCGTTGCCACACACCTCGACCCAGGTTGCCGGTTGCAGGTATCCTGTCTTCCTTCACCCTGTGCAACGGTCATTTTCTTCATGCTGTCAACCCGTCTCAAAACCACCATTCGCAATACCTATCGGCAAATAGCCGATGGTTTACCCGGTTTTGTGCCGCGCAAGGAGCAGAATTTTCTGGTGGCCGAAATAGCCAAGACGCTGACCGGGGAGTATGACAAACAGCGTCGCATCCTGGTGGCCGAAGCCGGCACCGGTATCGGCAAGTCCCTCTCTTATGCTCAGGGGGCCATCCCGGTGGCTCGCCTTACTCAAAAGAAGCTGGTGATCTCCACCGCCACAGTGGCACTGCAGGAGCAGCTGATCCACAAAGACCTCCCCTTCTATCATCGCCATAGCGAGCTGCCGTTTCGTTTCATGCTGGTCAAGGGACGCCAGCGCTACTGCTGCGAACACCTTCTGGAGCAGGCCGCCAGTGGCGGCGAGATGGCCAACTTCGAGTTTGACTTCGGAGCCCTCAGCAAACACAAGCCGTCAGACGCCGACAAGGAGTGCTATCAGGCGCTGTGGCAAGCCTACACGGAAGGCAAGTGGGACGGTGATCGGGACAACTGGCCCAAGCCCATCAACGATAACTGCTGGGATCGCATCGCCGCCGACCGCCACACCTGCAACAAGGCGCTGACTCATCATCAGCACTGCCCCTTCCACCGCGCCCGCAACGACATGGATGCGGCCGACGTGCTGGTGGTCAACCACGCCCTGCTGCTCTCCGACCTCACCATGGGTGGCGGCATCATACTGCCGCCACCGGACGAGTGTCTCTATGTGCTGGACGAGGCCCATCATCTGCCCACCATAGCCCGGGATCACGGCGCCGCCTCGGCCAGCGTCAAGGGTTCACGCCGCTGGCTGGAAAAACTGGCACAGGGGGCGGGCAAGCTGGCCAGAACCCTCAACAAGGAGAGCCTGCTCGATCCCCAGCTCAAGCTGCAGGACGCGCTGGCCTCCCTGCAGCCGGACCTGAAGGCGCTGGAGCAGTGGCTCGCCGCCAACGACCGCTTGTTCAATGAAGAAAAACACCATCGCTTCGCCGATGGTGTCTTGCCCGACCCCCTGCCCATGCTGGCGGAGAACCTCAAGGAGGCGAGCAAGAAGGCACTGCGGGCACTGGACAGAATGCAAGGGGCCATCGGCGAGGCGCTGAAGGATGGCGAGATCCGTCGCAAGGATGCCGAACCCCTGCTGGCGGAGAGCGGCTTCTATCTGCAGCGGCTGGAGGGTTTCTGCGCCCTGTGGGAGATGCTGGGGCGGCACGTGGCAGAGGGCAAGACGCCGCTGGCCCGCTGGATGGTCAAGAGCGATGACGGCGACATCTGGCTGCACGCCTCCCCCATCGAGGTGGGCTACCTGCTGGAGGAGTGGCTCTGGTCCAGGTGTCTTGGCGCCGTGCTGGTGTCGGCGACCCTGACCGCCCTCTCCTCCTTCAGCTATTTCCGCCACCAGGTGGGGCTCAAAGAGCACGATGGCACCCGCTATCTGCGCCTGCGCTCCCCCTTCGATTACCAGAAGGCCGAGCTCTATTTGCCCAGGATGGAACACGAGCCCAGCGCCCCCGCCTTCACCCAGGAGCTCGTCAGCACCTTGCCTCGCCTGCTGGCAGGCAAGGAGGCGAGCCTGGTGCTCTTCTCCTCCTACCGACAGATGAACGAAGTGGCGGTGGGTCTGCGGGCCAAGGGACTCTCCCTGCTGGTGCAAGGGGAAGCCTCCCGCAATGCCCTGCTCACCCTGCACAAGCAAAAATGCGATGGCGGCCAGGCCAGCATACTGTTTGGCACCGGCAGCTTCTCGGAAGGGCTGGATCTGCCCGGTCACTACCTCACCAACCTGGTGATCACCAAGTTGCCGTTCGCGGTCCCCAACTCGCCGGTGGAAGAGGCCACCGCCGAGTGGGTCGAGAAACGGGGGGGCAATCCCTTCTTGCAACTGACGGTGCCAGAGGCGTCGCGCAAGCTCATCCAGGCCTGTGGTCGCCTCATTCGCAAAGAGGCGGATAGAGGCCGGGTCACCATTCTCGATCGCCGTCTGCTGACCAAACGCTACGGCAAGGGGCTGCTCGATGCCCTGCCGCCATTTCGACGCCGGATTGAGTAGGGCCGAGGTTGACCAGGGTAGCCAACACCACTGGCCCGATGAGTTTGCATCGGGAAAGCGCGAGCCCAGACGCGACAGGGGCGCCATAAACGCCTATTGCCGCCCTCTGGCAAACCTGCAAAAATGAGCCCCTGTTTTTCAGTGGGCACTCGCCTGACTGTTCAAGGAGATGAAATGAAACTGACTGTTCTGGTGCCAGCCCTGGCTGGTCTGTTGTGGGCAGGTAGTGCCCTGGCCGATGCCCAACTGGAAGTGAACAACCCCTATGTGGTGCAGCTGATCGATGGCCAATCCATCAATCCCAAACTGCTCGACAAGACGAGTACCTATCCTATCAAAGCCGGCAAGCACCAACTGGTCGTCGCCTTCGAAGGCAACTACTCCAGCCGCAGCGACACCAAGCTGGTCACCGCCGAGCCGCTGGTGATCAACTTCACCGCCGCCGACAACCAGAAACTGGTGCTGGACTACAAGAAGCCGCGCAACGAATCCGAAGCTAACCAGTTCGTCAAGGAACAGAAAGTCGCGCTCAAAGACAAGAGCAGCGGCCAGGTCGTCACCACCGAGCAGTTCGTGCTGCCGAAGGTGGAAGGCTTCCAGCTGACCCGTGACTATCAGCAGGAGCTGATCAACATGGGCAAGGCGTTCAACCAGCCCAAGACTGTCGCTGTCTCTACCGCTGCCGTCATGGCCGCCAACAGCGCCCCGGTTCAGGTCGCCCCGAGCAAGGCCCAGAGCAATCCGGAAGCCCTGACCCAGCTGCAAAACTGGTACAACAAGGCCGATGCGGAGACCCGCAAAGCCTTCCAGATCTGGGTGATCCAGCAGCAGTAATTGCATCTGTTCGTCCCGAATTATCGGGCATGACAAGGGGAGCCTGGCTCCCCTTTTTCATATCTGCCCATTTGCCAAGGCCCAGCCTTCATGTCACTGCGCATCTTCCATCACCCCCTCTACTCCGCCCTAGCCCTGCCAGCGCGCCATCTCTTTCCGCTGGCCAAATACCAGGCGCTGTTTGAACAGCTGGGAAACCTGGGTTATCCGCTGGCAGAGGCCGCGCCCGCCAGTCGCGCCCAGATAGAGAGAGTGCACGATGCGGCCTATGTGGAAGCGGCCCTCACCGGCACCCTGGATGCGGGCGCCATTCGCCATCTGGGGTTTCCCTGGTCCCCCGTGCTGATTGAACGTACCCTGCGCTCGGTGGGCGCCACCCTTGCCGCCAGCCGACACGCCCTCGCGCAAGGTTGCGGCCTGCAGATCTCCGGTGGCTATCACCACGCCCACCGGGACGTTGGCAGCGGCTTTTGCCTGTTCAACGATCTGGTGATCGCCGCACAGACCTGTCTGGACGAAGGACGCTGCGAACAGGTACTGATCGTCGATCTCGATGTCCATCAGGGGGATGGCAGCGCCGCCCTGTGCCAGGGTCGGCGCGACATCATCACCCTATCCCTGCACGGGGAGCACAACTTTCCCCGCCACAAGCCCGCCTCCCACATGGATTTCCCCCTGCCAAGCGGCATGGAGGACGATGCCTACCTCAGCACGCTGACAGAGGCGCTCAATCTGGCGCTGCGGCTCTACGCCCCCGACCTCATCCTCTATCAGGCCGGGGTGGACGTGCATCATGCCGACGAACTCGGCTATCTCTCCTTGAGTGATGAGGGGGTGCGCCAGCGCGATGCCATGGTCTTTGACTGCGCACAACGGCACGGGCTACCCATTGCCGCCGTACCGGGCGGCGGCTACCGCCGTGACTGGCAACAGCTGATCCCGCTGCATATGTCCTTGTTTGAAGAAGCGAAAAAGCGTTACGGCTAGCCGTTGAGCTCTGCCTGGCCACCGTTGCAGACAACAAGAAGGCGGCCCCTTGGCCGCCTCTGCTTTATATGCGTGCCATCCAGCCCCCTATAGGTAAGCGAGGATGGTGCCCTGCCGCCGACCACAGTTCAGGCATGAGCCACCGGTGTCGAGTGTTTCCCCATGGGGCGCAGCAACATCAGCAGATAGAGCAAGGCCACGCCGGCGATCATGATGAACAGCAGGTTGTCCGAAAGGTGCTGCATCAGGAGCGCGGTATAGGCCGGACCGAGCAGGCTGCCGATGGTGTAGCTCAGCAGCAGCGCTTGGTTCATGGCCACCAGCTGATGGTGCTCGACCTTCTCGCAGGCCCACGCCATGGCCACCGGATAGAGGGTAAACCCGGCGGCACCCAGGATGAACAGCGCCGGCCCCATCGCCACACCGCCGAGCATGGCCCCGCACCCCAGGATCACCACCAGCACCTGCACCCGCAGCACCGGCAGGCGGCCGAACCTGTCCGCCAGCCGACCCACCGGCCACTGTCCCAGGATGCCGGCACTCACCATCACCGCCATCCAGTAACCAATGCCGGCATCGCTCACCCCCTGATGGTTCAGATAGAGCGGCATCAGGCCGTAGAGCGACCCCAGCACGATGCCGGAGATGATACAGCCATCGACCCCGAGCCGTGCCTGACGTAGCCGCAACATGGACCAGACCCGGGTTGAGCCCTGCGCTTCGCTACGCTCACTGACGATGCGGGTGAACAACAGCGGCAGGATAGCCGCCAGGATCAGCCCACTCGCCCAGGGCAGTACCTCCATCAGGCCGGTCGGCAACTTGCTGACCAAGAGCTGGCCGAGTACGGTGCCCAGGTAGTAGACCATCATATAGGCGGCCAGTAGACGGCCCCGATTGTGCGCGTTGCCGCTGCACATCAGCGCGCTCTCCACCACCACCCAGATCATGGCGCAGCCGATACCGGCGATAAATCGCCAGCCGAGCCAGCTCCAGAAATCAAGGGTGATGCCGAGCCCGACACAACCGGCGGCAAAGAGGGCGGAGGCCAGGTAATAGCTGCGGTTGAAGCCGCAGCGCCTGATCAAGGTGCCCGCCAGCAGGGTGCCCAGCAGGTTGCCGCTGAAATAGGAGGAGCCGACCATGCCCACCTGCCAGGTCGGCAGCTGTTCATGGGCAAGCCAGAGCGGTACCAGGGTATTGAGTACCGCGATGGAGAGGGTCAGCAGCAACAGGCCACAGAGCAATAACAGCACTGGCCGGGTGTATGTGGTCATGGGTAAAACCGTGAGGAGAGTCAAAAATGCGAGCGCATCATGCCACTGCCAATGCCATTGTCAATCGGCACTGAAAGCAGGATCGCAAGGTTTTATCGAATGCTGCTGGTGCGGTGCTGCACTGCACTGTTTGGCGCCTGGCTTATCCCCTTGATTCACGGCCTCTTTGGCCATGATGACGGGCAGATGCCGGTTGCCTGTCGGCCTCTTGGCCTCCCCCTCAATCCAGGACGCCATAACGAGAAGAGGCGACCCCGGGTCGCCTCTTCTTTATACCTGGCACAAGGCCGGTCAGCGCTGACGCTTCTTGGCGTACTTGCGGCGGGCCCGCGCCTGACGCTCCTCTTCCCGCTCCGCCTTCTCCTTGGCCTTCTGTTCGGCCTCGGCATCGGCCTCCACGATCTCGCTGCTCACCATCTGCGGAGTCTCCAGCGAGATGCGGCCCAGCAGGCCAGAGCGGAACTCGTTGACCAGGATCTCGGACGCCTTGTGCAGATCCGACAGCCCCCCCTTGCGCATGAAGCCGCGCTGACGGGCAATCAGATCCAGCAGCTCGATCTCGGTCTCGGGCAGCGCGTCAATCTGATAGCGCGCCTGGATCCGCTCCGGATAGGCCTTGAGGAAGTAGTCCGCGGCGAACATCGCGATGTCCGCATAGTCATAGACGGTGTCCTTGATGGCGGCCGTGATGGCCAGCCGATAACCGCAGGAGGGCGGGTTGAGTTTGGGCCACAAGAAGCCCGGGGTGTCGGTCAGGATGACGTTGTTGTCCAGCTTGATCCGCTGCTGGGACTTGGTCACCCCCGCCTCGTTGCCGGTGCGGGCGATGATGCGCCCCGCCAGGGTATTGATCAGGGTGGATTTGCCCACGTTGGGAATGCCCATGATCATGGCGCGCACGCCGCGCAGCTCCAGATTGCGCTCCGGCAGCATCTCGTGGCAGAGGGTCAGCAGCTGCTTGATCTTCTCCGGCTCCTGCTGGGTCAGGGGCAATGCCTTGATCCCCTTCTCCTGTTCCATGTGGGCCACCCACAACGCGGTGATCTCGGGGTCGGCGAGATCCGCCTTGTTGAGCACCTTGATCACCGGAGTATCGCCGCGCAGCTCGGGCACCAGCGGGTTTTCGCTGGAGAAGGGGATGCGGGCGTCGAGCATCTCTATGATGACATCGACCTGGGGCATGACCTCGGCAATCTCTTTGCGGGCCTTGTGCATGTGGCCGGGGAACCAGTTGATGGACATATCCGTTACTCTCATCTAGGGACTGCGGGCGCGGGCTTGCGGTGGCGCGAGCGGCGGGCGATGGCGGACGCAGGGCGTCGCAAGGGGGCGCATTTTACCTGCACCCGCCCCGATTTGACAGGCCATTCTAGCCGCCAGCCGGCAAACCGGCCAGATTTTCGCCAGCCCCCTCCCCGCGTCAGCCGGTCTGGCCAGTCCCGGCTATTGATAGATAAGTGATTGACACAACATAACATTCACGTAACACCTTCATCGGATTGTCATCCAGTTTCACTAAAAGTGTCATCTGCGACCTCTAGGCTGCGCTCAGGTTTTACAAGGAGCGAACCCCAATGAGAAAGATGGCAGGACTTGCATTGATGATCGGCGCCGCCCTGGCCGCCGGCTGCAACTCCAACAACGACAGCAGTGCGCCCGAGCCCGGTGCCAAGAACGTGATCTTCTTCCTCGGCGACGGCATGGGTCTCAACACCCTGACCGCCGCCCGCATCTACGGCGTCGGTGAAGAGGGCAGCCTCACCATCGATACCCTGCCGGAGACGGCCTTCATCAAGACCTTCTCCCACGACGCCCAGGTGACCGACTCGGCCCCCTCCATGTCCGCCTACATGACCGGGGTCAAGAGCAACAACGGTGTCATCAGCATGGACGGCGATGCCACCCAGGAGAACGACTGCAGCAAGAGCGCCGGCAAGCCGGTCACCACCTTGCTGGAGCTGGCCAAGGCCGCCGGCCGCGGCACCGGCGTGGTCACCACCACCCGGGTGACCCACGCCACCCCGGCCGCCACCTATGCCCACCTCTGCAACCGGGATCTGGAAGCGGACATCGCCGCCCAGCTGGTACCCGGCGGCGCCGGTTACAACAGCGCCCTTAAAGAGGGGGTGGACGTGGTACTCGGCGGCGGCAGCAGTTTCTTCTTGCCCAAGGCCGACAAGGGCAAGCGTGAGGATGGCCGCAACCTCATCGACGAGATGAAGGCCAAGGGCTATCAGTTTGCCGCAACCCTGGACGAGCTGAACCAGGCCGATGCGAGCAAGCCGCTGCTGGGGCTGTTTGGCTCAAGCCACATGAAATATGACTTGGACCGACCCGCCAGCGAGCCCTCCCTGACCCAGATGACCCTGGCCGCCATCAAGCAGCTCAAGGACAAGAAACAGGGCTACTTCCTGATGGTGGAAGGGGGTCGCATCGACCATGCCCTGCACGACACCAACGCCAAGCGTGCCCTGCAGGACACCCTCGCCTTCGACAACGCCATCAAGGCGACCATCGACGAGGTGAAGAAAACCGATCCCGAGCTGAAAAACACCCTGATCGTGGTCACCGCTGACCATGACCACACGCTGGTGCTGAACGGCTACGCCAAGCGGACCGGCAAGACCACCGCCGACAACCCAGGCGTCCTCGGGCTGGTGAAGAACTACGAAACCGGCGAACCGAGCAAGGATGCCGACGGCATGCCCTACACCATCATCGGCTTTGGCAACGGCTACAACCGGGTGGATGGTCCGCGCAGCAGCGTGGCACCGCTGGACGACGCCACCGTCTCTGCCAACGACTATCACCAGGAGGTGGTGGTCAAGGTAGGCGAGATAGGCAACGAGACCCACGGCGGCACCGACGTCTTCCTCGGCGCCATCGGCCAGGGAGCGGAGAGCTTCCACGGCTCACTCGACAACACCGCCGTGTTCGGCAAGGTCAAGGCTGCGGCCGGGCTGTAAGGAGCATTCCCATGAAAAGCGCCATGAAACAAAAACTGCATAAAACCCTCGTCAGCACAGCCCTGCTGGCCGCCCTCGGCGGCGCGGCCCAAGCACAGGCCAGCGACGCCAAGAACGTCATCCTGTTTATCGGCGACGGCATGGGCCCCACCGTGCTCACCGCCACCCGCCTCTACAAGGTGGGGGAAGAGGGCAATTTGGAGATAATGAAGCTGGCCCGCAGCGCCCGCATCAAGACCTTCTCCAACGATGCCCAGACCACCGACTCGGCCCCCTCCATGGCGGCCTACACCACCGGGGTCAAGATGAACAACGAGGTGATCGCCATGAGCAGCGACACCAAGGCCGTCGCGCCGTCCAAGGACGTCAACGGCAACAAGGGCATCAACAACTGCACCAGCGACAACGGCAAGCCGGTGCCCACCATTCTCGAGCTGGCCAAGGCAGCCGGCAAGTCGGTGGGGGCCGTCACCACCACCGAGCTGACCCATGCCACCCCGGCCGCCACTTACTCCCACATCTGCCACCGGGATGCCGCCTACGCCATCGCCGAGCAGGCGGTACCGGGCGGCGCCGGCTTCAACACCGCGCTGGGGGATGGAGTCGACGTGCTGATGGGGGGCGGCGCCAACCACTGGACGCCCTACAACAGCACCAGCAACAAGGGTGGCCGCGCCGACGGGCGGGATCTCACCGCCGAGCTGACTGCCCAGGGCTACCACTACGTCACCACCAAAGATGATCTGGCTGGCGTCAACTCGGGCAAGGTGCTTGGGCTGTTCAGCGCCAAGTCCCACCTCGACTACGAGCTGGACCGGGTCGCCAAGGGGGCTGCAAGCACCCAGCCCTCCCTCTCGGAGATGACCGCCAAGGCGATCGATCTGCTGAGCCAGAACAGTCAGGGTTACTTCCTGATGGTGGAAGGGGGTCGCATCGATCACGCCCTGCACGGCACCAATGCCAAGCGCTCGCTCACCGACGCGGTGGCGCTGGACGAGGCGGTCAAGACGGCGCTCGGCAAGGTGGATCTGAAAGATACCCTGATCGTGGTCACCGCCGACCATGACCACACCATGACCATCAACGGCTACTCCGCCAAGGGCAACAAGGTGCTGGATCTGGTGAAAAACGGCGACGGCTCGACCCAGAACGACGTGGATGGCAAGCCGTTCACCACCCTGGTGTTCGGCAACGGCCCCAACCGCGCCGACGTGCGCCCCACCCTCACCAGCGATCAGGTGATGGCGGACGACTACCTGCAAGAGACCGGGGTCAAGCTGGGCTCCGAGACCCACGGCGGCGGCGATGTGATGCTGTTTGCCGACGGCGCCGGCAGCAGCCGCTTCAAGGGCACCCTCGACAACACCAAGGTGTTCGGCAAGCTCAAGGAGGCGCTCGGTCTGTAAACGGCAGGGCCCGGCCAGGTGCCGGGCCCTGCTCGCTCGAGCGAGACGGCATGATGCGATATTTATTACCCTTGTGGCTGCTCACCAGCAGCCTCTCTTTTTCCCTCCTGGCCGACGAAGTCCCCGATCTGGCCGCCCGCATCCGCTATCAGGACAGGGTGACCAGCAGCGACGGCATCAGCAAGGAGAGCCAGTGGCAGGAGAAGTGGCTGCGGGTCGGCGATCAGGTGTGGAGCCAGCGGCTCATTCCCCTCCCCCTGGCCCGTGCCTACCACGCCGCCCACGATGCCACCCCGGGCCACAAGCACTTTACCCACCAGATGGCAGCGCGCTGGGTGACCCGCAACCAGCAGGATGAGTTGCAGCTGCGCTACGCCGACAACTGGCACAACCAGCTGGTGGAGGTACCGGAGGAGGAGTATGGCCAGGTGGCCTTCAAGCCCGACTGGCCCAGGATCCGCTACCTCATCAACCCGGCCCTGCTGCAGGAGATGACCCCCCTCGACGAGCCGGCTCCCGAGCAGGCCCGCTGGTATGAGAAGCGCGAGGGCAAGCAGCGCACCCGCATCCTCTGGTCGAGCCGCTGGCAGTTACCGCTGGTGGTGGAGTCGGCCAGCCTCGACGGCTATCGCAGCTACCGGATGGAGGTGACCCTCAAATCCCTGCCAAAGAGCCTGCCCTGGCAGCAGCTGGAGGGCTACCAGACCCTGGATCTGCGAGATTTCTTCGACTGACGGGACGCCCCGAACAGGGTGGGCTGACTTGTGCCGACGGGGTGGTACACTCTGTGTACTCATCCCGGATCAGGTCTGCCATGCGAATTTCCGCTCTCCTGCTGCTGTTTTGCTCCCTGCTCTTTTCCGCCCTGCCGGCCCGGGCCGTGGTGGTCATCGCCGCCGAGATCCCGCCTTATGTGATCCGCTCCAATCAGGGGGCCCCGAGCGGCATGGTCATCGAGGTGCTGGAAGAGGCCGCCCGCCGCCTCAAGGAGCCGCTCACCATCGAGCTGATGCCGCTGGCCCGCGCCCTCAGCCAGACCCGCCACCGCCAGGACGTACTGCTGGTGCCGCCGGTGCGCAGCCCCCAGCGCGAGCCGCAGTTCCTGTGGATTGCGCCGCTGCTGGACGAGGCCTTCGTGCTGGTCAGCCATCGCCAATATCACCCGACCCCCCTCACCATCAACGCCCTGCCCGGCCTCACCGTCGGCGTGATGCGCGGCTCCTTCGGCCAGAGCCTGCTGCGACCCTATCCGCAGGTGAAACAGGCGCTGGTGGCCGAGGAGATCCACAACGCCGACAAGCTGGCACTCGGCCGCATCCAGGGCTGGGCGGTGGCCTGGAACAGCGCCCGCTACAACCAGCAGCAGGCCGGCCTGCCGCTGGCGGATCTGGTGCGCGGCGAAACCCTGCAACACTCTCCCCTGTACCTGGCTGCCAGTCCCCATTTTCCAACCACCGAGGCAACCCGCTGGTACCAGACCATCACCGCCATGCGCGACGACGGCAGCCTGGCGCGCATCATCAAGCAGTACGATTACCAGGCGCCCTGACAAGCTTGTCAGGAGAATTGCCAAAGCAGTTCAGAATGGTTATGGTATCCCCATGAAAGCGCTCATGATTTTGTCAAGTCTGCTCACACCCCGTTGAGCCCCCGCCCTCGCCCCTGACAGCGAGTCGTTGGGGGCATCGCATTCCCGATCTGTTTTTTCGTATCGCACACTCTTTTTTCGGCCAGCTTGCCCGTCATCCTGGCCATCAGACCCATTGATAAGGAATATCTTATGAAACAGCCACATCTCGTGATTTCCAGCCTGGATCTCGATCGCATCGAGCAGCTGCTCGGCAACCATCCCCAGCACCTGGCCCTGCAGGAGGAGCTGGATCGCGCCGAGATCCGCGAACCGGCCGACATGCCGCCGGACGTGGTGACCATGAACAGCACGGTGCGCTTCAAGATGCAGAGCAGCGGCAACGAATTCTGCCTGACCCTGGTCTACCCGCGGGACGTACAGGGAGACGAGTCGAAGATCTCCGTGCTGGCACCGGTCGGCAGCGCCCTGCTCGGGCTCAAGGTGGGTGACAGCATCGCCTGGCCAGGCCCGGCCGGTCGCACCATCCAGGTGGAGATCCTCGAGGTGGTCTACCAGCCGGAGCGTGCCGGCGAGCTGCACCGCTAGCCACCCCGGGCACGCGCCAGCCTGCATGACGGCGCCGGGCGTGCCCCTGCAGCTGATCCCGATCAAGCTTTGCCGCAGAAGTGGCGCCGATCCTGCCCTCCGGTCCCGCTTTCACTTGAGCCGGGACGAGGGGGCAGGTATCTTGTTGGCCGCGCCAGCACCCTGGCCGCAGATTTCAGGCTGACATCATGATTAAGATTGCCCTCATCGACGATCACCAGATCGTCCGCTCCGGTTTTGCCCAACTGCTCAATCTCGAACCCGACCTGCGGGTGGTGGCCGAATTCGGCTCCGCCGCCGAGGCGCTGGCGGGTCTGCCCGGCAGCGGGGTACAGCTGTGCGTGTGCGACATCTCCATGCCGGATCAATCCGGGCTGGATCTGCTCAAGCGCCTCCCCTCGGGGCTGGCCGTGGTGATGCTGTCGGTGCACGACAGCCCGGCCCTCATCGAGCAAGCCCTGCAGGCCGGTGCCAAGGGGTTCCTCTCCAAGCGCTGCAGCCCGGACGAGCTGATCGCCGCGGTGCGCACCGCCGCCCATGGCGGCTGTTACCTCACCCCGGACATAGCCCAAAAGCTCGCCTGCAACAGCCAGGATCCGCTCACCAACCGTGAGCGGGAGGTGGCGCAGCTGCTGGCGCGGGGACTGGAGGTGAAGGCCATCGCCGAGCAGCTCGGCCTCTCCCCCAAGACTGTGCACGTGCACCGCGCCAACCTGATGGACAAGCTCAAGGTCAGCAACAACGTGGAGCTGGCCCACCGCATGCTGGACAGCTGGTGATCGCTCGTCTGGCCAGCTATGTCGCCATCTCGCTGGCGGCCTGCTTCATCTTTGCCGCCGGCTGGTTTTGCCTGTGGAGCATTGGCCTGCATCTGGCGGGCTCCCCCATGCTGGCAGCCCTGCTGTTTCCCTTCGGCCTGCGGCTGGGGCTGCTCTTGCAAAGCCCGCTCGCCTACTGGCCACCGCTGCTGCTGTGCGAATCCCTGCTGCTCTACTGGCTCAACCAGGAGGTGGGGCTGCCGCTGTGGCCGCTCATTCAGGCGGGCAGCCTGCTCACCCTGCTGCCGCTGCTCATCGCCCGCCGCCAGCCGGTGCGCAACGACTGGCAGCAGCTGCTGGTGCTGCTGGCCACCGTCACGGTGGCCGCCGGGCTGCAATCCCTGCTCTGGCACCTGGCCGGCGAGGATGGCCTCACCGCCCTGCTGCTCACCCTCACCGGCGGGTTGACCCTCACCTCCACCTGCATGCTGATCTGGCACTACCTCACCCGCGCTACCTGGGTGCCGCTCGGCCCTGCGCTGGTGGATCAACCGGTGGACTGGCGCTTTCGCCACCTGGTCTGGTATCTGCTGCTGTTCGTGCTGAGCCTCTGGCTGCAGCTCGGCCTGCCGGACTCGCTGGTGCGCTTCACCCCGTTTTGTCTGGCCATTCCCATCATCGCCATGGCCTGGCGCTACGGCTGGCAAGGGGCCCTGCTCGCCACCCTGATGAACACGGTGGCGCTGATGGCCGGCCAGGCCTGGCACGATCATCCGCTCGATCTGCTGCTCTCCCTGCTGGCCCAGAGCCTCACCGGCCTGCTGCTCGGCGCCGGCATCCAGCGCCAGCGCGAACTCAACCAGGCGCTGACCCGCCAGCTCGCTCACAACCGCCAGCTCACCGAGCGGCTGCTGGAGACCGAAGAGAGCATCCGCAAGGAGGTGGCGCGCGAGCTGCACGACGACATCGGCCAGACCATCACCGCCATCCGCACCCAAGCCGGCATAGCGCGCCGCCTCGCCCCTGACAACGCCGGGGTGGGCCAGAGCAGCGCCCTCATCGAAACCCTGTCGCTTGGCATCTACGACGCGGTGCGCGGCCTGCTCGGCCGGCTGCGCCCCCGCCAGCTCGACGACATGAGCCTGGAGCAGGCGGTGCGCGCCCTGCTGCGCGAGCTTGAGCTGGAACGCCGCGGCATCGTCACCCGGCTGGAGTGGCAGCTGGCGGACGCCGGCCTCTCCGATGCCCAGCGGGTCACCCTGTTTCGGGTCTGTCAGGAGGGGCTCAACAACGTGGTCAAACACGCCAACGCCAGCTCGGTCACCATCCGGGCCCAGCGTCAGGGGGAGCGTTTGACCCTTCAGCTAGAAGACGATGGCTGCGGCCTGCCCGAGCACCGCACGCCCCAGGGCTACGGCCTGCTCGGCATTCGCGAGCGGGTGCAGGCGCTGGGGGGCTCACTGCAACTCTCCTGCGTACACGGCACCCAGCTGACCGTGACCCTGCCCGATCGCAAGCGGGAGGAAAACCATGAATAAGCCAACTCTCCGACCGGGAGCGCTTCCATGCTGAGCTTTATGCGCAGTGCGCCGCCCCAGCCCCTCATCCGCGATCAGGCCGAGATCGACGCCTGTTATCGCCACTGGCGGCTGCACATACTGCTGACCATGTACCTGGGCTATGCGGTCTTCTACTTCACCCGCAAGAGCTTCAACTTCGCCATGCCGGACATGCTGGCAAGCGGCATGCTGGCCAAGGCCGACATCGGCATGCTGTGGACCCTGTTCTACATCACCTACGGCTGCTCCAAGTTCTTCTCCGGCATCATCAGCGACCGCGCCAACCCGCGCTACTTCATGGGCCTCGGCCTGATGGCGACCGGGGTCATCAATATCCTGTTCGGGCTCTCGTCGTCGCTGTGGCTGTTTGCCGCCCTCTGGGTGGCCAACGCCTTCTTCCAGGGCTGGGGCTGGCCCCCCTGCTCCAAGCTGCTCACCAGCTGGTATTCGCGCAGCGAACGCGGCTTCTGGTGGTCGGCCTGGAACACGGCCCACAACGTGGGCGGGGCTCTCATCCCCCTCATCGTCAGCACCCTCGCCCTGCAGCACGGCTGGCGCTACGGCATGATAGTGCCCGGCCTCATCGCCATCCTTGCCGGGCTGTTTCTCTGCTGGCGGCTGCGGGATACCCCGAGCGCCATGGGGCTGCCCACGGTGGGCGAGTGGCGCAGCGATGCGCTGGAGCTGGCCCAGCAGACTCAGGATGCGGGGCTATCCCATCGCCAGATCCTGCGCAAGTACGTGCTCGGCAACCCCTACATCTGGCTGCTGGCCTGCTGCTACGTGCTGGTCTACGTGGTGCGCACCGCCATCAACGACTGGGGCAACCTCTACATGACCGAGCAGCGCGGCTTCAATCTGATGAGCGCCAACTCGGCCATCTCCATGTTCGAGGTGGGGGGCTTTATCGGTGCCCTGGTGGCGGGCTGGGGATCGGACAAGCTGTTCAACGGCAACCGCGGGCCCATGAACCTCATCTTCGCGGTGGGGATATTGCTCTCGGTGGGGTCGCTGTGGCTGATGCCCTTCTTCAGTTACGTGATGCAGGCGGCCTGCTTCTTCACCATCGGCTTCTTCGTGTTCGGCCCCCAGATGCTGATCGGCATGGCGGCGGCAGAGTGCTCCCACAAGAACTCGGCGGGGGCCGCCACCGGCTTCGTCGGCCTGTTCGCCTACATGGGGGCGGCGCTGTCGGGCTATCCGCTGGCCAAGGTGATGGAGATCTGGCACTGGCAGGGCTTCTTCGTGGTCATCTCGGTGGCGGCCGGCGTCTCCGCCCTGTTGCTGCTCCCCTTCCTCAAGGCACAGGCCCCCCGCCCTCGCGAGGCGGCCTGACTCACCCCGGCCAGCAGACCCGTCTCTTGATTTGATCGCGGCGCAGTCGGTCTACGCCTGCCACCCATACCTCGCCCCCCCTTTACCACTCATGTGAAGCTGATTGTGGGCGCACGCCAGCCGGCTGAGCAGCAATTGGCACCGCTGACGGCGGGTCCCCTTGTAACAAAATGTGCTGAATACATTTTGGGCTTGAACCCGCCCCATTAGATAGATATGTTGTTTTCGTGTGATTTTATGAGTGTCGCCACGGGGAAAATGCGCCACTAACCTATTGAGTCATCTGGCACAATCGGCATTTGGTACATTTTTCACTCAACTGGTGGCGAATAGAATCCCATATGGGGCTTTCGCCTCAATCAAGACAATAATCCTGTCTTGCCCTGTTGCCGGATGCAGCAGTCTCTTGTGCCACGGAGTCGCACGGGATCAGGTTCAAGGCTGAACACACTTTTGACAGAGACGTCACTTATGATCAAAAAACTCATTCTCTCTACCCTGCTGCTGTGCGGGCTGGCCAACGCGGCCCCCAGTTCCACCCTGGATGCCGTGCTGGAGCGCGGCGTGCTGCGGGTCGGTTTCGACGCCGGCTATCAACCCTTCGAGATGACCAACAAGCAGGGCCAGTACATCGGCTTTGACGTGGATCTGGCCAAGATGGTCGCCAAGGAGATGGGCGTGAAGGTGGAGTTCGTCAACACCGCCTGGGATGGCATCATCCCCGCGCTCTTGACCGACAAGTTCGACGTCATCATGGGCGGCATGACCGTCACTCCCCAGCGCAACCTGCGCGTCAACTTCGCCGACCCCTACATCGTGGTCGGGCAGACCATCGTCCTTCGCAAGGACAAGGCTGGCGAGATCAAGTCCTTCACCGACCTCAACGACCCCAAGTACAAAATTGCGGTCAAGCTCGGCACCACCGGCGAGCAGGCGGTCAAGCGTCTGATCCCCAAAGCCACCCTGCTGCAGTTTGAAACCCAGGATGACGCCAAGCTGGAAGTGATCAACGGCAAGGTCGACGCCTTCGTCTACGACCTGCCCTACAACGCCATCTTCGCCACCCAGAACAAGGGCGCCGTGGTGCATCTGGACAAGCCGTTCACCTTCGAGCCGCTGGCCTGGGCCATCCGCAAAGGCGATCAGGACACCCTCAACTGGTTCAACAACTACCTGCGCCAGATCAAGGGCGACGGCAGCTACGACCGCCTCTACAAGAAGTGGTTCGAATCCACCGCCTGGCTTGATCAGCTCAAGTAACCTCGCAAGGGGCGGCCCGCCGCCCCTTCACGCAGATCCCCAAACAATAACTACAACGAGGTTGCGACAGTGCACAACCCAACAAGACAGATGGAAAAACAACCCAATCAACTGCTCTGGCACGGCGTCTTCCTGCTGATCGTGCTGGCCGCCCTGTTCGGCATCTACAAGGCCGTGCAATCGGTGGATTACACCTGGCGCTGGGAGCGGATCCCCCAATACATCGCCTACCAGGCGGAGCAGAAAAATTACGCCGAGTTCGACGGCACCGTGGTCGCCGGCACCACAGAGGCCGACAAGGGCAAGCTGTTCCTGCAAAACGATCTCGATCCCAACCAGCGCCAACCCATCGCCGCCAGCGGCGGCCAGGTGGCGCAAGGGGACACCGTCTTTCGCGGCGACACCCTCGACACCCAGCTGAGCTGGACCGCCGGCCCCATCGCCTGGGGCGTCTGGATGACCATCAAGCTCTCGCTGGTGGCGGGCATCTTTGCCATCCTGCTCGGCACCCTGGCGGGGCTGGCACGGCTCTCCCCCAATCCGGCCCTGCGCAACCTGGCAATCACCTATGTGGAGCTCATCCGCGGCACCCCGCTGCTGGTGCAGATCTTCATTGTCTACTTCTTCATCGGCACCGTGCTGAACCTCGACCGGTTCACCGCCGGGGTGGCAGCACTGGCGGTCTTCACCGGCGCCTACGTGGCGGAAATCGTCCGTGCCGGCATCAGCTCCATCCACAAGGGGCAGATGGAAGCGGGTCGCAGCCTTGGCATGACCTCGGCCCAGACCATGCGCTACGTGATCCTGCCGCAAGCTTTCAAGCGGGTACTGCCACCGCTGGCGGGCCAGTTCATCAACCTGATCAAGGACTCCTCGCTGGTCTCGGTCATCTCCATCACCGATCTCACCAAGGCGGGACGGGAGGTGGTCAGCTCCACCTTCAGCCCGTTCGAGGTGTGGTTCACCGTGGCCCTGCTCTATCTGGTGCTGACCGGCACTCTCTCCTTCCTTGTACGCCGTCTGGAGGTGAAATATGCGCGCAGCAACTGATCCGATTATCAAAGCAAGCTCAGTGGAGAAGTTCTACGGCAGCGAGGTGCACGCCCTGAAAAACGTCAGCACCCAGGTAGCCGAAGGGGAAGTGGTGGTCATCGTCGGCCCAAGCGGCTCTGGCAAATCCACCTTCCTGCGCACCCTCAACCAGCTGGAGACCATCAACGACGGCAATATCGTGGTGGATGGCATCAGCCTGACCGAGCCCGGCGACGTCAACAAGCTGCGAGAAGAGGTGGGCATGGTGTTCCAGTCCTTCAACCTCTTCCCCCATCTGAGCGTGCTGGACAACATCTGCCTCGCGCCGCAAAAGGTGCGCGGGCTGTCGCGCAAGGATGCCGAGGACAGAGCCAAGGCCCTGCTGCTCAAGGTGGGGCTCTCCAACAAGGCCCAGAGCTACCCCTCCCAACTCTCCGGCGGCCAGCAGCAGCGGGTGGCCATCGCCCGGGCGCTCGCCATGCAGCCGCGCATCATGTTGTTTGACGAGCCCACCAGCGCACTCGACCCCGAAATGGTGGGCGAGGTGCTGGACGTGATGAAGGGGCTGGCCCGCGAGGGGATGACCATGGTGGTGGTCACCCACGAGATGGGTTTTGCCCGGGAAGTGGCGGATCGGGTGCTGTTCATGGAGAGCGGCGAACTGCTGGTGGACGAGAAGCCGGCGGATTTCTTCGACAATCCCCCCTCCCCGCGCCTGCGCCAGTTCCTGAGCCAGGTGCTCTAAGGGATAACGCACAAAAAGAAAGAGGGAGCCCATGGCTCCCTCTTTACGTTGATACCCTGCCAACTGCGTCTATTTTGTCGCTTTGCGCTTTGCTTCATCCAGCATAGTTTGCAGTGCCGGCATATTGCGCTCGGCCAGGGATTTACCCACCAGCGAGCTCTCCTGAAAGATGGCGGGCATGGTATCCAGGGATTTCTTCCCGACCGGGCTCTGATAGAAGGCGATCAGCTCCTTGAGCTCGGCTTCGGTGAAATGCTTGCGGTAGATGGCGGCCACCTCGGCACTCATGGCCGGCCAGGAGAGATAACGGGCAAACCAGGCCTCCAGTACATCGCGGTGCTGGGCCAACTCCTGTGCATGTTCACCGGCGCCCCGAATGATCAGCGGGATCATCTGTGCCTGCATCTGGGCCTGCAGCTGCTCCGCCTGCTGCTCGCTGTTGAGCAGACTGACCAGCTCCTGAGCGGGATCGGCCCACACTCCGCCACTCCACAACAGGGCGATCACAGCCCCTCTTTTCACCCACTGCATAACTGCCTCATCAACCATTTGAAAACAACAGGTTACATTGAATTTTCAAACAGACCAGTCGCCAGATGGTGGTGAGGGATGAGGGAATGCGGTTGTCATATGGGCAAGATCAGGCTGACTATAAAAGCAACAGAGGGACTCATAGTCCCTCTGTTGCTTGGCCGACACGACGGGAAGGCTGAATCTGACCGGCTCCACCATCAGTTCAGCGTGGGGACTTTCCCAGATAATGCTCCACTATGGTCCGGATCCCGTCCCGCTTCTTGAGTTCGTAGAGATGCTTGTCGAACTGCTCGACAAAGTCCTCCTTGAAGTCGAACTCCCCCTTGCGGCTGTAGCCGAGAAAACCCTGCTCCCGGCTGAGCACGGGCCCCTGCTTGAGCTGGGACATATCGGCCACCGCCAGCTGGTTGCCCTTGATCATGCTGAGCAGCTCATAGAGCAGCGAGAGCCGGTCGTTGACGGTGCAGTCCACCCGGCCGCGCACGATCTTGAGCAGGTTCTCCCGGTTGCTCTTCACCTCCTCCAGCCCGATCTTCTGCTCTTTGATCGCCTGCCAGAAGGGGGCTCCGCCGATGGTAAAACCGGCATTCATGCCAAAGCGCAGGCCATAGTAGTCGGTCGGGAACTGCGCCTGCGGGGTGTTGACGGCCACCCCGGCGCCGCACATCACCACCAGCTCTTCGTCGAGCAATGGCTGGGAGTAGGGCCACATCCAGGGACGACCATCGGGCTGGTAGTAGGGCGGGAAGATGGCGAAGGCGCTGCCCTGCTCCACCATGCTCAGACCCCGTCGCCAGGGCATGGCCTTGATCACCACCTCGTAGCCATCCATGGACGCCGTCACGCTGCGCACTATGTCGGCATAGATCCCCTTGACCTCCTCTCCCTCCTGCCAGGAGTAGGGGGGATAGTTGGCATCGGCCAGGATCTCGACCCGGGTCTTGGCCTGCGCCAGCAGGCAGACCCCCATCAACAAACAACACCACAGCCGCATCATCTGCCACTCCAGAGGTAGAAAGCCTCATCAAGCATAGTCACTGCACCCACCGCTCAGGGGGTCGTCATACCAATTGATGGGCCGCCGCTGGCCACATGCCACATCAAGCTCCGGATGAACACACCCACCGCAGCAAAATGTTAATGAAAGTTTGCATTCATCCTTTATGCTGGAGAGCAATTGCTCTGACTGGATACCCGACATGGATGTGCAACTGCTCCTGCTCTACCTCTCGCCGATCTTTGTGGCCTTTATCGGCTGGGAGATGCTCTACCTGCGCAAGCATGGCGCCGCCTTTCCCAGCGCCGGCTACCAGTGGAGGGATCTCTTCGCCAACGCCACCCTGGCGCTGATGCATCAGGGGGGAGACGCGCTGGCGGCCATCGCCATCGCCTACCTCTACGACGCCCTCTGGGGCTGGCGGCTGCTGGACATAGATCTCAACCTCTGGAGCCTGTTGCTGCTCTTCCTGCTGCAGGATCTCTGCTACTGGCTGTTCCACTTCGCGAGCCACCATGTGCGCTGGCTGTGGGCCTCCCACGTGGTGCACCACAGCTCGGAGCGGCTCAACCTCTCCACCGCCTTTCGCCAGAGCCTGATGTACCCGGTCTCCGGCATGTGGCTGTTCTGGATCCCCATGATCCTCATCGGTTTCCCGCCCGAGGCCGTGGTGGCCACCGTGCTCTTGAGCCTGGGCTTCCAGTTCTTCGTCCACACCCAGGTGGTGGGCAAGCTTGGCTGGCTGGAGTGGATCTTCAACACCCCCTCCCACCACAGGGTGCACCACGCCAGCAACGCCAACTATATCGATCGCAACTTCGCCGGAGTGCTCATCATCTGGGACCGGCTGTTTGGTACCTTCGTGGAAGAAGACCCCGCCGAGCCGTGTCGCTTCGGCATCACCAAGCCCATCCACAGTTTCAATCCGCTCACCCTCACCTTCCACGAGTGGCGCGACATGCTGCAAGAGGCCAGGGGCCTGCCCTGGCGGCAGAAGCTCGCGGTGCTGTTTGGCAAGCCGGCCGGCACCGCCAGCCGCTGAGCACGCACTGCAAGCAATCAGCAGACAAAAAGAGAGCGCCCCCTTGGGCGCTCTCTTGCATTGCCGGTCACAACCCGGTCAAACGTGGGCAAAGGACCAGACGGCGGGAATGAGGCTCAGCAGCGTCACCCCGGCCAGCAGGCGCTCGCGTCCGCTCAGGGGCTGCTCGGCCCCCAGCTGGCGCCGGCTGTAGAGGAACAGCAGCAGACCCGGCCCGTAGAGCAGAAGCGACAGCAGCAGATACTCCACCCCGGCGGCGTAGAGCAGCCAGAGGCCGTAACCGCTCGACACCAGCGCCACTACCCGCATCAGACCATTGCCCTCCCTACGCAAGGAGAGCTTGAGCAGGAACAGGCCGATCAGCAGATAGGGCACCAGGATCATGGAGGTGGAGATGAGCAGCAGGTTGGTGTAACCCTTGCCGAGCAGCCACACCAGCAGCAGGCAGCCCTGCACCGTCAGGCTGGTAAGCCAGAGCGAGGCAATGGGGGTGCCGTTGTGGTTCTGGCGCCGGAAGATGGCCGGGAAGGCGCCATGACGCGCCGCACTGAACGGCACCTCGGCCGAGAACAGGGTCCAGCTCACGTAGGAGGCGAGCACCGAGACGATAAGGCCGGCGCTGATGAGCAGCTTGCCCCAGGAGCCGGTCATCTGGGCCATCAGCCCCGCCATGGAGGGGTTGGGCAGGGCCGCGAGCTCGGGGCGACTCAATATCCCGAGCGCCAGCACCGAGATGAGCACATAGAGCAGCAGCGCCAGCACCACCCCGAGCACGGTGGCCGTGCCCACGTCCCGCCGGTTTCTGGCCCGGGCCGACAGCACCGCCGCCCCTTCGATGCCGGTGAAGACCCAGAGGGTGATCAGCATGGTGTTGCGCACCTGCTCGGAGACCGGCGTCGCCAGGGTGCTGCCCTGCTGATCCGCCGCGAAGGTGACCGGGTCAAACCAGTAGCAGGCAAACAGGATGAACAGCAGCAGCGGCAGGCTCTTGGCTAGGGTTGCCACCAGGTTGAACAGGGCCGCCTGCTGCACGCCGCGGGCCACCAGCAGGTGCACCGCCCAGAGGATGCAGGACTCGCCGATGAAGGCCGCCAAGGTGTTGCCCTCGCCAAACCAGACCCGCTCCGGGGTGTCGACGAAGCTGCCCAGCGCCGCGAAGGCGATCACCAGATAACCCACCACGCCGATGGTGGCGCACAGCCAATAGCCCCAGGCGGAGAAGAAGCCCACCAGATCGCCGAAACCGGCCCGGGCATAGCTGTAGATGCCGCCATCTAGCTCCGGCCTTAAGCGCGACAGATAGAGAAAACTCATGGCGAGCGCCAGGATGCCGACCCCGGTGACGGCCCAGCCGATCAGCACGGCGCGCGCGCCGGCCACCTCGGCCATGTTCTGGGGCAAGCTGAAGATCCCCGCCCCCACCATGGAGCTGAACACCAGTGCAGTGAGGGACCAGAGCCCGATCTTGCTCTCTTTCATGGGCGCTCCTTAACGCAGCCGGCTGGCCAGCGCCTCAATGTGCTCCGGGCCGATGCCGCAGCAGCCGCCGATAAGACTCGCCCCGGCTGCGCGCCAGCGCTCGGCCCAGCCAAGGTAATCCAGCGGCCCCAGATCGGTGCGGATCTCGTCCAGCCCGTCGTTGGCGGTCGCTTCCTTCGGCTGGGGCGGGAAGGCGTTGGCATAGGCGCCGAGCCGAATATCGGTGCGCCCCTGCTCTTGCAAAGCGGCGCCGGCCACCTTGAGCGCCCCTTCGATCACCTCGGGCTGACAGCAGTTGAACAGAATGGCGTCCACCCCGGCATCGGCCAAGGCGGCGACGGCGTCCGCCACCCGCTCGCCAGAGCGCAGGGTCGGCTCGCTGCCCGGCGCCTCGTCTTCCAGGGTGAAGGAGACCCAGAACGGCTTGCCATCCTCGGGCAGCAAGGCCTGGATGGCCAGCGGCTCGGCGATGAGGCTCATGGTCTCCGCCAGCCAGAAATCCACTCGGGGGGAGAGCGCCCGAATAAGCGGGGTCGCCAGCTCGCTCACCCGGCCAGTGTCGAACAGGTCGGCGCGGTAGGAACCAAACAGCGGCGGCAAGGAGCCGGCCACCTGCACGCTACCCGGCTGCTCGTCAGCCACCTCGCGGGCCAGCTGGCCGGCCAGCGCCGCCAACCGCTCCCCCTCCGCCGCAAAGCGCGCCTCACCGATATGAAACGGCACCAGCGCATAGCTGTTGGTGGTGATGACCCGTGCCCCGCTCGCCACATAGGTCCGATGCACCTCGCGCACCGTCTCGGGGGCCTCCATCAGGGCCAGCGCCGACCACTCCGGCTGGCGAAACGGCGCACCCTGCCGTGCCAGCTCCCGCCCCATGCCGCCATCCAGTATCCACAATGTCTGCGTATCCATCTGTCTCGTCTCTTGTTTGTTGTCTTGTTGTCTTGTTGTCTTGTTGTGCGGGTCTGTGCGCTTTATCCGTTGCGTCTGTCCCGGCGGCGCGGCAACCCGTCGTCATCGTCACCCTGAACAAATTAGCCATAAAAACATATAGATGTTTAGATGGCTAAAACAAGATAAAGCAAAGCCCGCCCGACGGCAACCGGCATCACCGCAAAACCACAAAATGCAGCAGGTAGAAAAACAAGAGGCCACCCTAAGGTGGCCTCTTGTGGCAACAGATGAACTGGTGGCTCAACGCCCGGCCAGTACCCGCTTGGTCTGCTTGACCCAGTCGGAAACCCGACCCTGCTGGGGATACCCCTGCCAGATCTGCTCCCACTGGGCAGGGCTGAGCGGGCGGCCCAACCGGCGCTGCACCCCGGCATAGAGGTAGTCGTGGGCCGTGGTACGGGCCTGGGCCGAGGTGAGGAACTTGGCCACCGGGTCGGTCAGGCGCACGTCCCGCATGCCGAGCAGCGGGTAGTCGCTGTGCACCGCCGCCAGCATGGTCTCGCGCATGGCCGACTCGATGTAGCCGCGGGCAAACAGGGCGGTCACCGACTCGAGCGAACCTTGATCCGGGCCGTGATACTCCTCGTCGAACACCGGGCTCGGCTCCGCCACGGCGCTTTGCACCACCGCATCGGGATCCGGTTGCGGCATGACCACGGCAGCCTTGGGAGCGGCCGGCTTGGCGACGGGAGTGGCCTTGCGCGGTGCGCTCTGGCTGCAGGCACCGAGTGCCAGGGCGAGCGCCACACAGGCCAGCGCACGGGAATGAGACTGCATCTTCATGATTGCTAACGAGCTCCTTTTACGATTCCTGAGCGGGCTTGTCGGCCGGCGTGGCCTCTACCCGGGTGACCAGCAGCTGGTCAATCTTGTAGCTGTCGATGTCCACCACTTCAAACTTGTAACCGGCGTATTTGACCGAGTCGGTTCGCTTGGGGATCTTGCGCAGCATGTACATGATGAAGCCGGCGATGGTTTCATAATTCTGGTTTTCCGGGAACTCCTCGATGTCGAAGGCACGCATCACGTCGGAGATGGGGGTGACCCCGTCCACCAGCCAGGAGTTCTCGTCCCGCTGCACGATTTGCTCTTCCACCACGTGGGTGGCCCACTCGCCCATGACGGTACTCATCAGGTCGTTCATGGTGACGATACCCACCACCAGCGCGTACTCGTTCATCACCACCGCAAAGTCGCCGCGATGGTTCTTGAAGTACTCCATCGCCTCATAGAGGTTGAGGGTGTCGGGGATGATGATGACGTTCTGCACCAGGGAGCCGCTGTTGAGATCGATGCTCTGGCCGCTGATGACCCGGATCAGCAGCTCCTTGGAGTCGACGAAGCCCTTGATGCTGTCGAGGTTGTGGTCGCACACCAGGAACTTGTTGTGGGGGTGCTCGGCGATCTTGGCCTTGATGCTCTCCTCCCCCTCTTGCAGGGTGAAGTAGATGAGGCTCTCGCGCGCGGTCATGGCGGAGGTGACGCCGAGGGACTGCAGCTCGAACACGTTCTCGATGAGCTGATGCTCCTCGCGCTGGATGACGCCCGCTTCGGCCCCCGCATCCATCACCGCATAGATGTCGTCGGAGGTGATCTCGTCGTTGCGCACCATGGAGATGCGCAGCAACCGGAACAGGCCGTTGGCCATGCCATTGAACAGCCACACCAGCGGCATCAGCAGGGTGACGCACAGCAGCATGGGGCGCACCACCACCACGGCGATCCGCTCCGGCATGGTCATGGCGAGGCGCTTGGGCATCAGATCGGCGATGAGAATGAACATGCCGGTGACGAACACGAAAGAGGTCGCCGAGCTGATTTCACTCAGCCAGGGCCCCTGATAGAACTCGGAGACCAGCTCCTTGATGGCCGGGTTCAGGGCGGATTCGCCCAGGATACCGCCCAGGATGGCGACGGTATTGAGCCCGATCTGCACCACGGTAAAGAAGTTGCCCGGCTGGGCCTGCAGTGCCAGTACCTTTTCGGCATGGCGGTTGCCCTCATCGGCCATCACCTGCAACTTGATCTTGCGGGAGGCGGCGAGGGAGATCTCGGAGAGAGAGAAGAACACGCTGCCGGCAACCAGCAGCATCAGGAAAAATAAACTATCGGCAAAACTCATGATTAACCTATTGCTACACCCGTCTTAGCACAAGACGGCAAACTGGGTCCGGGAGACCGGACCGTGAGTCGATCCGGGACTCACACAGGGGGCATATTCTAGCAGAAAAGCGCCAGTCGGGTGGCGATATCTTGCACTGACTGAAAAGGCAACAAAAAAGGCGCTCAAAGCGCCTTTTTATTCATTTCAGACTCACCCTTTCCCCAGCAGGGTGCCCAGGTCGTCCGCCTTGGTGTGGCGCACGTCCTTGCCTTTCACGTAGTAGACGATGTATTCGCAGATGTGCTGGCAACGATCGCCGACCCGCTCGATGGCTCGCGCCGCCCACAGCACGTTGAGCACCTGCGGTATGGTGCGCGGATCTTCCATCATGTAGGTCATCAGCTCGCGAATGATGGACTCGTACTCCCGGTCCACCTTGTCATCTTCCTTGTAGACCGCCAGTGCAGCATCGAGATCCATGCGGGCGAAGGCGTCCAGCACGTCGTGCAGCATCTTGATGGTGCGTCGGCCCATGTTCTCCAGCGACACCAACGGCGGTTGCGGCTTGTTGGCGTTGTCGGTCAGCATCCGAGCAATCTTGTCCGCCACGTCGCCGATGCGCTCGAGATCGGTGATGGTCTTGATGATGGCCATCACCAGCCGCAGGTCGGAGGCGGTGGGCTGGCGCTTGGCGATGATACGGGTGCACTCCTCGTCGATCGCCACTTCCATGGCGTTGACGTTATGGTCGTTGGCCACGATCTTGCGGGCCGCGTCCAGATCCTGATCGTGGATCGCCGCGATGGCGTCGGTCAGCTGCTGCTCCACCAGCCCGCCCATCACCAGCACCTGGTTGCGCACGCTCTCGAGCTCGGCATTGAACTGACCGGAGATGTGTTTGTTGAGGTTCATATTGTCCATACCAATAATCCTTGATGCTCCGAGTATGCCTTAGTCGTTGAACTGACGGGTAATCTGTTTGTTGATGCTCATCTTGCTCATCCCCATAACCCTTGTTGCACCAACACGCCCTAGTCGTTGAACTGACCGGTAATCTGTTTGTTGATGCTCATCTTGCTCATCTCCATCGCCAGCATCCCTTAGCCGTAACGACCGGTGATGTAGTCTTCGGTCTTCTTCTTGGCCGGGGTGGTGAAGATGGTGTTGGTGTCCGAGTACTCGATGAGCTCACCCATGTACATGAAGGCGGTCTGATCCGAGACCCGCGCCGCCTGCTGCATGTTGTGGGTCACGATCACCACGGTGAACTGGCTCTTGAGCTCGTTGATCAGCTCCTCGATGGTGAGGGTGGAGATGGGGTCGAGCGCCGAGGTGGGTTCATCGAGCAGCAACACTTCCGGCTCGATGGCGATGGCGCGGGCAATCACCAGACGCTGCTGCTGACCACCGGAGAGGCCGAAGGCGTTGTCGTGCAGGCGATCCTTCACCTCGTCCCACAGGGCCGCGCCGCGCAGGGAGCGCTCGGCCGCCTCGTCCAGAGTGCGTCTGTCGTTGATGCCCTGCAGGCGCAGGCCATAGACCACGTTCTCGTAGATGGACTTGGGGAAGGGGTTCGGGCGCTGGAACACCATGCCCACCTGACGGCGCAGGGCGGAGACATCGACGCTCTTGTCATAGATGTTGTGGCCGTGCAGCTGGATCTCGCCCTCGATGCGACAGATCTCCACCAGGTCGTTCATCCGGTTGATGCAGCGCAGCAGGGTGGACTTGCCGCAGCCGGAGGGGCCGATAAAGGCGGTGACCTGGCCCTTGGGGATCTTCATGTTGACGTTGAACAGCGCCTGTTTGTTGCCGTAGTACAGGTTGAGATCCTTCACCTCCAGCGCGGTCTGCTCCGGGCTCAGGTTGAGCAGGTCGGTCGCGGTATGCTGGGTCGCTGCGGTCGTTACGTTGATCATCTGTTACCTCAAAATCTGTCGGTGGCGGCGGGCACTCTCATTGCCCGCGGCCGGAACGCTTGGCTGGCAGGGAACCCTGTTCCCTGCCCGTCTCTGTGGTGCTGGTCTATCAATGTTCCAGCGACCGGAATTTTTCACGCAAGTGGTTACGGATACCGATGGCCGTCAGGTTGAGGCCGACGATCACCGTCACCAGCAGGAAGGAGGTGGCGTAGACCAAGGGACGCGCCGCCTCGACGTTGGGGCTCTGGAAGCCGACGTCATAGATGTGGAAGCCCAGGTGCATGAACTTGCGCTCCACGTGCAGATACGGGAAGTTGCCGTCCATCG
The DNA here is from genome assembly GCF_040907935.1 of Aeromonas sp. s2. Lineage (NCBI taxonomy): Bacteria > Pseudomonadati > Pseudomonadota > Gammaproteobacteria > Aeromonadales > Aeromonadaceae > Aeromonas > Aeromonas sp. s2. The sequence continues at coordinate 399,063 of NZ_JBFOCR010000014.1, read as the reverse complement.
GCAGGGTCGGCGCCAGTTTCACCACCCCCACCAGCATCAGCGGCGCCACTTCACCGGCCGCGCGGGCGATGGCCAGAATGAGGCCGGTCATGATGGCCGGGCTTGCCATGGGCAGCACGATGCGCCACAGGGTCTCGGCCTGGGTGGCCCCCAGCGCGAGAGACCCCTGGCGGATGGTGCTCGGGATCCGGGCCAGCCCCTCTTCGGTGGAGACGATCACCACCGGCAGGGTCAGGATGGCCAGGGTCAGCGCAGACCAGATGACGCCAGGGGAGCCGAAGGTCGGGCTCGGCAGCGCTTCCGGATAGAACAGCTGGTCCAGCGAACCACCGAGGGTGTAGACGAAGAAGCCCAGACCGAACACGCCGTACACGATGGAGGGCACGCCCGCCAGGTTAATCACTGCGATGCGGATGATCTTGGTCAGGCTGTTCTTGCCCGCGTACTCGTGCAGGTAGACCGCAGCGATGACCCCCAGCGGAGTCACGATGATCGCCATCAGGAACACCATGAAGACGGTGCCGAAGATGGCCGGGAACACCCCGCCCTCGGTGTTGGCCTCGCGCGGATCGTCGGAGACGAACTTGCCGATCTGGTGGAACCAGTAACCCACCTTGGCCGGCAGGCTCATGTCGTTGGGCCACACCACGTCCAGCACCTTGGACATGGGCATGGTCACCAGTTCGCCGCGCATGTCCTTGACCGTGATGCTGTCTCTGTCCGCCTGGGCACGCAGGGAGAAGAGCTCCTTCTCCAGCACCTGATAACGATCGTTGAGGGCCTGACGCTCGCTCGCCAGCTCGGCTTTAAGCTGATCGGTCAACTTGTCGTCCAGCTCGGCCTTGCGCTCTTTCAGGCGCAGCCGCTCCAGCTGATAGTTGATGCTGCCGATGTCCCCTTTTTGCAGATCGTCAGCCTGCTCGGAGAGGCCGTTGGCCCGCGCCAGCACCCGCTGCAGGGCGGGATGCAGATCCGAGGTGAGCTCGCGGCCATCCTCTTTCACCGCGACGATATAGCCGTAGAAGTTGCCGTTGGTAGCGCGTTCCACCATGGCCAGCTCCGCCGGCAGGCTCTGGGACTTGATGTCGGTCTCCAGCACCCAGCGGAAGTCCAGGTCGACGAACTCGCGGTTGCCGGTCTTGACCAGATAGCGGGTCAGCAGCTCGCGCTCCTCCCCTGCCAGCGGCAGGCCGGCGGCCCGCAGCCGCTCGACCGGCACCAGCTCGCGGTCGTTGATTTCGCCGATCAGCACGCTCTTGTTGCCCTGGGCGTCTTCCAGTTGCCACTCATAGATGGGGTGGGGCCAGAAGTAGACCAGACCACGCCAGCCTATCAGCAGCAGCAGACCCAGTACCGCTACCAGACTCAGGCTGACGGCGCCGCCGGTCATCCAGATCCAGGGGGCCCCCGATTTAAACCACTTACCCATTGTCGATTCCTCGATCCTTACAGAGCAGCCCATCACAGGGAGCTGTATTTTTCACGCAACCGCTGACGGATGAACTCGGCCAGGGTATTGAACAAGAAGGTGAACACGAACAGCACGAAGGCGGCGAGGAACAGTACCCGATAGTGAGAGCTGCCCACTTCCGATTCCGGCATCTCCACCGCGATGTTGGCGGCCAGGGTGCGCAGCCCCTGGAACATGGAGAAGTCCATGATGGGGGTATTGCCGGTGGCCATCAGCACTATCATGGTCTCGCCCACGGCGCGGCCAAGGCCCATCATCACCGCCGAGAAGATGCCCGGGCTGGCGGTGAGGATCACCACCCGGCTCAAGGTCTGCCACGGGGTGGCACCGAGGGCCAGGGAGCCCTGGGTGAGGTGCTTGGGCACCGAGAAGACGGCGTCTTCGGCGATGGAGAAGATGGTGGGAATGACCGCAAAGCCCATGGCGATGCCGACCACCAGGGAGTTGCGCTGGTCAAACTTGATGCCCATGTCGTGGGTCAGCCAGATGCGCGAGTCACCGTGCATGAAGGCGTTCTCGATGAGCGGGCTCACCGCGAAGGCGCCCCAGCCAATCAGCAGCAGTACCGGGATCAGCAGGATGGCGTGCCACCCTTCCGGCAACCAGGCCTTGCCGCGCTCCGGCAGGTAGTTCCACACCAAGGCGGTCAGCAGCATCCCCATCGGCAGCAGGATCAGCAGCAGCACCACGCCGGGCAGCGCCCCCTCGATGATGGGAGCGAGCCACAGACCGGCCAGGAAGCCGAGGATAACGGTCGGCAGGGCCGCCATGATCTCCACCGTCGGCTTGACGTATTTGCGCAGCCCCGCCGACATGAAGTAGGCGGTGTAGATGGCGCCGGCGACTCCGAGCGGCACCGCAAACACCATGGCATAGAAGGAGGCCTTGAGGGTGCCGAACACCAGCGGGACCAGGCTCAGCTTGGCTTCGAAGTCGTTGCTGGCGGAGGTGGACTGCCAGACGTACTGGGGCTCGGGGTAGCCTTCATACCACACCTGTTGCCAGAGCGCCGACCAGGTTACCTCGGGGTGCTCGTTCTCTACCGCAAACAGCTTGAAGGCATCCCCCTGCTGCATCAGCAGCACGTTGTGACGGGGGGAGATGGCCAGCGCAGCCAGCGGACCGCCCTCCACCTTCTCGCTCAGCAGCTTGGTTTCGCCGGTGGCGTGGAAGAAGCTGATGGTGCCGCTCTTGTCGGCACTGATGAAACCCTTGCGAAAATGTTCCGGGGTCAGCTGCGCCACGGCGCCATCGCCCTTGAAGTCGCGGATCTGGGTGAACTGGCGCTTGCCATCCCGGGCCACTTCGAACCACTGGGAGATGACGCCATTGTCGTTGCCCACCAGCAGGGAGGAGGCGCCGGAGAGCAGCTCGACCCGGGTCACGTTGGCGTTGGGGGCGTTGATCTCCAGCACGTTGCGCAGGGAGATATCGTTCAGGTTGTGAATGTCGTAGACCGAGAGGCGATTGCCCTCGCGCACGAACAGGATGCGCAGGTTGGGGGTCAGCAACATCTGATCCACGTGGCGCGGCAGGGAGGGGATGGTGTAGTTCTGGGCGCTCCACTCGACTTCGCCGGAGAGGAAGTTCTCCTCGCCGCTCATCACCATCATGACGCCGCGACCATCGGCGGTCACGGCCGCGGTGGCCATCTTGTCCTTGGTGGCTTCAAATACCATCAGCGACAGCGCCTTGCCCGCAGGGTCCACCACGACCGGCTCTTCGCCGAAGGGGTACTGCAGACTGGGTTCGATGACCCGCACGTCGTTGGGATAGGAGACCTTGAAAGCGGGCTGCACCACCTGGGCCTTGCCGTCGGCAAAACCGTAGGCCATCAGCTTCTGGCCCGGCGACGGCGGCGCGACGGCGGTGATGTCACCCTTTACCTGTGCCTGACCGAGCGACTGGCCCACCTTGACCTTGCCATCATTCTGGACGGCAAAGAAGTTGACCTGGCCCTGGTCGCTGAAGCGATAGCCGATCTCGTTCTGCTCCTCCACCCCGAGCCAGGCGGTCTTGCCCTGAATGGGCAGGGTAAACGATGCGGTCGGCTCCATGGAGGCGCCATTGAAGATGGGTTTCACCACATAGAGCAGATAGAAGAAAATAAGCAACAGGGCGACCAGTACCAGGGCTCCGCCCGTGGTCACCCCGTACTTGGCCAACTTATCCTTGATACGGCGCTTTCTGCTCCCCGCCATAACCAGGTGCAACGATTCCGATGACATGCAAAACCTCAATGTGAGCTAGGCTTGGCGGCATTATATGGCGGTTGCATGACAGTTTTGTTACATGAAGAACCCGTGAACGGGGCTTATTTGCAGGCAAGAAAGCGGCATCAAAGATGCCATGAAGAAGATGGCAAGCGACTGTTTTATAAAGTTAAAAATGCAGCGCAAGCGCCGCTGGAGCGCGCCGCTTGCGCCGATGCGCCTCAATCGTTGGCGGCCGGGGTTTGTTGCAGTGCCAATCTGGCGGCCTTTTTCTCGGCGCGGCGACGCCTGAAGAAATCCGACAGCTGGGCCGAGCAGGCCTCTGCCAGCACGCCGCCGGTCAGCTCGACCCTGTGATTGTGACGCGGGTCCTGCAGGATCTCGAACACTGAGCCGGCCGCCCCGGTCTTCAAGTCCCGCGCGCCATAGACCACCCGCTTGACCCGGCTGTGGATCAGGGCACCGGCACACATGCAGCAGGGCTCCAGGGTCACATAGAGGGTGGTGTCGAGCAGACGGTAGTTTTGCAGCCGTTCGCCGGCTGCCCGAAGCGCCATCACCTCGGCATGGGCGCAGGCGTCGTGTTCGCTGATGGAGCGGTTCCAGCCCTCTGCGACGATCTCCTCCCCCAGCACCAGCACGGCGCCCACCGGGATCTCGCCGATCCCCTCGGCCCTGGTGGCCAGCGCCATGGCATGGCGCATCCAGCGTTCATCCTGCTCGTGCTGGCTCGCCTGTGCTGCAACGTCCGATGGTTTCACGCCCTGCTCCTCTCTGACTGGTTGATGACGACAGATCATGCTGTCGGCGAAAGACGGTATCACGGCCCCGTGCCGCCGCTCTCTGTGGCATAGGTCCCGCCATCCATGCCCGCGGCGGGGCGGCGATTATGCCAAATCCCGCTGACGCCCCCAAGTTCCATCTGTGGTGAGCAATAAAGAAGCAGTCAGCATCTCTATGATAAAAAAGGAGTTGCGTCCAAAGGTGCGGAACATTAGACTTCCTCCCCGTCAGCACAGACTGACCTTGTCGGCGTGTAGCGCAGCCAGGTAGCGCACTGTCATGGGGTGTCAGGGGTCGGAGGTTCAAATCCTCTCACGCCGACCATCATTCCCCGAAAATAGCCCAGTCCAGCGACTGGGCTATTTTTTTGCCCGTCATCCCGATCTTCACCCGCCGCTCGCCGTTAGCCTCTCGTGTCACGCCCTCTCCTTCAAAGAGTCACCAGTCAGTTGCGGTACGGATTTTATTCAGAACCGCTTGAAACCTTTCTAGAGTATCGCTAGGATACGCGACTTTTCCGCCGGCAATTCGTACAGGGAGGTGGAAACCCGGGTGATGGAGTCACCAACCGGCTTGCAATCCAGTGAGGCAAGCACCCATGACGCAAGCAGTTGAAACACAACCCGAACACTCTCCCCTGCCCCAGCCGGCCACCGAAACCGGTGCCAACCAGTATGTGGTCGAGCATGGCCCCGTCGTACGGCTCGACATCGTCGATCTGGCGGCGCCGGACGATGACTACTGAACCGTCAGCCCTGGCGTCAACCCTTCCTGTCACGGGAGAGCAGGGTCGCGACACTCGGGATCATCTCCCCTTGATACCTCCTTTGAGGGCCAGGATGGCCCGCTGATACAAATAACAACAATATCCTGCGTAATGAAATAGCGGCAGTCATATCTGCTACCAGCGTTTCTCCCCTCACCTGCACACGCCATCCCTGAGGTGATACAAACCTACGTTATTGCCCATCACTTTCTCACTCTGCTGCCACTGGACCCCATTTGGTCCCATTGAGCGACTTAAGTTTTAAACAACCGTTCTCCAGCCAATGCCAGAAGGCACCAAGCGCTTGCTGGGTTGCTCAAACACATTTCATACGGACGTTTTTTGAAAGCTTGGAGTGAGGTCGGGATTTGTTTTTGCATTTGTAATTTTATTACGTAATAAGTTACATCCCATCGACTGTTCTCCCCCCGATATGGGGCCATCGCGAAGGGATGGAAAGCAAGAGCATAACCATCTGCATAGAGTTTTTGCGTTAATCAAACAAACCCTTTTAAAACATACAGTTAATATCATGACCAAAACAGGCGTTTTAAAAAAGCTGTTGACGAATAGAGCAATATTTCGCACCTTATGAATCGTGTTATCCCGTTGTTACGGGAAGATTGAAAAAACAGGGATCGACTTTAGTCGTAGTTAATTAGTTCAAAATGTAATTCTCAAAGGAGTGAACACTATGTCGGCACCGGCCCAGACCCACTGTAGCGCCCGTCTGCGCATCCAGGGCGAAATGCATCCCGATTACGCGCAAATTCTGACGCCGGACGCGGTGGCCCTGGTATCCGAACTGGTGGAACGCTTTGCTCCCCAACGGGACGAATTGTTGAAACAACGTGTGGCACGCCAGGCACGTATCGATGGCGGCGAGCTGCCGGACTTCCTGCCTGAGACTGCCCACATCCGCGCCGGCGACTGGACGGTACGCGGTATTCCTGCCGACCTGCAGGATCGCCGTGTGGAGATCACAGGCCCGGTCGAGCGCAAGATGGTGATCAACGCCCTCAACGCCAACGTCAAGGTGTTCATGGCGGACTTCGAAGATTCGCTGGCCCCCGCCTGGAACAAGGTGATCGAGGGGCAAATCAACCTGCGCGATGCGGTCAATGGCACCATTGCCTACCAGAGCCCGGAGGGGAAATCCTATACCCTCAATGCCGATCCGGCCGTGCTCATCTGCCGGGTGCGCGGTCTGCACCTGCCGGAAAAACACGTCACCTTTGATGGTGCCCCCATTCCCGGCGGCCTGTTCGACTTCGCCCTCTATTTCCTGCACAACCACAAGGCGCTGCTGGCCAAGGGATCCGGCCCCTACTTCTACGTACCCAAGTTGCAGAGCCATCTGGAAGGGCGCTGGTGGAGCGAGGTATTCGCCTGGACCGAAGACAAGTTCGGCCTGCCCCGCGGCACCATCAAGGCCACCGTGCTGATCGAAACCCTGCCGGCGGTATTCGAGATGGACGAGCTGCTCTATCAGATGAAGGATCACATCGTAGCCCTCAACTGCGGCCGCTGGGACTACATCTTCAGCTACATCAAGACGCTCAAGAATCACCCTGATCGCGTCCTGCCGGACCGCCAGGTGGTGACCATGGACAAACCGTTCCTCTCCGCTTACTCACGTCTGCTGATCAAGACCTGTCACAAGCGCGGCGCGCTGGCGATGGGGGGCATGGCCGCCTTCATTCCGGCCAAGGATGCCGCCGTCAACGAACAGGTCTTCGCCAAGGTACATGCCGACAAACAGCGTGAAGCCGACAACGGCCACGACGGTACCTGGGTGGCCCACCCGGGCCTGGCCGACACCGCCATGGCCGTGTTCAACGCCACCATCCCGGCCGGCGCCAAGAACCAGATCGGCGTGCTGCGCGAGCAGGATGCCCCCATCACAGCCGCCGACCTGCTGGCACCCTGCGAGGGCGAGCGCACCGAGGCAGGCATGCGCACCAACATCCGGGTTGCCCTGCAATACCTGGAGGCCTGGATCAATGGCAACGGCTGCGTGCCCATCTACGGTCTGATGGAAGATGCGGCCACCGCCGAGATCTCCCGCACCTCCATCTGGCAATGGATCCGCCACGGCAAGAGCCTCTCCAACGGCCAGGTGGTGACCAAGGATCTGTTCCGCCAGATGCTGGCCGAGGAGCAGGAGGTGGTCAAACGCGAGGTGGGCGAAGCCCGCTGGCAGTCGGGTCGCTTCGCCGAGGCGAGCGCCCTGATGGAAGAGATCACCTGCGCCGATACCCTGATCGATTTTCTGACGCTGCCCGGTTACGAGCGGCTCTGAATCACGGGCTCCGGAAGGGGCTCGCCAATAACAAGTCAATGGAAACGTGAAATCAATGAAAGAGGGAACTGATATGGCACTGACCCGTGAGCAACAGATCCAGGCTATCGAGAAAGACTGGGCACAGAACCCCCGCTGGAAAGGGATCAAACGCGGCTACAGCGCCGAGGACGTGGTCAACCTGCGCGGCAGCCTGCAGCCGCAGCACACCCTGGCCCAGCGCGGCGCCGACAAGCTGTGGGAGCTGATCCACGGCGGCGCCAAGAAGGGCTACGTCAACTGTCTCGGCGCCCTGACCGGCGGCCAGGCGGTGCAACAGGCCAAGGCGGGGATCGAGGCGATTTACCTCTCCGGCTGGCAGGTAGCAGCAGACAACAACCTCTCCTCCACCATGTATCCGGATCAGTCCCTCTATCCGGCCAACTCGGTACCGTCGGTGGTGGAGCGCATCAACAACTCCTTCGCCCGTGCCGACCAGATCCAGTGGGCCAACAAGGTCGGGCCGCAGGACGAGGGCTTCATCGACTACTTCCTGCCCATAGTCGCGGATGCGGAAGCCGGCTTCGGCGGCGTGCTGAACGCCTTCGAGCTGATGAAGGGGATGATTGAAGCGGGCGCCGCCGGCGTCCACTTCGAAGATCAGCTCGCCTCCGTCAAGAAGTGCGGCCATATGGGCGGCAAGGTGCTGGTTCCGACCCAGGAAGCGGTGCAGAAGCTCGTCGCGGCTCGTCTGGCGGCCGACGTGTGCGGCACCAGCACCTTGGTGATCGCCCGTACCGACGCCAACGCGGCAGACCTGCTGACCACGGATGCGGATCCTTACGATGCGGACTTCCTGACCGGTGAGCGCACCGCCGAAGGTTTCTACAAGGTGCGTGCCGGCATCGATCAGGCCATCGCCCGCGGTCTGGCCTACGCCCCCTACGCCGACATGGTGTGGTGCGAAACCGCCAAGCCGGATCTGGACGAGGCGCGCAAGTTTGCCGAAGCGATCAAGGCCCAGTTCCCGGATCGCATCCTGGCCTACAACTGCTCGCCGAGCTTCAACTGGAAGAAGAACCTGGACGATGCCACCATCGCCCGCTTCCAGCAGGAGCTGTCCGACATGGGCTACAAGTACCAGTTCATCACCTTGGCGGGCATCCACAACATGTGGTTCCACATGTACGAGCTGGCCTACCAGTACGCCCGTGGCGAAGGGATGAAGCACTACGTCGAGATGGTGCAGCAGCCCGAGTTCGCCGCTGCCGAGCGGGGCTACACCTTCGTGGCACACCAGCAAGAGGTGGGCACCGGTTACTTCGACAAGGTGACCACCGTCATTCAGGGCGGCCAATCCTCGGTGACCGCTTTAACGGGTTCCACCGAAGAAGATCAGTTCCACTGATAGGCAGAACTCTTTGAGAGAGTCCTTGAGATAGCAAAACCCCGGCCACTGGCCGGGGTTTCTTTTTATTCATTGCTTAGGCGTCGCTCACGCTCAAACACACCCGAAGGGCTCAGAGCTCGAGGATCTCTTTAACAAAGGGGATAGTCAGCTTGCGCTTGGCACGAAAAGAGGCGTTGTCGAGCTGATTGAGAGTGGTGAGCAAGGTGCGCATGTCGCGCGAGAGGCGGTTGAGCAGGAAGCGGCCCACATCGATGGGCAGTTTGAAGCCCCGCAGCTCGGCACGCAGCTGCAGGGCACTGAGCTTGCCCTCATCGTCCAGCTCGTCGAGGTGGAAGCTCACCCCCCAATCGAGGCGGGAGGCGAGATCCGGCAGCTGCAGCCCCAGTTTGCGCGGCGCGCTGCAACCGGTCACCACCAGGGTCCCCTCGCCCTTCTCCTTCCAGCGGTTGTAGAAGTCGAACAAAGCGCGCTCCCACAGGGCATTGCCGGCGATGGCTTCCAGGCTGTCGAGGCAGACCAGCGGCAGGCTTTCTAGGGCATCCAGCATGCTGGGGTCGAGCTGTTCGAACTGATCGAGGGAGAGATAGGCGGCGGCAGCGTCGCGAGCATTGACCTCGGCGCAGGTGGCGTGCAGCAGATGGGAGCGGCCCGATCCCTTGGCCCCCCAGAAATAGAGGAAAGGCGAACCCTGACCAATGGCCGCATTCTTGAGGGCGGTGATCAGATGAGCATTGTTGCCGGGATAAAAACTGACGAAGGTTTCATCATCCGGTAGTTGTACGGCTAAAGACAGTTGGGCCGGTTGCTTCACTCGTTGGGCTTTGACTGTGACATTTGCGGGCAAGTGTATCATCGCGAAGGCGGATAGAGAACCGCCCGGACGATGCCGGGCGGTGTGGATCCTCATAAAGGATCGAGGCTGCGACCATTGCTAACGGGAACGGCTACTCCTTGGCCGGCATGCTCAAGCCCGGGCAGGAGAGCGCCCATGCCTCACGGCCGAACGGTCAGGATACTCGACCAGGATCAGGGCTGCGACCATTGATAGCTCAGCCCCTCTGGGGTATCCGCCAGCTGGCGCAACCGGCTCTCCAGCTGCAGCCCGCGGATGAGCTCGGCCTTGTCCCCCTGCAGGCTCAGGTTGAAGGTCACCTTGTCCCCCTCCAGCTTGCCAATCTCCACCTTGGTGACGCTGGCCATCCCCTGCAGCATTTTCTGCACCGTGATCATGCCGTCGATACCGGACAACCCCTCCACCACCAGTGTCTGGCTGGAGGCAACACCGGAGATGCGCGCCCCGTAGTTCTGCACCAGCCAGCCTGCCAGGGCATCGGCGAACGTCTGCGCCACCTCGGCCTGGGTGCCGGCGCCCTCGCCCTTGGTCAGTTCGCTCAGCTCACCACCGGCCTTGGGCCCGTAGAGACCCCAGTCGATGCTCCACTTGTCACCTTCAGGGGTGAGCTTGCCCAGCACCACCATCTCGGCACCGTAACGCTGGCTCGCCTTGAGGATGGGATCGGCGAAGCGACCCCAGACGTCGGTGGCATTGACCGCCATGTTGTCGTCCAGGTCCATCAGCGGAATGCTGACCGGCAGCCCCATCGCCTGGACCTGGGTACGCAGGGCGGCGGCCCAGCCGTCGCTGGACTGATCCGGCAGAATGCGGCGCTCCCCTTCATTGATCACCAGCCAGATGGCCACTTGCGGCCGGGCCGGGCCCAGCAGGGCGAACTTGCTCTCGGCCACCAGGGCATTGACCTTGGTCACGTCGAAATCGGCCTTGAGAAACTTCACCGGCCCCACGTCCTGATAACCGTAGTGCTGCACGAACGCACCGGGGGCCGCCAGTGCCTTGACCACCGCCGGCTGGGTCAGGATGTCGCGCTTGCCGGTCACCTTGATCAGCACCTCGCCCAGAGCCTGGGACTGGGCTGCCGCCATGTCGCCGCTGGTGGGGGCCTTGCCCTGATAGAGATCGGTCACCTGAGCAGCCGACACCATGAATGACAAGCCGCAGCAGAGGGCGGTCACAACACGTTTGAGCATGAGAAAAGTCTCGAAATGGGAGATGGTGCTTATGGTAGCGGCAAGGCGCGCATGGCAGCAAGCCAGGGGCGGGAGAAACAGCGGAGCCGGCGATGTGCCGGCTCCGTTTGCGCGCCTGCAGGCACGCGATGAGGCGATCGAGGCTTACTTGGTGCCGAAGATCTTGTCTCCGGCGTCGCCCAGACCCGGGACAATGTAGCCCTTCTCGTTCAGGCCCTGGTCGATGGAGGCGCAGAACAGCTCCACGTCCGGGTGAGCGGCTTCCAGCGCCTTGATGCCTTCCGGCGCGGCAACCAGCACCAGCACCTTGATGGACTGGCAGCCCTTCTTCTTGAGCAGGTCGATGGTGGCGATCATGGAGCCGCCGGTGGCCAGCATGGGGTCGATGACCAGCGCCAGACGTTCTTCGATGTTGCTGACAATCTTCTCGAAGTAGGGAACCGGCTGCAGGGTCTCTTCGTCGCGGTAGATACCGACCACGCTGACGCGTGCGCTCGGCATGTGCTCCAGCACGCCGTCCATCATGCCCAGACCGGCACGCAGGATGGGCACCACGGTGACCTTCTTGCCTTTGATCTGGTCAACTTCCACTGGCCCGTTCCAGCCATCGATGGTAACCTTCTCGGTTTCGAAGTCAGAGGTCGCTTCGTAGGTCAACAAACTGCCCACTTCCTTGGCCAGTTCACGGAAACGCTTGGTGCTGATATCGCCTTCACGCATCAGACCGATCTTGTGCTTGACCAGGGGGTGTTTGACTTCAACGACTTTCATTATTATCTCCTCTAACTGCCGCAAAAAAAATCGCGGAATCATACAACAAAAGCCGCCGCTTGTAGAGCATTTCCGCGCAAAAACGCGCAAACGATTTCCTTTCTGGTTTTTCACCGCCACTGTTAGAATACGCCCCGAATTTTACCCTCCACTTCTTTATATGACGGGGAATACGCGTGACTGACAAAACCTCACTGAGCTACAAGGATGCTGGCGTGGATATCGATGCCGGCAATGCACTGGTTGAACGTATCAAGGGCGTGTCAAAGCGCACTCGTCGTCCTGAAGTCCTTGGTGGTCTTGGCGGCTTTGGGGCCTTGTGTCAAATCCCTGCGGGCTACAAGGAGCCGGTGCTGGTCTCCGGCACCGACGGGGTGGGCACCAAGCTGCGCCTCGCCATCGATCTGAAAAAACACGATACCGTGGGCATCGATCTGGTGGCCATGTGCGTCAATGACCTCATCGTGCAGGGCGCCGAGCCCCTCTTCTTCCTCGACTACTATGCCACCGGCAAGCTGGATGTGGACACCGCCGCCGCCGTGGTCACCGGCATCGGTGCCGGCTGCGAGCAGTCCGGCTGCGCCCTGGTGGGCGGCGAAACCGCCGAGATGCCGGGCATGTATGAAGGGGAAGACTACGACATCGCCGGTTTCTGCGTCGGTGTGGTGGAGAAGAGCGAGATCATCGACGGCAGCAAGGTCGGCGACGGGGATGCCTTGATCGCCCTGGCCGCCAGCGGCCCCCACTCCAACGGCTTCTCCCTCATTCGCAAGATCCTGGAAGTCTCCAAGGCCGACGTGCAGCAGCCGCTGGGTGATACCACCCTGGCCAATGCCTTGCTGGAGCCAACCCGTATCTACGTGAAACCCGTGCTCAAGCTCATCAAGGAGTGCGAGATCCACGCCCTCTCCCACATCACCGGCGGCGGTTTCTGGGAGAACATCCCGCGCGTGCTACCTGCCAACACCCAGGCGGTGATCGACGAGCAGAGCTGGCAGTGGCCGGCGGTGTTCAGCTGGCTGCAAGAGGCTGGCAACGTCACCCGTCACGAGATGTACCGCACCTTCAACTGCGGCGTCGGCATGATCATCGCCCTGCCGGCGGATCAGCTTGAAAAAGCGCTGACCCTGCTCAAGGCGGAAGGCGAGAACGCCTGGCATATCGGCCACATCGCCAAGGCGGCCGATGGCGAGGAGCAGGTCATCATCCAATGATGCGGATCCTGGTCCTTATCTCCGGCAACGGCAGCAACCTGCAGACCATTCTCGACAGTTGCGCCGACGGCAAGATTGCCGGTCAGGTGGTCGGCGTCATCAGCAACAAGGCCGATGCCTACGGGCTGGTGCGCGCCAAAGAGGCGGGGGTGGCCACCGCCATCCTGGCCCAGCAGCAGTTTGCCAGTCGGGAGGAGTATGACGCCGCCCTGCTGGCGCTGATGAACGACTATCAGCCCGACCTGGTGGTGCTGGCCGGCTTTATGCGGATCCTGAGTGCCGACCTGGTGCGGCACTTTGCCGGTCGGATGGTCAACATCCACCCCTCCCTGCTGCCCAAGTACCAGGGGCTGCACACCCACCAGCGCGCCATCGATGCCGGTGACGACGAACACGGCGCCAGCGTCCACTTCGTCACCGAAGAGCTCGACGGCGGCCCGGTGATCCTGCAGGCGCGCGTTCCCATCTTCGAAGGGGACACGGCCGAGGAGGTGGCGGCCCGGGTGCAGGTGCAGGAGCACAGCATCTACCCACTGGTGGTGCAGTGGTTCTGTGAAGGCAGGCTGCAGATGCTGGAGGGGGCCGCTCTGCTCGGCGGCGCTCTGCTCGGCCCCGCGGGTTATGCCAGCGAGTAACGGTTAACTGCCACATGCAAAATAGAACAAGGGAGGCTTAAGCCTCCCTTGTCATTTCTATCTACCAGCGCACTTGCTGCAGTCAGGTCCGATTACCCCGCTACGCGGCTAATCGAACCTAGACCGGATTGTCGATATCGATAAAGGTGACATCCAGCCCATGCACCGTCGCCAGCCACTCCCCCAGCGCCTTGACGCCGTAACGCTCGGTGGCGTGGTGGCCAGCGGCGTAGAAGTGCATGCCCATCTCGCGGGCGGTGTGGATGGTCTGCTCGGAGGCTTCACCGGAGATGAAGGCATCGATGCCCTGCTCCGCCGCCAGATTGATGTAGCTCTGGCCGCCGCCGGTGCACCAGGCCACCGAGCGGATAAGCTCGGGGCCGCTGTCGCCACAATGGAGCGGCTCACGGCCGAGCCGCTCGGCAATGAGCTTGGCAAAGTCAGACCCGCTCATGGGCTCTTCCAGCTTGCCCACCATGGCGACGCTCTTGCTGTTCCAGGGCTCGAGGCCGCGGCGCACCTTGATGCCCAGCAACTGGGCCAGCTGGGCGTTGTTGCCCACCTCGGGGTGCACGTCCAGCGGCAGGTGATAGGCAAACAGGTTGATGTCGTGGGTCAGCAGGGTCTTGATGCGGCGCTGTTTCATGCCGGTGATCTGGGCCGGCTCGCCGCTCCAGAAGTAGCCGTGATGGACCAGGATGGCGTCAGCATCGGCGGCCACGGCCGCATCGATCAAGGCCTGGCTGGCGGTGACGCCGGTCACCACCTTGCGAATGCGCTCACGCCCCTCCACCTGCAGGCCATTGGGGCAGTAATCCTTGATGGCGTGCGGTTCGAGCAGATGGTTGAGTACGCTTTCCAGTTTTCGATGAGAGATCATAGGGGTCCCTTATAAAGGCGCCGACCCCTGTGCTGCGATACAGACAGGAATCGGGCTCATAACGCCGAGGCCCCATGATAATCGAGGCGGGCCGGCAAGACCATGATGCCTCCCGCACTGCGGCCCATGGTCGGGCCCGGAATGGCCTCAGGCTGGCAGGTCGATCCCCGCCTCGCGCATCTGGGCCAGCTTGTAGCGCAGGGTGCGTGGGCTGATGCCGAGCCGGTCGGCCACCGCCTTGCGGCTGCCGTTGCAATCCTGCAGGGTGTCGAGAATGATCTGATGCTCCTGCTGCTTGAGCTCGCTGCCCAGGTGTTCGCTGCCGCTGCTGCGCTCGTTGCCGACCAGGCGGATCTCCTCTTCCTCCACCTCTTCCAGAATGAGGTGCTCGCAGCCGATGAGGCCGTCGGGACTCAGAATGAGGGCGCGCTGCACCACGTTGTCGAGCTCGCGCACGTTGCCGGGCCAGGGGTGAGCCAGCAGCCGCTCGCGAGCGGGTTCTGTGAGCTGCGGCGTCGGCAGTCCCTGCTGACCGGCATGCAGCGCCAGCAGGTGCTCCGCCAGCGGCAGTATGTCGCCCGGGCGCTCCCACAGCGCCGTCCAGCGCAGCGGGAAGACATTGAGGCGGTAGTAGAGATCCTCGCGAAACAGGCCATCCTGCACCGCTTTTTTCAGATCCCGGTTGCTGGTGGCGATGACCCGCACATCGAGCGGGATCAGCTTGCGACTGCCGAGCCGCTCCACCTCTTTCTCCTGCAGCACCCGCAGCAGTTTGGCCTGCAGCCCCAGATCCATCTCGGTGATCTCGTCGAGCAGCAGGGTCCCCCCCTGCGCCTGTTCGAACTTACCGGGGCAGCCCTGCACCGCACCGGTAAAGGCCCCCTTCTCGTAGCCGAACAGGGTTGCCTCCAGCATGTTTTCCGGAATGGCGGCGCAGTTGATGGCGACGAAGGTCTGTTCGGCGCGGCTGGAGTTGTCGTGGATGTAGCGGGCCAGCACCTCCTTGCCGGTCCCGCTCGGACCGGTCACCATCACGGTGGCCTCGCTTCTGGCCACCCGGGTCGCCAGCTGGAACAGCTCGGCAGTCTTGGGATCGCCGTAGACCACGGCCCGTTTCTCCACCTTCTGGGCCGGCACATAGCGGCTGACCTGATTGAGCAGCACCTCGGGGGAGAAGGGCTTGGCCAGGTAATCGATGGCCCCTTCGCGCATGGCCCGCACCGCGCCGTCAATATTGGCGTAGGCGGTCATCAACAGCACCGGCACCTGGGGATATTGCTGACGAATGTTGGCCAGCAGGGTCAGGCCGTCCATTCCCCCCATCTGGATATCCGAGATCACCATGTCGAAATTCTGGCGCGACAGGGCCAGCAGGGCCCGCTCACCGCTGTCCACCTCGCGGCACTCATAGCCACCGAGCAACAGGGTATCCATCAGCGCTTCGCGCAGGCCATTGTCATCTTCCACTACCAGGATCCGGGCCTGAGTCATGCTACACCTCCCACCACAGCCAGCCTGGCCGCATTGATATTGATCCCTGCCGGATGGCGCTGACGCTCAACATGGTTCATGCGACACCTCCGAGCGGCACCGCCTGCTGATGCAGAGGGAACGACAGGGTAAAACAGGTGCCCTCGCCAGGGACCGAGGCCACGCTGACCTCCCCCTGATGGGCACGGACGACGGATTGCACCACCGCCAGCCCAAGGCCGGTGCCCTGGGATCGGGTGGTAAAGAAGGGTTCGAAAATCTGGCTCAGCAGGTGGGCGGGCATCCCCTTGCCGTTGTCGAGGATGCGCAGCTCCACCCGGGCGCCGCTGCGCACTGCGCTCACCAGCAAGGAGGTTGCCCCCGCCTGCTGGGCGTTGGCGATGAGGTTGTTGACGGCTCCCGCCAGCGCGCTGTTGTTGGCCAGCAGGCAGAGATCAGGCTCCGGCGCCTCCATGTGCAGCTCGCAGCCCTGCTGGGCGCAGAAGACTTCGGCCCCCGCCTGCACTTCGGCCAGCAGTCCCTGTACCGAGGTGGGGGTCACCACCTGGTTGTCACCGTTGCGGGCAAACAGCAGGATGTCGTTGATCTGCTTCTCGAGATCCTGCAGGCGTGCCATCAGCTTTTGCTGGAACTGGCTGCGGGATTCGGGCTTGAGGGTGCGGTTGGCCAGGTTGGCGGCATAGAGCATGGCGGCGGAGAGCGGCGTGCGGATCTGGTGGGCCAGCGAGGCAGCCATGTTGCCAAGGGCCGACAGCCGCTTCATGTGGTTGATGCGATCTTGCAGCTGGCGGGTTTCGGTCAGATCGTTGATGAACACCAGCTGGCCCGGCTGATCCGGCAGCGGCTGGGTCGACAGCTGCACCCGGCGCCCATCGCGCAGGGAGATCTCGTGGCCGTCATCCTCGCGGGGCTGAAAGCAGCGGTCGATGATCTGGCGCCAGGCCTGCCCTTCCAGCGGCTCCCCCAGCAGCGCCTTGGCGGCCGGATTGGCGCGGGTGATCCGGCCCTCGCCGTCGAGCAGCAAGACACCGGTGGGCAGCGCCGTGAAGATGGCGTAAAGCTGGCTCACCTCGTGAGACTGGAGCGGGGTTTCTTGCGGCTGGGCTGTCATAAAGCTGACCTCAAACTGGCGACTTAGTCAGCTTATTCAATTTCCATGCCACTAAAAATTATATATAAAATCAAAGCCTTGAAGCTTGGCGTCAAGGCTTTGACCCTTATGCTTCCTTGCTCATCCCGTATTTTTTCATCTTCTCCACCAAGGTGGTACGACGCATGCCGAGCAGGTCGGCGGCGCGGGCCACCACCCCGTCCTGGGACTCCAGCGCCTGGCGGATCAGCTCCACTTCCAGGTCAGCCAGCATCTCCTTGAGGTTGACCCCCTCCTCCGGCAGCTGCATGGCACGGGCGTGGCTGGCGGGCAGATCCAGCTCGGGCGGATCCTGGAACACCGCGGCCAGCGCATCGCGCTCGTCCATCTCGGTCAGCCGCTCGTCCCGCGGCTCGCAGGGCAGCAGCCGATAGCGGCTCGGCAAGTCGGCCACATCGACGATCTGCTGCGGGTAGAGGATGAGCAGCCGCTCCAGCAGGTTGGAGAGCTCGCGCACGTTGCCCGGCCAGGGGTATTGCATCAGGGACTCCATGGCGCGCTGGGTCAGGCGGATCATCCCCTGATGCAGCTCGGCGTGGCGATTGAGCAGCTCCTGCAGCAGCAGCGGGATGTCGTCGGCCCGATCCCGCAGCGGCGGGGTCTCGATGGGGAAGACGTTGAGGCGATAGTAGAGATCTTCACGGAAGACCTGGGTGCGGATCATCGCCTCCAGATCCCGGTGGGTGGCCGCGATGATGCGCACGTCCGCCTGAATGGGCTTGCCACCGCCGACCCGATCAAACATCCGCTCCTGCAGCACCCGCAGCAGCTTGACCTGCATCGGCAACGGCATGTCGCCGATCTCGTCGAGAAACAGGGTGCCCCCCTGGGCCAGTTCGAAGCGACCGCGCCGGGCGGCGATGGCTCCGGTGAAGGCCCCCTTCTCGTGACCGAACAGCTCGCTCTCGAGCAGCTCGGCCGGGATGGCGCCGCAGTTGATGGGCACGAAGGGGCCCGCGCTTCGGGCCGAGAGTTCATGGATGGCGCGCGCCACCACTTCCTTGCCGGTACCCGATTCGCCGAGGATCAGCACGTTGGCATCGGTCTCGGCCACCTGGCTGATGAGCCGGCGCACCTCCTGGATCCCCTTGCCCTTGCCCACCAGCAGGCGTAGCAGCGCCTGCCCCTTGTCGTGGGTCTGCTGACGGGGGTGGAGGGAGACGAAGGCCTGGCAAAAGTGCAGATGGCGGGTCAGGGATTCATAGGTAAAGGGGGACTCAGCCACCCCGATGAAGTTGCTGTTGGGGAAGTCGGCTTCCACCAGCGACAGGAAAGGCACCCGGGGAAAACCGGTCAGCAGCTCGCCCAGCGGCCGGCCATTGAGGGCACCGGTCAGTACCCCCTGCAGCGGGCCGGATGACTCGATGGCAACCTCCAGATCACCCTCGGCAACCTCCTGCCAGGGGATCCCCATGAACGAGAGAACTGTCCCCAACTGTTGGCGCCGCTGCGCATCGGCGTCAACAATCAACACTCCCATTGCCATCATATCCATCCCTCTATTCTCGACGTAACTTATTGTTTTATTGTGCTTATGTGGTCAAGCCACGCACTTTATGCAGGATGCACAAAGTGCCAAAATTCCGACGCATTGTCAAAATTTGTCGCATTTCACCTAAGTTTATCGACCCAACGGCGCCACAAGATAAATTTTGTCGACTCTTTTTTTGGATAACGCGGGCAGGCCGCAGGCAAACAAGAGGATGAGAGGAACAGGTGCGGGAGGCCTGCTTGCGGCCCGTAGCGGGC
>NZ_JBFOCR010000014.1:0-380048 GCF_040907935.1 Aeromonas sp. s2 | reverse complement strand
TGCGGCCCGTAGCGGGCCGCAAGCAGGCAGGATGGTCAATGGCGGGCGTGAGTGTGGGGCGCGGCGTAACGGCACTCGGGGAAGCGGCTGCAGGCCAGGAACAGGCGGCCGGCATGGGGTCCCTTCTTGGCTTCCCGCTCCACCAACGGCGCATCGCAACGGGGGCAGTGCGGCACTTGATGGGGAGCCTCGTCTTCGTCCTCTTCCACCTCGGCAAACAGATTGTCCACCAGCTCGGCGTCGGCCGCCGGCAGCGGCGCACTGCGTGGCGATACGATGGCCTTGATGGGGGCCACAGCCGGGGCTCGGCCACCATGGTGGGGCTCTTCCACCTCGACCCTGTCCAGCTGCAGAGGGCTGAAGGTGGGTTCGCGGCGCTCGCCCGGCAGCAGATCCTCTTGCGGCAGATCCGTGCTGCGGTTCAGCAGCGGCAGGATCTGTTCGCGCAGCTCCTCGACCTGATAGTGGCTGCTAGCCGGGATCTGCAGCAGCGGCAGACCGGCACTGTCAAAGGCGGCCTTGAGGAAGCTATCCCGCGCCTTGCGCTTCTGATGGCGGTGGGAGCTGTCATCGAGCTCGATGGCGCAGATGAAGGAGAGATCCGAGGGGTGGCAGAGCAGATAGTCCACGTGCTTGGCGCTGATCTTGTTGAAAGCCTGCTGCCACTTGCTCTTGCCCATCCCCGCCTCCGGCGTCAGCACATCGGCCACCCGCACCTTGGCAAAGACCCGAGCCTGGTCGCCCACCGCCAGATCCAGCACACCGAGGAAGGAGCGCTCCGCCGGGCTGAACAGGGTCTCCTGCAGCTCATAGGGCAGCGCCTTGCCCTTCTTGCCCCTGCTCCAGAAGATCGCCAGCAGAAGCAGCACCAACAACACCAATCCCGATACGACAAGGCTATTCATACGCGCACATCCCGCTCACCAGAGCCAGCTAGTTTCACAATACAAAACAGGGGCATCACTCTACCACGCAGCTGCGGGCGCAGGCAGTGCAGAAATGGCGTCAGCCCCCTCTTCGCCGCGCTTTTTCGCCATTTTTGCTGCCGGCGGGGCTTCATA
This sequence comes from Aeromonas sp. s2, assembly GCF_040907935.1. Classification (NCBI taxonomy): domain Bacteria; kingdom Pseudomonadati; phylum Pseudomonadota; class Gammaproteobacteria; order Aeromonadales; family Aeromonadaceae; genus Aeromonas; species Aeromonas sp. s2. The sequence continues at coordinate 378,987 of NZ_JBFOCR010000014.1, read as the reverse complement.
TGGCCTGTGACAGCAGGCACAATGCTGGAGAAACCCAATTCCAAGGAGAGCAGGATGCAAAAGCAATTGGTCGTGACCGTGATCGGCGCAGACAAGCCCGGTATCGTCGAGAGTCTGGCGGACGTCATCAGCCACCAGCAGGGCAACTGGCTGGCCAGCTCCATGAGCGAGCTGGCGGGACAGTTTGCCGGCATCCTGCACGTGAGCGTGCCTGACGAGCACTACCGCAGCCTGTGCGAGGCGCTGGCGATGCTGCCCGGCCTCACCGTCAGCTTCGCCGAAGGCCAGCTCAGCCAGGAGCCGGAGCGGCAGGTGATGGTCAGCGTCACCGGCAACGACCGGGCCGGCATCGTCCACGAGGTGGCCAGCATCTTGCGCCAGCTCAACGTCAACGTGGCCGACCTCACCACCGGCTGCGAGCCCGCCCCCCACTCCGGAGCCCCGCTCTTCTACGCCCACGCCCTGGTGGCACTGCCGCCCCGGCTCGAACTGGGGGATCTCATCAGTGCGCTGGAGTCCCTCTCCGACGATCTGGTGGTCGACATCGACCAGGCCTTCATCGACTGAGCGGATGGTCATCAATCTGTCATATTTCCACGCCATAACTGCCGCGCAGACGCGACCTGACCACAGAGGCATCACATGAGCACCGACAAGCAGTATGAAGAGAAGGAGCTGAGTTGGCTCTCATTCAATGAACGGGTGTTGCAAGAGGCGATGGACAAGACGGTCCCGCTCATCGAGCGGGTCCGTTTTCTGGGGATCTTCTCCTCCAACCAGGACGAGTTCTTCAAGGTACGGGTGTCGGACGTCAAGCGCCGCATCCTGATCAACGAGGTGCACGGCGGCGACGACGAGGCCAAGGTATTGCTGCGGGCCATCCAGCAGAAGGTGATGGCGCTCGGCGAGGCGTTCGACAACACCTACAAGGAGCTGCTGATCGCGCTGGCCCGCCACAACATCTTCCTGGTCAACGAGAACCAGCTCTCCGAATCCATCCAGCAGTGGCTGCGGGTTTTCTTCAAGGAGAAGGTGCTGCGCCACATCATCCCGATCCTGCTCAACAAGGAGGTCAACCCGGTCAAGTTTCTGAAAGACGAGTACACCTATCTGGCCATCGAGATGAAGAAGAACGGCCAGGTGATCCAGTACGCCCTGGTGGAGGTGCCGACCGACGATCTGCCCCGCTTCTTCCAGCTGCCGCCAGAAGGGACCCGCCGCAAGAAGCAGATTATCATCCTGGACAACGTCATCCGCTTCTGTCTGGACGAGATCTTCAAGGGCTTCTTCGATTACGACGAGATTGCCGCCTACGCGGTCAAGCTGACCCGGGATGCCGAGTATGACCTCTCCGACCAGCTGGACTTGAGCCTGGTGGACAAGATGAGTGATGGCTTGAAACAGCGCCTCACCGCCATGCCGGTGCGCTTCGTCTACGAGCGGGAGATGCCGGCAGCCATGATAAGCTTCTTGAAGCTCAAGCTGCAGATCAGCTCCTACGACGCCATCATGCCGGGCGGGCGCTATCACAACTTCAAGGATTTCATCGGCTTCCCCAACGTGGGCCGGGACTATCTGGAGAACCCCAAGCTGCCGGCCCTCGATTGCCGCGACTTCGACGGTTTCGTCAACGCCTTCGACGCCATCACCAAGCAGGACATACTGCTCTACTACCCGTACCACAAGTTCCACCACTTCACCGAGCTGGTGCGCCAGGCGGCGTTCGATCCGGCGGTGAGCGCCATTCGCATCAACATCTACCGGGTGGCCAAGAAGTCGCGCATCATCCACTCCCTCATCGACGCCGCCAACAACGGCAAGAAGGTGACAGTGGTGGTGGAGTTGCGCGCCCGCTTCGACGAGGCGGCCAACATCGACTGGGCCAATATCCTGACCAATGCGGGGGTCAAGGTGGTGTTCGGGGTGCCGAGCCTCAAGATCCACTCCAAGCTCTGCCTCATCACCCGCCACGAACATGGCGAGGCGGTGCGCTATGCCCACATCGGCACCGGCAACTTCAACGAGAAGACCGCCAAGATCTACACCGACTTCTCCCTGCTGACCCGCCACCCGGACATCACCGCCGAGGTGGAGAGCGTGTTTGAATACATCGAGTACCCCTATCGGCGCTACAAGTTCAACCACCTGCTGGTCTCCCCCATCAACAGCCGGCGCCAGCTCTATCGGCTCATCGACAACGAGCTCACCAACGCCAAGGCGGGGCAGCCAAGCGGCATCACCCTCAAGATCAACAACCTGGTGGACAGAGACCTCATCAACCGGCTCTATGCCGCCGGCCAGGCCGGGGTGCCCATCCAGATGATCATCCGCGGCATGTGCGCCCTGCGCCCGGGGGTGCCGGGTCTTAGCGACAACATCCGGGTCATCAGCATCATCGACCGCTTCCTCGAACATCCGCGGGTGATGGTGTTCCACAACCGGGGCAACCCCCAGCTCTATATCTCCAGCGCCGACTGGATGAGCCGCAACATTGACGGGCGCATCGAGGTGGGCACCCCCATCTACGACGAGCGCCTCAAGCAGCGCATCCTGGATATTCTCGAGCTACAACTGAGTGACACCTGCAAGGCGCGGGTCATCGATGCCGACCAGAAGAACGAATACGTGAAGCGGGGCAACCGCCGCAAAATTCGCTCCCAGGTCGCGATTTACGACTACCTCAAACGCATAGAGTCAAACAATGGACAATAGCCTGTACGCCGCCGTCGATCTCGGCTCGAACAGCTTTCACATGGTGATCGCCCATCTCAGCGAGGGGCGCTTTCGCATCGTCGATCGCATCAAGGAGCGGGTGCGGCTGGCCGAAGGGATGGATGCCCACAAGCGGATGAGCCCGGAGGCGATGGCTCGCGGCCTCGCCTGCCTGTCGATCTTTGCCGAGCGGCTCACCAACATCAATCCGGATCAGATCCGCATCGCCGGTACCTACACGTTGCGCCGCGCCAGCAATGCCCGCGAGTTTGTGAGCGAGGCGGCCAAGGTGCTCAACCACCCTATCGAGATCATCAGCGGTCAGGAGGAGGCGCGCCTCATCTATCAGGGGGTCGCCCATACCCAGCACATCGAGGGACAGGTGCTGGTGGTGGACATCGGCGGCGGCAGCACCGAGCTCATCATCGGCGAGGGGTTTGAACACAAGGCGCTCACCAGCCGCAAGATGGGCTGCGTCAGCTTCACCCAGAGCTTCTTTGCCAACGGCAAGCTCGGCGAAAAAGCCTTCAACGGCGCCGTGCTGGAGGCCCAGCATCAGCTCGCCCCCATCATCAACCAGTACCGCAAGCTGGGCTGGCAGAGCTGCCTCGGCAGTTCGGGCTCGATCCGCACCGTGCGCGATGTGCTGCAGGGTGAGGGCTGGACCGACGGCAACATCACGCTTGCCGGGCTGGAGCAGCTCAAACGGGAGATGCTGGCCCACAAGCGGGTCGGCGATCTCAAGCTGGCCGGCCTCACCGAAGAGCGCCAGGAGGTGTTTGCCGCCGCGGTCGCCATCCTGATCGGGCTCTTCACCTCCCTGCCCATCGAACGGATGGAGTACTCCGACGGCGCCCTGCGCGAAGGCTTGCTGTATGAATTCGAGGAGCGGCTGCAGCACCACGACATTCGCGAGCGCACCGCCCAGGCCCTCGGCACCCACTACCGGCTGGACCGAAAGCAGGCCGCCCGGGTGGAGCAGAGCGTGCTGACCCTGTTTGATGCCCTGCAGGTGCCATGGCAGCTGCCGGTAGAGCCCTATCGCGCCATCCTCGGCTGGGCGGCGCGGCTGCACGAGATTGGCCTTGCCATCAACTACAGCGGCATCCACCGCCACTCCGCCTATATCCTGCAGCACACCGACCTGCCCGGCTTCAACCAGGACGATCAGGCCCTGCTGGCGGCCCTGGTGCGCTTCCAGCGCAAGGGGCTCAAGCTCGCCGAGCTACCCGCCCTGCCCAACCACGACGAGCAGACGGTGCTGCGCTGCATCCGCATCCTGCGCCTCGCAGTGGCAGCCCACCACAGGCGTCAGGACAACCTGCTACCCGAGTGGAAAGTCGCGGCGCAAGGCGATCAGCTGGTGGTGACCCTGCCACTCGACTGGTGCGAGGAGAACAAATTGCTGATGCAGAACTTGGAAAAAGAGCACCGCTATTGCCAGGAGCAGGGCTGGCCACTGCTGTTCCAGCTCGGCTGAGCGCGGGCGACGGATGCAAAAAAGGCAGCCCATGGGCTGCCTTTTGCGTTTTCGGATTGCGACTTACTGCAGCTCGGGCAGCAGCAGCTTGGCAATCTCGAAGTAGATGATGAGACCGGTGCCGTCCACCAGGGTGGCGATGAAGGGGGCGGACACCACGGCCGGGTCGATGCGAAAACGACGCAGCACCATGGGGATCACAGAGGCGACGGTGGCACTCCACAGCACGATGGCGATGATGGTCAGGGTGACAACCATGCCGATCTGGGGACCGACCCCTAAGCTCCAGGCCCGCACCCAGGCCGCCAGCGCGATGGCGGCCGAGATGAGCAGACCGGTGGAGATCTCTTTTTTTAGCACGGTGCCGAGGTTGCGCAGGCTCACCTCCCCTACCGCCATGGCACGGACGATCGTGGTGGTGATCTGGGTGCCGCTGTTGCCGCCGGTGCCGATCAGGAGTGGGATGAAGAAGGCCAGCGCGATGGCGGCTTCCAGCTGCTCTTCAAACGCCCGCAGCACGGTACCTGTATAGGCTTCGGCCACGAACAGGATCAGCAGCCAGCCCACCCGCTTGCGCCACAGTTGCCAGGGGGTCGCCTGCAGATAGGGAGTATCGAGCGGCGAGGAGCCCCCCTGCATCTCCGCATCCTCGGTGGATTCGAGCTCCAGGATGTCGGCGGCATCGTCGACGTGGAAGATGCCCACCAGCTTGCCCTGATCCTCCACCGGCAGGGTCGAGAGGTCACGATCGATCAGCAGGCGGGCGGCCAGCTCCTGATCCGCCCGGGCGTTGATGCGCACCACCTCCCGGTCCATCAGCTCGCTCACCGGCAGTTGCGGGTCGGCAATCAGCAGGGATTTGAGCGAGATGCTGCCGAGCAGGCGTTTGTCGTTGTTGACCACATAGAGGTTCTGGAACAGCTGGGCGTTGTCCCAGGCATCGTGGATCAGCTGCTTGGCACTGCCCACCGTCTCCTGATCGCCGATGGCCAGGAATTCGTGGCGCATGTTGGCGCCCACCGATTCGGTCGGCCAATCGAGCAGGGAGTAGAAGGTGGACTGGACCTGCTCCGGGAAGCGGGCAAGCAGCATGGTGCGATCACTGCTCCCCAGCCGGCGCAGAATGGCCAGCATGTCGCGCCGGGGCATGGCCCCCTGCAACAGGCTGACGATGCTGGCATGCAGCCGCATCAGCAGCCGGCCGGCACAGTCCGCCGACAGCGAGCTGAGCAATGCAGCCCCCTCGTTGATGGGCAGGGTATCGAAGATGCAGTTGAGCTCTTCCGGACGCAGGGTCAGCAGTTGATCGGCGCGCTGCACCGGGTCCAGGTTGTGCTCCAGCCAGCCCTGCAGGGCGGCCAGATCGAGCAGTTGGTGACGATTGAGTAGTGTCTGTGTTTTCTTCATCACAAATGACCTCATGTGATTTCAGGCAAGCCTGAGCGCGAACGGTGATCCGTCGCCGTCTGAAAGAAAACAGCAATTTGATTGACGAGTAATAGGCAGGAAATGACGCCGTTCGGCGTGTCATCATCCCCACGTACCAGCTTTAGCACTGCATAACGTATCCGGCATGCCGGAAGCCACTTGGGTTTACACCTTAATCCGATGAAAACTGTCCTGATCTTGGGCGTCTCTGGACGTCGTGAGATCAGTGGCCTGTGTTTATACAGGAGCCTCGCCTAACGAGATGCTGCAAATAACCGCACAACCCTCTGTTGTGCGGGCAGCATGATTATCGAACGCTCAATAGGAGTCAACCCGGGGCAAGGGGCTAAATGGCCCATGGCAACAGCTTGTTACAATTGGTTGGCAAGGGGAGTTGAATGAGGATAAAAAAGCGGAAGAAAGGGACTTTAACGACAACCATTGCTTGCGGCCAGCCGGGGCCGCAAGCGATGAAAAAAGCTCAGCGGATGTAGTCGAACAGGGTCAACTTACTGATCTTGCTAAAGGAGAGCTGGGTGGCGCTCAGGGCCGCATCCTCTTTCGACAGGGTGGCGATCACCTCATAGAGATCCGCTTCGGAGACCTTGGCCCTCGCCTGCTGGTTGAGGGTACTCAAGCCTTCGTTCGAACCCATCACCTGCTCCAGCCCGTTCATGCGCCCGCCGATCTCCCCCAGCCCCTGATCCACGTTCAGACGGGCATTCTTCATGTGGGCGGTGGCATCCGCCACCTTCAGCTGGAAGGTATCCGGCGTGATGTTGGGATCCCGCAGCGCCGTGATGAAATCGGACATGCCATCCAGGATGTTGTTGTTCTGGGGCGGATCCAGCACGAAGTTCTGCGCCGCGCCCCCCGCCGGCAGCGACAGAGTCAGCTCCAGCCCGTTGAAGGGGATCTTGTTGCCCGCCACATAGTCGCCGCTTTGCAGCAGGGTACCGCCGCCATCCCGGATCTCGTAGGTATCCGGCGTGCCGGCGATGGTGTTCACCGTGTACTGGTTGCTGGCGAGCGAAGGATCGTAATTGTTGCGGTAAAAACTGTCGAAGTGGCCCTGATCGGCCACCCCGACCTGAATATTGGCGCTCCCCGCGCTGCTGGTACGACGGGTCGGCACGATTTCGAACAGGTTGAAGCCCGAATCGTTGGCGGCAATCTGCACCGTCGGTGACACCTGGATCTTGCGCTGACCGGTATCCCCCTGAAAGATGTAGTTGCCGCTGGCATCCTGAATGAAGGGCTGGGTCTTGCTCTGATTGCCGCCGAAGATATATTCGCCCTGGGAGTTCTTGCTGTTCATCAGGTCGAACATCTGCTTTTGCAGCCCCTCCAGCTCGCTGGCGATGGCCTGGCGATCCTCGTACCCCACCGCCGAGTCGTTCGCCTTCTGGATCAGGGTCTGGGCGCTGGTCATGGCGGTGTTGAGGGCGGTCAGCACCGTCTCCTCGTGGCCCAGGCTGTTTTCCAGCAGGCTGCCGTTGACCCCGTACTGCTTGAAGAGATCGATCTCCTTGGTCAGCGCCAGCTTCTGGCTCATGCCGGAAGGATCCTCCCCCGCCGACTTGAACTTCTCCCCCGTCATCAGCTGCTCATAGGCCGTGCTCAGCCGCTCGTTGGCACTGTTCAGCGAGGAGATGTTGCGGTCATAGACCATGTTGGTGGTGATACGCATCGGGTTACCTCACTGATGACAGCAGGGTGTCGAAGATGGTCTTGGCGGTGCTGACGATCTGGGCGGAGGCGGCATAGGACTGCTGATAGCGGATCAGGTTGGCCGCCTCCTCCTCCAGACTGACGCCGGAGACACTCTCGAAAATCGCCCTGCTCTGGGTCAATTTCGTTTCATCGGCCTTGAGCTGGCTCTTGGCCTGGCTGGTGGTGTTGCCCACCCCGGTCACCAGGCTGGAGTAGGCCTCGTTGAAGGTCATCTTGTCGTTGCTGGTGCCGGCGTTGCTGCTCTTGCGCACCAGATCCTTGTTCTGCAATTCGGCCAGCGCCAGGCCGTTGGCGTTGTCGGCAAAACCGTCGGTGTTGTAGCTCAGGGTGAAGCTGTCATTGGCCTCCACCTTGCCGGTGATGCTGAACTCATAACCCGGGGTCTGGGTCGGAGTGGCATACACCTTGGGGCCACCAAGCGGATTCTCGAGGGCCGCCATCAGGTTCTGCCCCTTGCTGGAGGCGGGGGCAACCCCGATCAGGGTGGTACCGTCCGCGGCATAGACCTGGTAGTTGCCGCTGCCATCTATCTTCACCACCTGAGGTGAGGCCGGATCCAGGCTGTTGGTGCCAAAGCCGGAACCGGCGCCGGTATTGGTGATGCCAGTGAGCTTGATCTCGCCCGAACCGAAGTTGTTTTTGCCTTTATCCGCCTTGAGCGGCGATGCCAACGCCAGATCTTCGGCCCGGGTCACCAGCTGGTCCAGCCCGGCAGCCGCCCGCTTGGTGGGTTGCAGCAGGATCCTGTCCCCCGCCGCCGGCGTGCCGGAGAGATCGAACTGGATGCCGTGCCCCGCCACCTGCACGGTGGCGGGTGGCGTGGTGCCGGTGGCCAGCGAGGTGCGGTTGCCATCCTTGTCCACCGAGAACACCTCGTAGCCGGTGGCACTGCTGAACTGCACCTCGTAGTCGAAGGTGGTCACTTCCGTCCCCTTGCCGGGCACGAAGCTCACCTTGGCGGTAGCGTTGCCGGTATTCTGGCTGTAGGGCAGGCCATCACTCGTGCCGAGAGAGAAGAGATCCCCCCCCAGCTCGTTGTCCAGATCCATCCCCAACCGGTTTTGCTGGTTCATGGCATCCGCCATGGCGGCCGCCAGCTGACCCAGCTCGCGCTTGGCCGGCTCCAGATCGTTGCGGGCGGAGAAGAGCCCCCCTATCCCGCCGCCGATGTCCTTGTCATTGAGGGCGACCTTGTTGGGGTCCATGACCAGCTGCAACTCGGACTCACGGGCATCGGGATTGCCCGGCACCACGCTGAGCTGGGCAACGCTGCCGTTGAGCACCAGGGAGTGACCGGTGCTCATGTTGACCAGCATGCTGCCGTTGTCCTGCGGCACGGTGCGGATCTCCATCTTCTCGGAGAGCTGGCGAATGGCCTCGTCCCGCTGATCGAACAGCATCAGGTTCTCTTCCGGCGTGCCCTGGGTGCGAATGATGGCCTGGTTCAGATCGTTGATGCTGTTGATCAGGCTGTTCACCCGCTTGGCTTCGTCACCGATGGTGGTGTTGATGGTGTCGGTCTGCTTGTCCAGCTGGGCCGACAGGGTATGAAAGCGGTTCACCATGCCGCTCAGCCCGCTCAAGGTGGTCTTGCGGCCCGAGATGTCGGCGGGTGCTTCGTTGGCGGTATGGAACCCTTCGAAATAGGAGCTGATGGCGGCACCGACGCTGTTGCTGGTGTCCCCCAGCAGGGTATCGGTGTTGGCAAGCTGCTGATAACGGGTGGAAGAGGCATAGAAGGCCGAGGTATCGCGTCTGACCTCCCCCTGGGCATAGGCGTTGATGACCCGCTCAGTCAGCATGTCCCCGGTGCCGAGTCCGTTGGCATTGGTATAGATCAGGGTACGTTCACGCACATAGCCCTGGCTATTGACGTTGACGATGTTGTTACTGGTGGTCTGCAGCAGCCGCTGCTGGGCCATCACACCCGAGGTACCAATTCCAAGCAGATCGCTTGCCATGACTTACAGCTCCATTTCTGTCGTGTTGGTCGCGGAGTAGCCGGCAATGGCATCACTGCGCAATACCTGTTTCAGTTTCCTGGCATAATGCGGGTCGGTGGCGTATCCGGCCTGTTGCAAGGCTTCGAAATAGCGATCCGGACTGTCCACCTTGGCCAGTGCCCCCTTGTAGCGGGAGCCCGATGTCAGGAAATCGACATAGTCGTTGAAGCTCTCTTCGAACGACTCGTAAGAGCGAAACGCGGCCTTCTGGCGCGATGCCACTCCTTTTTCGTATTCCAGGGTGCTGACCACCGTCTTGGGCCCTTCCCAGCGCGGGTCGGCCTTGATGCCGAACAGGTTGTGGGTCACCTGCCCCTCCCCGTTCTTGATCACCCGTTTGCCCCAGCCGCTTTCCAGTGCGGCCTGCGCCACCAGCACCGCCGGGCTCAACCCCAGCTTGGCGGCCGCCTTCTTGGCCAGCGGCATCAGTCGATCGACAAACTCTTCAGGGGAGTCGAACACCTGCGCGGTATCATCCAGCGCCTTGTGACTGCGCATGCCGTGTGCCTCTGCCGCCGGCCCCATGGGCGGTACGGTTCGGTGGGTACGGTGCAGCGCTGTCTGAGGCTGGGTATCCCCTTGCATCTCTTTCTCAGCAAAATCTTTGCCAACTTTTGAGGCAGAGATGAGATCGTTGGCGGTGGAGGTGGGCGGCTGATAGGGTTTGTAGACCCGCTCGGTACGCTGGGGCATCTTGAGCACCCGCCCGTCATGATGGGTGAAGGTCTCCGGCGAGAGCTGCTTGGCCACCATGGCGGCCAAGCCTATCCCCCCCTTGCTCGACATGTCGGCGACCCGCTGCTCATCCAGCATCCCTTCGTAGAACTGGGTGTAGCTGCTGTTGAAGGGGCTGTCCTGGGTCAGCACCTGGTTGGCCTGGCGCATGCTCTGGAACAGGGTCTGGGTGAAAATGGACTCGAACTGGCGGGAGGCGGCCATCAGCGCATCCGCTTTCCCCTCCTTGCTCTGGCTCAACTGGCGCAGGCGATCCAGGTTCTGGATATCCTGTACCATGCCCAGATTCACGCCGCCGTTGTTATCTAACTCTGCCATTTTGCTTACCTCATTGCCGCCCGTGGCAACCCCTTGCCGCTTGTTGATTACAGTATGACCAGCTGGCCTTCGATGGCGCCAGCCTGCTGCAGCGCCTCCAGGATCGCCATCAGGTCGCCGGGTGCCACCCCGACCTGGTTCACCGCCCGCACCAGATCATCCAGGGTCGCCCCGGTATCCAGCTTGAACATGCGCCCCTGCTCCTGCTGCACATTGATGGTGGAGTTGTTGGTCACCGCCGTCTGGCCGCCCGAGAGCGGATTGGGCTGGGAGACCTGCTGGTTCTCGGCGATGGTGACCGTCAAGCCGCCATGGCTGATGGCCGCTGGCTTGAGCCGCACCTGGCTGCCGATGACGATGGTGCCGGTACGGGAGTTGACGATGATCTTGGCCGCCTCGGTGGCCGGGTCCACCTCCAGGTTCTCGATGGTGGCGAGATAGGAGACCCGCTGGCCCGGATCCCGCGGCGCATAGACCTTGACCGAGGTGGCATCGAGCGCCTGCGCGGTGTTGGGGCCGACCAGATCGTTGACCACGTCGGCCAGCCGGCGCGCCGTGGTGAAGTCGGGACGGTTCAGGTTGAAGGTGATGGTATCCCCCTGACTGAAGGAGTTCGGGACCTCCCGCTCCACGGTGGCCCCGTTGGCGATGCGGCCGACGGTGGGCGTATTGACCACCACCTTGGAGCCGTCAGCCCCCTCGGCCCCCAGCCCGCCAACCACCAGGCTGCCCTGCGCCACAGCATAGACCCGGCCATCCAGCCCCTTGAGGAAGCTTTGCAGCAGAGTGCCGCCACGCAGGCTCTTGGCCTCACCGATGGCCGATACGGTCACATCTATGGTCTGCCCCGGTTTGGAAAAAGGGGGCAGATCGGCATGGATGGCCACCGGCGCCACGTCCTTGATCTTGGGCTTGATGTTGTCCGGCACCTTGATGCCGAAGTTGTTCAGCATGGTGCGAAAGGTCTGCTCGGTGAAGGCGTTGCTCTTCTCACCCGTACCGGGCAGACCCACCACCAGGCCGTAGCCGATCAGCTGGTTGCTGCGCACCCCTTCCACCGAGCTGATGTCCTTGATCCGGGAGGCATGAGCCATCCCCAGGGGCAACAGGCAGCAAAACAGGGCAACAAGACGGAGCGACTTCATAACACCTCCTAGAGCGGCCACCAGGGACCATTGAAAAAGCTGGTGAGCCACCCCTGTTCCTGGCTGTTGGCCAGATCGCCGGTACCACCGTAATGGATGCGGGCATTGGCCACCTTCTGGGAGGAGACGCTGTTGTCCGTGGTCACATCCTCGGGGCGGATCATGCCGGTGATCCGGATATATTCATTGCCGTTGTTGAGCATGATCCACTTCTCGCCGCGCACCAGCAGGTTGCCGTTGGGCAGTACCTTGGCCACGCTGACGGAGATGTTGCCCTGCAGGCTGTTGCTCTGATCCGCCTTGGCCTGTCCCTTGAAAGCGCCATTCTGGCCAAGGGAGGCAGACAGATCATAGGGGCCGGCCGTTACCGGCACGCCACCCAGCATCGCCGTGTTCATCGTCAGCTTGTTGTCCTTGCCGCTCTGGGTATTGGCCTTCTTGGAGGCAGAGGTGGACTCGGCCAGCTCGATGGTGATGATGTCACCCACCTTGTGGGCCTTGATGTCCGAGTAGATGCCGTTGACCTGATCGGGCTGGAAAATCGCCCCGGTCGGTCTGACCGAGACCGGCTCCGACTCCCCGTAGACGGGGGCAAACTCGGGATCATCGGGCTTGGGGGTATTGGGGGTGCTGCTGCAGCCCCCCAACACCATCAGTCCCAGCATCCATATGGCTTTCATGGTGCGCCTCCTACTTATGTGCGCTGGATCAGGAAGGACATCATGCCGTCCACCGCCGAGAGAACCTTGGAGTTCATCTCGTACACCCGCTGGGCCTGGATCAGGTTGACCAGCTCTTCGGTCACGTTGACGTTGGAGGTCTCCAGCATGCCCTGCTTGATCACCCCAAGCCCGTCCGTGCCGGCCACCCCCTGAATGGGGGCACCGCTGGACTGGGTCTCGACAAACATGTTCTCCCCCATCGGCTGCAAGCCGGAGGCATTGACGAAGTCGCTGGTATTGATCTGGCCGATGACCTGGGAGGCGCCATCCCCCTTGAGCTGCACCGAGACCTGCCCATCTTCCCCTATGGTGACGCTCTGGGCGTTCTCGGGGATCTGGATCTCCGGCTGCAACGGATAGCCGTTGCCCGGCGTGACTATGGTCCCTTCATCGTTGAGGGTGAACTGGCCGTTGCGGGTATAGGCGGCGCTGCCGTCCGGCAGCTGGATTTCGAAATAGCCGCGGCCACTTATCATCAGATCCAGCGAGTTGTCGGTGGTCTGCACGTTGCCCTGACTGTGGTTCTTCTGAGTGGCCACCACCTTGGCACCCGCCCCCAGCATCAGGCCGGAGGGGAGCTCGGTGTCGGCCGACGAACGACCGCCCGGCTGATTGATGTTTTGATAGAGCAGATCCTCGAAGATGGCCCGGGATTTTTTGTAACCCACGGTGCTGGCGTTCGCCAGGTTGTTCGAGGTAACCGAGATATTGGTCTGCTGTGCATCCAACCCGGTCTTGCTGATCCAGAGTGCAGGGTTCATGTAAAACTCCTTGGTTAGCTGATACGCAGCAGCTGGGTTTGGGCCTCGTCATTCTCTTCCGCGGTCTTCATGATTTTGACCTGGGTTTCGAACTGACGTTGCAAGCGAATAAGGTTGGTCATTTCATCGACCACGTTGACGTTGCTCCCCTCGAGGGAACCGGCGATGAGGCCCACATTGGCCGACGCAGCTTCATTCTGGCCATCCTTGCGACGGAACAGGCCATCCTGCCCCTTCTCCACCGCATCGGCTGCCGGGTTGACCAGTTTGATGCGCTGGTACTCCTCCGGCAGGTTGGGGGCGGCCCCCTCCGGCCGGCCGCTGATGGTGCCGTCCCGGTTGATTTCGATCTTCTCCATCGGCAGCGGCAGCACGATGGGCTGACCGCCGTCGTCCACCACGTTCAGGCCGGTGGAGGTCTGCAGATTGCCGGTGGCGCTGAGCTGCAGGTTGCCCATGCGGGTATAGGCTTCACCGCCCTTGGGATCCTGCACTGCAATCCAGCCCGGACCGTCGACGGCAACGTCAAGATCCCGACCCGTGGTCATCAGCATGCCGTGCTGCAGGTTCTGTCCCGGCCGCTCCGCCATGGCGAACACCCGGGTGGGCAGTCCTTCGCCAAACGCCTGCATGCTGCGTGCCTGCTCGAAGTCAGACTTGAAGCCGGTGGTGTTGGCGTTGGCCAGGTTGTTGCTTCGAACAGCCAGGCTGTTCATGCTCTCCTTGGCCCCGGACATGGCGATGTATAGCAGGTGATCCATGGGATCCTCCGTCAAACTGATGACTCTGACAGAGGAACTGCAATTTGAATGCCAATCCCCATCAAGCTTGTCAGTTACCGCCGCAATCACCCGCAACAACAGGCAATAAAAAGGGGCGCCGAAGCGCCCCTTGTCGTGCATGCAACCAGACTTAACGGATCTGCAGTATGGTCTGCTGCAGGGAGCTGTTCACTTCCAGCGAACGGGAGTTGGCCTGGAAGTTGCGCTGCGCCGTGATGAGGTTGACCAGCTGGGAGGTCAAATCCACGTTGGACTGCTCCAGCGCAGAGGACTTGATGCTGCCCAGGGTGCCCGAATTGGGGGTGCCTGGCAACGCATCGCCTGAGAGCAGAGACTGGCGCCAGGAGGTATCGCCAACCTGGGTCAATCCTTGCGAGTTGGCGAACTTGGCAAGTGCCACCATGGCAACCTTCAACGTGGTCGCATTGCTGTAGGTCGCTGACACAATACCATCCGGCGTGATCTCCACCTTGGTCAGATTACCGACTGTGGCGCCATCCTGAGTCAGCTTGGTGACGTTGAAAGGCGAGCTGTATTGCGTCACGTCGCCGAGACGGATCTCCAGTGTCTGGGTGGGGTCGGCACCGTTGGTGATAATCCCGGCCGCAGTACCAAGCTCGACGGTTTTGATCGGATCTGCCGGAACGGTCAGCGCTGTATCCAGTTTGCCACCGGAGGTAAACGTCATCTGGACGCCGGTGGGGACACCTGCGGCCGGGCTGGGTGAACCACCAGCGATGTCGATGGGCTTGTCCCCCTCATACATGTACATGCTCCAGGTACCCGGGGTCAGCGGCGTTCCCGGGGCAGCCGGATCCTCGTGGCGGACAAAATACTTGGTGATCACGTGGGGGGCACCCAGCGAATCATAAATCGTCACGGAAGTTGAGTGTGCAAAGGTGGCGGAGTTGGTGTGATCAAACGCAGCCGGTGACGTCGGTTTGGTTTTCGACTCGATACTCAGGTTGAAACTGGCTTCCACCAGCTCGGTCATTTTGGGCTCGCCCGCCCGATCCGGAATTTGAATCGGCTTGGTGGCGTTGATGCTGACCGCCTTGGGTGTTCCATCTGTATTGATTTCATAACCTTGCAGATAGTTGCCCTGATTGTTGACCATATAGCTGTTTTCATTCAGCTTGAAGGCCCCAGCCCGGGTAAAGGTACGATCCAGGTTGGTCAGACCGTCCGACGTCACGAAGAAGCCGTTGCCCTGGATGGACAAATCAAGGGCGTTGTTGGTGAATTGCAGCGCCCCCTGATGGAACTGCTGCGCCACCGCCCCCGTTGCCACACCGTTGCCGACCTGGGTCTTGGCATTGACGAAGATGGAGTTGGCGTAGACGTCCGCAAACTCGGCACGAGACTCTTTAAAGCCCGTGGTATTGACGTTGGCAATGTTGTTGGCGGTAACGTTCAGATCTTTTTGTGCCGCGTTGACACCGCTCAAGGCATTGTTAAATGACATATCCAGCTCCTTAGATCGATGCTGTTGGCGTGGTGGTTGATGGTGTTTTCACCGTACCTGCAATCTGCAAGATACTGTTCAAGCTTGTTGTACCGAGGCCTTTCAAATTGAGCTGGGTCGGATTGCTTGCCGAACCCAGGATCACGCTGTCGACCTTGCCGTAGGCAAAGATCGGCACACTCTCCGACTTACCGTCCACGGTACCGTTTGCCTTGAGGGTGTATTTGCCCTCTTTGGCCGGGTTTCCGTTCTTGTCCTTGCCATCCCATACAATCTCGACGTTGCCCTTCTGGTCACCTTCCAGCGGAAACTCCTTGATGACCTGTCCGCTCTCGTCTTCGATGGTGATCTTGACGTTCGAATACTTGTTTTCTGTGCCCACTGCGACCACACCCGGCAAAGAACCATCTTTTTCCAGGTAGCCGACGTTGCTCTGCAGCAAGACGTTTTGCCCCACCAGTGCCGACGCCTGCAGCGCCTGGCTGGAGGTCATCAAGGTATTGAGGCTGCCAATCTGGTTCGACAGGCTGCTGATCCCCTGAGACGTCGACATGGACGTCATCTGGGAAAGCATCTGGGCGTTGTCCACCGGTTTGAACGGATCCTGATAGGAGAGCTGCATGGTCAGCAGCTTCAGGAACGACTCCTGATCCAGCTCCTTCTTCGGAGTGGTGGTCGTGCCCGTGGTCTGGGTGGAGGTATAGCCAATACCGTTCACACCACTGGTTGTATCTGCCATTTATGCGTCCCCCTGTCAGGACTTGCCGAGGTTGAGCGTCTGCTGCAGCATCTTCTTGGCAGAATCGGCCACCTGCACGTTGGTTTGATAGCTGCGCGAGGCGTTGATCATGTCCGCCATCTCTTCCACCATGTTGACGTTTGGCTTGAAGATGAAGCCATCCTTGTCTGCCATGGGGTGGTTGGGGTTGTACTCCTTGAGCAGAGGGGCATCGCTCTCGACAATGCCCTTCACTTCAACCCCGGCCGACGCCTGTTTGTCCGACATGGCCTGATCCAGCTGGGCGGCAAAGATTGGCCGCCTGGCATGGTAAGTTTTTTCCACGCTGGAGCTCACGCTGTCGGCGTTGGCCATGTTGCTGGCTACCGTGTTGAGTCGAACAGACTGTGCACTCATGGCCGAGCCTGCAATGTCAAAGACCTTGAACAAACTCATCACTGTTCTCCTTTCAAGGCCTTCAGCAGGCCACTGATCTTGCTGTTCATAAATTCAAGGGAGGTCTGGTATTCAAGGCTATTGCGCAAGAACTCGCTGCGCTCCTGCTGCACGTCCACCGTGTTGCCATCACCGGTATCCGGCTGCAGGGGATTGCGATACTGCGTCACGCCGGGCGCATCCATCTGCAGGGCAAAGTGCTTCTCGCTGGTCGTGGCAAGGCCAAAGCCCTGATGTTGCTGGGCCTCTTCCAATGCTTGCGAGAAGTTGATGTCTCTGGCCTTGAAGCCAGGAGTATCCGCGTTGGCAATGTTGCTGGACAACACCTCGGCACGCTTGGAGCGAACGCTCAGCGTGTATTGATGAATACCAAATGCCTTGTCGAATGAAATTGCCATAGCACACCTCCTGCTTGAGAAATTATTAGCAAGAGGTGTGCCAAAGAGGGATTTAAGCGGGGATCATTTAACCTTGTAGACGATGCCGGGGTTGCAGCGAATCATCTCGAACCTGTCGGTCAAACCGGCCAGCGACTCGGAAGCCCCCAACATCAGGTAGCCGCCGGGATTGAGGCTGGCTGCAAACTGGTTGAGGATCTTGGACTTCACTTCCGGGGCAAAGTAGATGAGTACGTTGCGACAGAAGATGATGTCAAACTTGCCAAGCAGGCTGTAGCTCTCCAGCAGGTTCAAGGGCCGGAAGGTGGTCAATTTTCTGACACGCTCCACCACCCGCATCTTGTTGTCACCATGGGGTTCGAAGAACAGCTTCTTGCGCTCGGGCGACAGACCACGGGCCAGTGCCAGGCTGTCGTATACCCCCTCCTTGCACTGATTGAGCATGGTGGTCGAGATGTCCGTCCCCACGATCTGGACGCCGCCTGGCAAGGTGCCGGGCTTCTTCATCTGCTGTTCCAGCGCCGTCATGGCGATGGAATAGGGCTCCTGTCCGGAGGAAGAGGCCGCAGACCAGATCTTGATGGGCCGACCGCTCTTGCCCAGTTCGGGAAAGATCTTGTCGGTCAGTAGCTGGAAGGGATAGGTATCGCGAAACCACAGGGTTTCGTTGGTGGTCATGGCATCAACCACTGCCATTTTCAGGTCACGCTCACGCACACTCATCGCTCGAGTAACCAGATCAGACAGACTCTCAATACCAAACTGAGTCATCAAGGGTGAAAGCCGACTCTTGACCAGATACTGTTTGTTGTCACCCAGCACGATTCCGCTCTGTACCGCCAGAAAATTGCTGAATTGTTTGTATAAGTCGTCCGAAAGTGTCTTCATGCAGTTTGTTCTTCTTGATTAGAGTGCGCCTTGTACGGCCTTGGCCAATTCATCCGGCTGGAATTTGGCAATGAAATTGTTCGCACCAACTTTCTGCACCATGGCCTGATTGAACACCCCACTGAGGGATGTGTGCAGAATAACATGTAAGTCCTTGAGATTGGGATTGTTGCGGATCTCTGCCGTGAAAGTATATCCATCCATCTCCGGCATCTCGATGTCCGAGATCACCAGGGCGATCTGATCCTTGATGGGACCGTTTTTGGACATCTCCAGCAACATGTTGAGCGCTTCGCGTCCATCCTTGGCCAGCACGCACTGTACCCCGATGGCCTCGAGGGCGCGCTGCACCTGCTTGCGGGCCACAGAAGAGTCATCGGCCACCAGCACCGGACGTCCCAGGGTCGGGTGTTCTACGCTGGCCTCTACCAGCTCCTGGCTCACTTCGGTCGACACCGGCGAAATCTCGTTGAGGATGCGCTCCACGTCCAGGATCTCTACCAGCTCCCCATCCACCTCGGTGACGGCCGTCATGTAGTTGATGCGCCCAGCCCCTTTCGGCGGTGGCAGGATGGATTCCCAGTTCATGTTGATGATGCGCTCCACCGAGTGCACCAGAAAGCCCTGAATGGAGCGGTTGTATTCAGAGATGATGATGAAACACTTGGTCAGATCTTCGATAGGACGCTTGCCCATCGCCATGCTCAGATCGATGACGGAGATCGTCTGGCCACGAATGTGGGCCACCCCGCGAATGCAGGAGTTTAGCTTGGGCATGACGGTCAAGGGAGGACACTGCAACACTTCACGAACCTTGAATACGTTGATGCCAAATCTTTGACGTCCGTTGAGACGAAACAACAACAATTCCAGCCGGTTTTGTCCCACCAGCTGGGTACGTTGGTTGACCGAGTCCAGGATACTGGCCATAAACACTCCCTAAAAACGCTTGGCATTAATCATGCATGCGTGTTGGCTTGCGTCAGACTGTCGATGTCACTACGAACGAATTCTGAAGCAAGCATAGTTAAATATGGTGATATACGTGAACAACTTATCGGCCTGCGAGCGAAAATGATTAGTAGACTTTTCCTCACCTTACTGCTGTTTTGCGGCATTTCTCACGCCACGGCATCCGAGGTGACCAGTTACTTGCAAGAAAAGGCGCAGGAATTTGTGCTCGGCCAGCTCGATGTCCCCCTCGACGCCCAGGCACAGGTGCAGGCCGCTTCCATCGATGAACGTCTTCCCCTGAGCCGCTGCGAAGAGCATCTGTCCATCACCCTGCCCGCCAAGATGGAGATCCGCCGCAATACCACCGTCTATCTCAAGTGTGAGGAGGAGAAACCCTGGGATCTCTACCTGCCGGTGCGCATCAGCATACAGAAGCCGTATGTGACCGTCTCCACGCCGGTGGCCAAGGGCGACATCCTCAGCGAGAGCGTGCTGACACAGGCCTACCAGGATCAGACCCTGATCCGCGGCGACTATCTCAGCGATACCACGGCCCTCATCGGCGTTCGCAGCAAGCGGGAGCTCAAGCCGGGCCAGCCCATCCGGCTCAGCCAGGTCTGCGTCGTCTGCAAGGGTGACCAGGTGACCCTCAGCGCAGAAAATAGCAGCATGCAAATCAAAACCATGGCCCGAGCCTTGCAAGATGGCAGCTTCGGAGACATGATCAGGCTCGTCAATATCCGGTCAGGCAAAACGGTGCAGGGAAAAGTCAACGCAGTTGGCTCCGTGGTGGTCACCTTCTGAGTATTTTCGGATCACTTTTTTCTAAAGTTATGACGGCAGCCACCGATAAACAGGTAAGCGAACAGCAAAGCAGGCGAAGGTAAACACTATGGCTATTAACAATATCAACAACTTGGCGAACAATCGGTTGCAAAATACCGGTAGCAGCCAGGGTGCCAGCACCAAACCAGCGACCTCGTCCTCCGACAACCGTGCGGCGGCCGTCAAGACCGACTCCGTCTCTCTGACCAGCGAGGCGCAGCAATTGCAACAGATGCAGAAGAACCTCAACTCAGCCTCCACCGGCAATGAAAGCCGGGTCGAGAGCCTGAAGAAAGCCGTGGCCAATGGTGAATATCGGGTCGACAGCGAAGCTGTGGCCAAGAAGATGTTCAGTTTTGAATCCAGCCTCGACAAGTTGCTGGGATGATGGATTTACCTTCGCTGCTGCACACCCAAGACGACTACCTCTCCCAGATGCAGGGCTTGCTGGAGGAGGAGTTCAACCTGCTCAAGCAGCACCAGGCGCTGGCGCTGCCCGAGCTGGCTGAGCGTAAACAGAAGCTGCTTGCCGATATTGAAGAGCTGGACAAGGCCATGGCCCTGCTGCCCGACCTGAAACAGCAACTGAATGCCTATCCCGAGCAGATGCGCGTACTGCGCGAGAAACTAGATGCCTGCCAGGAACAGAACGATCTGAACGGGCGCCTGCTCGAACTCAGCATCGTCTCCAACCGCCGGCTGGCCAGCTACCTGAGCAAGCTGAGGGATCGCAACTCCCTGACCTATGACGCCAAGGGCAATACCCGCTCCGGTACCCGCTCCATCGGCATCAAGGCCTGACCTCCCCCGTTACGACAGCAGGCTGCCCCGCAGCACAACCATCCTCCCTTCTCTTTTTTACAGCGCCAGCTGTAACAGCACTTCGCTGTCCGCACAGGCGTGAATGCCAAGCACTCCATCCTCGTAGCGGCCATAACTTGCCGCCAGGTTGCCGCGTGGAAAACAGATGGATCCCGGGTTCATCAACACCAGCTCCCCTTCCCGCTGCAGCACGGGCAGATGGGTGTGGCCGCTGATGAACAGGCTGCCGGCGGGCAGCGGCACCGCAGCAGGCTGATAGAGATGGCCATGACTGACGAACCAGCGCCGGCCATCCACCAGCAGCTGGTTGTAAGGGGCGGTGATGGGAAAATCCAGCAGCATCTGATCCACTTCCGAATCACAGTTGCCACGCACCGCCATGATGCGGGAGGCCAGCCCGTTGAGCCGCTCGGCCACGGCCGCGGGAGCATAGCCAGGCGGTACCGGATTGCGTGGGCCGTGATTGAGCAGATCGCCGAGCAGCAGATAGTGATCCGGCTGCCAGGGAGCGAGCTGGTCGAGTACCTGCTCCAGCGCGCTCAGGCTGCCGTGCAGGTCGGAAAGAATGGCTATTTTCATGGCAAGCTCCTTACTGCTGACTGAAGTAGAGATCCTTGGTGGCGATCGCCCCCTTCAGGTTCTGCACCGGCAGGCCGCGCAGGGTGGGATCCACCAGTCGCATCTGGTTGTAGTGATAGACGGGGATGGCCGGTATCTCGTCCATCAGCAACTGCTCTGCCTGGTGGTAGATCCCGCTCCTGGCATTGCCATCCAGGGTATCGGCCGCCTGTTGCAGCAGGCCGTCGAAGGCCGGGTTGCAGTAACCGCTCTCGTTCTGGGGATCCTGGCAGCGGAAGCTGTTGAGCATGGCAGAGGGCTCCACGTAATCCCCGAACAGGAAGGATCGGGCCAGCATGAAATCGCCGCTGTCTTTCGCCACCTGATAGGCATTCCACTCCATATTGTTGAGCGTCACTTCGACCCCCAGCGGCTTCCACATGGCTGCGACGGCCAGCGCCAGCTTCTTGTGATTCTCAGAAGTGTTGTAGGTGAGCGTCAGCTTGAGAGGATGTTGACTGTCATAGCCCGCCTGGGCCAGCAGCGCCGCAGCCCTGGCCAGCCGGGTCGGCTGATCCTGCAGGGCCAGGGGGGAGCTCAGCGCCTCGTAGCCCGGCATGCCGGGCAGCAACGACCAGGCGGGTTGCTCGCCCTGCCCGCTGACCTTCTCGGTCAACAGATGACGATCGATGGTCATGGCCAGTGCCTGGCGCACCCGCACGTCCTGCAGCTCGGGACGGCGCAGGTTGAAGGTGTAGAGGTAGGTGCCCAGCAGCGGCAGGCCCCAGATCCGCTCGGGGGTTGCCTCCCTGGTTTTCTGGTAATACTCCAGCGCCACCTTGTTGGTGAGCTGGATCTCCCCCGCCTCGTAGCGCAGCCGTTCGGCATGCTGGGAGGCGAGCGGCAGATAGGTCACCCGCTGGATCCGGGTGTGGGCATCATCCCAGTACTGCACGTTGCGCTCCGCCTCGATGCGCTCGTTCGGTACCCAGTTCACCAGCTTGTAGGCGCCGTTGCTGACCAGCTTGCCGGGCTGGGTCCACTGCTTGCCGAACTGGCTGATGGCTTTCTCGTTGACCGGCACGAAGGGGCGCTGGCTTATCAGTTGCAGGAAGTAGGGAACCGGCCGCTCCAGCGTCACTTTCAGGATCTGCTCGCTCTCGGCTTCCACCCCCAGGGTGTTGAGATCGAGCGCGCCGGCGTAGATGGACTGGGCATTGTTGATGCCGGTTGCCAGCAGCAGGCCGGCAGAGGGGGAAGCCTGGGCGGGATCCAGCAGACGGCGCCAGGCATAGACGAAGTCGGCGGCGGTGAGCGGCTCGCCGTTGGACCACTTGAGCTGCGGGCGCAGGAAGAAACGCCAGACCAGCCCGTCTGCACTGGTCTCCCAGCGCTGGGCCTGGGCCGGCACGATCCGCCCCTGGCCATCCTCGCTCACCAACCCTTCAAACAGGTCCACCAGCACCACTTCACCGGGGAAGCCGGAGCGGATCTGGGCCGGGTCGAGGGATTCGGGCTCGGCGCCATTGCCCTTGACCAGGGTCTGGCGATCCGACAACGCGGGATCCTGGGATACCGTGGTCGCCTGCAGCGACGGGGTCAGCAGCAGCCCCAGCAGCAAGGGGGAGAGCCAGCGTGGTGCCGGCCGGCGTACTAAGCGGTAAACCATGACATAAACCTCGTTCAATACACTTATTTCAGGAAAGGGGGAAGGCCGGCGGCGCGCCTGGATACGAATGCATGATGCCGCGCTTGTTATCCCCGAAGACGCCCCGTATTGTATCGGGCTTGCCCAAGAGATGGAGTCTCTCGGGCTATTTTTTTCAGGAGTTTTTATGGGGTATGAGTGGCTGGCGCTGGCAGCGGCCAGTTTATGGGCAGTGGCGGCCCTGATTTCCGTCAAACCGGCTCGCCATCTGGGGCCATTTGCCTACAGCCGCTGGCGGATGTGCCTGGTCAGTCTGATGCTCGGCAGCATGAGTCTCTTGACCGGCGGCTGGCATACCCTCTCGGGCAGCGCCCTCCCCCTGCTGGCCATCTCGGGCCTCATCGGCATCTTCATCGGCGATACCGCCCTCTACGCCTGCATGAACCGGCTGGGCCCCCGTCGCAGCGGTCTGCTGTTTTCTTGCCATGCGCTGTTCTCCGCCCTGCTCGGGCTCTGGCTGTTCAACGAGCAGTTGACCGGTTCCCGGCTGGCCGGCGCCATGCTGGTGTTTGTCGGCGTCATGCTGGCCATTCTGTTTGGTCGGCGCAGCAGCGGCAGCGAATGGGAGAAAATACGGGGCAGCCTGGCAGCCGGGGTCGCGCTAGGGCTGACCGCCGCCCTCTGCCAGAGCCTGGGCGCCATCATCGCCAAGCCGGTGATGATGGGCGGCGACGTCGATGCGGTGAGCGCCTCCGGCGTCAGGATGGGCAGCGCCCTGCTGGCTCACTGCGCCCTGCGCATGACCGGGCTGCCACTGAGCAAGCCGCAGCATCCCATCAACCGTCGCATCTTCGGCATGATAGCCCTCAACGGATTCCTCGCCATGGCGCTCGGCATGACGCTGATCCTGGTGGCCCTGAAACAGGGGGACGTGGGCATGGTGGCCATCCTCTCCTCCACCACCCCCGTCATCTTGCTGCC
The DNA here is from genome assembly GCF_040907935.1 of Aeromonas sp. s2. Classification (NCBI taxonomy): domain Bacteria; kingdom Pseudomonadati; phylum Pseudomonadota; class Gammaproteobacteria; order Aeromonadales; family Aeromonadaceae; genus Aeromonas; species Aeromonas sp. s2. The sequence goes on along the minus strand of NZ_JBFOCR010000014.1, from coordinate 355,454 downwards.
ACTGCTGTGGTGGCACTCGGGCGAGCGGCCGTCCGCCGCCGCCTGGGCCGGCACCCTGCTGGCCACCCTGGGGACCGTGCTGGTGCTGGGCGCCAGCGGCCACTGACTCCTGGCGATCAGAAGCGGGCGATTTCGTCGGCAGTCAGCTCGCGATATTCGCCCGGCGCCAGATCGTCGTCCAGCACCAGATCGCCCACCCGCTCCCGGTGCAGCCCCACCACCTTGTTGCCGATGGCGGCAAACATCCGCTTCACCTGATGGTACTTGCCCTCGTGGATGGTCAGACGCGCCTCGCACTCTCCCAGGATCTCCAGCTGGGCCGGCCGGGTCTTCTCGGTCTCGCGGCGCAGCAGCACCCCTTCGGCAAACAGCGCAATGGCATCCGGGCTCACCGGATCGGCCAGCCAGACGTGATAGGTCTTGGCGCACTCGTGACGGGGGGAGGTGATGTGATGGGACCACTGGCCGTCATCGGTCACCAGTACCAGACCTGTGGTGTCGAGATCGAGCCGCCCCACCACGTGCAGCTTGCCCATGGCCGGCTCGTCCATCAGGAAGAAGACGGTGGGGTGATCCGGATCCTCGTTGGAGCAGACATACCCTTCCGGCTTGTGCAGCATGAAGTAGCGGTTGCGCTGATCCAGGGTCAGGGTGACGCCGTCGAACTCGATCTGGCTCTGCTCGTTGATGTGGAAGGCGGGCTGCTTGACCACGATGCCGTCCACCATCACCTCTCCCTGCCGGATCAGTTTGCCCGCCAGCGAGCGGGTCAAGTCGGAACAATCGCAAAGAAATTTATCGAGCCGCATGCACAACCTCAGAGTCCATCAAGAAAGGGGCGTCATTATATCGGCCGGGGCCGACAACTCCAGCACTAAGCGCCAAGGCCGGCCAGCATGTCGCCATGACGAACCCCGGCGCCGGTGTTAGACTGCCAACAGAGGGCCTAACGTCACGCATAATAATAATGTCAGGAAGCCGTATGAAGTCGCACACTCCTCATCCCGTTATCCCCGTCAACCAGCTGCAACCCGGCATGTACGTGATCGCCATTACCAGCCAGACCGGCGGCATGGAGATTGCCCAGATGGGGCTGGTGACCACCCGTCAGCAGATCAACGATCTGGTCAGGCGCGGCGTACTCACGGTGCGGGTCGATCTCGCCCGCAGCAAACTGCCCGGCATCGAGCAGGTCATCTCCCCCCAGCCCGCCGTCTCTTCGACCAGCTCACAACGTCCCTCCGGCAGTGGCAACGGCGAGGGGCGTGAACTCAAGATCCGCCGGCTTTATCAGGAGGCTCGCGAGTTGCAGGGCAAGTTCATCCGCCACCTCAAGGCGGGGGAGCCCATCGACATCACGCCGCTGGCGGCAGTGGCCGAGGAGATGGTGGACACCATGTTCACCCACGGCGACGCCATGCTCTGTCTGGCCCGCATTCGCGCCAAGGATGCCTACCTGATGGAGCACTCCATGAACGTCGCCATCCTGCTGGCGAACTTCGGCCGTTATCTGGACCTGGATCGCAGCGTGCTCAAGGAGCTGACCCTGGGCGGCCTGCTGCACGACGTGGGCAAGATCATGACCCCGGACGAGGTGCTGAACAAACCGGGCAAGCTCACCGACGAGGAGTTTGTGGTCATGCGCCAGCACGTGGTGCACAGCTACGAGATCCTGAGCAACACCCCCGGCATCACCGCCACCATGCTGGAGGTGGCCGCCAACCATCACGAGCGGCTCGACGGCACCGGTTACCCGCAGCGGCTCAAGGGCGAGCAGCTCTCGCTCTATACCCGCATGAGCGGCATCGTCGATGTCTATGACGCGGTCACGGCGGATCGGGTTTACAAGCAGGGGATGCAGCCGACCCAGGCCTTTCGCATTCTGCTCAAGGGGATCAACCACCACTTCGATGCCGAACTGGTCACCAAGTTCATCAAGTGCATGGGGGTCTATCCGGTAGGTACCCTGGTCCAGCTCTCCAACCAGCGGCTGGCCATCGTCATGCAGCGCAATCCCCATGAACCGCTCAAACCGGTGGTGAAGGTGATTTATCACGGGGCCCAGCGCCACTACCTCGAGGTGCAGTGGCTGGATCTGGCCAAGAACGGGGTGCAGGAGACCATCGAGAGCACGGTCGATCCCAAGGAGTTCGGCATCAACCTCGCCAACTTCGTCTAGTTGGCGCCCTCTTCCCGCGACCGCTCGACGCAGTGCTGGATGAGGAACTCCTCATCCAGCGGCGACAGATCGAAGCGGATGCAGGCCTCTTCGATGGCCCGGATGTCGTGTTGATGGTGCTCGCTGAGCCAGCGCACGGCGCGGCGCAGATCTTCACCGTGGGGCAGCAGGGTATGGTCGCTCATGGGGCACCTCCGATCAGCCATCGATACCGGCCCGCCACAGCGGGCCCTCTCTTCTAGCTTAGCCCGCCTGCCGCCCCTTCATCATCCGGCCTTCAAACAGGCTCAGGCAAACGCCCGCTGCCAATCCTGATCAAACTTCGCCAGCGCCGCGTCCACCGCCGGCACCCGCAGCAGCTGTTCGGCCACGTCGAGCGGCAATGTGATGGACTGGCAACCCGCCAGCAGGCAGTCGAGGGCCTGGCGCGGGGTGCGGAAGGAGGCTGCCAGCACCTTGCTGTGCGGCGCGTGCAGCGCCAGCAGCTGTTGCAGCTCCTGCACGGTGGCGATGCCATCGCCCCCCTGGGCATCCAGCCGGTTGACGTAGGGCGCTACGTATTCGGCCCCCGCCACCGCCGCCAGCCAGCCCTGCAGCGGGGTATAGACCGCCGTGCCCAGGGTCGGCACCCCGTTGGCCGTCAGGGTCTTGATGGCCGCCAGCCCCTCTTCACATACCGGGATCTTGATCACCAGGTCCCGGTCCAGCTCACGCAGGGCAAATGCCTCGCGCACCATCTCGGTCTCGGTTTTGGCCATCACCTGGGCAAACAGCCGCGCCTTGGGACCCAGCGCCTCCCGCAGAGCGGGCAGCAGCTCGGCCAGCGGCATGCCACCGGCAGCGGTAATGGACGGGTTGGTGGTGACGCCGGCCAGCGGCAGGATCCGTGACCAGCGGCGCACCGCAGCCACATCGGCAGTATCGAGATAAAGCTCCATCTCTGACTCCTTAAGGGGATGTGCAATCTGTCGCCATTCTAGCGACATAACATCCGCAATTTAGTTGATCAAAATCAAATCAACTTTCGAACGAAAGAAAATAGAATGCAAAAACAAAAGGAGGCGGTATGATTTTCGACCTGCAACGCTATTCAACCCACGATGGCCCCGGCATTCGCACTCTGGTGTTTCTCAAGGGGTGCTCGCTGGCCTGTCGCTGGTGTCAAAACCCGGAAAGCCGCTCTCCCAAGCCGGACATACTACTCGACCGGCGCCAATGCATCGAGGGATGCCGGCTCTGCAGCGACTCCTGCCCGGCAATCTTGCGTGACAGCCAGGGTGTCCAGCTCACCCGCACATCCCTCGGCAATCAGGATGTGGAACGGCTGCGCGGCCTCTGCCCCAGCGAAGCGCTGCAGGTGTGCGGCCGGGAGGAGAGTCTGGACAGCCTGATGGCCACCATCCTGCGGGATCGCCCCTTCTTCGAGCGCAGTGGCGGCGGGGTCACCCTCTCCGGCGGCGAGCCCTTCATGCAGCCCGCATTTGCCGCCAACCTGCTGGCCCGCTGCAAGGTCGAGGGGCTGCATACCGCGGTGGAAAGTTGCCTGCACGTGCCCTGGCACCAGATTGAACCCAGCCTCCCCCACCTCGACCTGCTGCTGGCGGATCTCAAACATGTGGATGAGGAGCGCTTCTTCGACTGGACCCGCGGCAAGGTCGCCCTGCCGCTGGCCAATCTCAAGCGGCTGGCCGAGCGCGGCGTGGCCATGCAGATCCGGGTGCCGCTCATCCCCGGCTTCAATGCCGACCACGCCTCCATCGAGGCCATCACCCGGGCCGCCGCCAGCCTCGGCACGGTACAGGAGATCCACTTTCTCCCCTACCACACCCTGGGCGCGGGCAAATACGCCCTGCTCGACCAACCCTATCAGGCCCCCCTCCAGCCACTCGATGACCCGGCACTGCTCGCCTTTGCCCATGAGTGTGCCCGTGCGCAGGGGCTGACCCCGCTCACCCGGGGCTAGCAACACCCCATGGCATCAGCCACTCACTGCCCTATGACCAGAGGATAAGACCATGACCCAGCTCGACCTCACCACCCTGCCCCCGCGGATCCGTGCCCACAAGGAGAGCCTGATCCACATCGTCCAGCCACCGGTCTGCACCGAGCGGGCCCGTCACTACACGCAAGCCTATCAGACCCACCTAGCCAGGCCGCTGCCGGTGCGCCGCGCCCTGGCGCTGGCCCACCACCTCAAGGAGCGCACCATCTGGATCAAGCACGACGAGCTCATCGTCGGCAACCAGGCGAGCCAGGTGCGGGCGGCGCCGCTCTTTCCCGAATACACGGTGGGCTGGATCGAGAAGGAGATAGACGAGCTGGCGGACAGACCTGGCGCCGGCTTTGCGGTGAGCGAGGCGGACAAGCTGGCCATCCACGCCCTCACCCCCTTCTGGCGCGGCCAGACGGTGCAGGATCGCTGCTACGGCCTCTTTACCGACGAGCAGAAGGGGCTGCTGGAGAGCGGCATCATCAAGGCCGAGGGCAACATGACTTCGGGGGATGCCCACCTCGCGGTCAACTACGAGCAGCTGCTTGCTCTCGGTCTCGACGGCCTCAAGGCCAGGGTGGCCGGGCGGCGCGGCCGGCTCGATCTGGCAGACTGGGCCGATCTGCAGCGCGAGCAGTTCCTGCAGGCCGTCGCCATCACCTTCGATGCCGTCAGCCAGCACATCGAGCGTTACGCCGCGCTGGCCCACGAACTGGCGCAGCAGGAGCCGCGCCCCGAGCGCAGCGGCGAACTTGAGACCATCGCCCTCAACTGCGCCCGTATCGCCCACCAGCCACCCGAGACCTTCTGGCAGGCGCTGCAGCTCTGCTACTTCATCCAGCTCATCCTGCAGATCGAGTCCAACGGCCACTCGGTGTCGTTTGGCCGGATGGACCAGTACCTCTACCCCTGGTATCGCCGCGAAGTTGAGCTGTCGGAATCCCTGCCGCGCACACGTGCCATCGAACTGCTGCAAGGGTGCTGGCTCAAGCTGCTGGAGGTGAACAAGATCCGCTCCGGCACCCACTCCAAGGCCTCCGCCGGCAGTCCGCTCTATCAAAACGTCACCATCGGCGGCCAGAATTGGCGCAATGGCAAGGCCCACGACGCAGTCAACGGCCTCTCCTACGCGATTCTGGAGTCCTGCGGCCAGCTGCGCTCGACCCAACCCAACCTCTCGGTGCGCTACCACGCCGGCATGAGCGAGGATTTCCTCGACGCCTGCATCCAGGTGATCCGCTGCGGCTTCGGCATGCCCGCCTTCAACAACGACGAGGTGGTGATCCCCGAGTTCATCAAGCTCGGGGTGAGTGAGGAGGATGCCCACCACTACGCCGCCATCGGCTGCATCGAGACCGCGGTGCCTGGCAAGTGGGGCTATCGCTGCACCGGCATGAGCTTCATCAACTTCGCCCGCATCCTGCTGGCGGCGCTCGATGGCGGCCGCGATGCCACCACCGGCAAGGTCTTCCTGCCCCAGCCCCAGTCACTGAAGGCAGGCTCGTTCGGCCACTTCGACGAGGTGATGGCCCGCTGGGACGAGCAGGTGCGCTACTTCACCAGAAAATCCATCGAGATCGACTGCGTAGTCGACAGCGTGCTGGAGGCCCAGGCCCACGACATCCTCTGCAGTGCCCTGGTGGATGACTGCATCGAGCGCGGCAAGACCATCAAGCAGGGGGGCGCCGTCTATGACTGGGTCTCCGGCCTGCAGGTGGGGATCGCCAACCTGGGCAACAGTCTGGCGGCGCTGAAGAAAATGGTGTTCGAGCAGGGGGTGGTGGATCAGCGCGAGCTGGCCGAGGCGCTCGAGCAGGATTTTGCCGGGCTTGAGGGCGAGCAGCTGCGCCAGCGCCTCACCCATGCGGCCCCCAAATATGGCAACGATCTGGACGAGGTAGACCTGCTGCTGGTGCAGGCCTACCAGAGCTACATCGACGAGCTCAAGGGGCTGCACAACACTCGCTTCGGCCGTGGCCCCATCGGCGGCACCTACTATGCGGGCACCTCCTCCATCTCGGCCAACGTGCCCTTTGGTGCGGCCACCATGGCCACCCCGGATGGCCGCCACGCCCGCACCCCGTTGGCGGAAGGGGCCAGCCCAGCGTCGGGGTCGGATCGCCTCGGCCCCACTGCGGTGTTCAACTCCCTCGGCAAGCTGCCCACGGCGGCCATCCTCGGCGGCGTGCTGCTCAACCAGAAGCTGAGCCCGGCCAGCCTTGAAAACGAGCGGGACAAGGCCAAGCTGATGAGCCTGCTGCGCACCTTCTTCGAGGTGCACAAGGGGTGGCACGTGCAGTACAACATCGTCTCGCGCGAAACCCTGCTGGCGGCCAAGACCCATCCCGATCAGTACCGGGATCTGGTGGTGCGGGTGGCGGGCTATTCGGCCTTCTTCACCGCCTTATCCCCCGATGCGCAAGATGATATCATCGCCCGCACCGAGCACAGTCTCTGACGGGCCCCACCAGGGGCAGCTGTGTCCCATTATGACCGGCAAGCCACTCGCGCGGTGGCTTGCCGCTATCCACTGCCAGCCAGCGAGGCCACATGAACCCACGCCACCAACTGATCCTCACCCTGGTCCATCAGGCCCGCAAGATGAGCGTGAGCGAGCTCTCCCAACGTACCGGGGTCTCGGAGGTGACGGTGCGCAACGACCTGACTTCCCTCGAAAAACAGGGATTGCTCAAACGGGTGCACGGCTCGGCCATGGCGCTGGAGAGCGACGACCCCGACGCCCGGATGAACATCAACTACCTGCTCAAGGAGCGCCTCGCCGAGCGGGCCGCCCAGCTGGTGGAAGATGGCGAGACGGTCTTTATCGAGGGGGGCAGCGCCAACGCCCTGCTGGCCCGTCATCTGGCCCTGCACAAACGGGTCACCATCATCACCATCAGCAGCTACATCGCCCACCTGCTGCGCGACACCCAGGCCCAGGTGGTGCTGCTCGGCGGCCTGTTCCAGCATCAGAGCGAGAGCGTGGTGGGGCCGCTGACCCGGCTGTGCATCGAGCAGGTGCACTTCTCCAAGGCCTTCATCGGGGTGGACGGCTTTCATCCCGAGGTGGGCTTCACCGGCCGCGACATGATGCGGGCGGACGTGGTCAACAGCGTACTGGCCAAAGGGGTGACCAATGTGGTCATCACCGACAGCAGCAAGTTCGGCGCCATCCATCCGAGCCCGCTCGGCACGCCGGACCAGATCGGCGTGCTGGTCACCGACGACGCCCTGCCCGTCACCATGCGATCCACCCTGACTGCGCGCGGCATCACAGTGCACTGCGTCGCCGCCTGAGTAGTACCTTGCCGCCTGTTGCGGGATTGCTCCCCCGCCTGGTCGCTTGACGGCGCCCACCCAGACGAGGGTATGCTCGTCCTCTTTTGGGCACCGCCTGGCAAGGGCCACTCTTTCAAGGACGTGACATGCACACCAAGGACAAGTTTCTGGCCGCTCTGGTCATCCTCTGCTGGGGGCTCAACTTCGTCGCCATCAAGTGGGGGCTGGAGGGGATCCCGCCGCTGCTGCTGGGGGCACTGCGCTTCGTCGGAGTGGTCTTTCCCGCCATCCTGCTGGTCCCCAGACCCGCCATGCCCTGGCGCTGGCTGCTGGCCTACGGCGGTGCCATCAGCCTCGGCCAGTTCTCCTTTCTGTTCTGCGCCATGAAGTTCGGCATGCCGGCGGGCATAGCCTCGCTGGTGCTGCAATCCCAGGTGGTGTTCACCCTGCTGTTCGCCATGATCTGGCTGGGGGAGCGCTGGCAACCCCACCACTGGGTGGCCCTGCCGCTGGCGGGGGCCGGGCTCTACCTCATCGCTACCCATGGCGAGGGCAATCTCACCCTGCTCGGCTTCGTGCTGACCCTCTGCGCAGCCGCCTGCTGGGGCCTTGGCAATGTCATCAATCGCCAGATCGGCCTGCGTTACAAGACCTCTCTGCCAAGCCTGGTCGCCTGGGGCGGGCTGGTGCCCATCCTCCCCTTCTTCGCCCTCTCCTGGCTGTTCGAGGGGCCTGAGCTGATGGCCAGCAGCCTGCTCAACATCAGCTGGCAGGGGATCCTGTGCGTGCTCTATCTCTCCTTTGTCGCCACCTGGCTCGGCTACGGCCTGTGGGGGCGGCTGCTGATGCGCTACCCGGTGGCGCAGGTGGCCCCCCTCTCCCTGCTGGTGCCCTGCGTCGGCATGGTGGCGGCGGCCCTGTTGCTGGACGAGCACCCCACTCCCTTGCAGTGGCTGGGCTCGGCCCTGGTGCTGCTGGGGTTCGTGGTGCATCTGCTGGGCGGGCGGCTGCGCTGGTTCAAATCGCAGACAGCCGCCTGACGCTTATTTATCCGTCGCCATTGACCGGGGCGGAGAAACTTTTCATGATGAGCCAGCCCCCAACGGGGCTCGCGTCATCAACACATGGCCTGCAGGACGCAGCCATCAGGAGAGCAAGGACATGCCATCGACAGTCACCGCCGGCCCCCGGATCATCCCGCGCCTTCTGCGCACCAGTGCCATCACCCTGACCCTCTGCCTGAGCCACTACGGCTGGAGCGCCACCCTGCCGGCTGACCTCAAGTGGGAGAGCAACAACACGGATCCGGTGTTCGCGGATCCGGCCGCCAAGCGGGGCGGCACCTTTCGCGGCTTCATGACCAGTTTTCCGCTGACCCTGCGGGTGTACGGTCCGGACTCCAACGGCGGCTTCGCTGGCTATGTGCGGGAGACCAACCTGCCGCTCTTGAGCACCCATCCCGTCACCGGCAATCCCATGCCGATGCTGGCCAACGAATGGGCCTTCGGAGCCGACCACAAGACCCTCTATCTGCGCATCAATCCCAAGGCGCGCTGGTCAGACGGCCAACCGGTCACCGCCGATGACTGGCTGTTCACCCTCAAGCTGCTGCGCAGCAAGGAGATCAACGACCCCTGGTACAACAACTACTACAGCACCCAGATAAGCGACGTCACCAAGTTTGATGACCACACCCTGGCCATCTCCAGCGGCAGTGCCAAGAGTCGCCAGGATCTGCTGGAATCCCTCCCCTTCACCCCGGCCCCCAGCCACGCCATCAAGATCACCGCCGACTGGGTCAAGGAGTATAACTGGAAGGTGCTGCCGGTGACCGGCCCCTACCAGCTTGGCGAGGTGAAGAAGGGCAAGTCGGTCACCTTCGAGCGGGTCAAGGATTGGTGGGGCAATGACGAGCGTTACTTCCAGCACCGTTTCAACCCGGACCGGATCGAGCTCAAGGTGCTCAGGGATCAGAACATCGCCTGGCAACACTTCCTGCGCGGCGAGCTGGATACCTTCCCGCTGGTCATGCCCAACTGGTGGCACGACAAGACCAGGACGCCTGAGTTCGAGCAGGGCTATATCGAACGACTCTGGTTCTACAACCAGACCCCCCAGTCCCCCATGGGGCTCTATCTCAACACCGCCGATCCGCTGCTGCGCGACCTCAATGTGCGGCTCGGCATCCAGCATGCCCTCAACCTCGACAAGATGCTCACCACCCTGCTGCGGGGGGATTACCAACGCCTCAACAGCTACGGCTCAGGCCAGGGGGAGTTCACCAACACGGAGCTCAAGGCCCGCCCGTTTGACCCCGAGCTGGCACGCCAGTACTTCGCCAAGGCCGGTTTCACCAAGCCCGGCCCCGACGGTACCCTGCAAAACGACAAGGGCCAGCCGCTGACCCTGAGCATCACCTACACCACGGCGGAGCACGCCCAGCGCCTAACCCTGCTGCGCGAAGAGGCCAAGAAGGCGGGGCTCAACCTCGAGCTCAACCTGATGGATGCCTCGGCCGGCTTCAAGTCGATGCTGGAGAAGAAACACCAGAGCGCCTGGATGGGCTGGAGCACCAGCCGCTATCCCGCCTACTGGGAATATTTCCACAAGGTCAACGCCAACAAGCCGCAGACCAACAACATCATGAACATAAATGACGACGCCATCACAGCCCTGGTGGAGCAGTACGACAAGGAGTTCGACTTCGCCAAAAAGGCGGCGCTGTCGCGCCAGATCCAGCAACGACTCTATGAACTGGCCAGCTTCGTGCCCGCCTATCAGGTGCCCTACACCCGGGAGGGGGCCTGGCACTGGATAAAACTGCCCAAGTTGCCGGCGACGCCCAAGAGCGAACTGCTCTACTGGCCGCTGGACGGCAGCAACAGTGGCTACAGCTACGGCGGCCTGCTCTGGATTGATGAAGAGGCCAAGGCGCAGACCCGGGCCGCCATCAAGGCAGGCCAGCCCTTCCCGCCCGTCACCCTGGTTGACACCACCTATCAGCAGAAATAGGGCAACCTGCTTCTCTGCCAGGGTGTACCAAGGCCATCAACAAAAAGACCCCGCACAGTGGCGGGGTCTTTTTTGCAACCTGGGTTGCTCGCTGAGGCAGAAGGCGCTTAGCCGCGCTTGGCCTGCTTCTGGGCGATGGCGTCGGCCACGTCGGCCGGCTCCAGCACGATACCTTCCTGATCCGGCGTCGGGAAGACGGCCACGCACAGCTCATCCTGCTCCATGCCGTCAATCCAGCGCTCCAGCCACACCTTGAGGGTGATGGACTGCGGCTTGCAATCGGCCCACTCCCCTTCGGCCCACGCCTTGGCGTACTCCGGGTGCGGCCATACCGGGATGCAGTCTTCATCGTCGGTGGTCAACATCATGACGCCGTGCTCGTCGGTCAGAACGAACAGCTCTTCGTGCTCGACCAGCTTGCTGATGAAGTGATCAAAGCGGTAGTCCGCGTTCAGTTGCAGCGCTGCATTGCGCTCGGTGTCGCTCAGTTCATAGCTCATCGGTCAAGTCTCTTGTGCAATAAAGGGCGCCATGTTCACATCTTGCCGGCGCCTTGTCCAGTATGAGAGATCGGTCACCGATTTTTGAGCCGGTTCACCCGAGCTCAGGAGTCACCAGGTCGATCTCCGCCATCTCGCCAAGGCGCTGGCGCAGCCAGTAGGCCGCCTCCACTTCGACGAAGCAGAGCTGATCCCGACCGGCCTTCGCCCCCGCCAGGATCTGTGCAAGACGAGCCTGCTGCGCGCTGTCCCAGGCATCGGCCAGCTTGCCGCCATGAGCCTCTTCCACCACCTCGCGGCGCAGCTCGAACAGGTTGTCGGTGATCGGGCTGTTGATCTTGGCCGGGCTGTGCCAGTACATCTGCAGGTTGTCCATCATCTCGCTGTCGTAGTTGGCCAGCGCGTCCAGCTCAGGCGTTGCCCCCTCTTCACCGGTCGCGAAGTCGCACCAGGCTGCCGTCAACGGTGCCAGGCTCTGCGCGGTTGCGCCCTTGCCATGCTGACGCAAGGCGGCGACATCAGCCCCCTTGCAGGCGGGTAGCCAGACATCCCCTTCATGTTGTTCGAGCAGCGGCAACAGCAGGGAGGCCGGGTAGACGGAAAAACGGGAACCCAGGGTGTGCAGCAGGGATACCAGTGTGATCTTGACCATGGAATGCGCCTTGAACCGGGGGCCGACAGACAATATCGGCCAGATAGACAAAGGAAGCCCTATCCTATCATGTTTGACGCTGCAAAGCCGGACTCAAACAATTCTCAATTGATTCGCCAGATGACGGCCAAAAAAGCAGCGTTCGAGCACGCCAGGGAGAGAGAAAGCCCAATAGTTTGAGCCAGCGCCCACTAAAGTGGATCCGGGAGTGCTAGTTTGCATACATCTTTAGCGTAAGGAGTGCATTCATGATCGGGATCGACCAGGTTTCCAGCGAGTTTGTAAACGATTTGAAAATACTGGCATGCTTTGATCCGGCCAACATGAGCCTGGGGATCAAGTTGCGCAGCGACATGTCCGACGAACTCTGCCAGGCGGCAGTTCGCCTGCACCAGCAGGGACTCATCAGCGCGGAAGATGGCGGCTATCTGACGCCCTTTGGCATGACCATGGTGGAACACCTGCAGCACCTGCTGGTGGCACTCAAACCGCTTTGACCGTCTTGGGAGCCCACAGCGAAAAGTTGAGCAGCTCCCAGCGTTTCCCTTGACGCAACAGACAGGCAAACAGCAAAGGACCTTCGGGTCCTTTTATCTTGCCATCGACCATCCACTCCCCCGCCCGTTGCGGCAACGGCTGCGCCCTGATCTCGTCCGGGAGCCTGCCAGCGCCCACCCGCACCTGCACAAACTGCTGGCACACAGTCATGGCCTCTTTCTCAACGAGGTTAGGCCCCTGTTTATCGGTGGAGGCTATCAGAGTGGTGGCGAGCAGAAGGGATGGCAGCATAGTCGGCACAACATGCAGAAGTAGAAGGTCACGCCTCACACCGACGGACGGTGAAAAACGCCCATAAACAAAAAGCCGTGGAACCCAAAGGCACCACGGCTTTCTTAAATTCTGTAAGAATTACAGAGCAGTTACGTTCTCAGCCTGCGGGCCTTTTTGACCTTGGGTCACGGAGAACTGTACGCGCTGACCTTCAGCCAGGGTACGGAAGCCGTTACCTTGGATGGCGCTGAAGTGAACGAAAACGTCCGGGCCGTTTTCTTGCTGGATGAAGCCAAAACCTTTGGTTTCGTTGAAAAACTTAACGGTACCGGTGATCATGTTAGACATATCTTTAAACCTGTATTCAAAATAATTACTTATGCTTTTCAGCGGATAAAGCTCAAAAAACGGGATTAACTTATGAACAACAGGAAAAGATGTAAAACATCATATTCATTGACATAACTATCGCCCTTTCAAGCTGGTTGAGATTATACGTGGCTTTGGGGATTACGCAAACAATTTGTGCCCTGCCACGGCAGGGCACAAACGTTACAGCGTAGGTGCTTCCAGCGCCTGAACCAGGGCTTTGAGGAAGCGTGCCGCCTCGCCGCCGGTGCAGGCTCTATGGTCGAATGTCATCGACAGTGGCAACGCTCTGACCGGGCGCGCCTCCCCATGGATGAACACCACCTTCTCGAACAACTTGCCCGCGCCAATGATGGCCACCTGGGGCGGCGTCACGATCGGGCTGGCATAGCGGCCCGCGATGGCGCCGAAGTTGGTGAGGGTGATGGTCGCCCCCTGCAGCATCTCGCGCGGTACGGCGCGCGCCTTCACGTCGGCGATCATGCGATCCAGCCCCTGGCGCAGATCAGCCCCTTCCCGCTCGGCCACGTTTTCCATTACCGGCACGTAGAGCCCATGTTTGGAATCCACCGCAATGGCCACGTTGACCTCCCTGAACAGCCGTCTTGACAGGGTGTCGCCGTCAAACCAGGCATTCATGGAGGGCTCGGCCCGGCAAGCTACACCGATGGCCTTGATGAGGCGCACCGTGACGTCTTCATCGGGACGCCAGTGGCGCAAGTCCACCTCGTCGGTGATGCTGACCGGCACCACCGTCTGGTGCGAGAGCTCCATCGCCTTGGCCATGGCCCGGCGCGACCCCTTGAGGAACTCGTTGCCGCTGCTCTGCTGGGCTTCGAACGCTTGCTGCACGTCCTGCTCGGTCACCATGCCGGCACTGCCGCTGCCCTTGATCCGCTCGATGTCGAGCCCCAGTTTCTGGGCCAGCAGACGTACCGCTGGCATGGCCTGCACCAGGGCGCCGCCGGGGGCGATGGCGCCCACCACGAAGTGATCCTCGATATGCTGCTGATGAGCGTTGACCTTGCCGACCACGGTACCGTCATCCTCGCCGCCTTCGAACTCCACCAGCGGCGCACCTATGTGCAGAATGTCCCCCTCGGCACCACACAGCCTGGCGATGACCCCAGCCACCGGTGAAGGAACATCCACCAGCGCCTTGGCCGTCTCTACCGATAACAACACCTGGTCGACACTCACGGTATCGCCGGCGCTGACCTTCCATTCGACGATCTCGGCTTCGGCCAAGCCTTCACCCAGATCCGGTAATTTGAAAAATTTCATAGCCACTGGTTCTCCATCAGCTGATGAGCTGCATCGGCAATGTCCTGCTCGGTGATGAGGTAATACTCTTCGTTGCGGTAGTAGGGGACGGCGGCGTCCACCCCGGTGAGCCGTCTGGGCGGTGCCTTGAGGGAGGTGAGCGCCTCCTCGGTGACCCGTGCCACGATTTCGGCGCCGACTCCGAAGCTGCCGCACGCCTCGTGCACCACCAAGAGGCGGCCGGTCTTGCGCACCGATGCCAGTATGCTCTCCATGTCCAGCGGCTTGATGGTGGCCAGATCCAGCACCTCGCACTGGATATCCTGTTCCGCCAGCAGGTTTGCCGCCCGCATCACCTCCTGGATGCAGGCCCCCCAGGCGACGACCGTGAGGTCGCGGCCTGGACGCAGGGTGAAGCAGACATCCAGCGGCAGGCCGATGCCGTCATCCACCACGTCGGACTTCATGGAGCGATAGATGCGATCGGGCTCGAAGAACATCACGGGATCCGGGTCACGGATAGCCGACAACAGCAGGCCATATGCCCGTTTCGGGCTGGAGGGGATCACCACTCGCAGCCCGGGAATGTGGGCAAACAGGGCTTCCACGCTCTCGCTGTGGTGCTCGGGGGAGTGAATGCCGGCGCCGTAGGGAGAGCGGTAGACGATAGGGCAGGTGATGCGGCCCCGGGTGCGGTTGCGCATCCGCGCCGCCTGGCAGATGATCTGCTCCATGCCCGGGAAGATGAACCCCTGAAACTGGAATTCGGCCACGGGTTTGAGCCCCTGGGTGGCCATGCCGACCGCCACCCCGGCGATCAGCCCCTCGGCCAGCGGGGTATCGATCACCCGCTTGAAGCCGAACTTGTCGCGCAGGCCCACGGTGGCGCGAAACACCCCGCCGTTGACCCCCACATCCTCGCCAAGCACCACCACATCCGGGTCTCGTTCCATCTCGTGATGCAACGCCAGATTGACAGCCTCGAGCAACGTCATATCACTCATGCTTCCTCCCCGCTGTGCTGCTGCATGCCCTTGGCGATGATGCGCTGGCGCTGCGTGCGGTAATCCTTCGGCAACTCGGCAAACTGATAGTCGAGCAGGGTTTCCGGCGCCTGCGCCGCCGTTCCTTCATAGACGGCCACAGCGCGCTCGACCTCGCGGGCCGCCTCGGCCAGCAGTGCCTGCTCCTGCTGCTCGTCCCACCAGCCCTGTTCAAACATGAACTGACGCAGCCGCTTGACCGGCTCCTTGGCCCAGGCGGCTTCCACCTCGGCCGCTTCCCGATAGCGGGTCGCATCGTCGGCCGTGGTGTGATCCCCCAGCCGATAGCTGACCGCTTCGATCAGGGTCGGTCCCTTGCCGCTACGGGCGCGTTCGACGGCGCTGCGGGTGGCCTCATAAACGGCGACCACGTCGTTGCCATCCACCTGGATACTGCGCACACCGGCCCCTATCCCCTTCTGGGCCAGGGTGGGGGCGCTCGACTGCAGCTTGCGCGGCACCGAGATGGCCCACTGGTTGTTGTTGATGATCATCACCATGGGCAGGTGCCATACGCCGGCACAGTTGAGCCCCTCCAGGAAGTCACCCTTGGAGGTGCCACCATCGCCGATGGTCACCACGGCGACCCTGGGTTGATTGCGCAGTTTGAAGGCCGCGGCGATACCGGCGGCATGGGTGATCTGGGTGGCGATGGGCACGCAGATGGGCAGATCCTCGGAGAGTTCACCGTCGGCCTTGTAAAAGACGCTGCCGCGCTCGTCCCCGCCCCAGTACTGCAGGTTTTTCTCCATGGGCACGCCCCGCACATAGAGGGTGGGCATGTCCCGGTAGTAGGGCACGTAGACATCCTGCGGCTGCATGGCGAGCCCGACGCCTATCCCGACCGCTTCGGCCCCCAGATGGGAGGGAAACGTGCCGAGCTTGCCGGTTCGCTGCAGCGCGATCGCTTTCTTGTCATAACTGCGCACCATCACCATGTTTCGGTAGAAGGTGTGCAGCATCGCCTTGTCCAGCCAGGTCGGTAGTGTGGCGACCGGGCGCCCTTCCTCATCGAGGTAACGAAGGAAAGGGATGTCGACATGGGTCATAACTGGCTCCTTGCCGTTGTCAACGTCACCACCATGAGGTGACCCTTTGAATGTAAATAGATTGTTAACCAAAGGGCAATGAGATTTAGCCAGGTAAGACCAGTAGAAACTTCTTTAATTTCAGAAAGAAGCTGGATTTTTCGGCTGAAAGAAAACGAAACAGGGAGCCACGTCGGGCTCCCTGTCAGGGCGGAGCGGGAGCACCTGGGGTTCCCGCTCCGAGCTGCACGGCCGGCAAGGCCGGCGGCAGCCTGAGATTGTCATCAGGGGTCGTGCCGGGTTACTCCCACAGCCGGGTCGGCACCACCAGCAACACGGTGCGCTGGCCGATGGCCACGTTGGCGTTGGGGAACACCACCGCCTCCCGCGGTTTCTCTACCGTGTAGCGCAGTTCGCCATCCTCGGCCAGCACGAAACCCTGGGGAAATTCGGTGAAATTGTCCACATCGCTGGCAAACAAGAAACGAAACTGCTCCGAGCGTTTGTTGATCACCCGATCGATGGCAAAGATGGTGAAGTCATCCGCTCGCCAGGGCTCCAGCTCCACCTCATCCCGGGTCACCAGATCCTGCAGCGCCTGCCGGGTTTCGATGAAACGGGTCATGTCGTTCTCGCCGAACGGGCGCACCTTGCCCAGCTCCACCGTGAAGGCGTGAGCGCCATGGTGATGGGAGCTGTAATAGCTGAAGGTGGTGGTGGGGCCGCTGGAGAGCAGAATGGTGCGCACGCCGCAGGCACCGAGAAACTGTACCTGCTCCTTGCAGTGAGGCCGCTCGTGGGGGAAGGGGTAGACGGCAAACTTCTCGTGGCGCGAGCCGCGAATGGCGGTGTGCAGATCGTAGTGGTAGCGAGGCCTGGCCGCGTCGGCAAAGAAGCGGCTCACATACTGCTCGAGGCGCATGGCGCGGATCCGCTCCTGATTGCACAGCCCCTCCCCCTTGCTGTGGGCGCCGGAGAAGAGCCGGTTCATGTTCTCCTCCACTTCCCGCACACCCAGGTTCATGGCTGCCGGGTTGCCGAACAGGAACAGTACCCGATGGCGGGCCTTGAGCTCACCGCAGAGCAGGCGGGTCAGCAGCTGGTTGCAGATCTCGATGGGCGCGGTTTCGTTGCCGTGGACGCCGCAGGAGAGCACGATATCCTTGCGCCCACCGGGTTGATCACCGGCCCCGGAAGCGGGCTCGAGGCAGAGCACGCCGGTATCCCAGACACTCACCCTGTCGCCATTGGCCAACGCATAGGAAAAGGGCTCAAGCTGCCACTCGTGGCGGCGGGTCAGAGCCAAAAAGTCATGCTGGGGAATCATCCATCTCACCCTTTTGTCAGGAACGCTATGGGCGGATTATACGCAAGGCGCTTCGGCTTAAAATCAATTTTTAAACAAATTCAAACAGTAATGTTACAAGTTTGGGTGTGGAGCAGGATCGGGGCGTGGGGAACAGAGAGAGAGCGGCACAGAGCCGTGAGGGAAGAAATCGGGTAAGGCGATCAGCGTGAAGCAGCTGATGAACAGGGCAATCCATCAACCCGTGACGGCGGCGGTCTGCGACCTTGGATCAGCAAAAAAACGAGGCATCCTTGCCCGGCAGATCAACCACGCCAGAACGGCTTGGTGGTCTCTTGATAACGATCGGCTTCGTTCAGACCGATGTCCTTGAGCAGGTATTCGGGCAGCTCGGAGAGCTGGCGACGGCTGCGGCTACGTTCCAGCCAGGTCAGTACGGTCATTTTGACGCGGGCAACCAGATTCAGTTGGCTGGAATGCTGGTAACCGGCGGCGGTATAAGTCATGTTGGCCATGATATGGCTCCTCTGTAGGGTGTCTGCGCGGGTGCAAATTTGTTGCGCAAAGCTTAGTCAGGGGGTATGGCCGACTCAATTGACGAATTTTGATAGCAGACATTAGTAAAACTAATGGTTGATGTCCGTGGTGAGATAAACATAAGATACTGATTATAAAAGACTAACAAACCTTTTCTTGGCCTGATGAAAGGCTGCAGCATATTCTCCTGCATGGCTCCCTTCTAACTATGCAGTTTCCTCTGCTGGCTATGCACTCCCGTCCTTGGCAAAAAGCAGGGTCAACCGGCTGTTTTACATTCAATTGTTAATGAAGAGATCTTTCATTGATCTTCAATTAACACATTGATACACCACAGTTACCTTCCAGTGACCCATCGCCTTGCCCGCCTCTCGCTCCCACTTGGCACGCATACACAGGGCTGATATGGTTATTTATACAGTACCTTTACCGCCTTGCCGTTTCCCGCCCCAAGGGCCGGCAAGGGCGACACAGGATATGCCGATGGAGACATTCACCCCCACCGCCGCCTTGCGCCAACAGATGGAGCGGCTCGAAGAGGCGCTGGCCAGACTGGCGGATCAATTGACGCAGCTGGAGCTGCTGGAAGCCCACGTCTATCCCCTGCCCGCCGTCGCGCAGGGAGAGGAGCACGAGCCCATCGACACCATCACGGTGGGCTACCTCGATGGTGAAGAGGCGCTGGCCGCCACCCTGGCCGCCTATCGGGATCACAGTGCCCGCGCCGGCTGCTCCACCAAGGCCACCCATCGCCTGCCGGGCTGGCTGCGCTTGCCCGCCGCCAGCGCCCCGCTGCTGCGACCGCTGATCGACGAGATCAATGAGTGCAAGCTCACCTTCAAGGCCCTGGTACAGCAGGCGGGCAGCCGGGACGAGAAGTTCGAGCTGGTGCACAGGGCGCTGCCCGGGGTCATCACCCTGCAGGTCTATCGCAAACTGACCCTGCTGGAGGGTGACCTGCATTCGCTGGGCTTTACCTGGGCCGACAAGCAGAGCATCAACCGCCTCAGCCGCGAGCAGGTGCTGGAGATGCTGGAGCGCAGCCGCCGCTATGTCCCGGCGCTGTCGGACAACGAGGAGTGGAGCAAGATGGTGGATCAGGAAGTTTACGATATCCGCCGCCTGCCGGCGGATGCAGAGCTTCGGATCCGCCGCCCGGTCAAGACCCACCCCATGATCAACCTGCTCTGGCTGGATCGGGAGCCCCGCAAGCAGCAGATCAAGGCAAGCCTGCCTCTGTTGCTCTGCGCGGACAGCCAGCCGGCCGTCACCCATCTGGGACACTACCCGCCCAAGCTGCGCCAGGCCAGGCGGGATCGCAAGATTGGCGGCGAGCCCGTCATAGAGCGACTCCACCTCTACCTTTATCAGGGGTAAAGGGGCCTTGCCCACCAGGCACAACCCACTCAGCTCACCGCCCGTATCACCCAACAACAAGGGGGAGCATCACAGGATGCTCCCCCTTGTTTCTTGCGCCGTGTCAGCCCCTCGTCAGCTCATCAGCAGGGCCCGCAGGCTCTCCACATCCAGCCCGCGCACTTCCGACTGGCCGCTCAGCAGGCCATCGGCCAGCGCCCGCTTCTCGTCGTGCAGGGCGACAATCTTCTCCTCCACCGTCTGCTCACACACCAGGCGATAGACGGTGACCGGCTGGGTCTGCCCCATGCGGTGGGCCCGGTCGCTCGCCTGATCCTCCACCGCCGGGTTCCACCAGGGGTCGAGGTGCAGCACGGTATCGGCCTGGGTGAGGTTGAGCCCTGTGCCCCCCGCCTTGAGGCTGATGAGAAACAGCGGCACCGCTTCGTGGCGAAAGCGCAGGATGGAATCCTGCCGCGCCTTGGCCGAGCAGCCACCATCCAGATAGCAATAATCCCACTGCCGCTGCTCGATGCGGGTGCGCAGCAGGCTCAGCAGATCGACGAACTGGCTGAACACCAGCACCCGATGACCGCCGTCGATGGCCTCCTCCAGCAGCGCCATCGCCTCGTCCAGCTTGCTGCTGGCCTCGGCCCACTCCGGCATCACCAGCTGGGGCGAGCAGCAGAGCCGACGCAGCCGGGTCAGGCCGCTCAGCACGTGCATCAGGGCGCGACCATCGGCACTTTGCACCTGCTGCACCACTTCGCGCCGGGTCGCCTCGTAGAGCTGGCGCTCCGCCGGGGAGAGGCTGATGTGGTGGATGATCTCGGTCTTGTCCGGCAGCTCGGTCAGCACCTGGTGCTTGAGCCGACGCAGGATGAAGGGGCTGATCACCGCCCGCAGCAGCGCCATGTGCTGGGGATCCTTGACCGCTTTGCCAAAGCGGCGCTTGAACTCGCCGAGGCTACCCAGCAGCCCCGGATTGATGAAGGTGAAGAGACTCCACAGCTCCCCCAGATGGTTCTCGATGGGGGTGCCGGAGAGGGCGAGCCGAAAATCACCGTCGAGCTGGAACAGCAGCTTGGCCCGCTGGGTACCGGCGTTCTTGATCTGCTGCGCCTCATCCAGCACCATGCTGGACCAGCGCCGCGACTTGAGCGCCTCCGCCAGGCTGCCGAGCATGCCGTAGTTGAGCAGGATGATCTGCCCCGCCTTGGCCTCGCGCACCATCCCCTCCCGCTCGGCGGGGTTGTCGAACACCACCACCTCCAGCTCGGGGGCGAAGCGGGCCACTTCCTCCTGCCAGTTGGTGACCACTGACTTGGGTACCACCACCAGGGCCGGCCCCAGATGCTGGCGCATGCGCAGCACGATGAGGGCCTGCAATGTCTTGCCCAGCCCCATGTCATCGGCCAGACAGGCACCGAAACCGTGATGGGCCAGGGTCGCCAGCCAGCGCACCCCCTCCTTCTGATAGTCCCGCAGCGGCCCCATCAACTCGTCCGGGCACGCCACCTCCTGTTGCCACTCCTGCTGAAGGTTCTGCCAGGCGGCATCCCCCTCGGTGGTGATGACGGAGAGCAGCCGGGTGAGCGGATAGGCCAGCTTGTTGTTGATGCGCTGCTCGTCATCCAGCATGGCCCCCAGCATGGTGAGCCGCTCCACCAGCTTGTCGCTCAGCATCAGGCTGGTCTTCTCGTCGAGCTGGACGGTGCGCTGACCCGGCGTCAGCTGGCGCAGGATCAGGCGCAAATCGAGGATCTGATGCTCATCGAGAGAGAGGGCCCCCTCCACCTGGAACCAGTCCTGACGCCGCTCGATACGCAGACTCAGCGCCGCCTCATCGAGGCTCTTCAAACGCGCGCTGTCCTGATGCCAGTGAATGACCACGCCGGCATCCACCAGCTCCGGCAAGGCGTTGACCAGCGCCAGTGCCTGCTCCCCCTCGAGCCGCCATTCACTGCCGGGCAGCTCGATGGGCAGCTGGTTGCGCAGCAGCTGGGCCTCGCCCCGCTCGGCCGCCATATCCCGCTGCCAATAGTGATAATCCTTGATCCCCTGGCGCACGATGGCCTCCCCCTTGCCAAGGGGCAGCGGCGGCAGCTCCTCGAAGCGGGTCACCAGCCTGACCGCCAGCTGGCCATCCTGCCAGTCGAGCTGCACCGAGGCCACTCCGGGCCAGGGCGTCAGCTCGGCATTGCCGTGCAGCCCCGCCACCTGGCTGTGCCAGGGCAGATCCGGGATGGCATCCAGGGTGCGTTGCAACTCAGCCAGCCCCTCGGCCGGCAGGTCGGGAATGGCCTCCAGCGCCGGCAGGCGATCCTGCAGGGCCTGGGGGGTGAGGATGAGCTGCCACAGATCCTGCGCAAGCGGCAGTATATGCGCCCCTCGTGCGGCTGCAGCCGGGCTCAACACGGCCCCCATGCCCTGCTCGGTGGCCACGATCTGCAGCAGTGGCGCCGTGATGGCGAGCTGCAGCTTCTGCCCTCTGGCATTGAACAAACGGGAGTGGTTGGCCAGCGGCGCCCACACCTCGCGCGGCAGCCGCCCCATGTTGCGCGGCAGAGTGCGCACCAGCGCCCAATCCTCTTCGTCGAGCAGGGCGGCGTACTGGGTAGAGAGCAGGGCGGGATCGACCCGGCGACCGGCGGTCCACTCCCCCTTGGTGCTCTGCTTCTGGATCTTGCACTCGAGCTCGGGCCCTTCGGCGTGAAGCAGCCAGACCAGCCGCTCCTGCGGTTTGCGCACGCCGCTGGAGCGGCCCAGTCCCTGCAGCCAGTTGAGCCAGCTGGCCGAGGCGGGAGCCTTCTCCTCATCCTCAGACGCACTCCCCTGCTCATCCTGCCCGGCGGCCCGCAGCTGCTGCAGCGGGGCGCGTTCTGCCCCCTGCCCCAGCAGCAGGCGCAGCAGATCCTGGCAGAAGGCCATCAAGCGGTGACGGGGCGCGGCCTCCAGCACGTGGGAGAGATCCCACTTGTGCAGGATGGCCACCTGGGGACTCTGCTCGCCGTGCCGGGCCAGCGCACAGAGATCGAGCCAGAGGTAACCCCAATGGAGCTCCTCCAGCGGCAGTTGCAGGGTGTCGAACAGCCCGACCGCCTGGCCGTGGCGCTCCCCTGCCCACTGTCCCAGCAGATCGGCCAGCAGGGGGAACTGATTGGCCAGAGTGCGCAGCCACTTCTTGCGCTGCTCGCTGGCCAGCACGGGATCCGCCTGCTGCAACCAGCCCAGCCAGAGCAGGGCACTGAAGGTGGCAGGCCACTGACCCGCGCCCGTCACGCCCGCTGACACCTGCCAGGCCCCCAGCGCAGCCAGCAGGCGCTCGGCCAGCGGCTGCTCGTCTTCCTGCTCCGCCAACTGCTGCAGGGCGGGCCAGTGAGTGGTCGCTTCCCCGCTCGGCTCGCCGCAGAGCCATTGCCACTCGGCGGCAAAGCCCTCGGTCAAACTTGCCAGCTCGGGCGCACAGTGCTGGGCAAGCGGGGTGAGCGGCCACTGCGGTTGGGGCTCGGCATCAAGCAGGGTCTGCAGGGCGAAGTGCTGCATCAGCAACCGCTGCCACTGCGGGCTCGAGCCGACCAGCAGCAGCTGGGCGTCGGGCAGATCGAGCAGACTCAGCAGGTCGGCCGCCAGATAGTAAGCGGGTACTTGCCCGGCCTCCCCCAGACAGAGCTCGCGCACCAGCGCCTGGGCCATCTCCTGACCGGTGACCGACGGCACCCGTGCCCAGTTCGGCATGGGGCAGTCGCCGCGGCGCACCGCCAGGATGAGTGCCAGCGTCCCCTCCGCCGTCAGGCTCCACTGCTGCTCCCCGCGCTGGCGAACCAGCCCCTGCTGCTGCAACTGACCGAGCCGATCCGGCAGGGTCTGTCCAGGCGGCAGTTGTTCTTGCAAATAGCGGGTACTGGCGGTGCGCTGCAACTGCAGCTCGCCAAGCAGGGCATAACAATCTGAAGAGAGAGTGGACGCAGACATCGAGACTCACGGGCCGGTGCAAAAGCGGAATTTTAACGGGAAAGCGACTGCGGCTCGACCCTTAAGCGCGAAATAACGCAAAAAAGCTGGCGCCTGCTGGTCGGGCGACCATGACGACGGGACGCAGACAACCCGTCATTACCGCCCCCGCGCCCCTGACGGGGAAACGCGGCCATAAAAAAGGCGCCGTAGCGCCTCTTGGAAAAGATCCTGTTCCGGCGTCAGCCTTCCAGCCGGGCCAGACGCTCGGCCAGCGCCTGCAGCTGCGCCTTGAGGTTCTCGACCTCCTCTTCCAGCGCGCTCAGCCTGTCCGCCGCCGGCGAGGCATAGTTGCCGGCGGGGGCCGCCTCGGCCAGCGCCTGCAGATCCACCTCGCCGCTGAACAGGTGGGCGTAACGGGACTCTCGCTTGCCCGGCTCGCGCGGCAGCTTGACCACATAGGGGCCACGCTCGATGAGGGTCGCCAGCACCGCATCCACCTCGGTCACGTCATCGAAGCTGCACAGCCGGTTGGTGCGTGAGCGCAGTTCACCCGGCGTCTGCGGGCCGCGCAGCAGCAGCTCGCAGATAATGCCGAGCTCCTGGGCGGTGAACTTCAGCTCGCCAAATTCGGTGTTGCAGAAGCGGTGTTGGTAACGGGGCACCCGGGCGTTGAAACCGGCGGTATTGACCACCAGCCGCTTGCGGATCAGCTCATCCACCACGGCCCGGATGTCGAGCTCGGACAGCTCGAGCACCGGCTCGCGGTTGCTCTTCTGGTTGCAGGCGTTGACCAGCGCATTGAGAGAGAGGGGGTATTGATCCGGGGTGCAGATCTCTTTTTCGATCAGACAGCCGATCACGCGGGCCTCCAACGGGCCAAGCACTAACTCCATTTCATACTCCCTACTAAGCAAGACGTTGAGGCCACTATCTTAGCCATGGCGCCTCTGCCGTCCAGCAGTGGCCGCCATTTTTGCGAGGCGATGGGGCAGTTGATGAAACATCGCGCAATCGCCCCGCCACCGTCAGGAGGATGGCTTGCGCTCCAGCGCCGTGGCCACGGATTTGGCGGCCGTGCCGGTCAGCAAGGGATCTGCCGGATAGAGTGCCAGCGCTTCGCTGCGCAGGGCCCGCGCCTCCTCCTTGCGTCCCAGTGCATCCAGCGCGATCACCATGTTGGCGTAGATATTGGCCCTCGGCGTGTGGCGCCCGAAGGCTTGCCCCCACTCTAGATAGGCCTCCAGCTCCGCCTTGTTGTTGCTCTGCAGGCCCACCGTCAGCCGCACCGAATTGACGTCAAACTCCACCCGGGTCAACCAGGCCATGGGATTGATGACATCGAGCAGCAGGGTCGGCTCCTTGTAGCCGCCGCGCTCGTACTTGGTCACCACCCAGGCGGTGTGCAGCGCCGTCAACATGAAGGGCACCACCAGCAGGGGGATGGCAATGGCGGTAAAACGCAATAACAGCCAGGGGCGGTAAACATGCTCGCGCCAGCTGGCTCGTCCCGCCTCCAGTAGCCCCTCCTCCACTTCCGCATCCAGCACATACACCAGCATCAGCAAGGCCCACCAGAGCGCGATGGCGTGGTAAAGCGGGTATTCGGTCTGGGTATGCAGCAGGATCGGGGTCACCAGCGCCAGCAGGGCTGTGCCCTTGCGCCAGCCGGCCCGACTCGCCCGCCACAGCAGGGCAACGCCCATCAACACCATGCCCAGCATGGGGGCTATCCCCCCCTCTACCGCCCAGTAGAGGAACTCGTTATGGGGGTGATCGAGGTTGTATTCGATCTGCACCATGGCCGGGTTCAGAGCCTTGTCGGCCATGTAGTGATGGAGGAAGGTGGTTTCAAAGCTGCCGTAGCCCCAGCCCACCCAGGGAGACTGGGCAATCAGCTTGGCGGCATAGGGCCAGTAGATGGAGCGCATACCGCCGGATTGATAGGCCTCCAGCCCACGCCTGAGGCCGTCAATCCAGTATTGGGAGGCAACCCCCAGCAAGATGCCGAGCGCGACCAGTGCCAACACCCTGGCCAGCAGACGATGACGACGCAGCTCGGGCACCAGCAGGAGCATCGCCAGCAAGCCCCCCAACTGCCCCACCCGGGATTGCAGCACCACCAACAGCAGGCTGGCAGCCAGGATCACCCCGTAGCGCAACCTACGCAGCCAGACATGGGGATTGCCGCGCAGCTCCAGCCAGCTGGCCAGCGCAAGCCCGGTCGCCATGAAACTGGCCATCACATTGGGTTGTTGAAAGATACCGTAGGGGCGGTTGACGTGGGTGTCATAGCCGATCCAGTTGCCCGGCACCAGCAGGTAGTACTGCACCAGGCCCAGCAGCGCCTCGATGGCCACCGCCCCCAGCAGCAGATAGAGCAGTCGGTCACGGGATGCCCGCGCCAGTTGCCATTGATAGAGACAGAACAGAAACAGCAGACCGGCGAACAGCCCCAGCAAACGGGGAATGGCATAGTCTTTCAGTTCAAAGCCGGGATAGGCCATGGGCAGCAGCAGCAACAATCCCCCGAGCCAGAGCCAGCCCTGCAACGAGGAGAATACCAGCCGCTGCTGCAGCGTCACCCGCCACAGTCCCAACCCGATGACCAGACTGGCGAAGATCCAGCCCCAGGCGTTGAACGGCAGATAGAGCCCGGCCCCACCGGGGTTGTGCATGAAAAAATGCATGCCCAGCAACCAGTACAGCGCGCTGACGGCAGCAAAGAGACCCGTATTGGTCATCTTCCTTGATCCCCTTTATGTTGTTGAGCAATGTTCATACGTCAGTGGCGCTGATGCAAACATCAAAAAAAGGGGGGCCATAGCCCCCCGTTTCTTATTTCATTTTGTCATCATACCTGTTCTGGCCGGCGAAAAGCATGCCGAGCCAGTACGATGCCGATCCCCAGCATACCGCCAAGCAAGGTGGCCAGCACGACTACCAGAGGACGCTTGGGTTTGTCACGGCTCAAAGGCTCGCTTGGGGAAGCCAAATAGGAAAAAGACTGGAACGATTGTTGCTCAAGTTTGATAGCCCTTAGACTACTCAGCTGTAAGCGAAGATCGCTCAAGGCTGGATTGAGAAGCTCAAGATTTTTCAATTCTTTTAATACCTTGAGCTTCTCAGCAAGCGCTTTAGCCCCCCACTCGATATTAAATCCATCACGAACATTGAGGTTCTCGACCGGGGTCTCGATACCTGCCGCACGGCTGATACGCAGGCTGTATTCTGTACGCGAAACATCATCCTTCAGCTGGGTAAGAGTATCTGCTTTGATGCTGTCATACTGGGACTGCAGGATCTTGATCCGGTTTTGCCAGATTGTCTCCAGTTCCTTGCTCTTCGACACAATCTCCTGTTGCTGGATGAAAGCTATGTATTGTTCCAGCCGCTGCTGAGCTTCAGTTGCAGTGGCCGCCCCAAAAGAGAGGGTAATGTTGTCACTCGGTGCATCCAAAGCCACCGCGCTGATCCCATTAACCATTTTCCTCAGCAGAGCACGCTTCCCTTTATCATCCGTTATCCCGGCAGCCTCTGCATCCATATCCAGATAACCCTTTTCAATCAGAAACTGTCGTTTGTTATTGAAACTGTTGAAGTTGCTCACAAAGTCGCCATAAAGCGCAGCTTTGTTAAACGAATCGAAAATAGTGGCTGGTATCTGAGCGTTAATCAGCTGGTTAACTCTAAGTTCGAGTGATTCAACTTCCTGCAATGACGGTGGTTTTATCTGAGACTGGCTAACCCAAACCTGTGGCGCCAGCAGGGCATAACCGATACCCGCAATAGCAAACACGACGGTGATCATCAGGATTTGTATTTTCTGACGCCACAGCACCGAAAACAGTTCATACAAGTCAATCTCATTACCTGAAGTTGCCTGCCAACCTTGTGGTATTTTATTATCCAAATTGTCTATTTGTTGTTTGTTCATATTAATCTCTAAAAATGAAAAAGTCCCAATAACGACATGCCACACTAACAACCTTCACAAGGCATAGTATAAACATCATTAATCAATAATTTAAAGCCGGTTTCCGTTCACAGCCTTGCATTAAACAAATCCAATAAAAGAATATGATTTAAAAACTAAACAGCCTAATTAAATAAAAGCTGATTCTGATTGCATCAAGAAAAACCATCACTGTTTTAACTATGTATAAGATCATCTAAATAAGAATTTGTTTAGCTGGACTGTTCTAATGAAAGCCTCATATTTCTTTCACCTCTGATATCTTAAGGCTAAGCAGCCAATCTTTCATCTGTTCCTGCCAGTGTGGCTGCTCAGTTCCAAAGAGATCTGAAAAATGATGGCAATCCAACCTCGAGTTCAAAGGTCGGCGCGCCTGTTGTGGCCATTCATCCGAATGAATAGCGCGAACATTTATCTGTTCTTTCAACATGCCTAACCGAAACGCCTCATTCACCAGAGCAGAGGCAAAGCCATGCCAGCTTGTCTCGCCGCGGCATACCAGATGGTATAGCCCAGCCTTATTAGGTGAGTTCAACACTTGCGACAGTGCCAATACAGATGCTCTCGCCAGCCAATCAACCTGGGTCGGAGCTCCCCACTGATCGTCAACCACAGCAAGAGCTTGCCCCTGTCTGGCCCGCGCCAAAATGGTGCGCGCAAAGTGTCTGCCTTCTCCACCGTACAGCCAGCCAGTGCGAATAATCAAATGATGTGGGCACAGGCGCTGTATGGCGAGTTCACCAGCATACTTGCTCATGCCATAGACATTCAGAGGTCTGGGTTGATCCGTCTCAAGCCAAGGCCTGGCTCCTGTCCCGTCAAATACATAATCCGTTGAGAAGTGCACCAGCAACGCACCCGCATTACTGGCTTCCCTCGCCATACACAACAAGGCCTGGTGATTTGCCATGTCGGCCAGTTCCTGCTCACTTTCAGCCTCATCGACTGCCGTGTAGGCAGCACAGTTGATGATGACATCGGGACGGCAAGCATCAATCCAGCCACACAAGACATCCGGAATCGTGATGTCGCACTCTTCCCTTCCAGGTGCATCCACTTGCCAATGAGGAAACATCTGGCGTAGCGCAGAAAAAAGGGCTCGTCCCAGTTGGCCACGAGCCCCCAACAACAAGATCTTCATCCGGGATCACCGGGCCCCAAAACCGGTCAGAATAGTCCGAATGGTTTTGAACACGATGAGAACATCCAGCCAGAGGGAGAAGTGCTTGATGTAGTAAAAATCGTGTTCGATCTTGATACGGGTATCATCAGCATCAGCTGCATAGCCATGCACGACCTGGGCCCAGCCACTGATCCCGGGTCGTACGATATGACGATACATATAGAAGGGAATTTCCCGATCAAATTGATCCACGAAAGTACGCTGCTCCGGTCTCGGGCCTATCAGGCTCATATCCCCCTTGAGCACGTTGAAGAACTGAGGCAGTTCATCGATACGCAACTTGCGGATCACCTTGCCCACCCGGGTGACACGCATGTCTCCATCTTGGGCAAATTGAGCACCATGCTGTTCGGAGTTCTGACACATGCTGCGGAATTTATAAATCCTGAAATCCCGATTGCCCTTGCCCACGCGGTTTTGCAAAAACATCACCGGCCCCGGACTTTCAAGCTTGATCAACACGGCAGTGACCAGCATCAGTGGTGAAAACAGCGGTATGGCAATCACGGCAGCCAGTATATCAAGGCCCCGTTTGACACAGGCATAGACCGGGGAAGGCAGCAGAGAGCCGAGCTGGTTTTCATGCAGATGATCAATCTTCACCCTGCCGGTCAGGGTCTCACTGATCTGCTTGATGTGGTAAACAGGAATGTGGGCCAGTGCACAACGGGCCAGGAAGCGTTCCCATTCCCCTGCCAGGTTGTCATCACGTAAATCAGCGACGACGGCATCATAACGCACGGCTCCCAGATCTGGCTTGTCCAACAGACGCCACTCAACCCCGGTGTGATGCATGAGCGCCTGGTAATCACCAAACGGGAGCAATGCATATTTGGGGGTACGGTAACGACGACCGATAAAGTAGACCACCCAGCAGCAGAGCAGTGCAACGATATATGACTCAAAAAGAACCTGCCTGCTATAGGGAAGACGCAGGAAGAAGAGGACACCTACCAACGACCCATAGAGAGTTGTTACCGTCGGGATCATGTAGGCAACGGGGCTTGCTCCGGGATAACGCAGGAACCGATAAAGCACGATTCCGGTCAACAGGAAGGCGATGAAAGCACCACCCAAGGTATTGATTCTGACAGCTTCAAGATGCTCCCAAAATCCCCATCCCCAACGCTCAAGGGCGGGCAGACACACAGCAAGCAAGGCTCCCAGGAAAAACAGGGAAGGAGGACTGAACAATACACGCTCATACCAGCGTGAGTGACGGCGTTGATAACTCAATGTATTACCCCATGAGCTTAAAGTTTGTGCACATTGCTTTCCAGCAAGCGATTTTAAATCTATTTTTGCAAATAACCAAGACACTGATTCACAATGGACTTCGCCCCTTCCACACTATCAGACTCGGCATAACAACGAAGCTCAGGTGCATTGCCTGAAGGTCGAAGATGCAATACATCTCCTCCGACAAATAAAACTCTCAAGCCATCGGTTTGATCGACTGACATTATATCCAGTTTGTCAAAATTCAGCTTCAGCATTAATGTAGAAATATTGGTTTGCCCAAGCTCAATTATTTCTTTGCTTTTCTCTCTGGGAAAATTTTTGAGCCGATCGGAACAGGTAAATCTATGGGGCAGCGCCTCAACCAATGTTGATATTCTGGAAGTGCGTGAGCTGACAAACAATATCAAGGCCGGCAATACTGCATCCCGCGTTGGCAAAGGAGCCAAAGTTTGTCCATTGAACGTCACCTGACTACCAAGCAGGAATCCACCATTGGCTTCAAAACCAGCCACGGATCCATATTGGGCATTCAATATCGGAAATGCTTCCAGAACATAGGGTGAACCAATTTTGGTATGTGTCACATTGGCAAATTTTCCGGATGCACTGACGGCAGTATTGCAACTGACCGGAATAGCTACTGCTTCAATACCCAGATTGGCGGCACAGAGCAAACCCAGTATGTCGCCTCTCAACCAGTTGCCTGACTCATCAGCCACCAAAGGTCTGTCACCATCACCGTCCGTCGAGAAGATGGCATCAAGATTATGCACATGGGACCATTGTCTGGCCTTCTCTTGATCTGCCTCGGAAACAGCTTCAGTATCGATGGGCACAAAATTCTCGGTCCGCTCAAGAGAAATAACTTCGGCCCCCAATGCCTCAAAGAGTACGGCATAGAGGTCGCGCCCCGCGCTCGAGTGTTCGTAGATACCAAGCCGCATACCAGTCAGCGGTGCATGTTGGAACAGCGATGTATAGCGTGCTATGTAGGCTGTAGCAGCATCATTTTTTGCCGCCAGGCTGACCAGATTGTTTGTAACACAAAAGGCTTCTTCTGCCGAGACAATGGCCAGCTCATCACTCTTGGTGATCTCGCCGTCGGGACGATAAAATTTGAGCCCGTTGCGATCAAATGGAATATGACTTCCGGTCACCATGATGCAGGGGATCCCATCATTCATAGCCTTGTAAGCCAACGCTGGTGTCGGAACCACACCGTAATAGACAGGCTCCAGCCCCATGGCCTCGAGGGCCGTTGCGCAGGCCATCGCCATATCATGACTGCTGGGCCGGTTATCAATGGCCAACGCGACCTGCTTAAAGCGATAAGAAGTCCTCATCACGGCAACGAAAGCACAGGTAAATGCAAAACATACGGGAACGGTAAAATCGGTGACAAGACCTCGTGCACCACTGGTACCAAATTCAATACCACTGTGCTTGATCACTTCACTGCTCACAAGATAGTCCTGCTTCATCATTTTTCTCCCCCATCAACTCGGCCATATTTATCACTGAAGCGAATGATATCATCCTCCTCCAGATATTTTCCGGAGCGTATCTCGATCAACTCCAGGTCAACCTTTCCAGGGTTTTCCAGAGAATGTATTGCGCCTATCGGGATAAATGTGGACTCATTTTCGGTGATCAGAAACTCACGTTCGGCATTGGTCACTTTCGCGGTACCTGAAACGACAATCCAATGCTCAGCTCTGTGATGATGCATTTGCGTCGATAGACGCTCACCGGGTCTTATCAATATTTTTTTGACTTGATAACCATTGCCATCATCAATGGAGTCGTACTGCCCCCAAGGTCTATATACCTCTCGATGAGTTTTATATTCCTTACGGCCACAACGTTTCAACTCTTCGACAATAGACTTGACGTCTTGTACCTTGTCTTTATTTGAAACAAGGATCGCATCCTTTGTTTGAATAATAACCAAGTTGTCCACACCTATGGTGGAGACAAGAATAGATTCAGCAGAAACATAGTTATTATGACTTTCGATCAAAATAACATCACCACGACTGACATTGCCGCACGCATCTTTATCCGATATATCCCACAAGGATGACCACGAACCTACATCATTCCAGCCAGCGTCCATTGGGATAACCACCGCATCCGAGGTTTTCTCCATAATGGCATAGTCAATAGAGTCACTGGGACATTGCTTGAACTCATCATTGTTGATCCGGATAAAATCGAGGTCACTTCTGATATCGTTCATAGAAGCCAGACATGCCTGATATATATCAGGACGTGACAACTTCAACTCGGCAAGATAACGGCGTGCACTAAACATAAACATGCCGCTATTCCAGTAATACTCGCCACTTGCCAGATAACCCTTGGCAACAGCCAGATTTGGTTTTTCGACAAATTGATTGACACCATATGCTTTTTCTTCATTTAGGAAGGATTTCAGTTCACTACCACGATGAATATAACCATAGCCCGTTTCCGGCGTATTCGGAACAATGCCAAATGTAACCAACTTGCCCGATTCGGCAAACGGGATGGCACTGTTTACCGCGTTGGTAAATGCCTGTTGGTCCTTGATCAAGTGATCTGCAGCCAACACCAACAAGATCGGATCATGCGTATCATCAACATCCTTCAGACTCTGTATTGCAGCCAACGCGATTGCCGGAGCAGTATTTCGCCCTACCGGTTCGAGAATGATGTTATTGGCAAGAATATCGAGTTGGCGAAGTTGCTCAGCCACAATAAAACGATGTTTTTCATTGCACAAGATAAGGGGAGCAGTACATTCTATCTCTGCAAGCCTGTTGACAGTCTCTTGCAGCATCGAATTATTGCCATACAAGTTAAGGAACTGTTTTGGGAAATGCTCACGAGACATCGGCCAAAGCCTGGAACCAGAGCCCCCAGCCATAATTACAGGAATAACAGCCATATTAATTTTCACTTCTTGCCAACAAGTTATCAAGCCATGTAGATATAGACAACGCATCTACACTCAGCGCGGAATTCGACATCACATCCAGGTAGCTAGTACACTGGGAATCAGACCATCGTTTTCCTGTATTCCGGTCAATCACAATGACCTCTCTCATGTCTGCATGACAGAGCACTGCCGCATTCGTCGTTACTAATTGATGACCATCACCCAAGGTTTCCCAAGTACGCATGGTGAGGCCAGTTTGATTGGCATTATGTATGTCGATAACATATTCGCTATGCTCAGCCACATCAGTAATTGTTGCCCTTGCCAGTGGCTTGAATGTGAGCCACTCCTTTGGTGCAGCGCGCAAGGCAGGATCAAGAAGATAGTAAAATGCAAATTGCAATTTACTCTGAAAAAATATTTTTACATATGTACTGGCATCATGTTCATGGGAGAAGATGCGTTGCAAGACGGCTACACGATCACCATGATAACTACCGATGAAACTATATTTATATTCCTTGGCAACAGCATGACTGTGGTTTTTTTTATCAGAGTAGAACAATGGCAAATAGCCATAGCCATACTTTTTACAATCGGCGATATCAAATGTATATGCTGCATCGGCCTTGATTGCCAATAAAGGAAACGTCTTTATATTTGAAATGGAATCCCAGCTGTAACAAATGACTCTTGTTTTTGGACTGAGATCTTTAACCTTATCGATAAAACAAGGAGAGATACAGGTCCCCTTAACAATAATTATCTCAGCGATTCCAGAAAGCTTGTCAGAAATCGAATCAAAAATTTCAGCGCTATATCTTTTGGCTGCAACTCTTGTATATCCAAGAATATTAAATTTTATCAAAGCCTTTTCTATGGATGAGCACTGTGGTCGGTCAGAAAAAGAGAGAACCGATTCGTAGCGATGTTCAAGTTCATCTGTAAGCAAATTTTTATAATCAAAAAAATCCGGACATATTAACACGGCACCAGCATTACTTCGCATCCACAGCCACCCATTGCCCGCATTGGAAATCAAACCGCTTAATCACTCTTGCCGGATTACCTACCGCAATGGAATTTGCAGGTATATCTCTGGAAACCACCGAATTTGCGCCAATGATGGAGGCCTTGCCAATCGTTACACCAGGCAACACGACTACACCTTCGCCAAGCCAAACATTTGACTCAATCAAGACCGGCTTAGTATGCAGCATGCGCTCCCTGCAAATGGAATCAGGATGAGAGTGCTCTTCTCCACTGTAGCTACCATGATTGAGGTCCGTGATAAACACCCGGCTGGCGATCAACACATCATCACCAA
Organism: Aeromonas sp. s2; assembly: GCF_040907935.1. Classification (NCBI taxonomy): domain Bacteria; kingdom Pseudomonadati; phylum Pseudomonadota; class Gammaproteobacteria; order Aeromonadales; family Aeromonadaceae; genus Aeromonas; species Aeromonas sp. s2. The sequence continues at coordinate 321,567 of NZ_JBFOCR010000014.1, read as the reverse complement.
TAACAATGCTGTCCGCTGCTGCAATATGAACCGAGTCATTTATCTGGCAACGTTCTCCAATTATAACTTTGGTACCTTCAGAACCATGCGCTTCTAGTCTGCAGTATCTACCTGTAGTAAATCCGCGGCCAATTTTGAATAACTTTTTACCACGGCATTCAAAGGGAGTACGAATTATTTTCGCATTACGAAATCTGATTTTTGTGAAAATCACCTCTATTATTAACCTGATACATCCCCAAAAACCATAGTGCTCTATATAAAACTTCATGCCTTACCCCATCAATTCATGATATACGCGCAAGGTATCTTGATAGCATTTTTCCCAAGAGAATTTTTTAGCTTGAATCAAGCCATCAGTAATTAATTTTTTTCTAATACTCTCAGATTCAAGCTGAGTAAAGGCAATCCTGAACGCATCAACTGTTGCCTCTTTGACCAACAATGCGGCATCCCCAGCAACTTCAGGTATTGAGGAGGTGTTGACCGCAACAACGGGGCATCCCGAACGCATAGCTTCGGCAACAGGAATACCGAATCCTTCATAGCTGGAGGGATAGAACAAACAGTAAGCCTGGTTATATAACTCATTTAATCCGCAATCGGAGACACGCCCCAACCACTTATATCTACCAGGGATACATTCTTCTAACAGAGCAGTTTCTTCAGGAGTTAGAGGCCCACCACCCACAATTCTGAGATTCAAATAAGGAAAGTGCTGCAATGTACGAACAGCGAGCACAAAGTTTTTATACCAACCTCGAGCCCCCACAAAGACAACATTGTCACTTTTCTCAACTCCATCAATTGGAGAATAGGACTCAGAAACCCCGTTGTATACAACCCTGATCTTATTTCTGTCAATGGGACAAAAGCGCATCAAATCATCAGCTGTATTTTGAGAGACGCAGATCACCAGATCGCTGTTTTTAATTGCTCGAAACTTTTGCCATGAATGCATCCAGCGGGCAGGCCCTTTCCTATACAACTCGTAAGTAAAATCATGCACTGTGGTTACTGTTTTTACTCTGCGAGTAGGCAATCTGTAGTGTGTCGAGTGGAAGATAATGTCATCACCTAGTGAAGATGTATCAACATCACGCCAACGCTCAAGAAATCGTTGCTTTTGGGTTACCAAGATACTACGTTCAGCATCTAATTCTATATTTTCCCCCATCACGGGAAAAAAACGCATAAAGGTCAGAAAGTTTTTTTTATCTTTCTGAAGAAATGAAAGAAACTGATTGAAATATACAGTACAACCGCCATTATTCTGAAGGCTTTCAATAATCCCGTCTATAACTAACTTCATAACTTATTTCTTCCTCTTGGGATATATTATTTTCTCACTTTATCAGATAGATAAAAAATACTAACTGAAAACATAAACAATGACGGACTAAAATACCCTACACCCCGAACAAAAAACTCTAGAGCACTGGATATAAATACCACTGACGCAAACATTTCTTTCTTGTTTTCAATTTGTCCTTTACGTATTTTACTGAACACCACAGCCAAACATGTAATATATATAAGCAGAGCTGTCACACCGAAAATGCCAAACTCACCCACAATCTTAGGTGCCGTTGAACCACCATCAAACTGGTTAATATCGAAACCGAGTAACTGATGCAACTTAACAGTCGCTTCTCCAGTCAATGTGGTAATACCGAATTGTTGAAAACCGCCACCAAACCATGACAGTTGCGTTAGTGTCTTTATTGCATTTTCCCATCCTTGGTAAAGCACTAATACAGAAAGATTATTACTGTTGCTAGAAAATGAGAGTCTATCATTAAAATAACTCAGACTTTCAGCATCAGCAAAAATGAATAATATTACTATTGCTATCACCAAGGCCAACATGGCTACTGCTAGATTTTTCCTAGTCGATAACACAAAAGCCAGCAGTGCTGCAATTAACATTGTAAAATTTTGGATATATCCAGCCCAAAAAACTACAAACAATAGTAGAGCCGTCCCTTTAGATCGACTCGACGTCAAGCAATAATACGAAATAAATGGTGCGGCGACTAATGCGAAATGCGATGGCTCTAGATAAAGAAATGTGGGCTTTGCTAAACCAGTGGAAAAAACATCCACTTTACTCAATGAGAATATTGCATTGAGAAACAGAATTAGCGATATCATCAAGCAAGATCGATGAAAGTACTCGCTATCAACATTTCTCAAAAACGACGCTATTGATAACGAACTGGCCAATACGAATATCAATATAATATAGCTAAGAGAAAAACGCTCAGTGTCTGTCTTATTAAAGTCAAATTCAACTAAATTAATTATGTAATAATGAGCTAAAATAAATAGCAACAAACTAATAAGCCAGAACACACTTGATATACCATAAACTGTCTTCGCTCTTTCTCTACACAAGGATTCATAGACAAAAAACATCGATATAACAAGCAGAGAAGAGAGTAAAATACCAACAGAGAATGATGAGGCATTGTTAAAAATCATCAATAATGATGGAAGCGCAATAAGAATGAACCATCCAAACAATAGTCTCGTGGGAAAAAATGCTATTTTCATACTACATTTTCAATCCATCTAAAATCCCCTTACCAATAGCGCTACGCAATTCGGGATTTTTTATTGTCAGCATTCTGAGAACTCTAGTCATCAGTGTGTATAAAAGGCTGATGAACTTCTTCATACCTTTAATGTTCTTTTTGATAAAATAGATACGATTTCGAGTGAGGTGATACATTCCAAAACGGGAAATATCCCCTCCCGTAGAGCTACCAACCTTATGGTATATTAATGCACTAGGTATTAATTCAACTAAAAAACCTGACTGTACGATACGATATAAAAAGTCAGTATCATCATAATATGCAAAATAGCGTTCATCCATGAGTCCAACCAGCTCCCATACATCACGGGCAATCATGAGAAAACACGTAGGAGCATAAGTAAAACGTGCCCGCCTGATGGTTTGAGGCTGATACACCTCATCAATCATGAAATGTGGAGCAACCGCCTTGAGTTCATCGATTTCCCCACCTGCATACCAAATATTACCCGCAGGATAGTTTAGAATAAGCGGACTCAAAACCTTCACATTATCATCAGTTGCTACCTTGACCAGCTCCGAAAATACAGTTGGTTGCTCAAATAACAGATCGTTGTTAATAAATACTATATAGTCACAACCATCATGTCCTGCTGCAAGAGCCCCCTGATTATTTCCGGCAGCAACACCTACATTATTACCCTGATTATCGATAAATATTGTGCTAACTGCATACTGTTCTGATAAACTCTTGGCCAAATTCAGAGATTCAGGGGTGGAACTGTTATCCACAACATAAAGAATGAAATTTTTATAACTTTGGCATGCAAGACTTCTAAAAAAATCGGGCAAAACATTGGGTGTATTATAAAGAACAGTAACAAGACCTAACTTTGGTGAATGCACTATACTCTCTCCCATACTCTCTTATCAAAGTTATATTTTTTTATTACTTTTGCAGGGTTTCCAGCAGCAACACAATAGTCATCAACATTCTTAGTCACAACCGACCTTGCCCCTATAATACAATTACTGCCAATTATTATTCCTGGATTTATATGAACGCCAAAACCAATAAAGCTTCCATCGCCGATAGATACAGGCATACATGTACTTTCTATTCTATTACCAATCTTTTCTGTAGATGAAATATCATCATATGGATGAACAACATCAACAATAGAACAGCCACCAGTAATAGATACGTTGTTACCTATTGATACACTGCATCGAGCAACAATATGAACATATTGCTCTATGTTAACATTATTCCCAATTTTTATTACAATATCATTCTGTGGATCAACAACCTCTAATCTAATGCCATCTCGTATAATAACATTATCGCCTACAGAAATGTGCTTATGGTTGGATATTAGCATAGGTTTGATAATTCTACTCTTATGGCCAAAACTATGCATGAGAATCTTGTACTTTAGCTGACTGCATATCAAAAATATGCCATTAATGATTTTTCCAAAAATCATAATTAACTCTCCCATTTATTAGATTGGGAATTATATTTTTTAATTATTTTAGCTGGATTTCCTGCAATCATTACATAACCTGGGAATGATTTTGTCACAACCGAACCAGCACCAACAATGCACCAGTCTCCTAGTGTAACATTAGGCATAATTTTACAGCCAAAGCCAATGAATGCATTTTCACCTAAAATTATTGGTCCTTTATCATAAGACGCTTGCTGCATTATTGGTCCTGATTGCGGATCCAGTCCATGTGAGAGAGTGCTTAAATACACATAGTCACTTAAAACAGCTCCCTCACCAATTATAATTTGAGAGCCAGTATGTATATTTGCATATCTCCCCACATACACATTTTTATTTATTGTTATCTTAGAGTTTGAATTACCAGTAACTATAAATGTCGCTGCATTATGGATGAAAACATTATCAGGTGAAATCTCAACTCTCTTATCAAGGAAGAATCTATATTTTATTTTATATATCAAGTTGATCAATCGTCCGATCATGAATCACACCTCGAGTATTTTTTTAATATTTTTTGTTTTTCTCAACACTAAATATCCACCGATTGTTAGAGCTAGAGTTGATAAAAAATTTAGCATATAACTTACGATATCTATGTTTTCTTTTCTCGCCTCGACTAAACCAACAACAAAAACAAACATTGATAATGGATATATTAAGAAAATCAATTTATATCTGATAAAATAGCTATGGTCATCTAGTATATTTAATAATTTAAATGAATATATAAATAGTATAAGAAAGGCTGAAATAGCTAGCCCTATAGGTACCGCATACATTCCATAGGAATGAATCAGAATAATTGTCAATACAACGCTAATAACACTTTCCATTAACGGATAATGCATTATTTTATTCTGCTTAGCTTGAGCTATATATAATAGACCAAGTGGAGCACCGACTAACCTAACAAGATTAACAGCCATAAGAGATACAAATATATTCTCTACATGAGTAGAAATCGAATCTCCTACCCATAAACTCAATATAAATGGCCCAACATAAAATGCTATTATTATAGAAATAATAGACAACAACATGACAATTAAAGTTAAGTTGTATAATAATTTGTTTAAATTTTCTGAAGAGTCACTTCTATTGGAGAGCTTCACCAAAGGCTGTATTATTGGTGACATTGCTGCATTAATAAACCCTACAGCAGCTGTTACCAAACTCATTCCTAATGAATAATATGCAAACTCATCAAAAGCATACTTCCCTACTAATATCCCATTTAATCCAACCAACATAAAAGAGGCTAAATTGAAGACGCTTATACCAATGAAATATGAAAAAAACTTGCCAAATTTATACTCAAAACCATCTTTTGATGGCTTATCCTCTAGAGGATTTCTGAAAAATGAATATGATATATAGATCGTCAAGTAAGATAAAACATTAACTACTAGATAAACATATGACATTACTTTAATGCCATATTGCGCCGACATTACAATGAGGATACCTAATATAACTCTCGACAATAAATTTATCATCGCTGGGATGTCATTCCTCTCTATCCCAGTGAAAAAACCACTAAATACAGATGATATTAGACCAATAACAAATGATATAGCTACAACAAAAAAAGTTACTTTATCCTCAGATGCTTCAATCCCTTCCACTTTACTAAATAAAGAATAAAAATTGTTATAAATTAAAGTTAACAATAGACAACTAAGAATAATTCCGAGAGAGCTTAAAATAATACCATTTTTTATTATATGGCGCTCCATTATAGAGTCTTTTTTCTCTCTTGCAATTGTAATGTTTCTCGCAACAGTTAACTGACATCCAAAACCAATGAGAGCAAAGAACGCTCCAACTTGAATACTCAAATTCCATATTGAGAAGCTATCTATTGGTAAACGTTGCAATAAGAAAGGGGATATGACTATCCCCAATATCACATTTGAAAAACCATTTATTATATTTGCTAATGAGTTCTTCAGCAGTCGATTAAATCCACTCATCAGTGTGCTGCCAAATGAGTTTTAAATTCCGCTATCATCAACTCAATGTCTTCGAGTACATTCCTTGGTTGATAATCAGGGATAAGAGAGATGATCTTACGAATAGCTGTCTGAGGGAAATTTTCATTCGGGAAAGTAATCTTATGCCACACGATTTCACATGCGGTGAATTTATGCAAGACGTCCGCTATTTGCTTAGCCGTAATATTATATCCCGCAGCGATATTGATGATTTGACCCACACTATCAGGATGGGTGGCCAGGGTTATACAAGCACGGGCAACATCCGTCACCGAAACATAATCTTTTGCATAATCCTGGTCAATATACATATCGACCTTGCCGTGATTGATTGCATTACGGGTGATTGCCGGCAAGAAGAGCGGACTGTGTAGCGCAACACCATAGACATTGCTAGGTCTGACGATGGTGATGTCACGGCCACTCTTCAAGCACAGTTCTTCTGATACCAATTTGGTCAGGTTGAACAACCGGCGCTGATCATCGGAACATACCTTCAGGTCATCTCCTTCTACTGCCGTGTCCTGGTTCATGTATACACGGGTGGAAGAGACATAAAGGAGACGCTCAAACTTGCCTCGTGCCAACAGATCGGCCAGCAAACGACAATTGGCATCAAACACGCCCAGTGGAGCATTCTTGCAGTCACCCTGTCCCGCACTGTAGATCACCGTCCCCAGATCGGTGTCGAATACACTTTCATCGTCGCGCGGCGGCACCCAGACATTCTGGCCAGCAGCTTCCAGCATGCTGACGATCTCGCTGCCGATAAAACCCCGCCCACCAAACACTGTGTAACGTTTCATGCTCACCACCCATTCACCAGGTTGTCGCGGATCTGGGCCAGCGTTGGCTGAACACTGTCTTTCGGTGACAACAGCGGCGCCGTCAACGGCCACTCGATCCCCAACGCGGGATCATTCCACAACAAACCGCTCTCATCGGTCGGATCATAGTAATCGGTACATTTGTATTGGAAATCGGCAGTTTCACTCAGCACGCAGAAGCCATGGGCAAATCCAGGCGGAATGTAAAACTGGATCTTGTTTTCTCCCGTCAGCAAGACAGATTCATGCTGACCAAAAGTAGGAGAGTCTGGCCTCAAATCGACGGCAACATCAAATACACGGCCTTGGGTCACTGTGACCAGTTTGCCCTGTGGCTTGGTTTTCTGGAAATGCAGACCACGCAGTACATTTTGTGTAGAACGAGAACGGTTGTCCTGGACAAAATCCGGCGTGATTCCGGCAGCCTTGTAACGCGCTTCCTGGTAGGTTTCATAGAAGAAACCACGTTCATCGCCAAATACTTTCGGCTCAATAATCAGCAGATCTGCAATTTTTGTTTTGATTACATTCATGTCGATATCTCTTATTTGATCAGACTCAACAAATATTTTCCATAACCTGTTTTTGCCATACTATTGCCAATAACCTTGATCTGGTCACGGCTCAACCAACCATTGTTAAGCGCAATCTCTTCAAGACATGCGATCTTGAATCCCTGACGTTTTTCAACTGTTTGCACGAACTGAGAAGCTTCAATCAGAGAGTCATGGGTACCGGTATCAAGCCATGCGAAGCCACGGCCCAGCTGTTCTACCTTCAGCTGACCACGATCCAAATATGCCTGGTTGACGCTGGTGATTTCGAGCTCACCACGCTCGGATGGTTTGATGCTCTTGGCGATCTCGATGACGGAGTTGTCATAGAAATACAAACCGGTGACAGCCCAGTTCGATTTCGGTTTTACCGGTTTTTCCTCAATGGACTTGGCACGGAATTCTTCATCAAATTCAACGACGCCAAAGCGCTCGGGATCCATGACCTTGTAACCGAAGACGGTAGCACCTTCCTGATTGGCTATCGCTTTTTGCAACTGCTTGCCGAAGGCCTGACCAAAAAAGATATTGTCGCCAAGCACCAGGCAGACGCTGTCCTGGCCAATGAACTCCTCACCCAGAATAAAGGCCTGGGCCAGTCCGTCCGGTGACGGTTGAACCGTGTATTGCAGATTGATGCCGAACTGCTCACCGTTGCCAAGCAGGCGCTGGAAACTTTCCGAATCCTCGGGCGTCGTGATGATCAAGATATCCTTGATGCCTGCCAACATGAGCACCGAGAGGGGATAGTAAATCATCGGCTTGTCATAAATCGGCAGCAGTTGCTTGGAAATGCCACGCGTGATGGGGTGAAGACGAGAGCCTGAACCACCTGCCAGAATAATGCCTTTCATTACTTCTTCTCCCCGTACTGCTGATCGATCCAGGATTGATAGGACCCGCTCTTCACGTTGTTGACCCACTGCTGGTTATCCAGATACCACTGCACTGTCTTGCGGATACCGGATTCAAAGGTCTCTTGCGGTTGCCAGGCGAGCTCGGCGCTCATCTTGCTGGCATCGATGGCATAACGGCGATCGTGACCGGGGCGGTCGGCCACGTAGGTGATTTGGTCGCGGTAGGAGCCGGCCTTGGGTACCATCTCGTCAAGCAGATCGCAGATGGTATGAACGACGTCCAAGTTCTGCTTCTCGTTATGACCGCCGATGTTGTAGGTCTCGCCGATGGCACCAGTGGTGACCACGGTATAGAGCGCGCGGGCATGATCTTCCACATAGAGCCAGTCACGGATCTGGTCGCCCTTGCCGTATACCGGCAGCGGCTTGCCATCGAGCGCATTGAGGATCACCAGCGGGATCAGCTTCTCGGGGAAGTGATAAGGACCGTAGTTGTTGGAGCAGTTGGTGACGATCGTCGGCAGGCCGTAAGTACGGCGCCAGGCGCGCACCAGATGGTCACTGGAGGCCTTGGAGGCAGAATAGGGGCTGCTGGGGGCATAGGGGGTGGTTTCGGTAAAGAGCGGCAGTGCCACACCGGGGCCCACTTCATCCGGATGGGGCAGGTCGCCATATACCTCGTCGGTGGAGATGTGGTGGAAGCGGAAGGCCGCCTTGCGTACCTCGTCCAGACCGTTCCAGTAGGCGCGAGCCGCCTCCAGCAGCATGTAGGTGCCGACAATATTGGTCTCGATGAAGTCGGCAGGGCCTGTGATGGAGCGATCGACGTGGCTCTCGGCCGCCAGGTGCATCACGGCGTCCGGTTGATGCTGGGCAAACACCCGATCCAGTTCGGCGCGGTTGCAGATATCCACCTGCTCAAAGGCATAACGTTCACTGTTTGCGATACTGGCCAAGGATTCCAGGTTACCCGCATAGGTGAGTTTATCGAGGTTGATAACTGAATCGTTGGTATCCCGAATGATATGACGAACAACCGCCGAGCCGATAAAGCCTGCGCCACCAGTGACAAGAATCTTCATAGTTATGCTCTTGAAAAGTAATAGAAATTCGGTTCTTTTTGAACCAGTTACCATTGTTCATAGTGGTGAAAATGCTCGCTCAAATGGCGGATTTCTGACACCAACCACGAAAAAGACAATAGCTACCGCCCCTGGGTTACAGCCCCCAGATTGCTGCTTTTGACCGGATTGTGTGTGCTGTTGGCCATAGCGCCCTCCAGCTTGGGAAAATTCTGTCACCGCTCCCTGATGACAAGAGTGCGATTTCTCTTGCACATTGAACATGCCAGTTTACAAAAAAACCGCCGTCAATCGTTGCCATGCCCCAAGGGCAAAGTCCGGATTTTAGCGCCTTTCCTGGCCGCTTGAACAGCCATAACAACCCTTCTTAAAGTAAGCGATTTACGCCCTCTCCCGTAGCGGTTCTCTGCTCTTCCAGCAGAAGGAGATGATCTGCCAACCACCAGCAAAGCCTCCTTTGAGACCAAAAAGGTCGTTGCTAGCCGGATTCAAAAGTAAAAATAGTGACAAGCGACGCATCAGTGCGGAGCACGCTCACAAGAACGCCACTTTTTGCCAATCCGGATGGAGACACGTAACACTTTCTTACAATTGCCCCCCGCCGCACACGTAAAAATTCAGCTCTTCCACCAGAGTCTGATACCGATCACAACTCTGTCTGCACGACGTATTATGTCACTTGAGCTTCATATGTATATGTTTTTGCAGCAAACAAACAGGGCGAACCTGATGGTTCGCCCTGTGACGGTAAGATAACGCAAGGAGGAAAGTGTGGCTACTGTCAGCTTTTTCCTTTGCCACCCTCGCTATCGGCAGCTTGCCAGCCACCGCCGACGGCCTTGTAGAGCGCGACCTGGTTGCTGAGCTGCGCCAGACGGGTAGTGATCAGCCCTTGTTTGGCGCTGAACAGCGAACGCTGGGCATCGAGCCGGGTAAGATAGCTGTCCACCCCCTTCTCGTAGCGTACCTCCGCCAGCTTGAAGTAGGTCTGGCTCGCCTTCACCAACTCCTGCTGGGCCTGCAGCTGCTGCTGATAGTCAGCCTGGGCGCCGAGCGTATCCGCCACCTCCTTGAACGCGGTCTGGATGCTCTTCTCGTAGCTCGCCACCGCCTGCTTGGTGCTTACCTCGGCCACATCCAGATCCGCGATGCGCTTGCCACCGTCAAAAATCGGCAGGTTGATCTGCGGCATGAAGGTCCAGGTACCGGTGCCGCCGTCAAACAGTCCGCTCAACTGGTTGCTGGCGGTGCCCGCCGTCGCGGTCAGCGAGATGGTCGGGAAGAAGGCCGCACGGGCGGCGCCGATATTGGCATTGGCCGCCTTCAGGCTGTGCTCGGCCGCCAGAATGTCCGGGCGCTGTTGCAGCAGGCTGGAGGGGGCGCCTACCGGGATGGCCGCCAGCTGCACCTCGGCCAGGGTCGCCGGCTCGGTCATCAGCGCGGGGACGCCGGTCCCGAGCAGCAGCGCCAGGCCGTTGCGATCCTGCTTCACCTGCCGTTGGTACTGGGCCAGGCTCACCTTGGCGCTCTCCAGCGCGGTACGGCCCTGAGCCAGCTCCATCTCGGAGGCGGCCCCCAGCCGGTACTTGTGCTCGGTCAGACCATAGCTCTCCTGCTCGGTGGCCAGGGTCGCCTCGCTCAGCGCCAGCAGTTCCTGATCCGCCAGCAGGGTGAGATAGGCGTTGGCCACCGAGGCCACCAGCGCGATCTGGGTGCTGCGCTGGGTCTCGATTTGCGCCAGATAGGTCTCCAGCGCCTGATCTTTCAGACTCTGGATCCGGCCGAACAGGTCCAGCTCGTAGGCGGTGATGCCGATGTTGGCGCCGTACTGGCTGCTGATGGTGCCCTGCCCCGTGCTGCTGAGATCGTCCGATCCCTGCTGGCGGGTACCCGAGCCATTGGCAGCCAGGGTCGGCAGCTGTGCCGCCCGCTGGATCCGGTATCTGGCCTCGTAGGCCTCCACGTTGAGGGCCGCGATACGCAGATCCCGGTTGTTCTCGAGGGCCGTGGCGATCAACTGCTGCAGGGCGGGATCGAGGAACTGCTGGCGCCAGGAGGAGACGGCCGCCTCCCCCGTCTGGTTGCTCTGCCAGGTGGCGCCTTGTGGCAGCTCGGGGCGCTGGTAATCGGGGGCCATGGAACAGCCCCCCAACAGCAGAGTCACGCTCAAGGCGATCAGGGTCTTAGTCATGTTTGATCTCCTCGGCGTGGGCCAGACGCGCTTGCTTGGTGCTGTGCTTGGTGAAATAGCGCATCACCAGCACGAAGAACAGCGGCACGAAGAAGATGGCCAGCACGGTGGCACTGATCATCCCCCCCATCACGCCGGTACCGATGGCGTTACGGCTGCTGGCACCGGCCCCGGTACTGATCACCAGCGGCAATACGCCGAGGATGAAGGCGAGCGAGGTCATCAGGATCGGACGCAGACGCAGGCGCGCCGCCTCCACCACGGCTTCGCTCAGCCCCATGCCCCTGTCATAGAGCTCCTTGGCGAACTCGACGATGAGGATCGCGTTTTTGGCCGACAGCCCTATGGTGGTCAGCAGGCCCACCTGGAAGTAGACGTCATTCTCCAGCCCACGCAGGGTGGCGGCCACAATGGCCCCCAGCACCCCAAGCGGTACCACCAGCATCACCGAGAACGGAATGCTCCAGCTCTCGTAGAGGGCGGCCAGACAGAGGAACACCACCAGCAGGGAGATGGCGTAGAGGGCCGGTGCCTGAGAGCCCGCCTGCCGCTCCTGATAGGAGAGACCGGTCCACTCGATGCCGATGCCTTCCGGCAGCTGCTTCACCATCTGCTCGATGGCGGCCATGGCGTCACCGGTACTCTTGCCCGGCGCCGCTTCCCCGACGATCTCCATCGCCGGTACGCCGTTGTAACGTTCCAGCCGTGGCGAGCCGAAGCTCCAGTCTGTGCTGGCAAAGGCGGAGAAGGGCACCATCTGACCGGCACTGTTGCGCACGTACCAGAGTTTGAGATCTTCCGGGTTCATCCGGAAGGGGGCATCCGCCTGCAGGTAGACCTTCTTGACCCGGCCTCTGTCGACAAAGTCGTTCACATAGGCAGAGCCCCAGGCACTGGAGAGCGTGCTGTTGATGTCGCTGATGGAGAGCCCCTGCGCCAGCGCCTTCTCGTAGTCGATCTTGATGTCGAGCTGGGGAGTGTCTTCCATCCCGTTCGGGCGCACCCGCACCAGGTTGGGATCCTGCGCCGCCATGCCGAGCAGCTGGTTGCGCGCCGCCATCAGCTTGTCGTGGCCCACGCCGGCCCGATCCTGCAGATAGAAGTCAAAGCCGGTGGCCGTCCCGAGCTCTGGGATCGGAGGCAGGTTGAAGGCGAACACCTGGGCTTCCTTGATGCTGAACAGGTAGCCCATGGCGCGGCCGATGATGGCATTGGCGCTGCGATCCGGCGTGTTGCGCTCTTTCCAGTCTTTCAGCTTGATGAAGGCCATGCCGCTGTTCTGACCGCTACCGGCAAAGCTGAAGCCCGCCACCGTCAGCACGGAGTCGACGTTGTCCTTCTCGTTTTTCATGAAGTAGTCGCGCATGTCCGCCAGCACCACCTCGGTGCGCTGCTTGGTGGCACCGACCGGCAGCTGCACCATGGACATGATGACCCCCTGATCCTCTTCCGGCAGGAAGGAGGTGGGCATGCGCATGAACAGGATGGCCAGTACCGCCAGCATGGCGGCATAGATGATGCCGTAGCGCACCCCTTGCTTGACCACCTTGCGCACGCCGCTCTGGTAGCGGTTGGCGCTGGCGTCGAAGGCCCGGTTGAACCAGCCGAAGAAACCGCGCTTGGCACCGAACTCGCCATGCTTGATGGGCTTGAGCAGGGTGGCGCACAGGGCCGGGGTCAGGATCAGCGCCACCAGCACCGACAGCACCATGGCCGAGACGATGGTGAGGGAGAACTGGCGATAGATAGCACCGGTGGAGCCACCGAAGAAGGCCATCGGCACGAACACCGCCGAGAGCACCAGGGCGATCCCCACCAGGGCGCCGGTGATCTGGGTCATCGACTTGCGGGTCGCTTCGAGCGGAGAGAGATCCTCCTCGCTCATCAGGCGCTCCACGTTCTCCACCACCACGATGGCGTCATCCACCAGGAGGCCGATGGCCAGCACCAGACCGAACATGGTCAGGGTGTTGATGGAGAAGCCGAACGCCGCCATGACGCCGAAGGTCCCCAGCAGCACCACGGGCACCGCGATGGTCGGGATCAAGGTGGCGCGGAAGTTCTGCAGGAACAGATACATCACGCAGAACACCAGGAAGATCGCCTCCACCAGGGTTTGTACCACCTCCTCGATGGAGATCTTAACGAACGGCGTGGTGTCGTACGGGTAGACGATCTCCATGTTGGCCGGGAAGTAGGCGGAGAGCTCGCCCAGCTTGCCACGCACCTTCTCGGCGGTATCCAGCGCGTTGGCACCGGTCGCCAGCTTGATGGCCACCGCCGCGGTGGGTTGCCCATTGTAGAGCGCCTCGGCATCGTAGCTTTCACCGGCCAGCTCGACTCGTGCCACGTCTTTGAGCCGTACCTTGGAGCCGTCCTGGTTCACCCGCAGCAGGATGTCGTTGAACTGCGCCACGGTGGAGAGCCGGGTCTGCCCCATGATTGTGGCGGTGAACTGCTGATCGGTCACCGCCGGGGTGCCCCCCAGCTTGCCAAAGGCCACCTGGGTGTTTTGCGCCTTGATGGCGGTCTGCACGTCACCCGGGGTCATCTGCACCCGGTTGAGCTTGTTGGGATCGAGCCAGACCCGCATGGAATACTGGCTGCCGAACAAGGTGATGTCCCCTACCCCGTCCAGACGACTGAGCGGCTCCTTGATGTTGGCCACCACATAGTCGGCCAGGTCATCGTTGGTCATGGCGCCATCTTTGGAGATGAAGGCGGCCACCATCAGGAAGCTGCTGGAGGTCTTCTGGACCCGGATCCCCTGCTGCTGCACCTCTTGCGGCAACAGCGACATGGCTTGCTGCAGCTTGTTCTGTACCTGCACCTGAGCGATGTCGGGGTCGGTTCCCGGTTGGAAGGTGAGGGTCACCGACACCCGGCCGGAGGAGTCCGACTGGGAGGACATGTAGAGCAGGTGATCCAGACCGGTCATGTTCTGCTCGATGATCTGGGTCACCGAGTCTTCCACCGTCTTGGCGGAGGCCCCTGGGTAGCTGGCGGAGATGCCCACCGCCGGCGGCGCAATGCTCGGATACTGGGCAACCGGCAGGCCTATGATGGCCAGGCTGCCCGCCAGCATGATCACCAGGGCGATCACCCAGGCGAAAATGGGTCTGTCTATGAAAAATCGTGCCATGAGGCGACTACTCCATCCTACTTGTTGACCGGGGCATTGGCCGGCGCCTGGGCAGACGGCGCAGCGGCGCCCTGTTCAGCCGGCGCCACGACAACCCCGGGTTTTACTTTTTGCAGGCCGGCGACGATCACCCGCTCGCCGGCCTTGAGACCGGATTCCACCACCCAGTCACTGCCGACAATGCGGCCCAGCTGCACTTCACGCAGCTCCACCTTGTTGTCCGCCGTCACCACCATCACGGTAGCGCCGCCTTTCGGGGTACGGGTCACCGCGGTCTGCGGCACCAACAGCCCTTCGGCGCGCTCGCCCTCCTGCAGGGTGGCACGCATGAACATGCCGGGCAGCAGCAGCTGATGAGGGTTGGGGACGATCACCCGCAGGGTCACCATGCCGGTGGTCTCATCCACGGTCACGTCGGAGAACTGCAGCGAGCCCTCTTCCCCATAGGTGGAGCCATCTTCCAGCTGGAAGCTCACCCGGGCGCCTTTCTGCTCGTCCTGGGTCAGCTTGCCGGCCGCCACCTGGCGCTTGAGGCGCAGCAGATCGGCTGTGGACTGGCGCACGTCCACATACATGGGATCGAGCTGCTGGATGGAGGTGAGGCTGTTGGCCTGCTGGGCCGTCACCAGTGCCCCCTCGGTCACCGCGGACTTGCCGATGCGACCACTGATGGGGGCCGTGATGCGGGTGTAGGCCAGGTTGATGTTGGCGCTCTGCAGCGCCGCCTTGGCGGCACCGATCTCGGCCAGCTGCTGCTTCCAGGCCGCGTCGGCGTCGTCATACTCCTGGCTGCTGATGGCCTTCACCTTCACCAGCTCGGCATAGCGCTTGGCCTTGAGGCGGGCGCTCTGCTCGTTGGCCTGCGCCTTGGCCAGGTTGGCCTTGGCACTGGCCACCGCAGCCTGATAGACGGCGGGGTCGATCTGGTAGAGCAGCTGGCCAGCCTTGACGTCACTGCCCTCGGTAAAGAGGCGCTTGAGAATGATGCCGCTCACCTGGGGGCGCACCTCGGCGACCCGCAGCGGGGCGCTGCGGCCGGTCAGCTCGGTGGTGAGCTGCAACGGCGCCGTGTGCAGGGTGACGACATCCACCGCGGCCGGCGGCATCGCACCGGGTCCTTGCTGGGCGGGGCCCTGTTCGCCGCAAGCGGTCAGCAGACCGCTCGCCAGCAGCGCAAGGCCGACTGAACGTGCGAGAATATGTTTATGCATGAAAAACCTGAGCCTCTGTCTATCAATGAAAAACCACAGGGTTTATAGGACCCGGTTGGTAAAATAGGAAAGATGAGGCAATATACATACATTCATAAATGTATGTAAGTGACTTTTTTTACTTTTACAAGGTGCGCAGAGAGATGGCCAGAAGAACCAAAGAAGAGGCGCAGCAGACCCGCTGCCACATCATGAGTACGGCCCTGGATCTGTTCTGCTCACAAGGCCTGGCCAAGACCAGCCTGACCGACATCGCCAGGGCCGCCGAGCTGACCCGGGGCGCCATTTACTGGCATTTCAAGAACAAGGAAGAGCTGTTCGTCTCCCTCTGGGAGGAGCTCTGCCAGCCCCTCTCCCACCAGCTCGATGCCTGCGTCTCCGAGCAGGAGCCCGACCCCCTCGGCAAGCTGCGCAGCTTCCTCAAGGGGGTGATCATCAAGATAAGCACCGAACCCGCCCATCAGCAGATGTTCACCATACTGTTCAACCTGGAGTCGCTGGAGGGAGAGGCCATCTCACTGCGCGAGCACATGCGCAGCCAGTCCAACAACTTCTTCCGGGATCTGGAGATCACCCTGGGCAATGCGGTGCGCCTCGGCCAGCTGCCGCGGGAGCTGGATCTGCAGCGGGCCGCCACCCTGCTGCACTGCACCCTGGATGGCTACATCATCAACTGGCTGCACTTCCCGGATCGCATCGACTTGCGCCAGGAGGCCGACTTTGTGCTGGACAACCTGTTCGCCCTGATCGCCCAGACCGGCGGCCCGGCCACCCGCCGCACCTGACTCACAGTCGCTCAGCACAGGTCCATTGGCCGGCGCAGACACACCCCAGTTTCCTCCCCTTCCTTTGGCGCCCCGGCGCCAAATTGGCTCAAATTTGCTATAGTCACGCCCCCGAAACAGAGTAGCGTCCCTGAAAAAGTGCCCGCCATGTCCCGTTCGTCTCCCCATTGCCCGCCGATGTCCCTTGCCACCCCCTCAGCCGACCCACTGTCCGTCGCGCATCAGCAGTTTCTGGCCTTGCTCCATTGTGGTGCCCATCTGCTGGAGGCGGGCTGCGGCGAAGGCGACGATCTCTGCTTCTTTCGCCAGCAGGGGCTGGTGGTGACGGCCTTCGATGCCCGCCTGGCACAGGCCAGGGTAGCCTCGCGGCGCAGCGGCCAGCCGGTGCGGGTCTGCCGCATCGATCAGCTGCGCAGCGTGGTGCCCTATGACGGCATCTGGGCGCGCGGGGCATTGCCGCTGCTCGCGGCCAGCGAGCTCAGCGAGGCGCTGGCGCACCTGGCCGGCCTGCTCAAGCCTGCCGGGCCGCTCTACTGCGCCTTTCCCCACCCCAGTGGCCAGCCGGCCTCCAGCGACGGCACGCCTGAAGCCGCCTCTCCCTTAGCCGAAGATCGCCTCTCCCGACTCGATGAGGAGGACCTGCGCCGGCTCATCGCCCCGCTGCCGCTGCAACTGCAGCAGTGCTGGGAGAGCGAGCAGACGGATGGCCGCTGGCTGCACGCCCTGCTGCTTCGCAGCTGAAGGGCCGCACCAAATTAATCACCCGCAGCACTTCGCGCTCACCTGGCCAGTGGCTATCACCACCACGATCACATTTAACAATATTTAACTCGACATTAACGCACCTACGACAGACATGATGCGGATTTTGTGTTAAAAAGCGGCATTAAAATCAAAATTAAATAACAAATCAGACACTAACACCTGGATTTACTTATGAAACTTGTCCTCAAACTGGTTGCCGGCATCCTCGCCGGTCTCTTGCTCGGTCTCTACGCCCCTGAATGGGTCGCACGCGTGCTGTTTACGGCCAAGACAGTCATAGGTCAGCTGATCACCTTCACCATTCCGCTCATCATTCTCTTCTTCATCATGAGCGGCATCGCCAGCCTGCCGAAGAACTCCGGCAAGCTGCTGGGCAAGACGGTCGCCCTCTCCTACTGCTCCACCATACTGGCCGGCCTGTTCGCCTTTACCGTGGCCAGCAACCTGATCCCGCGTCTGACCAGCGCCGCCGAGTCCACCGCCGAGAGCGCCATCAAGCTCACCTCCTACATCAATCTGGAGATCCCGCCGCTGTTCGGGGTGATGTCGGCACTGGCCGCCGCCTTCGTGTTCGGCATCGGCATCAGCGCCACCCAGGCCACCGATCTGCGCCGGGTCGCCGATCAGGGCCGCGACATTATCGACCGCCTGCTGGCCAAGGTGATCATCCCGCTGCTGCCGTTCTACATCGCCGGCGTCTTCGTCGAGATGACGGTGGAAGGCACCGTGTTTGCCACCCTGAAGACCTTTGGCGTGGTGCTGGTGATGGCCATCATCATGCACTGGCTCTGGCTCTCCGTGCTGTTCGTTGGCACCGGTCTGGCCCTGGGCCGCTCCCCGGCCCAGCTCATCAAGAACATGCTGCCGGCCTACTTCACCGCCCTTGGCACCATGTCCAGCGCCGCCACCATCCCGGTCGCCCTGCAGGCCAGCAAGAACAACGGCGTGAGCGCCGGCATCGCCAACTTCACCGTGCCGCTGTGCGCCACCATTCACCTGTGTGGCTCCACCATCACCCTGGTGACCTGTGCCACCGCCGTGATGTTCCTCTCCGAGCATCTGGCCATTCCGGGCATCGGCACCATGCTGCCCTTCATCATGATGCTGGGCGTCATAATGATTGCCGCCCCGGGTGCCCCGGGTGGTGGCGTCATGTCCGCGCTGGGTCTGCTCACCTCCATGCTGGGGTTCGGTGAGGCCTCCATCGCCCTGATGATCGCCCTCTACCTGGCCCAGGACAGCTTCGGTACCGCCTGCAACGTCACCGGCGACGGCGTCATCGCCCTGTGGGCCGATCGTTTCGCCCAGAGCGGCGAGACAGCGCTCAGCGCCGAGCAAGACGCGGCCTGATAGAGCAAGACGACCATAAAAAAAACGGGAGCCATTGGCTCCCGTTTTTTTATGGTCATAGCGGCACTCACCCACGGCGGCGGATCACCCCTTCCTGCGCCGTGCTCGCCACCAGCACACCATCGCGGGTGAAGAACTGGCCGCGCACCAAGCCACGACCGGCGCTGGCGCTCGGGCTGTCCACCACGTAGAGCAGCCAGTCGTCCAGCCGGAAGTCCCGGTGGAACCACATGGAGTGGTCTATGGTGGCCACCTGCATGTCCGGCTCCCAGTACGACACCCCGTGGGGCTGCAGGGCGGTGAACAGGAAGTGGAAGTCGGAGGCATAGGCCAGCAGGTATTTGTGCACCCGCTGATCGTCCGGCATCTGGCCATTGGCCTTGAACCAGACGTGGCGCACCGGCTCATGCACATCGGGGCGGATCGGGTCGACCAGGGTCACCGGGCGAATTTCGATGGGCTTCTCGCACATGATCTTGTCGCGCAGGGCGGGCGGGATCTGCTGCTCGTAGGGGCGCACCAGCTCCAGCTCGCTCTTGAGCTGCTCGGGGGGCGTGATCCCCGCCGGCATGGGGATCTGGTGTTCAAACCCCTCGGCCTCGACCTGGAAGGAGGCGTTGAGATAGAAGATGGGCTTGCCGCCCTGAATGGCTTTGACCCGGCGGGTGGAGACGGTCTGACCGTCGCGGATGTTCTCCACGTCGTAGACGATGGGACGGTTGGCATCGCCGGGGCGCAGAAAGTAGGAGTGGAAGCTGTGCACCTGGCGATCGCTGGCCACCGTCTGCTTGGCGGCTGACAAAGCCTGCCCCATTACCTGTCCACCAAACACGGCCCGCAGACCGAGATCCTGGCTCTGGCCCCGAAACAGGCCCTCCTCGATTTTTTCGAGCGCCAGCAACGCCAGCAGCTCATCAAGTACCTTGCTCATTATTATCTCCTGTGTCAGTGCCGGAAGGCTAACAAGCCCGCCCCCGCCGGGCAACCACCCCGGCCCCCGCCAGCCGCCTGCCTGGCCCCATTAATTCAGCAATCCTGCACATTGAACAATAACGGACGCAGCAGGCGCCAACGAAAAGGCCCGCCGAAGAGGCGGGCCTTTTACAGTGCGACGCGGCGCTTACTTGCTGCCGGTGCCGGAGTTGCGGGTCGAGGCTTGCGGCTTGCGACGGGCGGTAGTGGCGCGGGCACGCGGCTCCTTGCCCTGCATCTCCTTGTGGCGCTTGACGGCGCGACGGATCTGGGCGGCCTGCTTGTGGCGGCTGGCCTTGCCATCCTGCTGCAGATCGACCTTGGACTCGGTCTCCGGCGGCAGGTTGACCAGGGCGCGCAGGTAGTTCACCTCGGGCAGTTTGAGCTCCTGCCAGCCACCGCGCGGGATGCCGCGATCCAGCTTGACGTCGCCATAGCGAATACGCATCAGGCGGCTCACCTGCACTTCCTGGGATTCCCACAGGCGGCGCACTTCACGGTTGCGACCCTCGGTCAGGGTAACGTTGAACCACTGGTTCAGACCCTCGCCGCCGGCCGGCTTGATCTTGTTGAACTTGGCCATGCCGTCTTCCAGCTGCACGCCCTTGCGCAGGCGCTGCAGCATGGCTTCGGTGATCTCGCCAAACACGCGCACCGCGTATTCCCGCTCCACTTCGTGGCTCGGGTGCATCAGCCGGTTGGCCAACTCACCGTCGGTGGTGAACAGCAACAGACCTGAGGTGTTGACGTCGAGGCGGCCGACTGCAATCCAGCGGGCCCCTTCCATCTTGGGCAGACGATCAAACACGGTGGGACGACCTTCCGGATCGTGACGGGTACACATCTCCCCTTCCGGCTTGTGGTAAGCCAGCACGCGGCAGATCACTTCCTCTGCGGCGCGGGTCTTGACCTGGTGACCATCCACCCGGATCACGGCGTTCACTTCGACGCGATCCCCCAGCGTGGCGACCTTGCCATCCACGCTGACCCGACCTGCGGTGATCAGGGCCTCCATCTCACGACGGGAGCCGTGACCCGCGCGGGCCAACACTTTTTGCAGTTTTTCACTCATCGGGGTTACCTGATTGTTGATCGCTGCCCGTCTCTGCCAACGTCAGAGTGGACAACGAGGGTTGCAGTTCGGGATCAAGCTCGGGGAGCTGCTCCAGACTCTGCAGATTAAAATAATCCAGAAATTCTCGGGTGGTGGCGAGCAGCTCCGGGCGACCCACCACCTCCTTGTGACCTATGCTGCGCACCCAGCCACGTTCTTTCAGGGTATTCACTATCTGGCTCGAGACCGCCACCCCGCGGATGGCTTCGATCTCGGCCCGGGTGATGGGCTGACGATAGGCGATCAACGTCAGCGTCTCCATCACGGCGCGCGAATAGCGCGGGGCCCGCTCGCTCCAGAGCCGCGAGAGCTCCTCGGCGTAATCCTGGCGGGCCTGAAAGCGCCAGCCGGAGGCGACCTCCTTGAGCTCCACTCCCCGCTCGCTGTAATCCTGTTTGAGCTCCGCCAGCAACAGCTGCACGTAGCGGCTGGTGACCGGGTAGTCCGCCAGCACGCTGCTCTTGAGCTCGCTGACGTTGAGCGGGCGCCCGGCAACGAACAGCGCCGCTTCGATCAGCGTCTTGAGTCGTTCAGCCGGCAGCGCCATGGTTCGCTCCTCGCATTATCGGCCGCAGCCGTTCAGTGGGCAGCGCCACGCTCGCTCTCCTCATGCTGGCTGGCCAGGGCAAAGTGAATGGGCCCCAGGGGTTCCGCCTGCAGGATCCAGATCAGCTGCTCCTTGCACAGCTCCAGCAGCGCCAGAAACGTCACCAGTACCCCCATGCGCCCCTCTTCGGCGCGCAGCACCTGCTCCAGGCGCAGGGTCTGGCCCAGCGAGAGCATGGCGAGGATCTCCGCCATGCGCACCCGGGTCGGGATCTGCTCGCGGCGGATCTGGTGATGTTCAAAATGAGTCGCGCGTTTTACCACACTTTGCATGTAAAGGGCGAGCTCAACCAGCGAAACATCGGGCGCCAGTGGTTTGAGATCGCCAAAATCCGGCGCCATGGCGCTGGCGACAAAGATCTCCCGCTCCAGCCGCGGCAACTCGTTGACCCGCTCCGCCCCCACCTTGAAGCGCTCGTACTCCTGCAGCCGGCGGATGAGGGTGACACGGGGGTCTTCCCCCTCCTCTTCGTCCTCCAGCTCCGGCGCCTTGGGCAGCAGCATGCGGGATTTGATCTCCGCCAACCAGGCAGCCATCAGCAGGTACTCGGCTGCCAGCTCCAGATTGAGCCCCTGCATCAGCTCCACGTACTCCATGTACTGGGCGGTGATCTGCAGGATCGGCAGGTTGAGGATGTCGAGCTGCTGGCGCCGGATAAGGTAGAGCAAGAGATCGAGCGGCCCCTCGAAGGTATCGAGAAACACCTCCAGCGCATCGGGCGGGATGAACAGGTCCTGGGGCAGCTCGTGATAGGGCTGCCCCAGCACCCGGGCAATGGGAGAGAGCGCCGACGGTGCCCCCTCGCCAGCCCCTGCGGGCGGCTGGGCGGCCGTCATGGCGACCGGTTCGACCGTATCACTCAAACGGGGTCGGATCCCCGGCACCGCGCCGACGCAGCACGGGTTCATCGTCGGAGAAGTCCACCACGGTAGTGGGCTGCTCGCCCAGATAACCGCCGTTGACCACCAGATCCAGCTGTTTGCCCAGCTTGTCGAAGATCTCCTCCGGGTCAAACTCCGCCATGTCAGATTCCGGCAGGATCAGGGTGGTGGAGAGCAGCGGCTCGCCGAGGGCCTCCAGCAGCGCCTGGGCAATCTTGTTGTCCGGTACCCGGATGCCGATGCTCTTCTTCTTCTCGTTCATCAGGCGACGCGGCACCTCTTTGGTGGCCTTGAAGATGAAGGTGTAGGGGCCGGGGGTGTTGTTCTTGATCAGGCGAAACGCACTGTTGTCCACCTTGGCGTAGGTGGAGATCTCGGAGAGATCGCGGCACACCAGGGTGAAATCGTGGTTGGGATCGATGCGGCGGATGCGGCAGATGCGCTCCAGCGCGCCCTTGTCACCCATCTGGCAACCCAGCGCATAACCCGAATCGGTGGGATAGACGATGACGCCGCCATTCTGGATGATCTGCACCGCCTGGCTGATCAGACGGGCCTGGGGGTTTTCCGGGTGTACGTAAAAGTGCTGACTCATGACTCGTTCTCGCAATGGGGGCAGCAATCTCTGCCCGCTTGATGGCCGCGAAGCCGGGCTTCACGACACTACCTTACTCTGTTTGGCGCCCGTTGGCGCCTGCATTACCGGGGCGGTTACCGGCTCGCCAGCAACTCTGCATGTTGCTCAGTGGTAAGCCCAAAATGACCGGGATACGCCAACCAGACCGGCATCCCCTCCTTGGGCAACCAGAGGTGGCGCCCCAGCTCGGTCCAGTTGGAGGGGAAGTGAAAATCCGATCCCACCGAGATATAGAGGTCGTGCTCTTTGGCCCACTGGCCGAGATTCGCCCTCTCCTGGGGGCTCTGCTGGGGCAGCGAGACCTCCATGGCATCGCCACCGGCCGCCTTGAAGGCCACCAGCAGCCGCTTGATCCACTTGGCGGTGAGATCGTAGCGGCTCGGGTGGGCCAGCACAGCCAGGCCACCGGCGCCGTGAATGGCGTCGATCGCCTCGCCCATCTCGGGCCACTCTGCCGGCACATAGCCCTTGTTGCCCCGGCTCAGGTACTTTTTGAATACCTTCTGCATGTTGTCGGCCACCCCGCGCGCCACCAGCACCCGGGCAAAGTGGGCCCGGGTCACGGCTGCGTCGCCAGCAAGCTGCTTGGCCTCTTCATAGGTGCCGGGAATGAGACACTTCTCCAGACGACGCCCTATTTCCTGGGCGCGTGCTTCGCGGCGAGCCTGTTGGCCGACCAAAAAATCGGTGAGCGCCACATTTTTTTCATCCACCCCCAGCGCCACGATATGGATCTCGTGATGCTCCCAGCCGGTGGAGATCTCGACCCCGCTCACCAGCCGCAGCGGCAGTTGCTCGTTCTCTATGGTGCGGCGCACCTCATCAAGCCCAGCAAGGGTATCGTGGTCAGTAACTGCTAACACCTCGACCTGTTTTTCGGCGGCGCGGCGCACCAGTTCGGCGGGGCTCAGCACCCCATCCGAGGCCGTGGTATGGCAGTGTAGATCGAATCTCATCAGATTATTCCGCTCTCGTGGTCAGGTCACCATGGGTACACATTCGGTGAAAGAAGGCTAAAAAGCGACTTGACTTGGCCGCGGCTTTATCGTTTTCTGTAGGCACTTCATTGCAAACATCTTTTTACAGGACTTTATCATGCAAACGACTTCCATCCTGACCATCTGGTGGTGGCACACTCCCTGACATGCGGGCGTGTGGTCGTTGCTGTACCTGTAAATCTGACAGCAAATAAAGAACCCAAAGAAAAAGCCCGCTGACCCCAGCGGGCTTTTTTATTATCCGGCAAATGGACCTGTGATGAAACCGAGAATTCAGACAAGCAAGCTGACCTGGCGATGGCGCCCCTGAACCAGCCACCCCGGACCCATTAAATTTTCAAGGAATTCAACGTCATGAACATCGGTAAACAGCATCACACGCGAGGGAACGCACTATGACAGCCAGCCATCGCCTTCCTCTGGGTGAATTCGATACCCTCACCCTCAACGCCCCCTATGTGGCCGATCCGCTGGCACTCTACAGCGAGCTCTGCCAGGGTCGCCCCAACAACCTGCTGCTTGAATCGGTGGAGATCGACTCCAAGGCCGGCAAACAGAGTCTGCTGCTGGTGGACGCCTGCCTGCGCATCGAGTGCCGGGGCCGCACCGTGCGGGTGCGCAGCCTGAACGACAACGGCGCCCAGTTGCAGAGCCTGCTGGCCGAGCGCCTGCCCGCCGCCGTTGCCCAGAGCCTGGTGGCCGGCGAGCTGCAGCTCGACTTCCCGGCCTCTGATCGGGAGCAAGACGAAGACAGCCGCCTCAAGGGGATCAGCGTGCTGGACGTGCTGCGCACCCTGCAGCGGGAGCTTGATTGCCAGCTCGGCAAAGAGGCGCTCTTCATGGCCGGCAGCTTCGCCTACGACCTCATCGCCTCCTTTGAAGATCTGCCCGAGGTGCCAGAGGGGAGCAACGACTGCCCCGACTACTGCTTCTACGTGGCCGAGACCCTGATCACCATCGACCACATCGCGCGCTCCACTGCGCTGCTCGCCTGCATCTTCGGCGGTGACAGCGACGAGAGCCGGGTGGAAGACAGATACCACCGCCTGAGCGAGCGCCTCGCCCAGTTCAAGCACGCCTGCCAGCAAGCCCCCGCGCAGGCACCGGCCACCCCGCCCCTCGTCGGCGGCATGAGCGTGGACAAGAGCGACAAGCAGTTCTGCGCCGAGGTGGAGAAACTCAAGGGCTTCATTCGCCGTGGCGACATCTTCCAGGTGGTGCCGTCACGCTGCTTCTCCCTGCCCTGCCCCAGCCCCGTCGCCGCCTATCGCCGCCTCAAGCAGACCAACCCGAGCCCCTACATGTTCTACGTGCAGGACGAGGGCTTCACCCTGTTTGGCGCCTCCCCCGAGAGCGCGGTGAAGTTCTGCGCCACCAGCCGCGACGTAGAGATGTACCCCATCGCCGGCACTCGCCGCCGCGGCTTCAACCCCGATGGCAGCATCAACCGGGATCTCGACGGCCGCATCGAGCTGGAACTGCGTCAGGACGAAAAAGAGGTGGCCGAGCACCTGATGCTGGTGGATCTGGGCCGCAACGACATCGCCCGCATCTCGGAGCCGGGTACCCGCTACGTCAAGGAGCTGCTGAAAGTGGATCGCTACAGCCACGTGATGCACCTGGTCTCCAAGGTGGTCGGTACCTTGCGCTCCGACCTTGACGCCCTGCACGCCTATCAGGCCTGCATGAACATGGGCACCCTCACCGGCGCCCCCAAGATCCGCGCCAGCGAGCTCATTCGCATGGTGGAAGGCAAGCGCCGCGGCAGCTACGGCGGCGCGGTCGGCTACATCAACGGCGCCGGCGAGATGGATACCTGCATCGTCATCCGCTCCGCTTTCGTGAAAGAGGGCGTGGCCCATGTGCAAGCCGGTGCCGGGGTGGTCTATGACTCCAAGCCGCAAGCCGAAGCGGACGAAACCCGCGCCAAGGCGGCCGCCGTGCTGGCCGCCATCGCTGCCAGCCATGGCACCTCCCTGCAAGCCCTGAGCGCCCAGCAGGAGCAACATAAGGACGTGAGCCATGACTAATATCTTCCTGCTCGACAACTTCGACTCCTTTACCTACAACCTCGTCGACCAGTTCCGCTCCCTCGGCTATCCGGTGCGGATCTACCGCAACAGCCTGCCGGCCAGCCGCATCATGAGCGAGATCGCCGCCTGCGAAGGGGATGCCGTACTGGTGCTCTCACCGGGCCCGGGCGCCCCCCATGAGGCGGGTTGCCTGATTGACCTCATCAAGCTGGCCCGCGGTCAGGTGCCCATCCTCGGCATCTGTCTCGGCCATCAGGCCCTGTGCGAAGCCTACGGCGGCACCGTCGGCGCGGCGGGCGAAATCGTCCACGGCAAGCGTTCCCTGATTGAGCACAACGGCCACGGCGCCTTCGCGGGGCTGCAAAGCCCCTTGCCGGTGGCCCGCTACCACTCGCTGGTCGCCACCTATGTGCCGGAAGAGCTGACGGTGATTGCCCACTATCAGGGCATGCCCATGGCCATCGAGCAGCAGGATGAGCGGGTGCTGGGCTTCCAGTTCCACCCGGAATCCATCATGACCTCGGAAGGGGCCCGTCTGCTGACCCAGGCGCTCGCCCATATCACCCGTCCAGTTAGCAGTGTGCGGTAAGGAGACCAACATGCATCATCATCTCAACACCCTCTATCAGGGTCAGTCTCTGAGCCGTGAAAGTACCCGCGACGCCTTCGGCCAGGTGGTACGTGGCGAAGTGGATCCCATCGTGCTCGCCAGTCTCTTGACCGCCCTCAAGATCAAGGGGGAGACCCCGGAGGAGATCGCCGGCGCCGCCGAGGCCTTGCTGGCAGAAGCGCGCGACTTCCCGCGTCCGGATTACGAGTTCTGCGACATCGTCGGCACCGGTGGCGATGGTCTCAACACCATCAACGTTTCCACCACCTCGGCGCTGGTCGCCGCCGCCTGCGGCCTGAAAGTGGCCAAGCACGGCAACCGCTCGGTCTCGAGCAAGTCGGGGTCGAGCGATCTGCTCGACAAGATGGGCATCAAGCTCGACATGAGCCCGGCGCAGGCGCGCCGCTGCCTGGACGAGCTTGGCATCTGCTTTTTGTTCGCCCCCCAGTATCACGCCGGGGTGCGCCATGCCATGCCGGTGCGCCAAGCCCTCAAGACCCGCACCCTGTTCAATGTGCTGGGGCCGCTCATCAACCCGGCTCGCCCCACCTATCAGCTGATGGGGGTCTATGCCCCGGAGCTGGTACGCCCCATCGCCGAAACCCTGCTGGCTCTGGGGCTGAAAACCGGTATGGTGGTGCACGGCGCCGGCCTTGACGAGATTGCCATCCACGGCCCGACCCAGGTGGCCCAGATCCGTGACGGCGAGATCCGCGAGTTTCTGCTCACCCCGGCTGACTTTGGCCTGGAGACCTATCCGGTCAGCGCCATTCAGGGCGGAGAGCCGGAAGAGAACCGCGCCATCACCGCCGCCATTCTGGAAGGGCGTGGTACCCCGGCCCACAACGCCGCCATCGCTGCCAACGTAGCACCGCTGCTGCTGATGGCAGGCAAGGCGAAGGATCTCAAGAGCGCGGCGGCCGAGGTGCTGGCGGTGCTGGCAAGCGGCAAGGCGGCGGAGCTCGCCGCCCGGCTGGCCACCCTGAGTCATCAGGAAGCGGGTCATCAGGAGGCATGATGTCAGCCACCATGTCGCACAACAGTCATTCAGAACGCCCGCAGGGCAAGAGCCAGTTTCGCAAGGATAACGAGATGTCAGACCTTATTGCCCCCCATGCTTTTCTGAACATGGCCTCCATCAGCCAGACCATTCTCGGCAAAATCGTGGCGGCTAAGCAGGAGTGGGTTGCCGCTCGCAAGCTGACCCAGCCGCTGGAGAGCTTCCAGAGCGCGCTGACCCCAAGCGATCGGGATTTCGTTGGCGCGCTCAAGGCGGGCTCCACCCGCTTCATTCTGGAGTGCAAGAAGGCCTCCCCCTCCAAAGGCTTGATCCGCAATGATTTCAGCCCGGAGGCCATCGCCGACATCTATGGCAAATATGCCACCGCCATCTCGGTGCTGACCGACGAGAAGTTCTTTCAGGGGGATTTCTCCTTCCTACCTCGGGTGCGCAGCCGCGTCCAGCAACCGGTGCTCTGCAAGGATTTCATGATTGACCCCTACCAGGTCTATCTGGCCCGCCACTATCAGGCGGACGCCATCCTGCTGATGCTCTCGGTGCTCACCGACGAGGGCTATCGCGCCCTGTTCGCAGTCGCCAAAGAGCTGGGCCTTGGCGTGCTCACCGAGGTAAGCAACGAGGAAGAGCTGACCCGCGCCATCGCGCTGGGGGCGCCGGTGATCGGCATCAACAACCGGGATCTGCGGGATTTGAGCGTGGATCTCGCCCGCACCAAGCAACTGGCTAAAGATATCCCGAGCGATCGGGTGGTGATCAGCGAGTCCGGCATCAACCACCGCGCCCAGGTGGCGGATCTGCGCCACCATGCCAAGGGCTTTCTGGTGGGCTCATCCCTCATGGCCGAGCCGGATCTGGAAGCGGCGGTACGCAAGCTGGTACTGGGCCAGAACAAGGTGTGCGGCCTGACCCGCGCCGAGGATGCCGCCGCCGCCCATCAGGCGGGCGCGGTATTCGGTGGCCTTATCTTTGTGGCGAAAAGCCCGCGCTATGTGGACATCCCCGCCGCCCGCGCCGTGATGGCGGGCGCGCCGCTCTCTTACGTCGGGGTATTTCGCAATGCCCAGCCCGCCACCCTCGTCAAGACGGTGGAAGCGCTCGGGCTCGCCGCGGTGCAGCTCCATGGCGATGAGGATGCAGCCTATATCGAGACGCTGCGCCCACTGCTGCCGGCTGGCTGCCAGATCTGGAAAGCCGTAGGCGTCTCTCTCGGCAAAGAAAGCGGCGAGCCGCTGCCCGCCCTCGACTATCCGGCGGATCGCCTGCTGCTGGATACCAAAGTGGGGAGCCAGAGCGGCGGCACCGGCCAGGCGTTCGACTGGGCCCTGCTGGCCGGGCTCGACAAGAGCAAACTGATGCTGGCAGGGGGCCTCAACCCCGACAACGCCCTCGAGGCGGCCCGGGTCGGTTGCCTCGGCCTTGATTTCAACTCCGGGGTAGAGAGTGCCCCGGGCCAGAAGGATGCCCACAAGCTGGCGGCCGCCTTTGCCGCCCTGCGCAACCTGTAACGCAACCCTTTTCGATGTTTCGATTTAGCTAATACAAGGAAGAAACCATGACCCTGCTCAACCCGTTTTTTGGTGAATTTGGCGGCATGTATGTGCCCCAGATCCTCATCCCCGCCCTGCTCCAGCTGGAGAAAGCCTTCGTCGATGCCAAGGATGATCCGGCCTTTATCGCCGAGTTTCAGACCCTGCTGACCGAGTATGCCGGTCGCCCAACGCCGCTCACCCTCACCCGCAACCTGACCAAGGGCACCAAGACCCGCCTCTATCTGAAGCGGGAAGATCTGCTGCACGGCGGCGCCCACAAGACCA
Source organism: Aeromonas sp. s2 (assembly GCF_040907935.1). Lineage (NCBI taxonomy): Bacteria > Pseudomonadati > Pseudomonadota > Gammaproteobacteria > Aeromonadales > Aeromonadaceae > Aeromonas > Aeromonas sp. s2. Next base: position 292,069 of record NZ_JBFOCR010000014.1, on the reverse strand, counting down.
ACCAGGTGCTGGGCCAGGCACTGCTCGCCAAGCGCATGGGCAAGCACGAGATCATCGCCGAGACCGGCGCCGGTCAGCACGGTGTGGCGACGGCACTGGCCTGTGCCCTGCTCGGCCTCAAGTGCCGGGTCTACATGGGGGCCAAGGACTGCGAGCGCCAAAAGCCAAACGTCTTCCGTATGAAATTGATGGGCGCCACCGTCATTCCGGTGCACTCCGGCTCCGCCACCCTGAAGGATGCCTGCAACGAGGCGCTGCGCGACTGGGCTGCCAACTACGAGACTGCCCACTACCTGCTCGGCACCGCCGCCGGCCCCCACCCCTTCCCCACTATCGTGCGGGAGTTCCAGAAGATGATCGGGGAAGAGGCCAAGGCCCAGTGCTTCGAGAAGGAGGAGCGCCTGCCCGATGCGGTGATCGCCTGCGTCGGCGGCGGCTCGAACGCCATCGGCATGTTTGCGGACTTTATCGACAACCCTGAAGTGCGCCTGATCGGTGTCGAGCCGGGCGGTCACGGCATCGAGAGCGGCGAGCACGGCGCCCCGCTGGGTCACGGCAGCAAGGGGGTCTTCTTCGGCATGCACTCCTACCTGATGCAGGACAGCCAGGGCCAAATTCAGGAGTCCTATTCCGTCTCGGCGGGGCTGGACTTCCCCTCCGTCGGCCCGCAGCACGCCCACCTGGCCGCCATCGGCCGCGCCGAGTACCCCTCGGTGACCGACAAGGAGGCGCTTGACGCCTTCCAGGAGCTGGCCAAATCCGAAGGTATCATACCGGCGCTGGAGTCCTCCCACGCACTGGCCCACGCCCTCAAGATGGCCCGCAGTGAACCGGAAAAAGAGCAGGTGCTCATCGTCAACCTCTCCGGCCGTGGCGACAAAGATATCTTCACCGTTGCCGATATTTTCGAGAAAGAAGGAACCTTGTCATGAACCGTTACGCACAACTCTTCTCCCGCCTGGATGAAGCCAATCAGGGCGCCTTTGTGCCGTTCGTGATGCTGGGTGACCCCACCCCCGAATTGTCGCTTGCCATCGTCGATGCGCTGGTCGCAGGGGGCGCCGACGCCCTCGAGCTCGGCATTCCCTTCTCCGACCCGGTAGCCGACGGCCCCACCATTCAGGGTGCCGCCCTGCGGGCCTTTGCGAGCCACACTACACCGGACGACTGCTTTGTACTGCTCGCCAAGATCCGCGCCAAGTACCCGCAGCTGCCCATTGGCCTGCTGGTCTACGCCAATCTCGTTTATGTGCGCAAGATCGACGGCTTCTATGAGAAGTGCCAGCAGGCTGGCGTGGATTCGGTGCTGGTCGCCGACGTGCCGGTGCAGATGTGCGTCCCCTACAAGGCGGCTGCCGACACGTTCGGCATCGACAGCATCTTTATCGCCCCGCCTAACGGTGACACCGAGACTCTCAAGGCTGTTGCCGAGCTGGGCTCTGGTTACACCTATCTGGTGAGCCGCGCCGGTGTGACCGGTGCCGAGACCAAGGCCGGCATGCCGGTGGAGGGCCTCATCAACACATTGCGCGAGTTCAACGCCCCGCCCGCCCTGCTCGGCTTTGGCATCAGTGAACCGGCTCAGGTACGTGAAGCCATTGCCGCTGGCGCCGCCGGTGCCATCTCCGGCTCCGCCGTGGTGAAGATCATCGAGACCCACCACCAGAACCCGGAGCATATGCTCACTCGCCTGAAAGAGTTTGTGGAAGGGATGAAGGCCGCGACCAATAAGTAGAGGCAGGTATAGGGTCACATGCCGTTGGACCTGACCAACCAGCATAAGGGGAGCCCACTTGGGCTCCCTTTTCTATTTATCTCTTTTTGCTTCCTATCACTTTGTCCCCCTCTCCTTCCGGGAGAGGGTCAGGATGAGGGGACCCATAATCCCCGGCGTTATCGAATCGTAGGTTCGAATAGCGCAGCGTATTCGGACGTTCGCGGAGTTGATGTGGTGGCGTGGCTTCGCCACGCAGTGGCACACCGTAGGGTGTAATAAGCGCAGCGCATTGCACCGCAGGAAATAGTCCGCTCCACGACGGCAGACGCTCGCCAGATCCCCGAACCTGCGGTACGCCCCTTGATGCGGCTTCGCCGCATGGGACGCGAGGGCGCTGCCCTCGACGGGGTTTCGCCCGCCCTTCGGGCGTGGGCGAGTGACTTTGGAAAGACCCAAAGTCACCAAAGGTCTTCTCCCCCGCTTATTCGCCCGACTGACGTCGGGTACCTTCGGCTCACCCTCTTGTCAAACGGCACGCGCCGATGGGCCTTTGGCCTCCGCCATCCATGGCTTCGCCCAAAGCCCGCTTCGAACATCCGTGTTCTCGCGCCAAATCGGGTCGAGCGGTGCTCGCCCTTTCCCGATTTTGCCCATAGCCCAACGCCGCTCGCTCGGCATCCTGCCTCGCGGCCTAGAAAAGAGGGCTCGCCTCAGCGAATAAGAGGGGGATCAACACCGTGCTAGCCCACAGCCCCGTCTAACAGCAGATATGCTCCCTCTCCCCCTGGGAGAGGGTTGGGGTGAGGGGATAGTGCAGGTCCAGCCAAGCAAGTTGCTCACTCAGCACACGCCCTAATGACTAATTTATTGATCCAACACAGATTCCCGCCAAAACACGCTTCTCAACCACTACCCTCCCCCTTAAGATACCCGAATGACAATCAATCTCTCGGAAGAACGCCATGAAAGCGATTGTTGCTATCTCGCAGGTTAAAAGCAGAGGACTGGGGGCTGTCACTCAGGGGCTATAACCAGTTCTTTTTAGATCAACGGGCATTGCAGATAACACCACAAGCGCCCAAACCACGATGAGTGTCCATATTAATTTCTGTAGTTGTAGCCGACAGTTAACAAGACATTAAAAGGCAAGAAATGGCCGTTATTCCACAGTTCAGATTCAAAACGCACAACGGGCAAGAAAAGGCCGTCGACCTAATTCTGCCAATTGCCACTGTACCTAATTCGCTCTACACGACAACCATTGTGACCGGCCAGAACGGCTCGCAAAAAAGTACCTTATTGAGAGAACTGGCATCTTCTCTTATTTCTTCCCCCGACGCTTGGAGTCCAGTAAAAAATGAGATACGTTACTCGAATGTGCTCTGTATATCTGGTTCTACTGCTGACCGATTTCCACAGAAGGAGGAAAGCGGTGGGCGTCGTTCAAAATTCGACGTTCCCTATTACACCTATGTTGGTCAGCGTATTTATTCAAATCTGCTAAGCAAGAGAGCTCCATTAGAGACTATACTTTGTTTCGCACTAGACCCAGATAAACGCAATCGATTTCGATGGAGATTCTTCTCCGAAGCTCACGATATTGCGGGGGTTAATTCAAACGTGCAATGTACGTTAAGTTTTAAACATACCTCTAATGGAAAAAATATTGATGTATTGGGCGATATTCAAGCTATTACAAAAGATGATAACTATCGCTCATCAAAACGACCTCTTGTGTCATATGCAATGGCGCAATGGTTACTTGACGAGTTTACCTATGAAGAATTCAACGCACTCACAGCCATCCTTAAAAAAGAAATATCAATTAAGCGTCAATCAATATCTCTAAAACTTTCCGCAGAAGGTCCAACCTGCTCACAAGTTGATTTGAATGTTCTTCGACTTGGCTTACTAATCGGCTTATTTTCTCTGAGAGACTTTCTTGTACATAGTCGAGGGACTGGCCAAAAATTTTCTGTGCTCGAGTTGAGTTCTGGCGAGTTCAGCATGTACTCCACTATTCTCGCAGTTGGATTCGGGATTGAGAAAACTGGCGTGATTTTAATTGATGAGCCCGAGAATAATCTTCACCCACAATGGCAGCGAGACCTGATGGAGGCCATCTTCAACGTGTGCTCTGAAGTGCTTGAGAACAGCCATATCATTATCAGCACCCATTCTCCTTTAATTGTTGGTGCTGCTCGTCCAGGTAGTTTCATCGTAGACATGACGAATGAACACCCCAGTACACAGGTCGTCTCGTATGGAGCGTCCGCTGATGAGTTACTTCTAGCTCAGTTTGGTGTTGGATCGAGTAGAAACAAGGTTGTGGTCGATACGGTTCAAAAGGCAGTTGCTATGGTTGAAAGCGGTAACTTTGAAAGTGCTGAATTCCGTCAGCAAATCCCTCAACTTAAGCGCATCCGAGATTCGCTTTCGGCTGATGACCCTATGATTGACGTCATTGAAGCGCTTCTTGAATAATATGATGAGGTAGTTGGAGGATTAATGAACATCGGTTTCGAGAAAATATTCCCAACCCCAGTTGTTTTAGCCCAAACGCTTGTTGCGTTAAATGCTTACACTTGGAATTCAGGCGCAAATGAAGTTATAAACTTTAAAGGGAATCTGAAAGTAGCTCTACGGAAGGCTCAATGTGGTAGATGCTGTTTTTGTCGGCGTCAATTATATGATGACTACGCAACCCATCTTGAACATTTTTTAGATAAAGAAAGTTTTAATGAGTATCGTTTTGAAGTCTTCAACTTAGCTTTATCTTGTGGAACTTGTAACGGTAAAAAGAATGGGGCTTTCTCAACCTGGAGTAAAAGCAACAGAAGGGCGATTGCAAATTTTATTGGCCCCATAACACCATCCCGTTTGAGCCCGTTTTTAAATGGGCCATTGTCGCCGAACTCTCAATACCCAAACCAGCCCGCAGCATTCAGCTGGGTACACCCTCATTTTCATTCATATTCAGAGCATATTTCAATTTCTCGCGGATGGGTGTTCAAATACCTGACAAATGAGGGAAAAAATACGATTAAGGGTGTGAAGCTAAATGATGTAGGTGAAATTGAAAGACGTGCTCTAGCAGAGAAACTTGAAAACCGAGGTAGTCGGCTGTCAAAGCTAGTCTGTGCCATGTCTGAACTAGAATTTCATCGTGCCAGTGACGTAGGAACAGCCTTGGCCAAGGCCATACGAAGAAAACGAGCTTCTATAGGGCAATAAGATGAGTTGACATCGTTTTTAGAAAAGGAAAATCAGAACACCCATCTTTTTGAGCAAAACGTGACATTGCTAGAGCCCAAAAGATGGGTGTCCAAGTATTGATTTTTGTGCAACCACTATATATCCAGCAGATATTCTCAATCCCACCATTACCTCCTCCACACCCGCCATCCCATCAACACCAGCATCAATACACCCCCCGGCAGCCAGACCCAGTAGAGCTCGGAGAGGATCACCGCTTCACCTCGGGCGGTGAGATAGGCCTCCAGCTTGAAGGGGGCGACCCGGATCACCTGCCAGGGGGCAAAGAAACGCTCGTCACGCCACGGCCAGAGCCAGACAACCCCCTTGCCGCCGGTGGTGAGGGAATCGAGCAGGCTGTGGGAGAGCAGAGAGACCAGCAGAAACGACCAGACGGTGGCAGCGCTGGCCCGAAATTGGCGGTGAAACAGCATGGCCAGTGTGGGCAGGGCAAAGGCGAACAACAGGGAGTGGGTAAAGCCGCGGTGGCCAAAGATATGGCCGTAGTCGACCCCCAGTTTGAAGGCGAGCACATCGGCATCGGGCAGCATGGCGATGGCAACCCCTGCCAGCAGCAGGCGCGGCGGGATAATCCGGCTGCCAAGCCCCAGTCCAAGGCAGAGAGGGACGGCGGCGTGAGTGACTATGGTGGGCATAGGGTGAAGCTCCAACTGAAAACATGAGCCTACCCTATCCCCGCTCGGTGAAGCGAAGGTGAAGTGCCATGCTGCTCTGCACACAACATCCTCCCGGCCCCTCTATCATCCCCCAGACCCCCCCTAACCACCTTTCTGTTCTAAAAAGTGAACACTTCTACACTTTTTTATCGCAAACAACGCTGAGACTATAAAAAGTGCACCATCGTACACTTTTTGTTGCTGTTTGCTCTTACCATGAGTTAAGGTGTAACAACCTACACTTTTTCCGTGATCATGATGGCAGATACACCGTTGCCAACCGGCCTGAAAGAACTGGATCCCGCCTCGCTGGGACTGGCGATACGAGAGAGACGCAAAGCAGCCAAGATGACCCAAGAGGTGACTGCCTCACTGTGTGGCATCTCCAAGAAGACCCTGATCAAGATTGAAAAAGGGGGGGATGTCTACCTCTCGACCCTGCTGCAGGTGATGAAGGCGCTGGGACTGAGGTTGCAACTGGTGCAGGAAGCGGGATCACAGGTAACGAGCAGCTACAGCCAACCAGAGGTCGGTGATGATGAATGGTTCTGAGCACCATCGGCTGGAACTTCGGCTGGGTAATCAGCTGATCGGCCATCTCGAATATGACTCCAACCGGGATTCGTTTCAGCTCGGCTATCTGCCAGAGTGGCAAGCGCGCGGATTCCCACTCTCACCGCCACTGGCGTTGGATGGCTCGGCCAGCAGCGCTCAGATCCGGGCGTATCTCGGCAACTTACTGCCAGAAAATCGCGGGCTGGATCATCTGATTGAGGTACTCTCCGTTTCGCGCAGCAATCTCTTTGCCCTGATCCACGGTATCGGCCGCGATGTATCCGGGGCTGTCACCTTCACCCTACCCGCAGAGCCCGACATTCCCACCCGGTTTCGCCCCATCACACCAGAGGAGTTGATGCTGCGCCTCGATCAACCCGAGATTTGGCCGCTGGAAGTCTGGGATGGCCGCCCCCGACTCTCGGTTGCGGGTGTGCAGGCCAAACTCAACCTGCTGCGACTCGAGGGGAGGCTAGGATTTGGCGAAGGTGAACTCTGTTCAACCCACCTCATCAAGTTCGAGCATCACCCTCATCTGGTGATCAATGAATTTGTAACCATGCAGCTGGCCGCACAGCTTAGCATGCCGGTGGCGCGGGTCGAACTGCATACTGTGGGTCAGGGTGAGAAGTCCCACAGAAGCTTGCTGGTGGAACGGTTCGACCGTCGTCTTGATGAGGATGGCATGAGGGTCCGCCGTCGCCACATGATCGATGCCTGTCAGGGGCTGGGGTTCCCCGTCGCCCGAAAATATGAACGCAACTTCGGTGATGGTCGGGACGTGGCCCATATTCGGGAAGGGGTGAGCCTGCCACGGCTGTTCAGCCTTAGCGCTCTCTGCGTCAATCCAGCGCAGGCCAGACTGGACATGCTGCAATGGCTGCTCTTCAACCTCTGCGTCAACAATCACGATGCCCACGGCAAGAACTACAGCTTCTTCGTATCAAAAGCAGGGCTGACGCCCACCCCTTGGTACGATCTGGTCAATGTGGGGCTTTACCCCGAGTTCAACCAGCATCTGGCCATGGCCATAGGCGACGAATTTGCTCCCGAGGCGATCAACGCATGGCAGTTGCTGGAAATGGCCGAGGCATGTGACCTGCCCGAACGCCTGCTGCAACAGACCTTGCAGAAGATAGCCAGCGACATCCTCCACCATTTGGATGCCGCTATAGCCATGGTCGAGACAGACCATCCCGCCGAGCTGGATTATCTGGCACGCTATAAAGATGACGTTGAGCGCCGTTGCCACCATTTTCAGGAGCAGGCGGGGCTGTTGCCCGAACTGCAGCTATAGCCAAACCTTGCCCCCCCATGGGACGTAACCCAGCCTTGAGCCCATGGCGGGCATTGCCTACAATGACCCACTTTTTATCACACTCAGGTAAATAAAATGAGCGACAACAAACCTGCCCTGCCCGACCGTCTGGCGGCCAACCCGCGCAGCCCGCACCATGTGGCAGAGTGCTTCCAGCACGAGATCGGCATTCGCGTGAACGGCAAGGAGCGCACCAATGTCGAGGAGTACTGCATCAGCGAAGGTTGGGTGAAGATCCCCTCCCCCAAGGCCAAGGATCGCTATGGCAACCCCATGCTGATCACCGTCAAGGGCACCGTTGAGGCCTTCTACGCCTAAGCCGCCCTGACCGCGCGCCCCGCCGGGTCCGCCGCCATGCTGTTCAGAACACCGGCCTTGCGCCGGTGTTCTGCTTTGGGCCTTTCATCTTTACGTCGATGGCGGGCAAGGAGTGTCGCAGCGGGCGCCGTCCCCACTTGCGTCGAGGCTGCGTCTCGGCAATCCTTGCCGCCCCTTGAACTGGCAAGATCTCATCCATGCACAAGCTGTTTGTCCTGCTGGCGCTGTTGACCCTGAGCACAGCGGTCCGCGCCGATATCCTTATCAATCCCCAGATCGTGGTGAACGGCCAGAGCCAGGGTGGCGGGCGTATCCACATCTGTACCCTGACCCCCTTCAACAGCGTCTATGCCGATGCGGGGCGCAGCGAGTGGCTGGCGCGCCAGAAGGTGAGCCGCCGCTGCCAGCAGGGCCAAGGCAAAAACAGCCTGTTCTGCGAGGCGGCCAAGGCAAGCTGCATCACCACCACACTCGATGAGAGCGACGATGCCAGCACCCTGCTGGTATTTGACGGTGCCCACCAGAGCGGCGACGCCCTGCGCATCGACCGGGATATTGCGGATCTCGGCCGCTACGGCTTTGCCGACCGCATATCCTCCTTCACCGTGCCGGCTGGCTGGGTGGTACGTTTCTTCGAGGAGACCGACTTTCGCGGTGGCTACTACACCCGCAAGGGCGGCGAGCAAGAGGCGACCGACTTCAACAATCGCATCCGCTCGGTGCGGATCCTGAGCCGCTAGCGCCCAGCCCCATCACCTCTTCGCCATAAAAAAACCTCTGCCTGGGCAGAGGTTTTTGCTTTTCGATGCTTACTGCCAGTTGGGATCGGCCTCAACCTGCTTCATCAGGGCGGCCTGCATCTCCTTGTCCGGCTGGCCGAGCCAGGTGTAGCGGGCAAACTTGGACGGGGTTTCGCGGGCGACGTCGCTATCTGGCAGGTCGATCAGCACACCCCACACCCGCTTGGCCTTGGCATCTACCAGCAGCTGCATGTAGTGGTTGGCGCAGTCGTGGGGCTTGCAGACCGAACCGCTCTGATAGGGGGTGCCGGCCACGGCTTCGAGCGGGGAGCTGGTACCGTTGCCGCTGCGCACCCACTTGGGCAGGTTCTTGATGCCCTGGGTCGCCTTGGCCCAGGGGGCCTTGAAGTCCGCCGACAGCAGCAGATCCGAGGTATAGGTAGCGGCGGCAAACGCCGGCGCGGCGCCGGCCAGCAGCAGGGAGAGCGCCAATGCGCGAGAGAAACGGGTCATGGTGTGATTCCTTGTTATATGAATGCCTGAACGGACGCGGGCTGGCCGCGCGCCATCACGCTACCGCCTGCGCCCGCCCCTGTCGAGCCCACGCCGTGCCGAGGCGTCAGTGGTTGGCGCCAGATGGACGACACCCCGCCGCGCCAGTGGCGAGACGGGGTGTGCATGGGGCAAGAACTGCTTAGCCGAGGGAGGCGAACAGCCCCGCCAGAGTGGCGCTCATCAGGTTGGCCAGGGTCGCCGCCAGCACCGCCTTGAAGCCGAGGCTCGCCACGTCGTGGCGGCGCTCCGGCGCCATGGTGCCGATGGAGCCAAGCTGCACCGCAATGGAGCCCAGGTTGGCAAAACCGCACAGCGCGAAGGTAATGATGATCTGGGTGTGGGCACTGAGATCCTGCTTGATGTTGGCAAAGTCCAGGTAGGCGACGAACTCGTTCATGATCACCTTCTGGCCAATCAAGGATCCTGCCGCCATCATCTCGCTGGCCGGCACGCCGATGAGCCAGGCCACCGGGGCAAACAGGTAACCCAGCACTTGCTGCAGGGAGAGATCGGCCCAGCCGAACCACTCGCCCACCGTGGTGAGACCTGCGTTGATCATGGTAATGACGCTGACAAAGGCCAGCAGGATAGTGCCGATGGCCACCGCGATCTTCATGCCGCTCATGGCGCCACCCGCCAGGGCGTCGATGGCATTGCTGTAGTCGCTCTTGTCGAGGGTGATCTCGGCCTGATCGTTCACCTGCTGCTGCTCAGGCACCAGCAGTTTCGCCATCAAGAGGCCCCCCGGCGCCGCCATGAAAGAGGCCGCAATCAGGTATTTCAGATCCACCCCCAGTCCGGCGTAGCCGCCCAGCACGGAGCCTGCCACCGAGGCCATGCCGCAGGTCATCACCGCAAACAGCTCGGAGCGGGTCATGCCAGCCAGGAAGGGGCGAATAAGCAGCGGGGATTCCCCCTGGGAGAGGAAGATGTTGCCGGTGGCCACCAGGGATTCGGCGCGGCTGGTGCCGAGCAGGCGGTGAATACCGCCCCCCAGCACCCGGATCACCCACTGCATGATGCCGAAGTGATAGAGCACGGCGATCAGCGCGCTGATGAAGATCACCAGCGGCAGTACCCGCACGGCGAAGATGAAGCCGTTGCTGGCCAGATCGCCAAACACGAAGCGGATGCCGCTGTCGGCAAAGCCGAGCAGGGCGGAGACGCCGTTGCTCATGGCGCCGAGCATGATTTGGCCGGGGGGAAAGTAGAGCACCAGGGCGGCAAAGCCGGTTTGCAGGGCGAGGGCCCCGAGCACGGTCCGCCAGCGGATGGCACGGCGGTTTTCACTGGCCAGCCAGGCGATAAACATCAGGGCCAGCATACCGACCAGACTCAATAACAGCGTCATCTTGCACCTATGAAGAGAGAAGTTTCATACGGCAAGTCTGCAGACAGGCATCGCAGGGAGCGGGCGGGAGAGGTGCCGACCCCGCGACACGCAGACCACAAACCTACAGGTTAGTGGCGGGTCCCATCCTGGGGTCATTCACGTTCCGGGTGACGGCGAGTATCGGGTGACGCCAACCAGAACGCAGGGAGCCGCGCGCCGGGTGGCAGGTCGGGCGGCGATGGTACAGTGATCGCCGTCACAGAAAAAGCGGTAAAACGATTGGCACCGTCAACTTTTTCACGGCCGTTCTCCTTTTCGCCGAAAACGCGGCAGGATTGCGCCACAACTGAGCCACTTCACAGGAAAACCACACCTCGCTCCCCCCGAATAGGGCAAACACCGCCCCCTTCCCCGGATAACCGAAGCGGTTCACGTTTTTTCATGCCACGACGCGGTACACTGACCAATCACCAAGTTTATGTTTTTATTGAAAAAGCCCCATGGTCCTGGAATGGCCTGGTGCCATCAACCTTCGGTGGAACGCCATCATGATGAAAAGAACCGCGATTGCCCTGACGCTGGCCGGCCTGCTGACACTGCCTGCCGTGCTCCCTTCCGCAGCCTGGGCTGCCCCGGTACGCTCCCTGCAAAAGGAGCAGAATTACGACCAGTACATCAGCAAGCGCCAAGTGGTGGATCAGCTGCTGACGGACGCCTGGCAGATCTTCAAATCCCCCGCCCGCATCTCTACCGCCGGCTTCACCGCCAAGATGCCGAGCAACATGGAACAGGTGACCGAACTGCTGCTGCAGGCCTACCAGCTCGAGCCCTATCGCACCGACCTGCTCATCTCGGCGGCCAACGCCCAGATCTACAACGGCAACGTGGACAAGGCCATCGGCCTGTTCGAGCAGGCCCTCAGCACCGCGCCCGATGACATCGACCTGCTGACCTACCTCGCCACCTGGCAGACCTTCAAGCACAACGAGGCCGCCGCCAAGGGGTATCAGAGCAAGCTGGCGACCCTCAATCCCGGCCGGGCCGCCGATCTGCAGCGCATCTTCGACACGGTCGAGCGTGTCGTCGCCACCCCGCTCAAGGAGCAGGGTGAGCGCTCACCCAAGCCGGGCAACCGGGCCATCGTCACCCTGGGTTATGCCCTCAATCCCGATGGCTCCATGCACGACATCCTGCTGGGCCGGCTGGAAACCACCCGGGCGCTGGCCAAGGCCAACCCGGCGGCCCTCATCATTCTGACCGGCGGCGTGCCCCAGAACCGTCAAACCGAGGGCAAGCTGATGGCCGACTGGCTGGTGAAAAAGGGGATCGACCGCTCCCGCATCATCGAGGAGAACTACGCCACCAGCACGGTGGAGAACGCCCTCTACAGCGGCTATGCCCTCGCCCGCCACCAGATCGAGTACGCCACCCTGGTGAGCTCCGCCAGCCATGTGCGCCGGGGCCAGACATTGCTGGAGATCGCCTGCTGGCAGAGCGGGCCGGCCGGGATCCGGATAGATAGCGTCAGCTACCCCGACAAGCCGCTCTCCGAGCTTGCCAAGGTTAGCGACAGCGAGCTGCTCGGCATCTACCGGGATGCCCTGCGCACCTATGGGCTCTGGAGCTACCGCTCCGCCCCCCTGCTGGAGCGATGAGCTCAGGCACGCACGCTCACCCGGCCCGTTGCCAGCGCTCCTCTTGCCTCAGCGGCATCCCCTGCCCCATACTAACCCGCCCAACCGGCGGGTTTTATTTTATCCGCCCAATAAGCCAAACCGGTTCGATATTCAATAAATGGGCAAGCATTGCCGTATCTGAATATAGCTTGCCGATATTTTCAGCATTTTTTCAACACCCATTGCCAACCACTAAATATCGACTTGCCATATTGAGATATATGAATAAACGGATTTTATTGCCGTTCTTTTTCTAAGAATCATATTTCATCAGCCATATATTTTCGGTCTTTCCTCAGCGCCCCGATAAATGGGAAAACTGCCGCTTCATTCCCCCGATGGAGCAATATCATGACAGGAAAAGGACATTCCCTCTGGCTGGCGGCGCTCACCCTGCTCAGCCTGCAAGCCAGGGCCGTGGACGTTACTGTGGCCTACCAGACCTCTGCCGAACCGGCCAAGGTGGCCCAGGCCGACGACACCTTTGCCCGCACCAGCGGCGCCACGGTGAAGTGGCTCAAGTTCGACAGCGGCGCCAGCGTGGTGCGGGCGCTCGCCTCCGGCGACGTGCAGATCGGCAACATAGGCTCCAGCCCGCTGGCGGTGGCCGTCAACCAGCAGGTGCCCATCGAGGTGTTTCTGCTCGCCTCCAAGCTCGGCAACTCGGAAGCGCTGGTGGTCAAGCCCGGGCTCAACTCCCCCGCAGCCCTGGCCGGCAAGCGCATCGCCGTCCCCTTTACCTCCACCACCCACTACAGCCTGCTGGCCGCGCTGCGGCACTGGGGAGTGGATCCGGCCAGCCTGCAGATCGTCAACCTGCAGCCACCGGCCATCATCGCCGCCTGGCAGCGGGGTGACATCGATGGCGCCTATGTCTGGGCGCCAACCCTCAACGAGCTGACCAAGGGCGGCAAGGTGCTGACCGACTCGGCCCAGGTGGGCGAGTGGGGCGCCCCCACCCTGGATGTCTGGGTGGTGCGCAAGGCGTTCGCCAAGGCCCATCCCGAGCTGGTGCAGGCCTTCGTCGACAGCACCCTGGCGGCCCAGCGCGACTACCTGGCCAACCCCGACGGCTGGCTCGCCAAGCCGGACAACCTTGCCAAACTGGCCAGCCTGAGCGGCGTGCCGGCCAGCGACGTGCCCGCGCTGGTCAGGGGCAACACCTACCTGAGCGCCAGCCAGCAGGGCGCCGAGCTGGGGGATCTGGTGAACCAGACCCTGGTGGACACCAGCCGCTTTCTCAAGGAGCAAGGCAAGGTACGAAGCGCTGGCCACGATTATCGCGCCTACGTGACCGACCGCTTCGTCAAGGCTCACGCCCGCTGACCCCACATCACAAGGAGGCATGCATGCTGCAGCTCACCCACCTTTGCGCCGATTACGCCGGGCGCAGAGTCCTCGACAACATCAACCTGACCCTGGATGCGGGCGAGCTGATGGTGGTGCTCGGCCCCTCCGGCTGCGGCAAGACCACCTTGCTCAACCTCATCGCCGGTTTTCAGCCCGCCCAGCAGGGCACCATCAGCCTGCAGGGGCGGCCGGTGCGCGGCCCCGGCGCCGAGCGGGGGGTGGTCTTTCAGCACGAGGGGCTGCTGCCCTGGCGCAACGTGCTGGACAACGTCGCCTTCGGCCTGCAGCTGGCCGGCGTGCCGCGCCGCGAACGCGAAGCCAGCGCGCTGGCCATGCTGCGCAAGGTGGGGCTGGAGGAGGCCCAGGCCAAACCGGTCTGGCAGCTCTCCGGCGGCCAACGCCAGCGGGTCGGCATAGCCCGGGCGCTGGCCACCCAGCCGCAACTGCTGCTGCTCGACGAACCCTTCGGCGCCCTCGACGCCTTTACCCGCGAGCAGATGCAGACCCTGCTGCTGCGCCTGTGGCACGAGCAGCGCCGGCAGGTACTGCTCATCACCCACGATATCGAGGAGGCAGTGTTCATGGCCACCGAGCTGGTGCTGCTCTCCCCGGCGCCGGGGCGAGTCATGGAGCGGTTCACCCTGGACTTCGGCAGCCGCTTCGCCGCCGGCGAGCCCTGCCGCAGCATCAAGTCGGATCCCGCCTTCATCGCGCAGCGCGAGTACGTGCTGGAGCGGGTCTTTGCCGAGCGGGAGGTGTTTGCATGAGCCTCACCCTCTCCCGTCCGCTCGACCCTGCCCGCCGGATACGCCTGCGCTGGCCGCTGCCACGCCGGCTTGGGATAAGTCTGCTGACCCTGGGTTCCCTCCTAGCGCTCTGGTGGCTGGTGGCCAGGCTCGGGCTGATAAGCCCGCTGTTCCTACCCCCTCCCGCCCAGGTGCTGCAGCAGTTTGCCACCCTCGCCGGGCCGCAAGGCTTCATGGACGCCACCCTCTGGCAGCATCTCGCCGCCAGTTTACAGCGCATCCTCATCGCCCTCGCGGCCGCCACCCTGTGCGGTGTGACGGTGGGCCTCGCCATGGGGCTCAGCCCCACCCTGCGCGGCATGCTCGACCCGCTGATCGAGCTCTACCGGCCGGTGCCGCCCCTTGCCTACCTGCCACTCATGGTGATCTGGTTTGGCATCGGCGAAACCTCCAAGGTGCTGCTCATCTATCTGGCCATCTTCGCGCCGGTCGCCATGGCCACTCTGGCGGGGGTGCAGGGCAGCAGGCAAGTGCGTCTGCGGGCCGCCCGGGCGCTCGGCGCCAACCGCTGGCAGGTGCTCTGGTACGTCATCGTGCCCGGCGCCCTGCCGGACATGCTCACCGGGCTGCGTATCGGGCTCGGGGTCGGTTGGTCCACTCTGGTGGCGGCCGAGCTCATCGCCGCCACCCGCGGCGTGGGCTTCATGGTGCAAGCCGCCGGCGAGTTTCTCGCCACCGACGTGGTGCTGGCGGGCATTCTGGTGATCGCCCTGATCGCCTTCACTCTGGAACTTGGTTTACGTGCGCTGCAGCGTCGCCTGACGCCGTGGCATGGAGAAGGACTATGAGCAATTCCCTGCATATCACCCCCCTCGGCCCCCACATCGGCGCCGAGATCAGCGGCATCAGCCTGGCCGGGCCGCTCGATGAGGGCCAGTTCGCGCAGTTGCAGCAGGCCCTGCTGACCCATCAGGTGCTGTTCTTTCGA
Source organism: Aeromonas sp. s2 (assembly GCF_040907935.1). NCBI lineage: Bacteria > Pseudomonadati > Pseudomonadota > Gammaproteobacteria > Aeromonadales > Aeromonadaceae > Aeromonas > Aeromonas sp. s2. The sequence goes on along the minus strand of NZ_JBFOCR010000014.1, from coordinate 276,841 downwards.
GATCAGCCCATCAATCCTCGCCAGCAGCGGGCGCTGGCCAACCGCTTCGGCGATCTGCACATTCACCCTGTCTATCCCCACGCGCCGGAGGCCGAGGAGATCATCGTGCTCGACACCCACGACGACAACCCACCGGACAACGACAACTGGCACACCGACGTCACCTTCATCGAGACGCCGCCGGCGCTGGCCATTCTGGCCGCCAAGCAGCTGCCGCCGGTGGGGGGCGATACCCTGTGGGCCAGTGGCATCGCCGCCTTCGAGGGGCTCTCCCCCCGTCTGCAGCAGTTGCTGACGGGGCTGGAAGCCGAGCACGACTTCACCAAGTCGTTCCCGGCCCATCGCCACAGCGCCAGCCCGGCCGAGTACCAGCGCTGGCAGGAGGCGGCGGCCCGTCACCCGCCGCTGCGCCACCCTGTGGTTCGCACCCACCCCTTGAGCGGTCGGCAGGCACTGTTCGTCAATGAAGGCTTCACCACCCGCCTGCCCGACTTGCCGGCGCAAGAGAGCGAGGCACTGCTCGCCTTCCTGTTTCGCCATGTCACCAAGCCTGAGTATCAGGTGCGCTGGCGCTGGCGGGAGCACGACATCGCCATCTGGGACAACCGGGTCACCCAGCATTACGCCAACGCCGACTATCTGCCGGCCCGGCGAGTGATGCACAGGGCCACCGTGCTGGGGGACAAGCCGTTCTGGCGCGCGCCCGCGTAACGCCAACATCTGCCCAGCACCGACCGGTTGCGTCGCTGTTATTGATCCCGCATAAAATAACGGTGCGCGTTACCGGTCATTATTTTCAAACAGATCAATGAGACCACCAAATATCACCAGAAATATGTAAATCGACACACCTTGCAATATTTCCATACAACTTCCGGCTGCCATCCGGTCGGCCCCTCCCCGTACTATTTCGGGGTTCAGGCTAGATAAATGGAAATAGACAATGAAATACACGCTGCTCATGACCCTGCTGGCACCGGCATTGCTGGCAGGTTGCAATCTGGAAAAGAGAGAAGAGCCCTTCCAGGCTCGCCATGTTCGCGCCGGCTATGACGCCGGTCAGGTCTGCCAACAGCTGCGCCAGGGCTGGCAGGAGGACGGCATCGCCATTCCCGCCAGTCAGGTCAGCTGTCACTACCTGACGGTGCCGCTCGATTACGACAAGGAGTGGGTCCAGATCAAGGAGACCAAGTGGGAGAAAAGCTCCACCTCGCGCACCGGCAGTGGCTTTTTCTCCGGCGACAGCCGCCATTTCTCCTCCTGGTCGGACAATCCCAGCCGCACCCAGATCAAGCAGCAGACCCGCACGGTCAAGGGCGACACCCTGGATATCTTCTATCTGCACTATCGCGCCAGCGGCGACTATCGCGGCACCCTGTTCTACAACCCGGGCGGCCCCACCTCCGCCACCCCGGATCTCGGCCTCCTGCTCGACCTGCTGCGCAGCGCCAACCCCGCCATCCTTGAGCACTACGACATCGTCACCCTGGATCCCCGCGGGGCCGGTTACAGTGCCCTTGGCCACGAGCTGCGCAGCTGCCTGCTGACCGACAAACAGGGCGTGCGGCCAGACATGACCCCGGCGCAGCTCGCCCAGCTCTTTGCCAGCCGTGACAAGGGTGCCCTGCCGGCGCTCCAGAGCGGGGCCGATCAGGGCCAAGCCTTCGGCGCCACCCTGCGCGAGCGCTGCGACGAGCCGTTGCGGCTGCATGCGCCGCATCTGGGCTCCCGGGCGGTGGTCGAGGACATGGAGCGCCTGCGCCAGCACCTAGGGCGCGATCGTATCACCCCCATCACCTTCTCCTACGGCACTCGTCTGGCCGCCCTCTATGCCGCCCGCTACCCGAGCCACGTGGCCAATCTGGTGGTCGACTCGCCGATGTCTCCCGCCGAGAGCCGCTACCCGGCCATCTTTCGCGGCGATGGCGAGAATGCCAACCGCATCCTGGCCTGGCGCTTCGGGGAGCAGGCGCTGCAGCGCAGCATGGCGGTGACCCGGCAGGTACGCGACAACGGCCGCTATGTGGACAACCAAGGCAATGTGCTCGACCGCGCCCGCTGGGAGGCGGTACTGATCGATGCCATCAGCGGCAGCGAGCGCGACGATCAGCTCGCCTTCTGGCAGCAGGACGACGCCGGCCCCCTGCTGACCCGCCTCGCCGATCAGGCCGACGACAACCCCTATCAGGAACTGCAGGAGATGCCCTTCTTCAGCGCCATCCACTGCACCGACAACAGCGAGCCCTATGGCTGGCAGGGGCTGGACCCGGAAGATGCCGCCTTCCAGGGGGCCGGCGCCCTGCTGCTGGCCAAGAGCTTCCACACCTGCGCAGACTGGCCTTATCCGCGCCAGCCCATCGCCAGCTACGGCGCCGGCGAGATAAAGCTGCCGGATGATGCCAAGGCCCTGGTGCTCGGCGCCGAGTACGACCCCAATACCCCCTTCGCCGGTGCCCGCCAGATGCAGGCCGCCTTTGGCAGCGCCGCCCGCCTGATTCGGGTGGAGCAGAGCAACCAGCACGGCCAGCTCAGCAGCTCCCGCTGCGCCAGGGCGGCCCTCAGCACCCTGCTGCTGGGGGATGGCGCCAGCCTGCCCGCCGAGCAGCGTTGCCTGGCCGACTGAGCCCGCCCCCTGTTGCACACAGCCCAGCTGAGCACAATCCAGCTGAATACTGCCCAATAAAAAGCCCGCCGAATTGGCGGGCTTTTTCATGCCGGCAGGCGTCCTCAGGCGGCGACCAGCGACTCCAGATCGCGCCGGCTCAGGCGCTTGCTGTCCACCTTCACATAGACGGAGTGCTCGGCAGCGGCCAGCAGCACGTCGCTCACCCCCTCGCAGGCGCGGATCTTCTGCTCCAGCGCCGCGTTGGCCTCCACCCCTTCCGGCAACACGATGCGCAGGCTGCTCACGTAGGGTGGCTCGGCCATGGTGAGGCTGACCCCGAGCCAGACCAGCGCCAGCGCGGCGCAGCCGCCAAACACCAGGGCGCCGCCACCCAGGCTGTAGAGCAGGCCGCCGAGGCTGCCGCCGATGGCCACCCCGATAAACTGGCTGGTGGAGTAGATCCCCATGGCGGTGCCCTTGTAGCCGGGGGGCGACTCCTTGCTGATAAGGGACGGCAGCAGCGCCTCCATCACGTTGAAACCGATGAAGAAGATCTGCAGGCCGGCGAGCAGGCCCCACAGCTGCAGGCCGCTTTGCCAGAGCACCAGCTCGGCGACGAGCATCACCAGCACGCAGATCTGGAACACCCGCTTCATCTTTCTGCGCTTTTCGGCATAGATGATGAACGGCACCACGCTGACGAAAGCGATCAGCATGGTGACCAGATAAGCCTGCCACTGACTGTCACGGGGCAGGCCGGCACGCTCCAGCAGCGGCGGCAGCGCCACGAAGCTCGACATCAGCAGGGTGTGCACGCAGAGGATGCCGAAGTTGAGCTTGAGCAGGCGCGGGTTGGTCAGCACGGTGCGCATCCCCCCCTTCACCATGCCGGACTCGCGATTGAGCAGGTGACCGCTCGGGGTCGGCACCAGCCAGAGGGTGACGGCAATGCCCGCCAGCGCCAGCAGGGCGATCAGCCAGAAGAGACCACTGAGCCCCAGCGCATGGGTAATGAGGGGACCGGTCACCATGGCGATGGCGAAAGTGATGCCAAAGCTCACCCCGATGAAGGCCATCGCCTTGGTGCGGTTCTGCTCGCGGGTGAGATCCGACAAGAGCGCCATCACGGCGGCCGAGATGGCGCCGCTGCCCTGCAGGGCGCGGCCGAGGATCACGCCCCAGATGGAGTGGGTCAGCGCCGCGATCACGCTGCCAAGGGCAAACATCAGCAGACCGCCGACGATGAGGGGCTTGCGGCCCACCTTGTCGGAGAGCAGGCCGAACGGGATCTGGAACAGCGCCTGGGTCATGCCGTAGATGCCGATGGCCAGGCCGATGAGCGCCTCGGAGGCACCCGCGAGAGACATGCCGTAGGTGGTCAGCACCGGCAGCACCATAAACATGCCGAGCATGCGCAACGAGAAGACGGAGCCGAGCGCCCAGGTGGCACGGCGCTCGCCCCTCGTCATGGTGAAATCATTCATGATGGCCTCGATAGGTCAGGAAAAAGGAAGACTCAAGGGGTGGCCGACACGCGCCATGCCACACCCGACACAAGGGAAAAGTGCCCGACGGGGCGGCCCCATAATAACAGAGCCGGGAAGGTTCCCGGCTCTGGATTTCATGCATTTTAGGGGGGCAAGTCACACTATCAGGGCAGCATGCTCACCAGCACCGCAGGCTCGGCCTCCGGCTGGAAGTCCACCGACATCATCACGCTCAGGCAGGTAATGGTGACGATGGAGAACATGAACAGCTTGCGCGCCCAGAGGGAGTCGTCCACCGCCGCCTTGTAGCCAGACAGCGCCATCCCCAGCCACCAGACGCTGACCGCGGTGGCCACCACCAGATACTTGTAACCGGCGTAGCCGCCGAGGAACAGCATCAGGGTTGGCACCATAAAGGCCAGGATGTAGAGGGTGATGTGGTGTTTGGCCACGGAGATCCCCTTCACCACCGGCAACACCGGGATGTTGGCCGCCTGATAATCCTTGAAGCGGAAGATGGCGATCGCGTAGGAGTGCGGCATCTGCCACAGGCTGAAGATCGCCAGCAGGATCAGTGCCCCCGAGTCGAACTGACCGCTCACCGCGCAGTAGCCGATGACCGGCGGCGCGGCGCCGGAGAGGCTGCCGACCAGGGTGCCGTAGACCGAGTGACGCTTCATGTAGAGGCTGTAGACCCCCACATAGACAATGAAGCCCAGCACCGCCAGCAGGGCGGCCAACGGATTGGCCGCAAAGTAGAGCAGTGCAATGCCCGCAATGCCGAGGGCGCTCGCGTACCAGAGCGATACGCCGGGGGCGATCAGACCCTTCACCAGAGCACGGTTCTTGGTGCGCTCCATGATGCAGTCGATGTCCCGGTCGATGTAGTTGTTGAACACGCAACCGGAGGCGACCACCAGTGATACACCAGCCATGGTCAGGATGAAGAGGGGCACATCCAGGCTCCCCTTGGAGGCCAGCAGGAACCCTCCGATAACCGAGATGAGGTTACCGAAGATGATGCCCGGCTTGGTCACTTGCAGGTATTGCTTCATCATCATTGCCAACCTGCTCAGTGAACCATCATGTTGATGTTGAGGTTGTACATGATCCACAGGGAACCCACGACCACGATGGCGATGATGAGCACGGTAAAGATCAGTGCCACCAGGTTCCAGCGCTCCTCGGACGAGGTGTTCATGTGCAGGAAGTAGACCAGGTGCACGAAGATCTGCACCACCGCCATGCCGACCACGGTGGCCAGCACGGTGGTGTGGGAGGCAGAACCGTCCATCACCATCCAGAACGGCACTGCGGTCAGGATCAGGGACAGCACGAAGCCGATCAGGTAGCTCTTGGCGCTGCCGTGGCTGGCGCCGTGATTGTCAACGGAATGACTCATTACATGACCCCCATCAGATAGACCACGGTGAAGACGCAGATCCACACCACGTCGAGGAAGTGCCAGAACAGGCTCAGGCACATCAGACGGGTACGGTTGCGATCGGTCAGCCCCTTCTTGGCTACCAGCACCATCATCACGATGATCCAGACAAGACCGCTGGTCACGTGGATACCGTGGGTACCCACCAGGGTGAAGAAGGCGGAGAGGAAACCGCTGCGATCCGGACCGTAGCCCTCGGCAATCAGGTGATGGAACTCGTAGATCTCCATCGCGATAAAGCCGGCACCGAACAGGAAGGTGATGAACAGCCAGGTATTGACCGCCGCCACCTTGTTCTTGTTCATGGCCAGCATGCCAAAGCCGAAGGTGATGGAGCTCAGCAGCAGCAGCATGGTTTCGGCAAACACGAACGGCAGTTCGAAGATGTCCTTGCCGCTCGGACCGCCGGCGGTGCCGTTGACCAGGACCGCATAGGTCGCGAACAGGGTCGCGAACAGGATGCAGTCACTCATCAGGTAGATCCAGAAGCCGAATACCTTGTTGGCGCCGGCATCATGGTGCCCATCCTCATGGGCACCGTGAGTGTGATGTAGAACGTCAGTCGCCATGGAATTAAGCCACCTTGTTGAGATTTTCAAAATGCTGACGCTCGATCCGCTCGATCTCGTCAACCTGCACGTAGTAGTCCACGTCGTCATTGAAGCTGTGGATGATCCAGGTGGCGATCATGCCGACGAAGCCGGCGATGGCCATCCACCAGATGTGCCAGATCATGGCAAAGCCGAACAGGGTGCTGAAGGCGGCGATGATGACGCCGGCACCGGAGTTTTTCGGCATGTGGATCGGGTCATAGTGCTTGGGCTGCTGATAGGCAGAACCGTCCTGCTTGGCTTCCCAGAACGCATCCAGCCCTTTGATCTTCGGCTCGATGGCGAAGTTGTAGAAGGGGGGCGGCGAGGAAGTGGACCACTCCAGGGTACGGCCACCCCAGGGATCGCCGGTCAGGTCGCGGTTCTTCTCGCGGTCGCGGATGCTGACCACGATCTGGATCACCTGGCACAGTACGCCCAGCGCAATCAGACCGGCGCCGCAGGCAGCCACCACCAGCCAGCCGTGGAACTCGGGATCGATGTTCTGGCTGACACGACGGGTCATACCCATGAAGCCCAGCACGTAGAGCGGCATGAAGGCCACGAAGAAGCCGGTGATCCAGCACCAGAAGGCACGCTTGCCCCAGACGTCATCCAGCTTGAAGCCGAACGCTTTCGGGAACCAGTAGGTGATACCGGCGAAGCAGCCGAACACCACACCGCCGATGATGACGTTGTGGAAGTGGGCGATCAGGAACAGGCTGTTGTGCAGCACGAAGTTGGCGGCCGGCACGGAGAGCAGTACCCCGGTCATGCCACCCACGGTAAAGGTGATGATGAAGCCGACGGTCCACAGCATGGGCGAGGTGAACTCGATGCGACCGCGGTACATGGTGAACAGCCAGTTGAAGATCTTCACCCCGGTCGGGATGGAGATGATCATGGTGGTGATGCCGAAGAAGGCATTCACGTTGGCGCCGGACCCCATGGTGAAGAAGTGGTGCAGCCAGACGATGAAGGAGAGCACGGTAATGGCGATGGTCGCCCACACCAGCGAGGTGTAACCGAACAGCTTCTTCTTGCAGAAGGTCGCCACCACTTCGGAGAAGATCCCGAACACCGGCAGTACCAGGATGTACACCTCGGGGTGACCCCAGGCCCAGATCAGGTTGATGTACATCATCATGTTGCCACCCATGTCATTGGTAAAGAAATGGGTACCCAGGTAGCGGTCTGCGGTCAGCAGGGCGATGGTGACGGTCAGGATCGGGAAGGAGGCGATGATCAGCACGTTGGCGCACAGGGCGGTCCAGGTGAACACCGGCAGGCGCATCATGGTCATGCCAGGGGCGCGCATCTTGATGATGGTGGCGAAGAAGTTCACGCCGGTCAGCAAGGTCCCCAGACCCGAGATCTGCAGACTCCAGATCCAGTAGTCGACCCCGACCCCCGGACTGAACTCCAGCCCCGACAAGGGCGGATAGGCCAGCCAGCCGGTCTGGGCGAATTCACCGACCCCGAGGGAGACGTTGATCAGCACCACGGCCGCGGCGGTGAACCAGAAGCTCAGGTTGTTCAGGAAGGGGAAGGCGACGTCACGGGCACCGATCTGCAGCGGCACCACGATGTTCATCAGACCGATCACCAGCGGCATGGCCACGAAGAAGATCATGATGACGCCGTGGGCGGTGAAGATCTGGTCGTAGTGGTGCGGTGGCAGTATGCCCTCGCCGCCGGCCGAGGCCATGACCTGCTGGGTACGCATCATCACCGCATCGGCAAAGCCGCGCAGCAGCATGACCATGCCGAGGATGAGATACATGATACCGAGGCGTTTGTGGTCGACCGAGGTCAGCCACTCTTTCCACAGATATTGCCACTTGCCGAAATAGGTGATGAGACCGGCGATACCCAGCCCACCCAGAATGATGCCGGCGATCGTGACCATGATGATGGGTTCATGGTACGGAATGGCATCGAGAGTTAATTTTCCAAACATCAGTTAGTACCCGCTTTCACAGTCTTGTCGGCCGGCATGTGACCGGCGTGGTCCATCTGCTCGCCCTGGGCCTCATGGTGCATGGCGTCGCCGTGCTCCATGCCTTCATGGCTCATGGAGGCGTCATGCTCCATGCCTTCGTGGCTCATGGAGGCATCATGCGGCATCGCAGCCGATGCTTCGCCGTGTTGCATGGCAGCGTGCTCGCCGTGCTTCATGTCGCCCATGAACTTGTTGATGATGTTGACGAACAGCTTGGGATCGGCGCTGGCGAAGTACTCCACCGGGTGGTTTTCGCTCTTCTTGGCCAGGGTGTTGAACTCATCCATGGTGTTGAGCGCCTTGGAAGAGGCTTTCACCTTGGCGACCCAGGCGTCGAAACCGGCCTGATCCTGAGTGGCGATGGCGTTGAACTTCATGCCGGAGAAACCGGCGCCGCTGTAGCCACCCGAGATGCCCTTGTACTGGCCTGCCTCGTTGGCGATCAGGTGCAGCTTGGTCTGCATGCCCGCCATGGCGTAGATCTGGCCGCCCAGCTGGGGAATGAAGAAGGAGTTCATCACGGTGTCGGAGGTCACCCGGAAATTGACCGGGGTGTTGACCGGGAATGCCAGCTCGTTGACCGAGGCGATACCCAGCTCCGGATAGACAAACAACCATTTCCAGTCAAGGGAGATGACATCGACCTGGATCGGTTTCACCTCGGATTCCAACGGTTTGTAGGGATCCAGAGAGTGGGAGGTCTTCCAGGTAATCACCGCCAGGATGGCGATAATGATGACGGGTACGGTCCAGACGACCGCTTCAATCTTGTTGGAGTGGGCCCAGTCAGGCGCATAGGTGGCATTGGTGTTGGACGCTCGGTATTTGTAAGCGAACGCCACTGCCATCACGATCACGGGCACCACCACGATCAGCATCAAGCCGAGTGCGGTCAATATCAGTGACTTCTGCTCCAGACCAACTTGCCCCTTGGGGCTCATCAGCGCCATGTCGCAGCCGCTCAGCAAGCCGGCAGTCGCGAGCAACAGCAAAGCGCCCAAGCCCCTCTTTACATCAAAAGGTCTCATGCAATGTCCTCATCTTCGCAAGGCTAAAGTGGTAAGAAAAACGCAGCATTCTATTTCACCGGGGGGGGATGTGAACAACATGAAAAATTAATCTTTCACTTGTGTGCTGTTTGCGATTTCTGTGTGTCGCATGTTAATGGCTTGACGCCGCTGAATTTATCCATATCGGGCCGTTCTCAATTAATCAGCGGCTGGCTCAATTTCATTCAATCAGCGTTGATTAAATGACCACTTCGTCGTTTAACCTTTTATTTTACAAGGATAAAGGGTGTCATTTGGTGGCCTTGCGGTGAAAATTCAGGCGATAATCAGGCCCTGTTTGTCGACCATGGCCGAATAAAGGTGAGACTCGAAATTAACCATAATTAATCAAATTAAATTTCAATTAATTCCTTGGTATTGATGTGGCTTTGCCCCACAAACATGCATATTTCATCCATCTCACCGCCATGGCCATCACATGATCCCCCATTTTGTTTAATAAGTTATTATCAAAGCCATGGACTCCATCGGGATATAGCGGTAGGTTGCGCCCCTTCGTTACTCGTCAGTCACGAATTCAACCCTATCCCACTTCTCATTCGACTCTTCATTTACAGGGATTGCCATGAGCATCACACGCAGAGACTTTCTCAACGGCGTCGCCATTGCCATTGCGGCCGGCGTCGCCCCCATCCAGCTGCTGCAGGCCGCCGAAGGCGGCAAGGCGCTGGCCGAGAAGACGCTGGTCTATCCGCCCGCTCTCACCGGCCTGCGCGGCAACCACCCGGGCTCCTTCGAGCCGGCTCACAGCATCGCCCGCGACGGCAAGCAGTATGACTTCGCCCACCTCCCGCTGGAGGGCGAGTACGATCTGGTGATCGTCGGCGCCGGCATCAGCGGCCTCTCCGCCGCCTGCTTCTACCAGCAACTGCTCGGGGCGGACAAAAAGATCCTGCTGCTCGACAACCACGACGACTTCGGCGGCCACGCCAAGCGCAACGAGTTCACCACCCCGGACGGTCTGCGGCTGGGTTACGGCGGCAGCGAATCCCTGCAATCACCGCGCTCCGTCTACAGCCCGGTGGCGCTGGGGCTGCTCAAGGCGCTCGAGGTCAACATCGACGAGCTGGCCAAAGGCTTCCAGCAGACCTTCTACCCGGATCTGGGTCTGAGCCGCGGCGTCTTCTTTGACGAGAAGCACTTCGGGGTCAACAAGATAGTGAGCGGCGATCCGGGCCACAGCGTGGCCGACGACATCCCGCGCGATCGCTTGAACGGCCGGCCGCTGGCCGAGTTCATCGGCGACTTCCCGTTCGACGACACCGACAAGGCCACCCTGCTGGCGCTGCACGAAGAGAAGACCGACTACCTGCATGGCATGACTCGCGAGCAGAAAGACGCCTGGATGGAGAGCAACAGCTACACCACCTTCCTGCGCGACAAGGTGGGGCTGAGCGAGCGGGCCATCACCTTCTTCCAGCAGCGCACCGACGACTTCCAGGCGGTCGGCATCGATGCCACCTCCTGCGCCGACGCCCGCCTGTGCGCCCTGCCGGGCTTTGCCGGCATGGATCTCACCCCGCTCGATGCAGAATCCCAGGCCGAGCTGGACGACCCCTACATCTTCCACTTCCCGGATGGCAACGCCGGCCTCACCCGCTTGATGGTGCGCAAGCTCATCCCGCAGGTGGCCCCAGGCCACACCATGCAGGATGTGGTGCTGGCCAGGTTCGACTACAGCCAGCTCGACCGCCCCGAGCACAAGGTGCAGCTGCGCCTTGGCAGCACGGCGCTGCAGGCCAGAAACGTGCCGCTCAAGGACGGCAAACAGGGGGTGGACGTCACCTACATCAAGGAGGGCAAGCTGCACCGGGTGCAGGCCAGACAGTGCATCATGGCCGGCTACAACATGATGATCCCCTACCTGGTGCCCGAGATGCCGGCGCCCCAGAAGGAGGCGCTGCGCCAGAACGTCAAGGCGCCGCTGGTCTACACCAAGGTGGTGATCAGAAACTGGCAGCCGTTCGTCAAACTCGGCGTGCACGAGGTCTATGCCCCGGCCGCCCCCTACAGCCGGGTCAAGCTCGACTACCCGGTCGACCTCGGCGGCTACGAGCATCCCAAGAACCCGGATCAGCCCATGTGCCTGCACATGGTCTATGTGCCGACCCTGCCGGGCAGCGGCCTGTCGGCCCGCGAGCAGTCCCGCAAGGGGCGCGCCATGCTCCTCGGCATGCCGTTCGAGCAGCACGAACAGATGATCCGCGAGCAGCTGCAGGCCATGCTGGGCGAGGCCGGCTTCAACCATGAGCAGGATATCCTCGCCATCACGGTCAACCGCTGGTCCCACGGCTACTCCTACATCGCCAACTCCCTGTTTGACGACGAAGAGCAGTCGGAGCGCTTCATTGAGCGGGGTCGCCAGCCGGTGGGCAACATCACCATCGCCAACTCGGACGCGGGCTGGAGCCCCTATGCCCACGCCGCCATCGACGAGGCGTGGCGCGCCGTCAACGAGCTGGTCGCCCTGACCAAGGGAGGTGCCAAATGATCCGTTCCCTGACTGCCAGTACCGTGCTGCTGGCCCTGCCCACCTTCGCCCTGCAAGCCGCCCCCGCCATGTCGGCGGGTGAATACGTGGCCAAGCTGGGGGACTGCGCCGCCTGCCACACCAGCGAGGCGAGCAAGCCACTCGCCGGCGGCAAGGGTTTCCCCACCCCGGTCGGCACCGTCTACGCCACCAACATCACCCCGGACAAGACCCACGGCATCGGCAACTACAGCCTGCCCGAGTTCATCAAGGTGATGCGCGAAGGGATCACCCGCAGCGGCGACCCCCTCTACCCGGCCATGCCCTACACCGCCTACGCCAAGATGAGCGATGAGGATCTCACCGCCCTCTACCACTACCTGATGCAGGATGTGCAGCCGCAGGCCATTGCCAACAAGGCGAGCGACATCCCCTGGCCGCTCAACATGCGCTGGCCACTCAGGGGCTGGAACTGGCTCTATCACGATGACGGCCGCTTCACCCCGGTCGCCGGCAAGAGTGAGGAGTGGAACCGTGGCGCCTATCTGGTGCAGGGAGCGGGCCACTGCGGCAGCTGCCACACCCCGCGCGGGATCGGCATGCAGGAGAAGGCCCTGACCGAGGCGGATCCCCTCTATCTGAGCGGCGCTACCCTGGATGGCTGGTATGCTCCCGACATCCGCGGTAGCCGCTACGACAAGCAGGCCCTCATCGATCTGTTGAAAACCGGCCGCAGCCAGTATCAGGCCGTCAGCGGCCCCATGGCGGAAGTGATCACTCACAGCAGCCAGTACTTCAGCGACGCGGATCTGGCCAGCATCGCCACCTACCTGACCGGGCTGGATGACGAGGCACCGGCCGCCAGGGGCAACCGGGCCTATGCCAGTGCCGGCGGCCAGGCGGATTACGCCATGTACTGCTCCACCTGCCACGGCAACAACGGGCGCGGCAACGACCACGTCATCCCCTCCCTGATCGGCAACCAGACCGTGCTGGCCGAGGATCCGGCCAGCCTGCTCAACGTGCTGCTGCACGGCGCTGAGACCCCGGTCACCCAGGGCAATATCGGCTACCACATGCCGGGCTACGGCTGGACCCTCAACGATCAGCAGATCGCCGAGCTGGTCAACACCCTGCGCGCCTCCTGGGGCAATGAAGGGGTGGCCATCAAGCCGGAGACGGTCAAGGCCCAGCGCACCCTGCACCCATAAGTCACGCCGACCCTAACAAAACGGGCCTCCAATGGAGGCCCGTTTGCTGTGTGAGTGACGACTCACCCCTTGCGCGGTTTGGAGCCGGAGAGCGGCACCGCCCCCAGCCGGTAATCACCATAGGGGAAGATGTTGCGAAAACGCTGGGCCACCGGCTCCGGAATGGAGCGGGAGAAGACCAGCCTGACCCCATCGCCATCGCGCTGACCCAGGATGCGCCCGCGCACCGTCTCGTGACGCAGGATCTGTTTGGCATGCTCGATGAATGCAGGAGACACCTTGCCCCGCTTGACCTGCACCTTGCCTGGCGCAAGCCGGATCTCGAACAGGGCGCCACGCCCCAGCTTCATCAACCACCAGATGAGGGCAATCGCCACCAGCAACGACAACCAGGCCATCCTGTTTCTCCTTCTTCACACGGTTGCTGCCAGTATAAGCCGCAACTGGCCCCCAATTGTTTGGTGCGGATCACAGCCGTACCTCAAGTCCGACCGCAAGCCACCCTGCTCGCCGAGCCCTCTAGCGGTTGCGACCCCAGGCCACCAGCGTCTCCCGATAGAGCGCCAGCAGCGCCTGATCCCGCACCGCCACCCCGACCTGCTGGGCCGGATGGTCGGCCCACTCGTCGTGGGGGTGGGACTTGCCGTCAAATTTCTGCAGGGTGTGGCCGATAGCAGGGCCGTCGTTGATGACCCGCACCGGCCCCGCGCGCAGGGTGAACAGGGTCGGATCGATCACGTAGGCGATGGCGGACGGGTCGTGCACGTGGCAACCGTCGAGCCCGATCCGCTCGGAGTAGAAGCGCAGGTAGAAGCGGCTGACATCCCACAGGAAACGGCCCGGCTCGCCCGCTTCGTCGCGCAGTGCGTCCAGATAGGCGCTGCTGAAGAAACTCTGCTGGGTCACGTCCAGCCCGATGATCACCACAGGCCAGCGGGCGGTGAACACCCGATCGGCGGCATCCGGATCGTCGTGGATGTTGGCCTCGGCATAGGGGGTCACATTGCCGCGATGGCCGTTGACGCCGAAGGCGCCGCCCATCACCACCACCTGCTTCACCAGGCCGGCAATCTCGGGGGCCGCCTGCAGCGCCAGCGCCAGGTTGGTGAGCGGCCCTATGGTGACCAGGGTGATCTCGCCGGGAGCAGCCTTCACCGCTTCGACGATATACTGCCAGGCCGGCCGGGGATCCGGAGTGAGCGTCACCTCCCCCGCCGTCACGTCGCCAAACCCGCTCGGGCCGTGTACCACAGTGGTCGGGCCCACCGGCTCGCGTCGCAGCGGGGCGGCCGCCCCCTGCGCCACATCCGCCTTCATGCCGTATTGCTGCTTGAGCCAGAGGGCGTTGTGGGTGCCGTTCTCGATGGTGGCATTGCCAAATACCGTGGTGATGGCGAGCAGCTCGATGGCGGGGTGGGCTTCGGCAAACAGAATTGCCATGGCGTCATCGATACCGGGATCGGTATCCAGAATGATCTTGTGAGTCATGGGGCCTCCTTGGGCAACAGAACCGCCAGTGTAGCGAGCCGCCGCCGCTTTAACAGCGACGGGATCACAGCCTGCCGTTTTGCCCTCTCGCCGCCCTGCACAAGTGGTTGCGTTTCATACAGCCGCGACGGGCAAGCAGCCAACGCAAGGGCGATGGCTGGCCTGACTGATGAAACTGATGAAATAGTGGGCGGGCAGTGCGGGACAGGCAGACGCAACCTTGTGGGCCGGCGGGCGGGATGGTATCACTGGGCCACACAATTCACTCCGCTCACCAACTGCCGAGGCGCCATTGATCACCCTGATAAAAGAGTCCGACCAGCTGAAGATGCCCTGGAAGAACAAGCAGGGCACCACAGCCCAGATCCTCATCTCCCCTGCCGGCGCCAGCCTCGACAAGCTCGATTTTGCCTATCGGCTGAGCTCGGCGCCCATCAAGGAGGCCGGCCCCTTCTCGAAATTCCCCGGCTATCAGCGCATCCTGCTGCCCATCAGCGGGGCCGGCTTCGTGCTAAACGGCCACCCCTACGCCACCTTCGAGGCGGCCCACTTCAGCGGGGATGACGACACCCACTGCGAGCTGCTGAAAAAAGAGGTGACGGATCTGGGGCTCATCTATGATCCGGCCCGCCTCAGCGCCAACGTGCGGGTGCTCAACCTCCCCTTCCCGCTCAGCCTCACCCTGGAGACGGACAAGACCTATCTCTGCTACCTGCTAAGCGGCCAGCTCACGGCAGCGGGCCAGCCCATGGCGGTCAACGAGACCCTGCTGATCAGCGGCGAGCAGAGCATCCAGTTCGACTGCCAGAAGAAGAGCGCCATCGCCTTTTTTACCCTGCAACCCAAATAGGTGGCAGGCGCAGGCCGAGCCCGGTCAGCGTTTCGGCGCCCGGCCGCCGCTGTCGAGGCAGGACTGCATGGAGTCATAGGGGGTGTAGTGCTTGGTGCGGCTGTAGTAGGTGCCGCCCTTGGGATGGCAGATGCCGTTGCGGCTCTTCTTCACCGGCGGCTCCGCTGCCAGCGCAATGGCGCATACCAGCAGCAGGCAACAGCCGACCACCCAGTTGATGGCGTTTCTCACGACAAACGGCTCCTCTCCCATGGGCATCAGGCCCGAAAGGGGCCTATCTTACCCGCTATGCTCCCCACTCACCCCGCGCCGGATCATAAAACGGCATACAACTCCCGTTGCAGAGCCAGGGTTCCCTGGCATGGCAAGTGGCCACAAAAAAGCCGGGCACTGCCCGGCTTCTGGGTCGGCACAACGTCTTAGCCGACCTTGAAGGTGCCCTTCATCATGGCGAAGTGGCCGGGGAAGGAGCAGAAGAAGGTGAGGTCTTTGCCGGCCAGGCCGTCGGTCTTGAAGGTGACGCTGGTGCTCTCACCGCCGCCCACCAGCTTGGTGTGGGCCAGTACGCGGGGATCATCCTTGGGCAGGTAGTTGTTCTCGGCGCCGGCGCTCATGCCCGCAGTGGCAACGGCCTGATAGTCGGCGGTATTGGCCAGCGCCCAGTTGTGGCCCATGGCGGTCACCGGCATCTTGCCGGTGTGGTTCAGGGTCACGGTCACCTCTTTGCAGGTGGCCGGTACGCTCATCTCCTTGAGGTTGTACTGCATGGCATCATTGCCTTCGATGACCAACGCGCACTCATCGGCCAGAGCCGGGGCAGCCAGGGTGCTCAGAAACAGCAGGGTAATCGCCTTTTTCATCATCCTCTCCTTTGATTGGCAATAGATGGCAACACAATTGCCTGCAGGCTCGCACCATGGCTGGCAAACATGCTGTCAAAATCGACCTTATTCTACTCAACTGTCGTCATTCGGCTATGCCTTTAGCGCAAAGCTGCGGGTCAGGTCACCAGATTGTTCCCATTATTTGACTGGACAAACCGGCCGCGCCGCCCATTAACCACTCTTTGTTTAATTATCTCCCGCGCTTTTCTCCAGCCGACGCTCGCCCGCCGCCGCGCCCTTGGCTAAGCTGGCGGCCCCGGCACGCGGCCAAGGCCCGTGCCATCCGTTTTTAGCCAGAGAGATCCCGCATGTCGCTCCTTGCTCGCCCGGCCCCCCGCGGCCTGTTGTTGACCCTGCTGCTGATGCTGACCGCCTGTCAGCCAGCCCCGACCCAGACCCGCATCCAGGGCAAGACCATGGGCACCTATTATGCGGTGACCCTGAGCGATCCCTTCCCGGGCGGGGAGCCTGCGCTGCAGCAGGAGGTCGACGCCCTGCTGGCGCGCATGAACCACGAGATCTCCACCTACGACCCGAACTCCCTTATCTCCCGCTTCAATCAGGGCAGCGGCCAGCCCCCCATGGCCATTCCCGCCACCATGGCCAAAATCGTGCAGCAGGGCATCGATGCCGGCCATCTCACCAAAGGCAAGCTCGACGTCACCGTGGGCCCGCTGGTCAACCTGTGGGGATTCGGGCCGGACAAACGTCCGGTCAAGCGCCCCAGCGCCGAGCAGATCGCCAGCGCCCGCCAGAGGGTGGGCATCGACCGGCTGACCTTGACCCCAGAGGGGGATCACTTCCTGCTCGGCAAGGGCATTCCCGATCTCTACCTCGATCTCTCCACCCTGGGCGAGGGGGCGGCCTCCGACGAGATTGCCGGCCTGCTGGAGCAAAAGGGGGTGCACAACTACCTCATCGAGGTGGCCGGCGCCGTGCGCAGCAAGGGCAACAACGCCAAGGGCAAACCCTGGCGGGTGGCCATCGTCGAGCCGTCCGACCAGCCCGGCGCCTTCTCGGACGTGGTGATCCCCAACGGCATGGCCCTCAGCACCGCCGGCAGCTATCGCAACTACTACGAGCTCGACGGCCAGCGCTACTCCCACATCATCGACCCTGCCAGCGGCCAGCCAATCACCCACAAGCTGGTCTCCGCCAGCGTCATCACCCCGACTGCGCTCGAGGCCGACGCCCTCGACACCGCCCTCATGGTGATGGGGCCGGAACAGGCGATGGCCTTTGCCAGGGCGCATGGGCTCGCGGTCTACCTCATCGTCAAGACCGAGCAGGGCTTCGCCGCCAGCCATACCCCCCAGTTCGCCCCCTATCTGGTGGCCAAACAGCCATAAACTGGCAGCCATAACCCAGCCACCATAAAAAAGAGGCCCCGCAGTGCGGGGCCTCGTTGCTTTCAAGCCGGTGTGATTCGATGGGAATGCAGTGAGGCATTGGCGCCTCCCCTCGGCGACAGCAAACCAGTGAGCGCCGTCAACGCGCTTGCGTGTTACTCCTCGCAGCCGGCAGGCGAAGCCGACGGACGCGCCTCCCGGCGACCCATCCCGTAGAGGGCAAACACCAGCATGCAGATCGCGGTCATCACGGCGAACAGGGCCGGGCCGCCCCACACTTGCAAGAACCAGCCCCCCACCATAGGCGAGAACGCCCAGCCGAGCCCGGCCAGGGCGCTGGCGCCGAAGTAGCTCCCCTTGAGGTGAGCCGGCGCCATCTGGTCGATCAGCACGTTGAAGAGCGGAAACAGCACCGCCTCCCCCACGCTCAGCAAGAACATCGCCACCAGCCAGGGCCACAGCAGGGCCGGGCTCGACAGGGCGAACATCACCTGGGCCGATGCCATCAGCAGGATGGAGAACTGCAGCCGCAGGCTCACCCGCCAGCGCCGGGTCAGGTGCAGCAGCGGAAACTGCAAGGTGATGATGGTGAGCGCATTGGTGGCCACCAGCAGGGCCACCAGCGTCTCCACCTCGGGGGCGCCGGCGCGGGTCAGGTACTGGATCAGCGGCGACTCCACCTGGGCGTAGACCAGATTCATCAGCAGGTTGGCGAGGATGAACAGCATGAAGGCGCGATCTCGCCCCACCACCCTGAGCATGGCCCCCAGGGAGAGACCGGCATCCGGCCGGTTGGCGCAGTCGCGGCGAAAGCCGAGCAGGAAGGCGATGCCGAGCAGGCCATAGGTGGCGGCCGTCACCACGAAGGTCTCCTGGCGCGCACCCAGCCCCACCATGACGCCGATGAGGGGCCCCACCCCCGCCCCCACGTTGAGCAGGAAGTAGCGCAGGTGCAGAGCCAGCTCCCGCAGCGCCTTCTCGGGCAGCAGATCCCCCATCAGCGCCTTGCCCGGGGTATCGATAAAGGCGTAGGAGAGGCCCGAGCCAAACACCCCGAGGGTGATGAGCCAGAGGGAGTGGCCGAATCCGAGCAACAGGTAGGCACCGCACGACAGGGCGCAGCCGAGCAGCAGTATGGTGCGCCGGCCGAGCCGGTCGGAGAGCCAGCCGACGTAGAAGCCGATGAGGCAGGAGAGCACCGCCGCGCCACCCAGCAGCATCCCGATACCGGAGGCCGACAGGCCATACTCCCGGTAGAGCAGGATGGAGAGGAAGGGCCAGACCATGAAGAAACTGGTGCGCACCATGAAGGTGCCCAGGATCACGATCCAGACCAGCGGGGGAAAGGGTGGCAGGCGCATGGGAACTCCTTGTCGCGCAATGGTGGCTGATCCGCAGGGAAATCATTCAGTGGTATCAAAAGAAACCCACTTGCACAATCCCCTTCTGAAAAAATCCACCCGGAGGGCTGTCCGGGGCCGAGCGGCGGGTGGCCTTGTGATCAGGAACGAGTCGGGGTCGCCGCCAGCTATCCCTGCCCTCTCCCCAGCCTGCACCCCAACCGCCAGAAAGAGCGAGGCCCCACACTGCGGGGCCTCGTGGTGTGCAAGCCGGCGCTACTCGATGGGGATGCGGTGGGGCGCCGGAGTCATCGCCTGCTTGGGCAGTTGCAGGGTGAGGATGCCGTTGTCGAAGCGGGCGACCACCTGCTCCGGCGTCACCTCCACCGGCAGTTCGACGGTGCGCGATACGCTGCCGAAATAGCGCTCGCTGCGCAGGGTGCGCTCATCCTGGCTCTGGCTGTCGTGCTGGCGGATCTCCGCCTTCAGGGTCACCAGCTTGCCGTGCACATCCACGTGGATGTCCTCCTTCGCCACCCCGGGCAGCTCCGCCTGCAGCAGATAGCCGCCGTCGCTCTCCTTGAGGTCCAGCTTGATCTGGCTCGGCAGCGGATCCCCGTGCAGGGGCCGGATGTAGAAACCGGAGGCCATGTCGTGAAACAGGTCATCAAACAGACTGGTACGGCCTGGTAGCAAACTCATGTGATTCCTCCTTGTGGTCACTGGATGGTCGAAGGCAGGCCCGCGGCCCGCCTCTTTTCAGTCTAAAAACCGGCGTGGGCGCCGCCAGTGCAATCCAGCGCCCGCTTGACCGGGATCAAGGGCCGCGGCGGTTTTTTTCAGGCCCGGCGCCCCCTTGCCAGAGGAAAAACGGCGGCGGCATGGATGTTCAATTGCCTGTCTGCGCGCTTTGGTGGCACACTTCTGTTATCCGCCCGTAGCGCCCTGACCAGACAGATGCAGACACCGGAATCCGAGCCAGAGAAAAAAGCCCCACCCAAACCGAAGCGCATCCTGCTGGTCAACGAACAGCGCTCCTTTCAGGTGATGATGAAGGCGATGCTGATCAACATCGGCATCAGTCGCATCACCTATGTCAACTCGGCCGAAGAGGCCAGACGACGCTGCCAGAAAGAGTCCTTCGACATCTACCTCATCGATTACGAGCTGGGGGTTGGCGAGAACGGTCGTCAGCTGCTGGAGAGCCTGCGCGATCAGAAGCTCATCCCGCCCCAGAGCGTGGTGATCATGGTGAGCGGCGACAGCTCCCGCGCCATGGTGCTGAGCGCGCTGGAGGCCGAGCCCGACGAATACCTGATGAAGCCCTTCTCCCAGGAGCAGTTCTCGTTTCGCCTCAAACGTGCCCTCGCCCGTCGCCAGGCGCTGGAGAGCGTGTTCAGCGCCCTCGCCGAGGAGAACCTGACCACCCTGCTCGCCGCCTGCGCCGAGCGGGCCGATGCGGTGCCGCGCTTTGCCAACTTCTGCCGCTGTCTGCAGGCCGATACCCAGCTCAAGCTGGGCCAGGCCAAGGAGGCCCGCAGCCTGATGCGCCAGCTGCTGGCCGGCCAGGAGAACAGCTGGGCCCGGCTCACTCTGGGCAAGGCGTGCCACACCCTGGGTCTGCACGAGGAGGCGGTGAGCCACCTGCAGGCGACCCTCAAGAACACCCCGCTGATGGTGGAGGCCCACCTCTGGCTGGCGGAATCCCTGCTGGCGCTCGGCAATGACGAGCAGGCCCAGCAGGAGCTCAAGCGGGCGGTGGACATCTCGCCCCAGTCGGTACAGCTTTCCCGCCGGCTGGCGGAGGTGTGCCTGCTGCGCCACGACTACGCCCAGGCCAAGGACGTGCTGCTCTCCCTCATCGATCTGTCGCGCAACTCGATCCACCGCACCCCCCACTATCTGGGGGCCTATATCCAGGCACTGACCCTCTACGCCCTCAACAGCAACGACATCTACCACATCGCCAACCTGCAAAAGCAGGTCAACTCGGCCCTGTCGCGCATTCGCGACTCGTTGATGATGGCGGAGTTCAACTACCCGGTGTTCGAGCAGATCTGCCAGGCCCGGGTGCAGATCGCCCTGGGGGAACTGCTCAAGGGCAAGAAGATGCTCTACCGCGCCAACCAGAACTGGCTCGATCAGCCGGCCACCATGCCCCCCAGCCTGCTGGGCGAGACCATACTCGCCCTCTATCAGCTCGGCGAGTTTGAATATGCCGAGAGCCTGCAGGCACTGCTGGCCGAAGACGAGGATCGGCTGCTCACCACCTGCATCCAGGCCACCCGCGACGACAAGACGGTGCTGGAACGCCGCCAGCGCTACCAGCAGCTCAACGAGCTGGGCATCAAGGCCTATCAGTCCGGCGAGCTGGAACAGGCGCTCGGCCACTTTCGCGAGGCGCTGCGCCGGGCCCCGGCCAATACCGGTGCCGCCCTCAACAAGATCCAGGTGCTGCTGCAGCTGATGCAGAAAAACCGCAAGAGCCCGGAGTTTGGCGCCGAGTGCAAGGAGACCCTGGAGGTGCTGGACGGCATCCCCCTCAACCCGGCCCAGCAGGACCGTTTTCGCAAGCTGCGTCAGGAGTTTACCCAGCTCAGCTGACCCCGCTCGCCTATGCTGATACTGACTCGGCAAGGGGAGGAGACGGGCGATGGCCATGTGTCGATATCTGGTGGCGGATGGCCGCCACTGCAGCGAAGAGGCGGGGGAGCATGATCTGTGCCGCTGGCACGATCCCCATGGCCAGCATCAGGATCCCCACACCGCTCGCGAGCTGGAGCACTACGTCCACCAGGGCGGCCTGTGCCACGGCCTGCAACTGGCCCGCGCCAACCTGGCGGGCCTCAATCTGGTGAAGAAGGGCTCGCCGCACGGCTTTCTGCTGGAGCAGTGCAACCTCTACCGGGCCAATCTGCAGGGGGCTCATCTCTACGGCCTGCGCATGAAGGGGGGCAGCCTGATGAAGGCCGATCTGAGCGATGCCAACCTGCACTGCGCCACCCTCGACGACGTCAACCTGCTCGGCATCCGCTGGCACAACACCCGCCTCGACAACCTGGATACCGGCAAACGGCTGATGCAGGACAGAAAGGGGCGCCGCGAGCGGGACCCGGCGCAGGCCCGGATCTGGTTCAAGGAGGCCGAGGAGACCTACCGGGATCTGCGCAAGGCCTCGGAAGCCCAGGGCATCTTCACCATGTCCGGCCGCTACATCCAGCAGGAGCTCACCATGCGCCGGCTGCAGCTGCCATTCTGGTCCGGCCGCCGCTTCACCTCCTGGATAGTCGATCTCTTCTGCGGCTACGGCGAGGCCCCCATGCGGGTGGTGCTCTTCTCCCTGCTGCTCATCTTCATCTGCAGCCTCTTCTACTTCTTCTTTGGCCTGAGCTTCAACGGCAACCACCTCGTCTATCGGCCCGGCGCCCCTTTCGAGCAGAACGCCATCTTCCTGCTGGAGTGCCTCTACTACAGCGTGGTGACCTTCACCACGCTGGGGTACGGGGACTTCACCCCGGTGGGGCTGTCGCGGATCTTCGCCGCCTTCGAGGCCTTCACCGGCAGCTTTACCCTGGCGCTGTTTGTGGTGGTGTTTGTCAAGAAGATGACCCGTTGAGCCCAGGCGCAACGGGCATGCCACCTCAGAGGTGGCAGCTCGCCTTCACTTGCATCCACCGCCGATTCCTAGTCCAATAGCCACTTATAAAAATGACATGAGCATCCCGGACATGAAGATCATCTCTTTCAATATCAATGGCCTGCGCGCCCGTCTGCACCAGCTGCAAGCCATCATCGACAAGCATCAGCCGGATGTGATCGGCCTGCAGGAGATCAAGGTACACGACGAAGCCTTCCCGCTGGCCGACGTGGAGGCCATGGGCTATCACGTCGAGTTCCACGGCCAGAAGGCCCACTACGGGGTCGCCATCATGAGCAAGCAGAAGCCGGTCAAGGTGGAGAAAGGCTTCCCCACCGACGATGAAGAGGCCCAGCGCCGCATGATCATGGCCACCTTCGAGCGCGAAGACGGCTCCCTCATCAAGGTGATGAACGGCTACTTCCCGCAGGGTGAGAGCCAGGATCACGAGACCAAGTTCCCGGCCAAGCAGAAGTTCTACGAGGATCTGCAGCACTACCTCGAGACCAATCACACCCCGGGCGATCAACTGGTGCTGATCGGGGATATGAATATCTCCCCCACCGATCTCGACATCGGCATCGGCGAGGCGAACCGCAAGCGCTGGCTGCGGGATGGCAAGTGCTCCTTCCTGCCCATCGAGCGCGAGTGGATGGAGCGTCTGAAAGGGTTCGGCCTGACCGACACCTTCCGCGCCGCCAACCCCACCGAGTGCGAGCGTTTCTCCTGGTTCGACTACCGCTCCAAGGGCTTTGACGAGAACCGCGGCCTGCGCATCGACCTCATCATGGCCTCCGACGCCCTCAAGGACAAGGTGACAGAGACCGGCATCGACTACGAGCTGCGCGGCATCGAGAAGCCCTCCGACCACGCCCCCATCTGGGCCTGCTTCGCCTGACAATGACAACTTAGGGGGCATTTGACGCCCCCTCTGTGACCAAGCCCCCACTTCCCCCGTTTTTTCCTTCTTATAATTTCTCCCTGAGCCCTCGCATCCGGGCAACACCACGCCGAAAGAGGCCTGCGGGCTGACACCGACTGTCGCTGGCCCCTCGCCCCCATGCCGCCAGATGCAAACAACTTTCACTGCCGAGCAGCTTGGGTTCAATATTCGTGCTTTATCATTAAAAAACTGTCAGTAATCCAATAAGTTAAATTTGTAACCATGCAGTTAACCATGTTCATGAAGAGAAAGGGTGGGCGCGGCAATCGTGCACCATCCCACAGGAGTGTGATGATGAAGGTGCAATCCGTCAGGGAAGAGATGTTCAAGCGCGGCTGTATCGCCCTGGCACTGGCCAGCGCACTGACCGCCTGTGGTGATGAACCCGCCGCCGGTGCCCAGGCACTGCCAGCGGTGCCCGTGGTGGTGGCCGAGGTCAAACTGACCGACGTGCCACTGACCACCGAGATGGTGGGCGAGACCGCCGGCTTTCGCGAAATTGACGTGCGCTCCCGGGTGAGCGGCATCCTGCTCAAACGCACCTACATCGAAGGGCAGCCGGTCACCGCCGGTCAGGCGCTGTTCCTGATCGACCCCGAGCCCTACAAGGTAGCGCTGGAGCAGGCCAAGGGCACCCTGGCCCAGGAGCAGGCGCGCCTCAACAAGGCCCGTGCCGACCGCGATCGCATCATCCCGCTGTTCAAGCGTCAGGTGGTGAGCCGCAAGGACTATGACGACACCATCGCCAACTACGAAGCCGCCGTCGCCAGCCACCAGGCCGCCCAGGCCAAGGTGAAAGAGGCCGAGCTCAACCTCAGCTACACCCAGGTCACCGCCCCCATCAGCGGCATGGCGAGCAAGAGCTCCCAGTCCGAGGGGAGCCTCATCTCCACCAGCGGCGAGAACGGCCTGCTCACCACCATCACCCAGTTCGACCCGCTCTACGTCAACTTCTCCTACTCGGAGCAGGATCGCCTCAACTTCGATAATGCGGTGAAGCAAGGGTTGATTGAAGCCAAGGACGCCACCAACTGGCGTACCCACATCCGGCTGGCGGATGGCTCCGTCTATCCCCAGGCGGGCAAGCTCAACTTCTCCGACAGCCGGGTCGACCCGGCCACCGGCACCATTCGCGCCCGCGCCATCTTCGACAACAAGAACGGGGTTCTGCTGCCCGGCCAGTTCGTGCGCATGACCATCGATCTGGGCACCCGCAAGAACGCCATCGTGGTGCCGCCCCGCGCCATCGTCCAGTCCCAGGCCGACCGCATGGTGATGGTGGTGGATGCCGACAACAAGGTGGTGCCCCGTCCGGTCAAGCTGGGGTCGGTGGTCGACAGCGGCGTATTGATCGACAAAGGCCTGCAGGCCGGCGATCGCTACATCGTCGAGGGGCTGATGAAGGCTCGTCCCGGCGCAGTGGTCAAACCGGTTTCCGCCGAGGAGATGAAGGCGATCAACGCCAAGATCACCCAGGGTGCCGCTGGCAAATAAGGAGCCCCCATGTTTTCCAAGTTCTTTATCGAACGCCCCATCTTCGCCAGCGTGATTTCGATCATCATAGTGCTGGGCGGGATGGCGGCAATGCGCGCGCTCCCGGTGGAGCAGTATCCCCAGATCACCCCCGCCGTGGTCTCGGTGACCGCCTTCTACCCGGGAGCCACCCCGGAGGTGATCTCCCAGACCGTGGCCGCCCCCATTGAACAGCAGGTCAACGGGGTCGAGAACATGATCTACATGCAATCCGGCTCCGCCTCCAACGGCCAGATGAACCTCAACGTCTACTTCGACATCGGGGTCGATCCCGATCAGGCGACCATCGACGTCAACAACCGGGTCTCGGCCGCCATGGCCCAGCTGCCGGAAGAGGTGAAGAAGCAGGGGGTGACGGTGCGCAAGAAGTCCACCTCCATCCTGCAGGTGATCACCCTGCAGTCCCCCAGCGGCTCGTTTGATACCACCTATCTGTCAAACTACGCCCTGCTCAACATCATCGACGAGCTCAAGCGTATTCCCGGCGTGGGGGACACCTCCCTGTTCGGCGGTACCGACTACGCCATGCGGATCTGGCTGCGCCCGGACCGGCTGGCCCAGCTGCAGCTCACCCCGAGCGACGTGATCGGCGCCATCCGCGAGCAGAACACCCAGTTCGCGGCGGGCAAGATCGGCTCCCAGCCCACCAGTACCCCCACCGACTTCACCTACACGGTGCAGACCAAGGGGCGCCTCGATGACGTGAAGGAGTTCCAGAACATCATCATCCGCGCCATGCCGGACGGCTCCAAGATCCGGGTCAAAGACGTGGCCCGGGTCGAGCTCGGCGGCAAGGACTACGACGTGCTGGCCCGTGCCAACGGCAAGCCGGCCATCGGTATCGCCACCTACCTGCAACCGGGTGCCAACGCGGTGGCGGTGGCCGATCAGGTGCGCGAGACCATGGATCGCCTGCAGGGCCGTTTCCCGCAGGACGTGGAGTACCAGATCCCCTACGACACCACAGAGTTCGTGAAGATCTCCATCGAGGAGGTGGTCAAGACCCTGCTCGAGGCGATCGTGCTGGTGTTCGTGGTGGTCTACCTCTTCCTGCAGAACTTCCGAGCCACCCTGATCCCCTGTATCGCGGTGCCGGTGTCACTCATCGGTACCTTCGCCGGCATGCTGATGCTGGGCTTCTCCATCAACCTGCTGACCCTGTTCGGCATGGTGCTCGCCATCGGTATCGTGGTGGATGACGCCATCGTGGTGCTGGAGAACGTCGAGCGGATCATGAGCGAGAAGAAGTGCTCCGCCAAGGAGGCTGCCATCCTCGCCATGCAGGAGGTCTCCGGCCCCGTGGTCGCCATCGTGCTGGTGCTCTGCGCCGTGTTCCTGCCGGTCGCCTTCATGGGCGGCATGACCGGGGTGATGTACAAGCAGTTCGCCATCACCATCGCCGTGTCGGTGGCCATCTCCGGCCTGGTGGCACTCACCCTGTCGCCGGCCCTGTGCGCCATCCTGCTCAAAGAGGGCCACCATCAGCCGGCCCGCTTCTTCGTCTGGTTCAACAATGCCTTTGATCAGCTGACCCGCCGCTATGTGCGCGGGGTGGCCTTCCTCAACCGCCGGGTCGGCGTGGCCTTTGGCATCATCGCCATCATCCTCGCCAGCAGCTATGTGCTGTTCCACAAGGTGCCGGGCGCCCTGGTGCCGGACGAGGATCAGGGCTATCTCATCGGCTCCGTGATGCTGCCCGATGCCGCCGCCCTGACCCGTACCCAGGCGGTCGCCAATGACTTTGACAAGATGGCCATGGCCAACCCCAGCGTGAAGGACGTGGTCACCTTCTCGGGCTTTGACATCCTGTCCGGCTCCATCATCAGCAACCGCGGCCTCACCTTCATCACCCTGAAAGACTGGAAAGAGCGTCAGGGCGAGGGTCAGGACTCCTTCTCCCTGGCCAAGACCTTCCAGGGGATGAGCCTGATGGGGCTGGCCGATGGCTTCACCGCCACCTTCAACCCGCCTCCCATCCAGGGCATGTCCACCACCGGCGGCCTCGAAGGCTATCTGCAGAACCGCGGCACCGGCGACGTGCACGCCTTCGCGGGCGAGGTGCAACGCCTGATCGATGCCGCCAAGCAGCGTCCTGAGTTCGCCAGCGTGAGCACCACCTTCCGCGCCAACGTGCCCCAGGTCTACCTGGATCTCGACCGCGAGAAGGCCAAGGCGCTGGGGCTGCCCATCAACGCCGTGTTCGACACCATGCAGGCCACCTTCGGCCAGGTCTACGTCAACGACTTCAACCAGTTTGGTCGTACCTACCGGGTCCAGTTGCAGTCCGAGGCGGACTACCGTGCCAAGAAGGATGACATCCGCAACGTCTATGTCCGCTCCAACAGCGGCGAGATGATCCCCCTCACCAGCCTGGTGACGGTGCGCGATGCCACCGGCCCCGAACTGGTGGAGCGTTTCAACATCTTCCCGGCCGCCAAGATCATGGCCCAGCCGGCGCCAGGGGTGAGCTCGGGTCAGGCCATTGCCGCCCTGGAGGAGATCGCCGCCCAGACCCTTGGCAACGACGCCAAGCTGGAGTGGACCGGCGCCGCCTACCAGGAGAAAGCGGCTGCCGGCAGCGCCGCCACGGCGTTTGGCTTTGGCATCGTGATGATCTTCCTCATCCTGGCCGCCCAGTATGAGCGCTGGAGCCTGCCGTTTGCGGTGATCACCGCCGTGCCGTTCGCCCTGTTCGGCGCCCTGCTCGCCACCTGGGCCGTGGGGCTCACCAACAACGTCTACTTCCAGATAGGTCTGGTGACGCTCGTCGGGCTGGCGGCCAAGAACGCCATCCTGATCGTGGAGTTCGCGGTGATGAAGCATGAAGAAGGGATGAGCCTCATCGAGTCGGCCTTGGAGGCGGCGCGCCTGCGTTTTCGCCCCATCGTGATGACCTCGCTGGCGTTTATCCTCGGCTGTGTGCCCCTGGTCACCTCCAGCGGCGCCGGTGCGGCGAGCCGCCACGCCCTCGGCTGGCCGGTCATCGGCGGCATGCTGGCGGCGACCTTCATCGCCATCTTCTTCATCCCGCTCTTCTTCCGCCTCATCATGCGGCGCTCGGAAAAACGGGCCTGACCACTCAAGTCACGCTCACCCGGCCCCTCCCTCAAGGAGGGGCTTTTTTTATCGTCATCGTTCGCCGGCAAGAGAACACACAGCCGGCCACCTCCCAACGGACCAGTCAGGCCTCAGAACTGGTGCTGCACCCCTATGCTCAAGAAGTTCAGGTAGCTGTTGTGGTAGGTACCTGACAGCTGGGGGCGACCTACCCCCTGTTGATCCACCGCCATGTCGCCCAGCCAGGCCAGGGTATAGCTGGCTTCCAGCCTGGTGGCTGGTGTCAGCTGATAGCTGGCCCCCAGACCCCAGCGCCAGCTCTCGCCCAGCGGGAGGGTAACAGTGCGGTGCACGTCGTCCACGGCGCTGCTGTCATAGCTGATGCCGCTGCTCAGGCGCAGGGCCGGCGTCACATCGAACTGGGTGCCCAGGCTCAGGTGCCAGGTGTCCTGGTATTGCATGTCAAGGGTTCTGCTCTGCTGTCCCGACGCGAGATCCACCTCGCCAAAGCGGGACCACTGCTGCCAGTTGGCACTGGCCAGCAGGGCCCACTGCGGGTTGAGCTGGTGATAGCCACTCAGGGTCAGGGTCTGCGGGATCATCATCTCCACCCCCAGCCCGGCTCCATTCAGCCGGCTCAACGGCTGATCGTCCAGCTCCCACTTCAATTCGGAGACGTAGCTCAACCCGATGCGGGAGTCCTGATCCAGCTCGTAGAGCACCCCGAAGGAGGCACCGTACGCCCAGTCGCTGTCGGAAAATGCCTGACTGGTTGAACCGTTCGGCGTCATGTCCAGTGAGGCCTCCAGCGCCCCATGCATGGCGATCAGGCTGGCCCCCACCGACCAGTGGTCATCGACGCGATACGCCAGGCTGGGAGCAAAGGCGATCCCGGTCAGCTTGGCGGACTGCACATAGCCACGCCCCTGCCACCCCTCGCCATAATCGATCCCCAGACCGTGGCTGCCGAAGAGTCCGAGGCCGGCGACCCACTGCTCATCGATGGCGTGGGTCAGATAGAGGCTGCCAAGCGGGGCGCTCTGCAGGGCATTGCCGCCGTTGTTGCCCCCCTGCTTCAGATCCAACTCGAGGTCGCCGTATACAGCGCCGCCATTGACCTGCAACTGGGTGCCTGCCAGCCTGGTCATACCGGCCGGATTGCTGGCGATGGTCTCCGCCCCCTGGGCGCGGGCGGCCGCCCCTGCGTTGGCAAGGGCACTGTTGGCCGCGCTGGTTTCATACAAGGCAAGGCCGCCGGCCATGGCAGAGGGACTCAGCAAGGCTGCAAGCATCAGCGCCAGCCATCGTTGCTGCATATCGTTACTCCCGAACAATGAACTGGATGGAGACTCGCCAGAGAGACAGCTCAACCCCCCGGTTTGATGCCCTGGCAACTTCTGACCGGTACGCATCCTAACGAGCAAAGGAGCTGGCTTCATTAGGGTTGGCTATACGCCATCGTTAAGTGGCGTTTACGATTCATCAGGCCCCTCTCTGATACGGCCGGGGCCATTGACCTTCTCCTCAAGGCAAGGTTTACAGTGTCCCCAGTCATTGTCAGGATTTTCCCCATGCTCTCATCGAGATTGCCCACAGAACGCATTGCCCGGCTGCTGCTGGGGCTGATGCTCGTCTGCAATCTCACCCTCTGCATCGGCTGGCACGGGCTGGATGCCCTCAACGCCGCCATGGCGCAAGAGAATCAGGCCATGAGCAGCAGCGCCATGCAGGGACTCTCCTGCCACGGGGCATCCCAGGATGCCGGGGCACCAGATGCCGCCAGCCAGGAGTGCCAGATGCACGGCGGACTCACCTCGAGCAGCAGCCCTGGCTTGCCGCTGCTGGCCGCCCTGCTGACCCTGCTCGCCCTGCCGTTGTTGCTGCTGCCCCTCGGGACGGCTGGCAGCGTGCTGGACAACTGGCTGCGGGATCCCTTCCTGCGATCCCGCGGTACCCACCCTCCCTCCTGGCCGCGCCGACACCTGATGCTGTCGGTGCTGCGCCACTAGAACGCTCTTCTCCCGCGGCCGCGACAAGCCTCGACTTGTCCGTTTTCGGCCGCCTTGCCTGACCCTGTGCCCTGGCCGATTCGGCACACGCACAGGGAGCCGTGCGCACGCTGACCATTCAGCCGCGCCCAGTTTGCCGCCCGGACTCTGGTGATGCCTTGCCTGCACACCCCCTCCGGCGCTCTGACAGAAGAGAAGAAGTATCATGTCATATGCCCCGATCCCCGGCCCCGTGGCCGAACACGGCCGCCCCGCGCCTCTTGCCCACTGCGCCGACCTGCCCCACCCGTCCCGGACAGGAGGTGTGCGATGAGCCGGACCCTGCTGCTATCCACTCTGCTGCTCGCCCTCGGGGCTGGCGGCGGCTACTGGGCCGCCACCAAGATGGGCGGCGCTACTACCGCCAGGGAGAAGGCCCCCCTCTACTGGGTCAATCCCATGGATCCCCGCGACAAGCGCGATGCCCCCGCCAAGGACAACATGGGGATGGACTTCATCCCCGTCTATGAAGAGAAACAGGGCGGCTCGCCGGGCACCGTTACCATCAGCCCCGAGATCCAGCAGAACCTGGGGGTGCGGCTCGCCAAGGTGGAAAAACTGCCCGTCCACCAGCAGATCGAGACGGTGGGCTACGTGGGCTATGACGAGGAGCGCCTCGAAGCCATCAACTCCCGGATGGCGGGCTGGATCCGCAACCTCGCCATCAAGAACGAGGGGCAGCAGGTGGCCAGGGGCAGCTTCATCTACGATCTCTACGCCCCGGATCTGGTGAACGCCCAGCACGAGTACCTGCTGGCGCTCAATACCACCAACCCGCTGCTGCTGCGCGCCGCCGAAGGCAAGCTCAAGTCCCTGCAGGTACCGGCGGATCAGATAGCGGCCCTCAAGCGCACCCGCAAGGTGCAGGAGACGGTGCGCATCTATGCCCCGAGCAGCGGCTATGTGTCAGAGCTCAAGGTGCGTGAAGGCCAGTATGTGGAGCCCGCCGCCCCCCTCTTCAACATCAGTACCCTCAAGCAGGTGTGGGTGAGCGCCGAGGTGTTCGAGCGCCAGGCCGCCCAGATCAAGGTCGGCGATCCGGTCACCATGACCCTGGACTATGCCCCGGGCCGCCGCTGGCAGGGTCGGGTGGATTACCTCTACCCGACGCTCGATGCGAGCACCCGCACCCTGCGGGTCCGCCTGCGCTTCGACAACCCGGACGAGTTCCTGAAACCCAACATGTTCGCCAAGGTGAGCATCGGCACCGGCAAGGGGGAACCCCGCCTGGTGGTGCCGAGCGAAGCGGTGATCCGCACCGGCAGCCAGGACAGGCTGGTGCTGGCGCTGGGGGATGGCAACTTCAAGTCGGTGGCCGTCACCCTGGGCCCCCAGTTTGGTGACAAGGTCGCCATCCAGGAGGGGGTCGAAGCCGGTGACAGCATCGTCAGCTCGGCCCAGTTCCTGCTCGACTCCGAGTCGGCCATCGATTCGGACTTCCAGCGCATGACGGCGGTGCGTCCCATGCAGGTGTGGACCCAGGGTCAGGTGCAGAACATCGATCTCGCCGGGCGTACCCTCGGCATCTCTCACCAGCCCATTCCCGAGTGGCAGTGGCCCGCCATGGAGATGGACTTCACCGTGGCCGACGGCGTGGACATCAGCCAGCTGAAACCGGATCAGACCCTGCATCTGCAGGTGGAGCAGGAGGGGGACGAGTACCGCATCATCCAGATCCATGTGGAAGACAAACCGGCAGCAGACGAGCCGATGAAAGAGGCCAAGGGCGAGATGCCAGGCATGGATCACAGCCAGCACCAGATGGGGGATAAATCATGATCCCGGCCATGCTTCGCTGCATTGAGCACAAACCCAATCGGCTGCCAGCCCACCGAATGAGAGGAGCCCAGTCATGATCCCTGCCATCATTCGCTGGTCCGTCGGCAACCGCTTCCTGGTGCTGCTGCTGACCGTCATGCTCACCGCCTGGGGCCTCTGGTCGGTCAAGCAGACCCCGGTGGACGCCCTGCCGGATCTCTCCGACGTGCAGGTGATCATCAAGACCTCCTACCCGGGCCAGGCGCCCCAGGTGGTGGAGGATCAGGTGACCTACCCCCTCACCACCGCCATGCTGGCGGTGCCGGGGGCCACCACGGTGCGCGGCTACTCCTTCTTCGGCGACTCCTTCGTCTACGTGCTGTTTGACGACGACACCGACCTCTACTGGGCGCGCGCCCGGGTGCTGGAGTACCTGAGCCAGGTGGCCCCCAATCTGCCCGCCGGGGCCCAGCCCCAGCTCGGGCCGGACGCCACCGGGGTGGGCTGGGTCTACCAGTACGCCCTGGTGGACAAGAGCGGCAAGCACGATCTCAGCGAGCTCACGTCACTGCAGAACTGGTTTCTGAAATACGAGCTGCAGACGGTGAACGGCGTCTCCGAAGTCGCCACTGTGGGCGGCATGGTGCGCCAGTACCAGGTGCGGGTCGATCCGGACAAGCTGCGGGCCTACGGCATTCCGCTCTCCCTCATCGAGACCGCCATCAAGCAGGGCAACCAGGAGACCGGCGCCTCCGTCATCGAGATGGCGGAAGCGGAGTACATGGTACGTTCGAATGGCTATTTGAAGAGCGTCGAGGATCTGAAGCAGATCCCGCTCGGCACCAATGTGCGGGGCGCCCCCCTGCTGCTGGGTGACGTGGCGGATGTAGTCACCGGCCCCCAGAGCCGGCGCGGTATCGCCGAGCTCAACGGCGAAGGGGAAGTGGTGGGCGGCATCATCGTCATGCGTTTTGGCGAGAATGCCCAGCACACCATCGACGGGGTCAAGGCACGGCTGGCCGAGCTCAAATCCAGCCTGCCCGACGGGGTGGAGATCGTCACCGTGTACGATCGATCCGACCTTATCCAGCGCGCCATCGACAACCTCTCCGCCAAGCTGGTGGAAGAGTTCGCCGTGGTGGTGCTGGTGTGTCTCGCCTTCCTGTTCCACCTGCGCTCGTCCCTGGTGGTGGTCATCACCCTCCCTATCGCGATTTTGACCGCCTTTATCGTGATGCACCTGCAGGGGATCAACGCCAACATCATGTCGCTGGGGGGCATCGCCATCGCCATCGGCGCCATGGTGGACGGCGCCATCGTGATGATAGAGAACGTCCACAAGCACATGGAGCGGGAGGCGCTTACCGACAAGAACCGCTGGCGGATCATCACGGAGGCAAGCATCGAGGTGGGGCCGGCGATTTTCTTCTCCCTGCTCATCATCACCATGAGCTTCCTGCCGGTGTTTGCCCTGGAGGCGCAGGAGGGGCGCATGTTCCACCCGCTGGCCTACACCAAGACCTACGCCATGGCCGCCGCCGCCGCGCTCGCCATCACGCTGGTGCCGGTCATCATGGGCTATTTCATCCGCGGCAAGGTATTGCCCGAGCAGGCCAACCCCCTCAACCGTGGCTTGAGCCAGGCCTATGTGCCCCTGCTCAATGCCGTGCTGGCCCGTCCCAAGACCACCCTCGCCGCCGCCCTGGTGGTCACTGTCGCGGGTTTCTGGCCGCTCCAGCACCTGGGCTCCGAGTTCATACCGCCGCTCGATGAGGGGGACATCATGTACATGCCCACCACGGCGACCAACATCTCGGTGGGCAAGGCGCGGGAGATTTTGCAGCAGACCGACAAACTCATCCGCACCGTGCCCGAGGTACAGAACGTGTTCGGCAAGGCGGGGCGCGCCGACTCGGCCACCGACCCGGCGGATCTGGTGATGATGGAGACCAGCATCCAGCTCAAGCCCCGCGATCAGTGGCGTCCCGGCATGACCCCGGAGAAGCTGAAAGAAGAGCTCGACTCCCTCATCCGCTTCCCCGGCCTCACCAACGCCTGGGTGCCCCCCATCAAGACCCGTATCGACATGCTGGCCACCGGCATCAAGACCCCGGTGGGGATCAAGATCGCCGGCCCCGACCTCAAGGTGGTCCAGCAGATTGGCCAGCAGCTCGAGCAGATAGTCGGCAAGGTGGAAGGCGCCGCCTCCGTCTACGCCGAGCGGGTGGCGGGCGGTCGCTACGTCAAGGTGGATATCGATCGGCTCAAGGCGGCCCGCTACGGCCTCAATATCGCCGACGTGCAGGCGGTGCTCGCCACCGCGGTAGGCGGCATGGACGTGGGGCAGACCATTGAGGGGCGCGAACGTTACCCCATCAACCTGCGCTATCCCCAGAGCTATCGCGACTCCGTGGCCAGCCTCGAACTGCTGCCCCTGGTCACCCCCAAGGGTGAGCGGATCGCCCTGGCGGACGTGGCCCGGGTCTACATCAGCGACGAGGCACCCATGCTGCGCAGCGAAAACGCACGCCT
The DNA here is from genome assembly GCF_040907935.1 of Aeromonas sp. s2. Lineage (NCBI taxonomy): Bacteria > Pseudomonadati > Pseudomonadota > Gammaproteobacteria > Aeromonadales > Aeromonadaceae > Aeromonas > Aeromonas sp. s2. Next base: position 242,543 of record NZ_JBFOCR010000014.1, on the reverse strand, counting down.
CAACGGCTGGGTCTACGTGGACATCCGTGGCCGCGACATCGGCTCCTTTGTGGCAGAGGCCAAGGCCGAGGTGGACAAGCAGCTGGTGCTGCCACCGGGTTACGCCCTCACCTGGTCAGGTCAGTACGAATACATGGAGCGGGCCATGGAGCGCCTCACCTACGTGGTGCCCCTGACCCTCGCCATTATCGTGCTGCTGCTCTATCTCGCGTTTCACCGCTTCCAGGAGGTGCTGCTCATCCTCACCACCCTGCCGCTGGCGGTGGTCGGGGGGATCTGGGCCGTCTGGCTGCTCGACTTCAACCTCTCGGTGGGCGTCGGCGTCGGCTTCATCGCCCTGGCCGGGGTGGCCGTGGAGACGGGGGTGCTGATGCTGGTCTACCTCAATCACGCCTGGGACGATCTGGTGGCCAGCGGCAAACCGGACAAGGCCGGCCTGCACCAGGCGGTCATTCACGGCGCCGCCCTGCGCCTGCGCCCCAAGATGATGACGGTGGTCACCATCATCGCCGGCCTTCTGCCGATCATGTGGAGCCATGGCACCGGCTCAGAGGTGATGCAGCGCATCGCCGCCCCCATGATCGGCGGCATGGTGACGGCGCTGGTGCTGACCCTGCTGGTGCTGCCCGCCGCCTACTACCTGTGGCGCAGCCGCACCCTGAAAACCCTTGAACACACGACGTCGCAGACGGATACCCCGACTGCGCCCTGATCAACCGGACAACACAAACAAGGAAACCATCATGAACTACAAGACGCTGACGCTGACCCTGCTATTGGGCCTCGCCACCCACACCGGCCTGCAGGCCGAGGAGATGATGAACCACGAAGGGCACGACATGAGCCAGATGGGGGAGATGGGCCAGATGGAGGGCATGGAGGAGAAGGTGATGACCAAGGGGGTCATCAGCCGTATCGACGTGCAAAACGGCAAGGTAGGCATCAAGCACGAGGCCATCGAGAACCTCAAGATGCCCCCCATGACCATGGTCTTCCAGGTGGCCGACCCCACCCTGCTGGAAGGGTTCAAGGTCGGGGACGCGGTGAGCTTCCACGCCGAAAGTCCGGCTGGAAAGCTCACGGTGAAGGAGCTGAAGAAGCAGTAACCACTCACAAGGGCAGTAAAAAAACGGCGGGTTGAACCCGCCGTTTTGCTGTCTGCTTGTCAGCGCCGGGCCGATCCTCAGCCGCGAATGTGGTCGATAAAGGCGTCGATCTGCTCGCGGCTGCAAGCCGGGTTCATGAAGACCGCCTTCTCCCCGGCGATGTAGGAGTAACGGCCCCGCGCGTCGTAATCGGAGCGGGCCACCGCCTCCACCCAGTTGGTGTAGAGCCCCACCTTGCCGCGCCCGGTGAAGAGGCTGCGGTGGTATTCGGTGTTGCGCGCCAGCCGCGCCTTGTAGGCGGGGTCGGGGCTGCGGGCCAGCTCGAAGGCGAACTCGGCCTCCGGATCCTGCACCCACTCGGGGTTGTAGATCTTGAAGCCCACGCTCGGCCCCTGGTTCTCCTGGGCCACCAGCTTGACGTTGCCGAGCTGGCTCAGACGGAAGCGGAAGTAGTTGGCGTTTTGCAGGCAGTGGGCCAGCACGGTGCGATACCCCTCGACCCCCAGGTAGTTGAGGGCCGCGTAGGCGCCGAACAGGCCACTCGCCCCGCGGGAGCACTCTATGGTGGACTGCAGGTGGGTGTGGCCCTGGATGTCGCGCTCGAAGTAGGAGAAGTTCTCCGGATCGTTCTCCATCGCCTTGAGGTCGTTCTGCTCCTTGATCATCACCAGGCTGGAGGTGTAGGGCACATAGCCCCACTTCTGGAAGTCGACGGTGAACGAATCGGCGTATTTGAGCTCGGCAAAGCGCGCCACGTTGCGCTCGATGCCGGCCAGGGTCGCGGCGTTGATGGCCAGCGGGTTGGCGGCAAAGTCGTAACCCAGGAAGAAGATCATCGACCAGCCGATGGCGGCGTCCACGTGGATGTGGGGCTTGACCGCCACCTCGAAGCGCTCGCACAGGCGATCCCGCAGGTCCACCACGGGTTTGACCTGATCCACCCCGAAGGTGTCGGTGGTACCCATGGTGAGCATGATGGTGGGCACCACGTGCTTCAAGGCAAAACAGGCGGTCAGGGTGCGCTCGAGATCCGCGAGATCGATGTCGTTGTTCTCCCCGACCTGGATGCGGATGGTCTTGTTCTCGATGTCCACCCCGAGCAGGGAGAGGTTGGTGATGTTGGAGTAGTGGCCGCCCTGGGAGTTGATGATGCGGTAGTCCTGATAGTGGCCGAGCCCCTTGTGCTTGGCTTCCGGCAGGCTCTTGCGAATGCCGAGCAGGTAGCCGTAGAGGTTACAGAAGGTCCCCCCCTGGGTGAAGATGCCGGTGGCACGGGCCGGATCGTAACCCGCCAGCAGGGCAATCTGGCGCACCACCTTCCTCTCCAGCTCCTCGGCCACCCCGGCGTATTCGGAGTAGACCAGGTTGGGGTTGGCCAGAATGCCCATCTGGGCGCCGTAGATGGCGGGATCCGCCGACATGGTGATGACGTTCTCGACGCTGGAGGGGTTCTCCCAGTCCTTGGAGAGGGCGCCGGCAAACAGCAGTTCAGCCATGGGCTCCCCCGGGGTGCGCATGGCCGCCGGCACCGGCATGGTCTCGCACAGATCGGCGAGGCGGGCGCGGCCGTCCGGCCAGGCATTCAGGCGCGCATCCGGGGCCAGCCCCCGGGCGCGAAACTCGTTGAGGGTGGCAAAACCGGGCTCGCGAAACACCGGCCAGAGATCCGGGTTACGGGAGAAAAAGTGGGCCTTGACGGTGGCGAAGCGGGCGGCGAATTCGGGGGAGATGGCGTTGACGCCGTCGTCTTTCAGATAGACCAAGTCACTCATTTTTATACCATTAGTACAGCAAATGTGCTGCCCTTATACGCCCGGGTCGCCGTTTGAAACAGCGACAATATCTAATGGCCTCCCCTACTTTTTGTCATGCATGAGGGCGGACAACGGCTGGCAAAAAGGCGCCTTTCGGGCGCCTCTTTTGATTTTGTGATCCACCCGCCCCAGCGGCGAGAAAAGCGTCAGCGCAGCGATGCCAGCAACCAGCGCGAGAATGCCTCCAGCTCGCTCTGCAGGGCTGGGAACTCGCCGCGCCACTGGCGCAATAGCTCGTCGATGGCCTCCACCTGATAAGCCACCCCGGGCAAGCGCGCGGCCAGCGTATCCAGCGGGGCCGGCTCCAGGCTGTCGCTGAAGATCTGCGCTCGCCCTATCACCCCCTTTTCCACATCGAAGTGCAGCTCCACCCCGCCCCAGCCGAAACGCTCGTCCAGCTGATGGGTAAACGCCGGGGCGTGGCCGAAGTTCCACTCCCAGCTGCGCTGGCGGGCGAAGGTCTCGGCAAAGCCGGGCAAGTCTGGCAGCCGCTCGGGGGAGATGTGCTCTGGCTGTACCCGCTCACCGTAATGGCTGAAGAAGGCCTCCTGCAGCGCCTCGCTCACCCCTTGATGCTCGATGCCTGGCAGCAGCTCGCCGAGGTTAGCCACCCGGCTGCGCACCGAACTGATCCCCTTGGCCGCCAGCTTCTTGGGGTCGGGATTGAGGTAGTGGGCGAGCCGGCCAAGATCGGCATCCAGCAGCAGGGTGCCGTGGTGAAAGCCGCGATCATGGGTCTCCCGATAGGCCGAGCCCGACACCTTGCGCTCCCCGTCCGGGGTCGCCACCAGCAGATCGTTGCGACCGGAGGCGAAAGCCTCGACCCCGAGCCGCTTGAGCGCGTCCAGCACGATGGCGGTGGAAATGCTCTTGTCATACTCCGGCTTGCCCGCCATGAAGGTGAAGCAGCTGTTGCCAAGGTCGTGAAACACGGCGCCACCACCGCTGCTGCGGCGAGCCAGGGTCACCCCGTCCTCTTCCATGCGGCGGGTATTGCACTCCTTCCAGGGGTTCTGGGCCCGGCCGATCACCACGGTATTGGCGTTGCGCCACAGAAACAGCACCCGCTGATGCGGGTTCATCTGGCGAAAAATGCACTCTTCCACCGCCAGATTGAACAAAGGATCGTGGGAGTCGGACAACAACAGACGCAATCGGGACATGAGAAGGCCTCATCGGGATGGGAGAACCGCTATCATACCACCCGGGCAGCAAGGATCCGCTTCCCCCCTCCCGCCAATAATTGACTCATAACGCAATAATCGCAGTTTCGACACATTTCGACAGCAAGTTGAAAGTATCCCGTGATACGGCGACACAGACTGACGCATTGCGCTAAAAAGAGCCCAAACACTCGCGCTTATTGAGGTAATCGACAATCAAATACGACTAAAATGCGACCATTTTTATAGGTCATATGGCTCCGTAATTCTTCGCTTAATTGCCAAAAATAACGAGCAGGAAGGCCAAATGTGATGAATGACACAGAAATCATTTTTTCTGTTACGCATCCCCTGTTATAGCGCCCTTTCGCCCCCTTGCGGGCAACAAGGAATTGTTTGACTCTAGGACGGACCATCGTCTCCCGAGAGGAATGAGTATGAGCGTCGTAAATTCCTCCCTTCATCGCCTGCTCTGGTACCTGCCAATGCTTGGTTCGGCGATGTTTTGCGCCTTTTTTTCACCGCCGTCGAAGGCGGTGATTGACAAGGTGACAGTGCAGTTGCCCTGGCAACACCAGTTCCAGTTTGCCGGCTATTACGCGGCCCAGGCCAAGGGTTTCTATCGAGCCGCCGGTCTGGATGTCACGCTGCGACCCGCCATGACCGGCACCGATGTGGTCAACGAGGTGATGTCGGGCAATGCCCAGTTCGGGATCAGCGGCAGCGATCTGCTGCTGGCCCGCGCCAGCGGCCAGCCCATCGTGGTGCTGGCCTCCATGTTGCAGCACTCGCCACTGGTGCTGCTCACCCTGGAGCGACCCGACATTCGCCAGCCGGCGGATCTGGCGGGCAAGCGGCTGATGCTGGAGCCCGGCTCCCAAGAGCTGCAGATCTACCTCAACCGCCACACGCCGCCGGAGAGCTGGATAAAGCAGCCCTACCGGCAGGGCTTGAAGGCATTGCTGGCGGGCAAGACGGATGCCATCAGCGCCTACAGCACCACCGAGCCCTTCTATCTGGCCAAGATGGGCATCCCCTACCGGGTGTTCTCCCCCCGCAGCATCGACTTCGACTTCTATGGTGACAACCTGTTCACCTCGGAGCGCGAGCTGAACAGCAGGCCGGAGCGGGTCTATGCCTTCCAGCAGGCGACCCTCAAGGGGTGGCGCTACGCCATGGACAACCCGGCCGAGATGATCGACTGGATCGTGACCAACTACCCGAGCGGCGCCGGCCGTGATCTGCTGCAGTTCGAGGCCGACACCACCCGGGAGCTGATGCAGCCCGATCTGGTCGAGCCCGGTTACATGCAGCCGGAGCGCTGGCAGCAGATCGCCAGGAACTACCTCGATGCCGGTCTGCTGTCGGCCCTGCCCGACCTGGAGCACTTCCTCTACAACCCGGATCGGGAGCGGATCCGCCAGCAGCGCCAGCTGCTCGACAAGAGCGTGGCGGTGGCCATGCTGATCACCCTCTCCCTGCTGACCCTGCTCGGCATCTTCTGCTACCTCTATCTGCGCCTGCGCCAGGAGGCGCGCGGCCGACAGCGACTGACCCGCGAGCTGGCCCAGAGCGAGCAGCACTACCGTTTCGTGGCGGAGAACAGTGCCGACGTCATCTGGACCATGGACACCACCACCCTACGCTTTCGCTATGTCAGCCCCGCCATCCAGCCGCTCAGCGGTTACGACCCCACCGATGTGCTCACCCTCCCCCTCAGGCAGCTTATTCCGGAGACATCCAGAAAGCAGCTGCGCGCCGAGCTGAGCGGCTCCCTCGCCGCCTGGCAACGCGGCGATCACGAGCAGACCCGCTGCGTCATTCGTACCCAGCTGCGTCACAAGGAGGGACATCTGGTGGCCACCGAGACCATCACCACCCTGCACGGCAACGAGCAGGGCCAGCCCGATGCGATCCTCGGGGTCACCCGCGACATCACCGAGCGGGCCGCCAGGGAGGAGATGATGCGCCGGCTCGCCTTCTACGACCCGCTCACCAACCTGCCCAACCGCCGCCTGCTGCAGCAGCGGCTGAAGGAGGTCATGGAGGGCAAGGTGGCCCAGCTCGCCCTGCTGTTCATCGATCTCGACCACTTCAAGCCGATCAACGACACCTTCGGCCACGAGACAGGTGACGTGCTGCTCAACATGGTGGCCGAGCGGATGCGCCACTGCGTGCGGGAGCGGGATCTGGTGGCCCGCCTGGGTGGGGACGAGTTCGTGATCCTGCTGCCCGATACCGGTGACGAGGCGCTGACGGTGGCCGATCACCTGCACCAGCGCCTGCGCCACCCGTTTCGCATCGACGAGGAGCAGGAGCTGCGCATCTCCAGCAGCATAGGGGTGGCCCTCTACCCGGAGCACGGCACCGACCCCAAGACCCTGATGCACCACGCCGATCAGGCCATGTATCAGGCCAAGGGACGAGGGCGCGGCCGGGTCTGTCTCTATACCGCCGGGCTGGATCCGGAACAGGGCTCGCTGGTGTGGCAGAGCAGCCACGAGTGTGGCCACCCGCGCATCGATGCCGAGCATCGCCAGCTGTTCGTGCTGACCAACCGGCTGCTGGAGCACATGAAGGATCACCAGGAGCACCCCGCCCTGTTCCTGGAGTGCATGGAGAATCTGTTCGACGTGGCACGCCACCACTTCACCTTCGAAGAGCAGGTGCTGGCCGAGCTGGGTTACCCCGAGTTCACCAGCCACCAGCAAGACCACCAGCTGCTGCTGCAAAAGGCTGACCAGCTGATGACCGCCGCCAGGGCGGGTACCCTTGGCAACGACGAGTTGCTCAACTTCATCATTCAGGAGCTGGTGGTCGGCCACATGAGCCAGGCCGACCGGCGCTACTTCCCGCTGATGAAGGGGCGCTGAGCCCCGCCAGCCGGCATTCTCCTCCCTGAACGTGTGAAACGAGAAGGGCCACCCGGGTGGCCCTTCTGTCATTGTGCGCCCGGCACATCTGCCGTGCCCCCCTCCGCCCGGCGCGACATCAGGCTGTAGTAGAGCAGCGGGATCACCACCAGGGTGAGCAGGGTGGAGACCAGAATGCCGAAGATGAGGCTGATGGCCAGCCCGTTGAAGATGGGGTCATCGAGGATGAACAGGGCACCGATCATGGCCGCCAGCGCCGTCAGCAGGATGGGTTTGGCCCGCACCTGGGCGGCGCCGATCACCGCCTGCTCGAACGCCATGCCGGCGCTGCGTTGCTGCTCGATGAAATCCACCAGCAAGATGCTGTTGCGCACTATGATCCCGGCCAGGGCTATCATGCCGATCATCGAGGTGGCGGTGAACTGGGCCCCCAGCAGGGCGTGGCCCGGCATCACTCCGATCAGGGTGAGCGGGATGGGCGCCATGATGATGAGCGGCACCAGATAGGAGCGGAACTGGGCCACCACCAGCAGGTAGATAAGGATCATCCCCACTCCGTAGGCAATGCCCATGTCGCGGAAGGTCTCGTAGGTGATCTTCCACTCCCCGTCCCACAACAGCGCCACCTCCCCCAATTTATCCGGCTGCTGCACGTAATACTGGTGCAGCGAGATGTCGGCTCCGGCGGCAAACATGCCGTAGAGGGGGCTGTCGGCATGGCCCCCCATGTCGGCCACCACCATCACCATGGGCCGCATGTTCTTGTGCATGATGTAGCTGGGCGCCACCTCGTCACGGCGGCTCACCAGCTCGGAGACCCGGATGAGCTGCCCGCTCTGGCTGCGCACCTTGAGCGCCAGGATGCCGGCCAGATCCCGCTTGTCGCCGGGGGCGAGCTCGACACGGATCGGTACCGGGTACTTGGCGCCCTGACCATGCAGCCAGCTGGCATCCTGATAGCCGATGCCGCCGTTGAGGGTCGCCACCAGATCGCCGAGATCAACCCCAAAGCGAGCCGCCTTGCTGCGATCCACCACCAGCCGCCACTTGGGCTGGGGGTCGGTCAGATAGATGTCCACATCCACCAGATCCGCCGTCGCCACGAAGCGGGCCTCTACGGCGCGGGCCGCCGCTTCACGGGTAGCAGGCGTGGGGCCATACACTTCGGCGACGATGGGTGACCAGACCGGCGGGCCCGGGGGCACTTCTACCACCTTGAGATTGCCTCCTACCGCGCTGGCGATGGCCTGCAGCGGCGCCCGCACCGACCGGGCAATCTGGTGGCTGCTGCGATGGCGATCGTGCTTGTCTACCAGATTGACCTGGATATCCCCCACGTTGGCGCCGCTGCGGATAAAGTAGTGGCGCACCAGGCCATTGAAATTGATGGGGGCGGCGCTGCCGGCGTAAATCTGGTAATCCCGCACCTCGGGCACCCTGGCAAGCTCCCGCCCCACCGCCAGCAGGGTGCGCTCGGTCTGCTCCAGGGTCACCCCCTCCGGCATGTCGAGCACCAGCTGGAATTCCGACTTGTTGTCGAAGGGGAGCATCTTGAGCACTACCCACTGCACCATGGGCATGGCGGCGGCCCCCGCCACCAGCAACAGGATGGCCAGCCAGAGCTTGCGTCTCGCGCTCCTGGCGCCAGCGCCAATCAGAAAGGGGGTCATCAGTCGGTGAAAGAGGCCGGCCCTGGCCTCGCCGTGGGCGACATGCCCCTCGCTCTTGAGCAGATGGCCCGCCAGCCAGGGGGAGAAGATAAAGGCCACCAGCAGCGAGATAAGCATCCCCATGCTGGCATTGATGGGGATGGGGCTCATGTAGGGGCCCATCAGGCCGCTGACAAACGCCATCGGCAACAGGGCCGCGATCACGGTCAGGGTGGCGAGTATGGTGGGGCCACCCACCTCGTCCACCGCGCCCGGAATGAGATCCTTGAGGGAACCCTTGCCCAGGCCGCGATGGCGGTGGATGTTCTCTACCACGACTATGGCGTCATCCACCAGGATGCCGATGGAGAAGATAAGGGCAAAGAGGGACACCCGGTTGAGGGTAAAGCCCCACGCCCAGCTGGCAAAGAGGGTCAGTGCCAGGGTGATGACGATGGCGATGCCCACCACCAGCGCCTCGCGCCACCCCATGCTCACCAGCACCAGCAGCACCACCGCCGTGGTGGCGAAGATGAGCTTGCCGATGAGGGTGTTGGATTTGGTTTCGGCGGTGACGCCATAGTCCCGGGTCACCGTCACCTCGACCCCGGCCGGGATGAGCCGATTCTTGAGGCTCTCGACCCGGGCTTCCACCCGCTTGGCCACCTCTACCGCGTTCTGCCCGGGCTGTTTGCCTATGGCCAGGGTCACTGCCGGATAGCTCTGCTCCCCCTGCCCCATCCAGCTGCGCTGCACCGGAGTCTCCTCCCCAAGGGACACCTGGGCCACCTCACCGAGGTAGACCGGTTTGCCATCGTGCAACCCCACCACCAGCTCGCGGGCCTCCTGCTCGCTTTGCAGGAACTGGCCCACCTGCACCTTGATCTCCCGGTTGTCCTGCACCACGGCCTGCTCGCTGCCCGCCTGGTTGGCGGCGGCGAAACGTTGGTTCAGCTCGCCCCAGCTGATGCCGTGGGCGCTGAGGGCCGCCGGATCCAGCATCACCCTCAGCACGGCGCGCTGGCCGCCCAGGCTGTAGATGTCGCGGGTGCCGGGCAATCGCTTGAGCTCGGTCTCCAGCTCGTGGGCGACCCGGGTCAGCTCGGCGGCCCCCAGCTGCTTGCTCCAGAGCGTCAGGCTGACGATGGGCACATCGTCGATCCCCCTGGGTTTGACCAGCGGCTGACCGACGCCAAGCCCCTGGGGCAGCCAGTCCCGGTTCGAGTCGAGCTGGTTGTTGAGATCGACGATGGCCTGCTCGCGGCTCACCCCGACCTTGAACACCACCACCAGCAGGGCGCCATCGGGGCGAGAGAAGGAGTAGAGGGTATCAATACCCTTTATCTGGGAGACCACCTGCTCGGCAGGGGTGGTGACGAGGGATTCGACCTCGGCCGGGCTGGCCCCCGGGAAAGGGATATAGACGTCGGCGAAGGTGACATCGATCTGCGGCTCCTCCTCCTTGGGGGTCACCAGCACCGCAAAGAGGCCGAGCAAGAGCCCCACCAGCGCCAGCAACGGGGTGATGGCCGAGCCCTGAAACAGGGCCGCCAACCGGCCGGCTGGCCCCAGTTTGTTCTTGCTGTCGTGAGCGTCGTTACTCATGAGCCACCGCCTGCTGGCGCGCCCAGCCATCCGGTGCCACCCGATCGCCGCTCTGGACGCCCGCCAGGATCTCGCACTGCCCTGCCTGGCAATGGCCGACCCGCACCGGCGTCAGCACCCAGCGCTCTCCTTCCTTCAGGTAGAGACCGCTGAACTCACCCTGCCTGAGCAGGGCCTGCTCCGGCACCTGCAGCAGCTGACGTTCGCCCTGCTTGAGCTGCACCTTGAGCCACATGCCGGGCAGCACCCCTGCCGTGCTCGGCGGCAGATCGAGGCGCAGCCGAAAGGCGTGGCTCTGGCTGTCGGCATAGTTGAAGCGGGTCAGTTTGAGGGGGGTAACGGCCTTGCCATCCGGCAGTAGCACCTGCGCATCCGACGGCTGGCCGGCGAGGGCCAGCGCGGACTGGGGCAGCTCCACCTCTACCCGCAGGGCATCGAGGGAAAAGCCCGAGAGCAGCGGGGTACCGGGGGCCACCGTCTCCCCCAGCTCCACCAGTCGCTTGGTGACCACCCCGGCGTAGGGGGCGAGGATGCGGGTATAGCCGTAGGCCTCCCGAGCCTGGGTGAGGGCGGCCTCGGCGGCGTTCACCTCGGCGCGGGCAGATCTGTCGCTCGACAGGGCGCTGTCGAGCTGGGCGCGGGTGATCACCCCCTTGGCTATCAGCGCCTGGAAGCGGGCGAGCTGGCGCTCGGCTTCCACCTGCTGGGCCTGAGCCCGGGCCAGTCGCGCCTCGGCGCCGGTCACGGCGGCAAACTGCTCCTTGCCGCTGATCTCCAGCAGGGGTTGCCCGGCCACCACCTCATCGTTCACATCCACCAGCATGCGGGAGACCCGACCGCCAGTCTGGGCCGCCACCGTCCCCTGATGGATGGCACTGACGGTGCCATCCAGGGTGAGCCAGTCAGTCACCTGACGGGGAGCCAGAATCAGGGCCGCCTCGCCATTCGTCTCGGCAGACCATGCCGTCGACAGCGTCATGGGAGAGACAAGCGCAGAGGTCACGGCCAGCAGAATGGCCCCCGGCAAGCGGATCGGTTCCATGATAGTCCTCCTTCCCCGGCAGCGGGGCAATCCATTCAGGCGGAGCGGGCGTGGCAGCGCTTCTCCCGCACCTTCACCAGGACCCGATCAACCAGCAAGATCCCGGCCACCATGGCGGCTACGAACAACAATATCATGGGCTGGCCGCTGGAAATGAGACTCAAGGCAGGCCCCGGGCAGATACCGACCAATCCCCAACCTATGCCGAACAGGGCAGATCCCCCGATGAGGCGGCGATCCAGCTTGGGGGCTGGCACCACAGCCATGGGCTCTCCCAGCAGGCTCAGGCACCGCGGCTTCACCAGCAAGAAATAACCCGGCATGAAGACCAGCAGGGCGCCCCCCATCACGAACCCCAGGCTGGGATCCCAGGCGCCGGCCAGATCGAGAAAACCGGTGACCCGGGCGGGGTCTATCATGCCTGAGATGGCCAGACCCAGACCAAACAGCAAACCGGCGAGCAGACTTGTCAACAAGGTCATCGCAATAGCCTCCTAGAAGAGATGATGAGTCAGAAACACGGTCAGCACACCGGTTGCCATGAAGGTGAGGGTCGCCACTATGGAGCGCACGGAGAGCCGCCCCATGCCACAGATGCCGTGGCCGCTGGTACAGCCATTGCCAAAACGCGTGCCGATGCCCACCAGCAGACCGGCCAGCAGCACCAGCGGCCAGGCGGGCAGCGCGGTGAATGCAGGCATGCTGGCCCAACCCAGCGTCAGTGCCAACCAGGCTCCCGCTCCCAACCCCAGCAGGAAGAGCCGTCGCCACGGCGCCCTGTGTTGCAGCGCACCGGCCAGAATGCCGCTGATCCCGGCCACCCGGCCGTTGCACAGCATCAGGATCAGGGCCGCGAGCCCCACCAGCATGCCGCCCCCCAGGGAGAGCAGCCATTGGCTTTCCATCATCAAGATTCCTTATTTTCTGAGTGACAAAAATGGGTTTGCAACGCCGCCAGCACATCGGCGGCCGCCTCGCTCACCAGCGAGTAGTAGATCTGCTGGGAGACCTTGCGCGAGCGGACAAGACCCTGGCGCTTCAATACCGACAGTTGCTGGGAGAAGGCCGACTGGCCGAGCTGGCTGCGGGCCAGCAGCTCCCCGACTCCCTTCTCCCCCTCCACCAGCTGACAGAGCACCATCAGGCGTTCGGGATGAGCCAGCGCCTTGAGCAGGGAGGCGGCGGCCGTCGCGTGTCTGTTCATCTCGTCGAATTGGCTCATGGGAGTAAATTAGCAATTGCTGATATTTGGTTCTATTGTATAAAGTGACGCTAAATTAGCAATATCTAAATTAAATAAGGAGAAGGTCATGACAGTAGAAAACGGAGTAAGAGTGGTCGCGGGCTGCATGCTGTTGCTGTCGCTGCTGCTCACCGCCTGGGTGCACCCGGGCTTTGTCTGGCTGAGCGTCTTTGTCGGGGTCAACCTGATCCAGAGCGCCTTCACCGGCTTCTGCCCGGCCGCAATGATCCTCAAACGGCTGGGGCTGAAATAGCGGCGCGCCAAGGTAGAGAAAAACCTGCCATCTGGGGCGAAATAAGGAGGGCGGGGCATCTCGCCGCCCTCTTATGGCCATGGAGGTAGCCAGCCGGCCCCGACTATTGACGAACTTGTATCTAAATGTTGCTAAATGGGCGATGAGGCTTTACCCCACCGCTCTGGATGAGTACCATCAGGCCGTCCATCAACAGCGGAGACCATCAGTGGGCAACTCATCAAGTGACAGTTGTAGACCGACCCTCGTCGTCGGTACCCGGGTCGCGAGCTAGCCGCAGGTCATCCTCTGCCGCATGCTCGCAGCCCTGCGAGAAGCGGAAATCCACTCCCCTCTTCTCTTTTTACACTTGACGTCTGGTGACCATTGGCCAAAAGCCATGGCCGCCATGCCTGCATAGTTTCTGCTTCCCACAAGGAGGCTACTATGCGTTTTATTTCAACCCTGTCCGTATCCAACCGGACTCACCCCCTGCTGAGCAGACTGGGGCGCGGCCTGTTGCCGCTCTGGCTGCGTGGCAAGGAGCGCCAGCACCACTACCGGCTGCAGATCCGTTGCGAGGATCGGGCCGACATGGAGCAGGTGCTGGATCTGGTGAACCACACCCTGCAACCGGCGGGCCTGCACCCCTTGCAGTCCCTGCGACCCGGTCGCAGCGGCGGGCGGGAGCTGGTGCTCAATCTGCACTGCACCCCGCCCCAGCGGCGCTATCTGGTGCAGTTCGTGCACCTGGTGGGGGTACATCACCCGGTTCGCTGGGAGCTGCATCCGCGCCGCGACCCCGAACCGGCGCTCAATTGAGCAAGCCATAACCGGGACCAGCCACGCTGGCCCCTTTCAATCCGTTTCGCAGCCCAACCCGCCATCCTGCATGGCCGGGTCGGGCTTTCCGTGCGTTTTTTCGATGAGGTGATGGCCTTCACGCACGGGGATCAGGCAAGGGAACCCTCGCCCGCCTTCAGGAAGGCCATCTGCAACAGAAGGAGTACGCCATGAGAATGTGGCAGCAATTGGACATGATTTCCCTGCTCGACACCCTGGCCAGCCTGCTGCTAGCCTTCGTGCTCGGCAGTCTGGTGGGGCTGGAGCGTCAGTACCGCCAGCGTACCGCGGGCCTGCGCACCAATGTGCTGGTGGCGGTGGGCGCGGCCCTGTTCGTCAACCTGGCCCAACGCATCTATGACCTGCACGGCGGCACCTACGGGGTGGTGCACGTGGTGGCCTACATCGTCTCCGGCATCGGCTTTCTCGGCGCCGGCGTCATCATGCGCGAGTCCGGCAATATCCGCGGCATCAACACCGCCGCCACCCTGTGGGGAGTGGCGGCGGTCGGTGCCGCCAGCGGGGCCGGGCTGGCCATGGAGGCGATCCTCGGCGCCCTGTTCGTGCTGGCTGCCAACACCCTGCTGCGCCCGCTGGTGAACCAGATCAACCGCCGTCCGGTGGACAACACAGACACCGAGGTGACCTATCGGGTGACCGCCCTCACCCAGCGCGAATACCAGAAAGAGGTGCTGCACTGGCTGGAAGAGATGCTGGAGCAGGCCAACTATCCGTTGAGCGAGCTCGACATCGAGCCCTTCGGCGAGCGGGATCTGGAGATATCCGCGGTGCTGCTGGCCACCTCCATCGATGGTGACGAGCTGGACGCCCTGATGGTGAAGCTCGGCATCCACCCTCACATCAAGCAGGTGTTCTGGCGCGCCAGTACCACGGATTGAGGCGAGCCCTCGCCCCACAGCAAAAAGCCCCACACTGGCGGGGCTTTTTCATCTTTCCGGGTTAGCGGCGGCTGCGCCAGCGCACCCTGGGGGGGATGACCTGGGCGGTCTGGGTGGGGGGATTGCCCGCAATAAGCTGTTGCATCAGTTCGAAGGAGGCGTGAGCCAGGGCCGGGCAATCCTGGGCCACCGAGTCGATACGCATGGGGATGCAGTCGAGCAGGTCGTGGTCGTCGAAGGTGCACAGGCGCATCCCAGTTTCCATCAGCCCCGCTTCGTTGAGGTAGCGCAGCACCCCCTCGAGCAGGGTGAAGGAGGCGGTGAAGAGCCCCTTGGGCGGCGCCCCGAGCTCGGCCACCAGCTCGGCCATCAGCTGATAGCCCGAGCTTGGCTGGTAGTCGCGGTGACGAACCCGGTCTGATGTGGCCTCCAGCCCGGCGCGGTGCAACCCCAGCTCGTAACCCGCCAGCCGGTGGCGGCTGGGGGAGAGATCCAGCAGGCCGCCGAAGTAGTAGATCTCCTCTCCGCAGCTGGCCGCCATGTCCTGCACCAGCTCGGCGGTGGCTTTGCAGGCATCCGAGATCACCATGGGCAGGCGCGACTCGCCGATGTGGCGGTCGAGCTGCACCACCGGCAGGCGGTCGTGGATACGGGCATAGATGTCATCACTGTGGCCACTGGAGGCGACGATGAGGCCGTCCACCTGGCGGCTGATAAGGTTGTCCACCACCCGCTGCTCCAGGGTGGGGTCATCCTCGGAGCAGGCGATGAGCAGCTGGATCCCCGCCTCCCGGCAGTGGGCCTCAAGGGCCCGGGCGATGCTGGCGAAACCGAAGTTGGTGAGGTCGGGGATCACCAGTCCCCAGGTGTAACTGCGCGCAGCCCGCAGGGAGCGGGCATGGATGCTCGGCTGGTAGTGGCACTCGTCCGCCACCGCCTGGATCCGCTTGCGAGTGTCGTCGGCGATGCGGTACTCCGCACTCTTGCCGTTGAGCACCAGGCTGGCGGTGGCCTTGGAGACCCCCGCGAGCGTGGCTATCTGGGCAATCGTGATCCGTTTCTTCTTCTCCACCTGACCTCCCGGCAAACTGACACCGGGCTATTGTACAAGGCAGGCTGCCAGCAGCCAGTGATCGAGGCAAATTTTGCTGTCATCACCGTCACAACGTGCGGAAAGTACTGGGTTTTCACCGGGGAAGTAGCGGGTAGACAGGGTCTGGCGACCGCCATCCACGAAACACTCGAGGCTGGAGCTGTCGCACAAGACGGTGATGCTCCCCCCAAGCCAGGGGCAGCCTCGCTCCTCCCACTCCCCGCTCTGCCAGTTCTGCCGGCGCAGGACAAGGCGCCCCGGCTGCCACACCAGCTCGGCCACGGCGCCAAACCCGAGGCGTCCCTCCCCGCTCAAGGCCAGGTCCAGCCAGGCCGAGTCGATGGCCAGGGCAGGCAGCTCGTCCGGCGCTCCCTCGAAGCGGGTCGGAGCCCCCTTGAGGGCCGCGATTTCCGCCACCGGCCGCTGGCAGAGCCAGTCGTCATGCCAGAACAGCTCCCGCGGGCAGCTCATCTGGTGGATCCAGCCATGCTCTAGGGTGGGCTGGCTCATCTCGTTCTCCTCCGGCAGCCCCAGCCAGGCAAACAACAGGCGCCGCCCCTGGCTGTCCTGGGTGGTCTGGGGGGCGTAAAACTCGAAGCCTCGGTCCAGCTCGTGGAAGGCACCGTGCTCGAACTGAGTGCCGTCGAAGTCACCCGCCAGCCAGCCGCACTGGTAGCGGTTGCGATAATCCTCTCCCCGGGGGGCAATCCCCTGCGGGCAGCTGATCAGCACATGGCGATCACCTAGGGGGAAGAGGTCCGGGCACTCCCACATATAGCCGAACTCCCCAAGCCCACCGCGCCCGCTGCCGGCGATGGGGCCGACCAGCGTCCAACCATCCAGCGCGTCGCCGCGATAGAGCAGCACCTCCCCCTTGTCATCCTGGGTGCGGGCCCCCAGCACCATCAGCCACTGCCGGCCGTCGTGCCACACCTTGGGGTCGCGCACGTGACCGCTGTAGCCTTCGGGCAGGTCCAGCACCGGCCCCAGCTTGGCAAAGCCGCCCATGCCGTCGTCCCGCGCCAGACACTGGTAGGCGGTGCGGCTACCGTCCGGGTATTTGACGTTGCCGGTGTAGATGAGAGTCAGGCGCCCCTGTTCGTCGCTCACCGCCGAGCCGGAGTAGCAGCCGCTCTGCTCGTAGGGCTCCACCGGCAGCAGGGCCGGCAGCTCGTGCTGCCAGTGCAGCAGATCGGTGGAGGTGACGTGACCCCAGCCCTTGTTGGCGTGTGCGCAACCCAGCGGGTTCCACTGGTAGAAGAGGTGATAACGCCCGCCGTGCTCGATGAAGCCGTTGGGGTCGTTGAGCAGCCCCACCGGGGCTGCCAGGTGCCAGCGGGGCCGATGGGGATCGGCCGCCGCCTTGAGCTGGCCGGCCAGTAGGGACCGGACAACCTGTTTGAGGAGATGGCTTTCCTTCATCACTCCACCTTGTACTTGAGCAGGTAGGAGGCGGCGAAGGCGGCACCAAAGGCGATCACCAGGCCGATGACGTAGTGGATGAGGCTCATGGGCTGGACGATGGCCATGCCCGGAATGCCGGTCAGACCGACCGCCATCATGCCCACCTTGGCCGCCACCACGTAGGCGCCGCCGCAGGCCCCGCCGAACAGGCCGGCCAAGAAGGGCTTGATGTAGCGCAGGTTGACCCCGAAGATGGCCGCCTCCGTGATGCCGAGCAGGCAGGACATGGCCGCCGGCACCGTGATGGCCTTGATCTTCACGTCGCGGGTCTTGAAGTAGACCGCGAGACAGGCGCCGCCCTGGGCCACGTTGGCCATGGCCCAGATAGGCAGCAGGAAGTTGACGCCGATGGCCGGGTTGGCCAGCAGGCCCGCCTCGATGGCGTGGAAGCTGTGGTGGATGCCGGTGATGACGATAAGCGAATAAGTCCCGCCAAACACCAGACCCGCCAGCCAGCCCGCCTGTTCATAGAGGGCGCTCAGGCCGAACGAGATGCCATCCCCCAGCACCCGCCCGGCGGGGCCGATGAAGAGCAGCGCCACGAAGCCGGTAATGATGACGGTCAGGAACGGAGTGAGGATGAGATCCAGGGCATCGGGGACGCGCCTTCTCAGCTGTTTCTCCAGGTGGGACATGAACCAGACCGCCAAGAGCACCGGGAAGACGGTGCCCTGATAACCGATCATGGCCACGTCCAGTCCGAAGAAGTCCATGGTCTTGAAGCCCCCCGCCACGCCCCAGGCGTTGGTCAGGACCGGGTGGGTGAGGATGCCCCCAAGGGTCGCCCCCAGATAGGGGTTGCCGCCGAATTCCCGCGCCGCGGTGAAGCCGATGAGGATCGGCAGGATGACAAAGGCCGCCGAGCTGAACATGTCCAGCATGATGAAGAGCGCGCTGTCGGCGTTGACCCAGCCATAGGTGCGCACCATGCCGAGCAGCCCCATCAGCAGGCCGGAGGCGACGATGGCCGGAATGATGGGCACGAAGATGTTGGAGAGGGTCCGCGCCAGGCGTTGAGCCACGTTGAGCTTGGCCGCCGCCATGTCGGTCAGCTCCGCCTTGCTGGCGGTGCCGGCACCGGTCAGCGCCACGAACTCCGCATGGACCTTGTTGACCAGGCCGGTGCCGAAGATCACCTGGATCTGGCCAGCGTTGCTGAAGCACCCCTTGACCCCGTCCAGCTTGTCGATGGCGGCCTTGTTCACCTTGCTGTCGTCCGCCAGCACCAGCCGCAGCCGGGTGGCGCAGTGGGCGGCGCTGACGATGTTCTCCTTGCCCCCGAGCAGGGGCACAAGATCCTTGGCTATCGCACTGATATTCATATTCTTCCTCTTATGGCCCGCCGTCGGCAGGCTCATGTCACATGAGAGTAAGGTCTGTCGACCCGCGGTTCTAGCCGCGGATCAACAGCCGCTTGCCCCCGATCGCAAAAAGGTATCCAGTTCGGTGCGACTCGGCAGCGCCGTCATCGCCCCCTTGGCGGTGGTGGCCAGCGCCCCGCAGCCGTGGGCCCGGGCCAGGATGGCAGGCAACTCATCCAGAGCGGGCAGCGAGGTCCGTTCGGCCAGGGCGCTCAGCAGACCGGCAACGAAGGCGTCCCCCGCCCCCGTGGTGTCGATGGGAGTCACTTTGGGCCCCACCCACTCCAGCAGCTCGCCACCGAGGCGAGCCACCACGCCGGCCGCCCCCCGGGTCACCAGCACCAGGGCCGGGCCTGAAATGGTGGCGAGCCCCATCGCCAGATCGTCCAGACCGCTTAGCAGTTGCAGCTCCTCCCCCGAGAGCTTGACCACGTCCGCGAGGGCGATGGCCTCGCGCACCACGGGCAGCATCTCGGCGGGGTTGCCCCACACCTCGGGCCTCAGGTTGGGATCGAAGCAGACCCGCCCCCCGACAGCCTTGATGGCCGCCATGGCTTGCAGGCAGCTGCCACGTACCGGTTCGTTGGCGAGCGCAATGGAGCAGGTGAGCAGCCACTGCCCGGCCAGGAAGACCGGCAGATCGGCGGGAGTCAGGAACTGATCCGCGCTGGGCCTCACCATAAAGGTGAAGCTGCGCTCGCCCTCGGCATCGAGCTCCACCAGCACCGTGCTGGTGCGATGAGCCGGATCCTGGATCAAGTGACGGGTGTCGACCCCTTCGCTGGCCAGGGTATCGGCCATAAAGCGGCCGAAGGGATCCGCGCCGACCCGACCGATAAAGGCCGACTCCCCGCCGAGCCGGGCCACCCCGACCGCCACGTTGGCCGGCGCACCGCCCGGACACCTGAGATAGTGCTGCTCCCCTTCCGGGATCAAGTCCACCACCGCATCACCCATTACCCACACACGATTCGTCACCTTGCTACTCCACTGCTGCATCGGATCGACTGTCAAACCCGGACTCTGTTTTGTTGGCTGGCATTATCAGCTAAACCGTTTTAGCCAACCAACAGATCCCGCCGCCGGCTGCCATTTTTGTGATCGGGATAACGAACTAGAACCAGGTTTCCATCTGCACGCCGAAGTTCCACTCGCCGCCGGCGGTGAAGTTGCTTTGGCCCATGGCATCGGTGCTGGCGTAGTTGTCGAGCTCGGAGGACCAGTCCATCCAGGTGGCGAATACCCGCAACTCGGGCCGCTCGAAGAAGCCGGCGGTCTGCGCCTTGAAGGTGGGGGCGAAGGTGAGCTTGGTGAAGTCGCCGCTCACCGCCTGACGCCCCTTGTAGCCCTTGGGATCGAGATCCATGTACTGCCAGGTGGCCTCGTAGACCAGCTCGACGTTCTGGCTCAGCACCTGGGCCAGCCGGCCATTGAGGGTCACCCAGCGGTACTCGTCCCCCTTCACGTAACGATCCTTGCTCTGCTCCGCCAGCAGGGCCGGGGCGATACGCCAGCGGGGTGCGAGATCGGTGGCGCCAAACACGGCGACCCGCACCGCATCGGCGTCCGCCAGCAGCTCGCTGTCGGAGCCCAGCCCCTTGAGCTCGGCACCCAGGCCGTGGCCATACAGCACGGCCGCCTTGGAGAAGCCGGGGTTGATGCCAAAGAAGCTGTCGGCGTGGTAGGCCAGCAGGGTGTGCGCCCCCTTGTTCGCCGTCTCGCTGCCGGCGCCACCGTCGTTGATGCGCGCCTCGTTGTCCTTGGCCGACAGGCCGTTCAGCATCCACTGCCAGTTGCCGACCCGGTTGTTCATGGTGAAGATGTAGCTCTCGATGTCCGAGAGACCGCTCGCGCTGATGTCGCCGTAGTCGCGTCCGTAGAGAGAGAAGTTCGCCTTCCAGCTGTCGGCCAGCTGCACGTCGTAGACGCCGCCGCCGGTGCCGGCCAGGAACACCACGTCCGAGTCGAGCCAGTGGATGTCGAAGTTGTCCCGATCGAAGCGCTTGCCCGCCCACAGCACAGCATGCTTGAAGGGACCGTCGAAGCTCGCCAGATCGCCGATCTCGGCAAACACCTGGCGGGTATTGAGGCTGGAATCGCTGGCGGTCCAGTCGTTGCTGGTCTCCACCCCGTCCGCCAGCATCAACTTGTAGCGGGCCCAGCTGCCATCGGCGAAGGTCTGGGTCTTCAGCAGGTTGGCCTCCATGTAGGTGTCATCCTCGTTGCCAAGACGACCCACGGCGCCACCCACCGAGCCGGCCGGGGTGATATAGGGGCCGCCGCGACCGCCGTTGCCATTGCCGTTGACCAAGAGGCCCGAGCGGGCATAGCCGTGAAACTCGAAACCCTGGGCCCCGGCGGTCTGCTTGTCCACCTTCTCGCTCTGGGCCTTGGCCACCACGGCCGTCTCGCGGGCTTCGTTTGCCTTGCTCTGGGCCTCGTCGGCCCGCGCTTCGGCGGCGGTGGCGCGCGCCTCGGCCACCTGCACCCGTGCCTCCAGCGCCGCCAGACGGGCCTCGATACCGCCATCCGCCGCCCACAGCGGGCTGCTCATCCCCAATCCCAGCGCCACGGCCAGCGCCAACTTGCTCTTGCACATCGTCATCTTCCTCACCTGTCATCTGTTGCCCGGTCGGGCCTGTTGTTATCGACGACGAGAGCATAGCTAAACCAATTTAGCCAACTCAATACACATGCTAAACCGTTTCAGCTCAAGTGTGAGCGGGATAACATTCGTACAGCAGGAATTGGCGGAAGTTGTGAGGAAGATCCCTCATCGGGATCCACTCAATAAGCGGGGATCTTGCTAAAGCTGGGGCAAAAAAAGAGCCGGCACAGGGCCGGCTCTTGATATCAGGGTCGCGAAGATCAGCTGGTCAGATCGTCGAAGAAGCGTTTCACCCCTTCGAAGAAGCCTTCCGATTTCGGCTTGTGGGTCTTGGCGGCAGCACCGCTGAAGGATTCATCCAGCTGGCGCAGCAGCTCTTTTTGCTGCTCGGTCAGCTTGACCGGGGTCTCCACCACCACCTTGCACATCAGATCCCCCACCTGGCCGGAGCGCACGGACTTGACGCCCTTGCCCCGCATGCGGAACATTTTGCCGGTCTGGGTCTCAGGGGTGACCTTGAGCTTGACCCGGCCATCCAGGGTCGGCACTTCGATCTCGCCGCCGAGGGCTGCCGCGGTGAAGCTGATGGGCACTTCGCAGTAGAGGTTATTGCCATCACGCACGAAGATTTCGTGCTCCTTGACGTGCACCTGTACGTACAGATCGCCCGCCGGTGCGCCGGCTTCCCCCGCTTCCCCTTCGCCGGAGAGGCGGATGCGATCGCCGGTGTCGACGCCAGCCGGGATCTTGACCGACAGGGTCTTGGTCTTCTGGTAACGACCTTCGCCATGGCACTTGCGGCACGGATCCTTGATGATCTTGCCGCGACCGTGACAGTGGGGGCAGGGTTGCTGCACCGCAAAGAAGCCCTGACGCATCTGCACCTGGCCGGAGCCGTGGCAGGTCGGGCAGGTCTGGGCAGAGCTGCCGGTGTGGGCTCCCGAGCCGTTACACACTTCACAGTGGACCAGGGTCGGTACCTTGATCTCCTTGGAGACCCCGCGCACCGCCTCTTCCAGGGTCAGCTCCATGGTGTAGCGCAGGTCGGAGCCACGGGCCGGGCCGCGACGGCCACCACCACGGCTGCCACCGAAAATATCGCCAAACACGTCGCCGAAGATGTCGCCGAAATCGGCGCCACCGCCAAAGCCACCGTGGCCACCGCCACCCTGGCTCTGATCCACGCCGGCGTGGCCGTACTGGTCATAGCGGGCACGCAGGTTGGCATCGGTCAGGATCTCGTAAGCTTCCTTGACCTCTTTGAACTTCTCTTCGGCACCGGCATCGCCCTGGTTGCGATCAGGGTGATACTTCATGGCCAGACGCTTGTACGCCTTCTTGATCTCGCGTTCGTCGGCATCCTTGGATACCCCGAGCACTTCGTAGAAATCGCGCTTCGACATACTTATCCTGTTGCTATATCAGCAGTTACGCAGACGGGCGTTGGTCACCCAACGCCCGTAAATTCATAGAATCAAGCCGATGGGCGAAGCGGACTTCGCCCATCTGGGTCGGGCTTATTTCTTGTCGTCTTTCACTTCTTCGAACTCGGCGTCGACCACGTCGTCGTCAGCCTTGGCAGAAGAGGAGGACTGACCGGCATCAGCACCGGCGGTGCCTTGCGCCTGAGCCTGCTGCTGGGCAATTTCCATCAGCTTCTGGGACGCTTCCAGCAGCGCCTGCTGCTTGGCCTCGATAACGGCCTTGTCGTCACCCTTGATGGCGGCTTCCAGCTCGCTCAGCGCAGCTTCGACCTTGGTCTTGTCGTCGGCAGGCAGGGCTTCACCAGCTTCGGTAACCTGCTTGCGCACGGAGTGGACCAGACCATCAGCCTGGTTGCGGGCCTGCACCAGCTCTTCGAACTTCTTGTCCTCGGCCGCGTTGGCTTCGGCTTCGCGTACCATGCGCTCGATCTCGTCATCAGACAGACCAGAGGAGGCCTGGATGGTGATCTTCTGCTCCTTGTTGGTCTCCTTGTCTTTGGCGGAGACGTGCAGGATGCCGTTGGCGTCGATGTCGAAGGTCACTTCGATCTGCGGCAGACCGCGCGGTGCCGGACGGATGCCTTCCAGGTTGAACTGGCCCAGGGACTTGTTGTCGCTGGCGCGCTTGCGCTCACCCTGCAGCACGTGAATGGTCACGGCAGACTGGTTGTCTTCGGCAGTGGAGAACACCTGGGACTTCTTGGTCGGAATGGTGGTGTTCTTCTCGATCAGCGCAGTCATCACGCTGCCCATGGTTTCGATACCCAGGGAGAGCGGGGTAACGTCCAGCAGCAGTACGTCGGTCTTGTCACCGGACAGCACGGCACCCTGGATGGCAGCACCCATGGCCACGGCTTCGTCCGGGTTGACGTCTTTGCGCGGCTCTTTGCCGAAGAACTCGGCAACTGTCTTCTGAACCAGCGGCATACGGGTCTGACCACCAACCAGGATGACGTCGTCGATCTCGCCAACAGCCAGACCGGAGTCTTTCAGGGCGACGCGAACCGGCTCCAGAGAGTCCTTCACCATGTCTTCCACCAGGGATTCCAGCTTGGCGCGGGTGACCTTGATGTTCATGTGCTTCGGACCGGTGGCATCGGCAGTGATGTACGGCAGGTTGACGTCGGTCTGCTGGGCGGAAGAGAGCTCGATCTTGGCTTTCTCGGCGGCATCTTTCAGACGCTGCAGGGCCAGCTGGTCGTTGCGCAGGTCGATGCCCTGCTCACGCTTGAACTCGTCAACCAGGTAGTTGATGACGCGGTTGTCAAAGTCTTCACCACCCAGGTGGGTGTTACCGTTGGTCGCCAGTACTTCGAAGGTGGTCTCGCCTTCCACTTCGTCGATCTCGATGATGGAGATATCGAAGGTACCGCCCCCTAAGTCATACACGGCAACCTTGCGCTCGCCCTTGACCTTGTTGACGCCGTAGGCGAAAGCCGCGGCAGTCGGTTCGTTGATGATGCGTTTTACATCCAGACCGGCGATGCGACCGGCATCCTTGGTAGCCTGACGCTGGGCGTCGTTGAAGTAGGCCGGTACAGTGATGACGGCTTCGGTGACCGGCTCGCCCAGATAGTCTTCGGCGGTCTTCTTCATCTTTTTCAGCACTTCGGCAGAGATCTGCGGCGGTGCCATTTTCTTGCCTTTCACCTCGACCCAGGCGTCACCGTTGTCGGCCTTGGCGATGGCGTACGGCATGATTTTCAGGTCACGTTGTACTTCGTCATCTTCGAAACGACGGCCGATCAGACGCTTGATGGCGAACAGCGTGTTCTTCGGGTTGGTGATGGCCTGACGCTTGGCCGGCTGACCAACCAGGATTTCGCCGTCATCGGCATAGGCAATGATGGACGGAGTAGTACGGTCGCCTTCCGCGTTCTCGATCACGCGAGCATGGTCGCCATCCAGAATAGCGACGCAGGAGTTGGTAGTACCCAGGTCAATACCGATGATTTTACCCATTTGACGAATCTCCAAATACTTTGAATAAACTGGCGAGGGGCTCGCCTTAATGCGTTAACGGCTAGGTGGGGCCTGCCAATCTGGCTTTCAAGCTCCCGGCATCAAATTTTTTGTGCCGCCGTGGCCTTGCATCCTATATGGGGTCGCAAGTGGCCACTTCAAGCCCCGCCCTGCAAAAACCCCGCCTTTTGTCATGGCCGGGCCATGACGCACCGCAGGGATACACAACAAAAAGCCCGCCAAGCGGCGGGCCTGGGCATCAAGCACCGACTCAGTCGACGGCCTTGGATACCATGACCATGGCCGGACGGATCACGCGACCGTTCAGCTCGTAGCCTTTCTGCATCACGGCGATGACGGTGTTCGGCGCCACGTCGGCACTCGGCACCATGCTCATCGCCTGATGGGCGTTGGGGTCAAACGGCTGGTTGGTCGGATCCAGCGCCGCCAGGCCGAACTTGGCCACGCCGCTCTGCATGGATTTCAGGGTCAGCTCGACCCCTTCGATCATCGGCTTGAGGGCGTCGTTTTCCTTGTCGGCCAGCTCGATGGCGCGTTCCATGTTGTCCAGCACCGGCAAGAGCTCGGCGGCGAACTTCTCCAGCGCGAACTTGTGCGCCTTCTCCACGTCCTGCGCCGCGCGACGACGCAGGTTCTCCATCTCGGCGACGGCACGAATGGCGCGCTCGCGCTCTTCGGCAGAGGCTTGCTGGGCAGCTTCCAGCTGCGCCTCCAGCTCGGCAATGCGGGCCTGCTCGGCTGTCACTTCACTGTCTACATCGGTCGGTTCGACTGGCTGGGCTTCCACTTGCTCCATCGCTTCAACCTTTTGTTCTTCGTGGTTCATGACATCTCCAATTGCGGGTTACTTATGAGGGCCCGCTCTCCGGTTGCGCGACCGGACGGCAACGGGCCGACTATGTTGGCGCTATTATGGGGATGGATCCCCGGCTTTCAAGGGGAAAAGGGCGCCATTATCGCCAAGGAGGTGACGCGACAGGCAATTTACGGTGTTTTCCCGCCCCATGGCGCAAGCGGACACGCCGGCAGCAGACAAATCCCCCCCAAAGCGCGGTATACTCCCCCCAATACTCATCCCAGACCCGACAGACCATGGATTCTCCGTTCAAAACCATCGCCCTGATTGGCAAGCCCCACCACGAAGGGGCCAACCAGACCCTGACCGGCCTGCATCAATACCTGACCACCCGCGGTTTTCGGGTGCTGGTAGAGAGCCGGGTGGCCCACGCCCTCGGCATCATGGACGAGAACGTGATGGATCTGGTGCAACTGGGCCAGCAGGCGGATCTCGCCATCGTGGTCGGTGGTGACGGCAACATGCTGGGGGCCGCGCGGGTACTGTCGCGCTTCGACGTGGCGGTGATCGGGGTAAACCGGGGCAACCTCGGCTTTCTCACCGATCTCTCGCCGCAGGATTACCTGCTGCCGCTGGAGCAGGTGCTGTGCGGCCACTACAAGAGCGAGCACCGCTTCCTGCTGGAGGCGGCGGTCTATCGCCACGGCGAGCGCAAGTCCAACAACCTGGCGGTCAACGAGGCGGTGCTGCACCCGGGCAAGATTGCCCACATGATCGAGTTCGAGGTCTACATCGACGGCAGCTTCATGTACAGCCAGCGCTCGGACGGCATCATAGTGGCCACCCCCACCGGCTCCACCGCCTACTCCCTGTCGGCGGGCGGCGCCATCCTCACCCCCAAGCTCAACGCCATCACGCTGGTGCCCATGTTCCCGCACACCCTGAGCAGCCGCCCCATCGTGCTGGACGCCGACAGCGAGGTGCGGTTGCTGGTCTCACCGGACAATCAGGACGACGCCATACAAGTGAGCTGCGACGGCCAGGTGACGCTGGCGGTCCACCCGGGGGACGAGATCCTCATCAAGAAGAGCAGCCACAAGCTGCATCTGGTGCATCCGCTGGATTACAGCTACTTCCACGTGCTACGCAACAAGCTCGGCTGGGGCAGCAAGCTGTTCTGATCCCCAGCCCTGCACTCCCTGTTCCTCACAATACGGTCCCTGGCGCGGGCCGTTTTGCATTCCGTCCTGCGGCGACACCTTTACTGTATGGAAAACCAGTATATACTGGATGCATACACAGTAATGTTGGCCCATACAGGATGAGACCATGCTGACCCAGCTGACCGTCAACAACTTCGCCATCGTCAAGTTTCTCGAACTCGATCTGCAACCGGGCATGACCTGCATCACGGGTGAGACCGGGGCGGGCAAATCCATCGCCATCGATGCCCTGGGCCTGTGCCTGGGGGAGCGTGCCGAAGCCGGCATGGTGCGACCGGACAGTGACAAGAGCGAGGTCAGCGCCCGCTTCCTGCTGGACGGCAACCCGGCCGCTCGCGCCTGGCTCGCCACCAACGAGCTGGAAAACGAAGGGGAATGCATAGTGCGACGGGTCATCTCCGCCGAGGGGCGCTCGCGCAGCTACATCAACGGCGTGCCCGTGCCCCTCACCCAGCTCAAGAACCTGGGCCAGCTGCTGGTCAACGTCCATGGCCAGCATGCCCACCAGATGCTGCTCAAACCCGACTACCAGCTCGCCCTGCTCGATGGTTACGCCGGCCACCATCTGCTGCTCGATGAGGTACGCCGCCACTACCAGCAGTGGCGCCAGCTGCAGAACGAGCTCAACCGGCTCAAGGCCGAGCAGCAGCAGCGGGAGGCCCGCCGCCAGCTCATCGAATATCAGGTGCAGGAGCTCGATGAATTTGCCCTGCAACCGGGGGAGTTTGAAGAGATTGAAGAGGAGCATCAGCGCCTGGCCAATGGCACCGAGCTGATGCAGGAGTGCGGCGCCTGTCTGGATCTGCTCTATGACAACGAGGAGACCACCATCGCCGGTCTGCTGCAGACCGTCGTCGACCGGGCCGAAGGGCTGGTCGCCATGGACAGCCGGCTGGGCGATGTGCTCGGCATGCTCAACGAGGCCCTCATCGGGGTGCAGGAGAGTCACAGCGAGCTGCGCAGCTACCTGGACCGGCTGGAGCTGGATCCAGAGCGCTTCAACGAGCTGGAGAGCCGCCTCTCCAAGGCCATCAACCTGGCCCGCAAGCACCACGTCAAACCGGCCGAGCTGGCCCTGCACCATCAGGAGCTGGCCGCCGATCTGGCGCGCCTCAACTCCGACGAGGAACGGCTGGAGGGGATGGAAGACGAGCTGGCCGAGGCCCGCCAGGCCTTCGTGCAGGCCGCCGAGGCCCTGAGCCAGAGTCGCCAGCGCTATGCCGAGGAGCTCGGCGCCAAGGTGAGTGCCAGCATGCACGAGCTGGCGATGCCGGACGGCCGCTTCGCCATCGAGGTGCGCCCCGATGCCCAGAGCAGCCTGTCACCGCTCGGCATCGACCGGGTGGAGTTCATGGTCACCACCAACCCGGGCCAGCCGATCCAGCCACTCGGCAAGGTGGCCTCCGGCGGCGAACTGTCGCGCATCAGTCTCGCCATCGTGGTGATCAGCGCCCGCAAGATCTCGACGCCGACCCTGATCTTCGATGAAGTGGACGTGGGGATCAGTGGCCCCACAGCCGCCGTGGTAGGACGCCTGCTGCGCCAGCTGGGGGAATCGACCCAGGTGATGGTGGTCACCCACCTGCCCCAGGTCGCAGGAAAGGGGCACCAGCACATGGTGGTGAGCAAGCACACCGACGGCAAGACCACCGAAACCCAGATGCAGGCGCTGGATCAAAGTGCCCGTCTCAACGAGCTGGCCCGTCTGCTGGGGGGCGATCAGATCACCGACAACACCCTGGCCAATGCTCGCGAACTGCTGGCCTGCTGAGGCAAAGGCCAGCCAGCTGCACGCGGGGCTTACTAATCAGGTTCCCCGCGTAACTCCGCCTGCTGGTGACGGTGGTTTGCGGCTCCACGGCAGGTGCATCATCACCATGCCACCGTTGCCGCATCCTGGAGAGCTCACTCCCGAGAGATCACTTTCTGGCGGTTTGAATGGTCACGGCCTGCCTGGCCGGATCGAAGCCTCATAGCCTCTCGCTCATACCGAGACACGGCCTAATCTCTTTGCTTGCCCATCCCCCTCCACCTCTTGCAGCGTGAACCTTGCTGCCAGGGGAGAGCCCCCGACGCTTGCCACACAGCCATCTCCTTCCTCCTGTCTCCCTGTCCGAGTTTGCCTCCCTGCCCTAATCTGCAACCCAGGTCTGCCTACCTACCCAGCCCCAAGACGATTCAGCAGCAGGAGTGCGCCCCCCTTTTACAACAGGGTCTCGCCCGCCGCAGGACGGCCTGCGCTGGTTGCCATGAGCGGGGACGGCGCATAGAGTGAATCCAGAGCAGGGCAACCCCCTGTTTTCCCGTTTGCCCCGCATACCTGATCTTGCCTCAGGTACGTCATCAACCGCAGGAATGGCACCATGCTCCACGTGTTTGGCCACAAGAATCCCGATAGCGACAGCATCTGTACCGCCCTGGTGGCTGCCGACTGGCTCAATCGCCAGGGCCGCCCTGCCCAGGCCTATGCGCTCGGCGAGCCCATCGCCGAAACCCGCTTCATTCTGGACACCGCCGGCGTTGCCGCTCCTCCCCTGCTGCAGGGCAGCGTGGCCAACAAGCAGGTGTTTCTGGTGGATTTCAGCGAACTGGAGCAGGGGCCGGAGGGACTGGCAGAGGCCGACGTGCAGGGCCTCATCGACCACCACCGCATCGGCACTCTCATTACCCGTGGGCCACTCGATGCCTGGATCCGGGCCGTGGGCTGCAGCGCCACCGTGCTGCTGGAGCTGATGGGTTACCATACCCTCTCCCGCGCCCAGGCTCGCCTGCTGCTCGGGGCCATCATCAGCGATACATTCAGCCTCACCTCCCCCACCACCACGGCGCGCGATCGCGCCGCCGTCCATGCCCTGTTGCCACTGGCGGATCTGGCGCTGGAGCCCTTCGCCCAGACCCTGCTGGAGCGCCGCACCCAGCTCGGTGACGCCCCCATGGCCGAGCTGCTCGCCGCCGACGAGAAGGCCTACCAGATCGCCGGCTACCAGCTCTCCGTCAGCCAGATCTGCGTGATGGACCCGGGTCAGCTGCACCGCCGGCAGGCGGAACTGGAACAAGCCATGCAGCTGCGGCTGGCAGAGGATGGGCTGGATGCCTATGTCCTGATGCTGACCGACCTGGCTCAGGGGGGCAGCCAGCTCCATTTCGCCAGCAACGGCATCCTGCCCGCCCACCCCATCCAGCTCATTGGCGCCGTCAGTCGCAAGAAAGAGGGGCTGCCCTGGCTGACGAGCTATCTGGCGGGCAAGCCACTCTGACGCAGACCCGGCGAGTCCCGCTTCACGCCGGACTCGCCGTTCTGCTCACCCGTCCCGCCCTCTCTCTTGTTATCTTGCCATCTGCCAGCCAACACCCTCCAGCATGGTTCCAGAGAGGGGCCAATCCCTGCTTTGCTCACGCTTTTGACGGCTCGCACGTCATTTGCCCGCCCAGCCCCGCTTTTCCTTCATTTTCCATTCAACTCAGTCTGTTATGATGATGTAAACGAACATGCCCTGGCGCTGCATCAGCGACACCCGGTGACACCGGCAGCCACAGAGACAGGTTCGTGCTATGCGACACATAGCGGGTACACAGTGTTCTGGGACAGGCCATTTGTCCCGAGTGGCCCGCACCATGCCAAGGGAGAACTGCTTATGACCTCAACCAATATCGTGCTGTTGCTGGAAGGCAAGGATTACGAGCAGGAGACGCTGGCCAAAGCGAGTCAATTGGCACAAGGAATGGGGGGCGAGCTCACCCTGCTGCACCTGACCCACAGCAGCAAGATGCGCCGCAACAGCCTGTCGCTGTCGGAAGAGGAGCGCAGCGCCCAGGGTACGCTGGACGCCAAGGCCATCATCAGCGAGCTCATCACCACCCTGCAACACCCGGTGGATTACCAGTGCCTGGTGGTCGATGACGTGGTGCCCGACCTGAAACGCTGGCTGGCCACTCACCCGATGGATCTGCTGCTGGTCGGCAGCCGCCACCACTGGATGGAGGGCTCCCTGGCCCGCCTGCTTATCTACAAGCTGCCGCTCGACATCCAGATCTGCCACGAGCCCTACGCCGAACAACTCAAGGCCGTCGGCTGACGACCGGCCCCCGCCGACTCAGGCCGGGTACCCGAATGACCGCCCGCAGCGGGCTTTTTCGCCCGCTGCCCCCCGCCCCGTCTGCTCGCCAGGAAGCCCAACCAGGGCACGCTAGTGACAAGACTATCTACATGTTTTCTTACATATTCATCACTGTTTTTTGAGCCTCGTTTGCTGCAGGATGTTGCCCTTGCACGCCTTCGTTCGCTTCTTTCAGGTGAAAAATGAACATCACTCCCAAGCAGAGAAAAATTGCCCTGCTCGCCCTCGTGCCCGTGCTCGCCATCGGCTGGCTGGCCTGGCCGAGCAAGGCTCCCGAGCCGGTACTGACCGCCGAGGTGACCCGCCAGGACGTGGAGCAGACCGTACTGGCCAGCGGTGTGCTGCAGGCCATCGAGCAGGTAGACGTCGGTGCCCAGGTCTCGGGCCAGGTCACCTATCTGGCGGTAGAGGCAGGTCAGAAGGTCAAGCAGGGAGACCTGCTGGCCGAGATCGATCCGCTGATCGCCCAGAACAACCTCAAGACCGCCGAGGCGGATCTCGCCAGCCGCCGCGCCCAGCTCAAGATCAAGCAGGCCCAGCTCAAGCAGAACGAGCTGAGCTGGCGTCGCCAGCAGCAGATGTTCAGGCAGGAGGCGAGCTCGCGCGCCGATCTGGAAAGCGCCGAAGCCCAGCTGGCCGTGACCAGAGCCGAGCTGCAGGGGGCATTGGCTGAAGTCGACAATGCCCAGATCAAGGTGGAGCGAGCCAAGACGGAGCTCGGCTACAACCGCATTCAGGCGCCCATGGATGGCACCGTCGTCAGCATAGTGACCCGCCAGGGGCAGACCCTGGCCGCCAGCCAGACGGTGCCGACCCTGCTCAAGCTCGCCAACCTGGAGACCATGACGGTCAAGGCGCAGATCTCCGAAGCGGACGTCACCCGGGTCAAGGCCGGCATGCCGGTCTATTTCACCCTGATGGGGGATCCGGACACCCGCTATCACGGCACCCTGCGCACCGTCGAGCTGGCCCCCACCAACATCAATGAGCAGGCCACCAGCACCACGGCCACCAACAACGCCGCCGTCTACTACTACGCGCTGTTCGACGTGCCCAACCCGGATCACACCCTGCGGGTCGCCATGACCACCCAGGTCACCATAGTGCTCGGCGAGCGCAAGCAGGTGCTGACCATTCCGCAGACCGCCCTTGGCAAGAAGCTCGGGGAGAACGAGTACGAGGTCACCCTGCTCAAGGAGGATGACCAGAAGGAGACTCGCCGCATCAAGACCGGCATGAAGGATGATATCAAGGTGGAGGTGGTCAGCGGCCTGAGCGAACAGGAGAAGGTCACCCTGAACCAGGGTTCGCCGGTCAGTGGCAATGACGTGGAGATCATGCTGTGAGCGAGCCTCTGATCCAGCTCAAGGGGATCGAGCGGCGCTACCAGAGCGGAGAGCAGGAAGTGACCGTGCTCCATCCCCTCGATCTCGCCATCGAGGCGGGAGAGATGATCGCCATCGTCGGCGCCTCCGGCTCCGGCAAGTCGACCCTGATGAACCTGCTCGGCTGCCTCGATCGGCCGAGCAGCGGCCAGTACCTGTTCCGCGGCCAGGACACCGCCACCCTGGACGCCCTCTCCCTCGCCAGACTGCGCTGTCACCACTTCGGCTTCATCTTTCAGCGCTACCACCTCTTGCCGCACCTCAATGCCGCCGCCAACGTGGAGATCCCGGCCGTCTACGCCGGCACGCCACGGGCCGAGCGCCAGGCCCGCTCCCAGGCACTGCTGGCGCGACTGGGGCTCAGCGAGCGCAGCCATCACACCCCGAGCCAGCTCTCCGGCGGACAGCAACAGCGGGTTAGTATCGCCCGGGCGCTGGCCAACGGCGGCGAGGTGATCCTGGCGGACGAACCCACCGGGGCCCTCGACAGCCAGAGCGGCAAGGAGGTGATGGCCATCCTCAGGGAGCTGCACGCCCAGGGCCACACCATCATCCTGGTGACCCACGACATGGAGGTGGCCAGCCACGCCGACCGGATCATCACCCTGAAAGATGGCCGGGTACAGGAGGACAGCGGCCGCAAAGCGGCGGCCGTCCCCGTGACCCCGACCGCCGCCCCCGCCGGCAAGGAAGGGGCAGGCCACGACTGGGATCGCTACCGGGAAGCGGCACGCATGGCGCTGCACGCCATGCTGGCCCACCGCATGCGCACCTTCCTCACCATGCTCGGCATCATCATCGGCATCGCCGCCGTGGTGAGCGTGGTGGCGCTCGGCCAGGGGGCCCGTGCCAAGGTGATCGACCAGATCAATGCCATGGGCACCAACACCATCGACATCTTCCCCGGCAAGGATTGGGGGGACGAGAAGGCCGCCAGCATCCAGACCCTCAACAAGCGGGATCTCGACGCCCTGCTCGGCCAACCCTACCTGGAAGGGGCCAGCCCCCAGATCGCCGCCTCCGGCCAGCTGCGCTATCGCAACAAGACCAACAGCGGCAGCATAGTCGGGGTCGGCAGCGACTTCTTCCGGGTCAAGGGGATGAAGCTCACCAACGGCCGGCTGTTTGACGAGCGCGACATCCAGAATCGGACCGCGGTGGCGGTGGTTGACGGCAAGACCATAGAGAGCCTGCTCGGCAAGCAGGATCCCGTCGGCCAGGTGGTGCTGGTCGGCACCCTGCCGGTACGCATCGTCGGCGTGGTGGAAGAGGAGACCGGGTTTGGCCGCAGCGGCCAGTCGGTGAACGTCTGGCTGCCCTACAGCGCCGTGATGAGCCGCCTCATCTCCCAGAACCACTTCAGCCAGCTCACCATCCGGGTCAAGGATGGGGTGCAACCGGCGCTGGCCGAGCAGGCCGCCATCGAGCTGCTGACCCAGCGCCACGGGGTGAAGGACTTCTTCACCTTCAGCAGCGACAGCATCATCAAGTCGGTGGAGAAGACCACAGCCACCATGACCCTGCTGGTCTCCGCCATCGCGGTGATCTCCCTCATCGTCGGCGGCGTCGGGGTGATGAACATCATGCTGGTGTCGGTGGTGGAGCGCACCCGCGAGATCGGCATCCGCATCGCGGTCGGTGCCCGCCAGTCGGACATACTGCAGCAGTTTCTGATCGAAGCGGTGATGGTTAGCCTGCTGGGGGGCATGCTCGGGGTGGGGGTCTCCCTCTTCATCGGCCTGCTCTTCTCCCTGTTCGTGGAGAGCATCCAGATGCACTTCTCGCTCTTTTCCATCCTGATGGCGTTTGGCTGTTCCTCGCTCATCGGGATCCTGTTTGGCTATCTGCCCGCCCGCAATGCCGCCCGGCTCGATCCGGTCGAGGCGCTGGCGAGGGAATGACGATGTACCACTTATCCAAACTGGGGCTCTGCCTCACCCTGGCGCTCGGCCTCGGCGCCTGCAGCCAGCAGAGCAGCTATCAGCGGCAGGAGCTGGCATTGGCCGACCATTGGCAGCAGCCGGGGGACGGTCTCACCCGCCAGCTGGCCGGCCCCTGGTGGCAAGGCTTCCACGATCCCGAGCTCAATCGGCTGATCGAGGCCGTGCTGGCGGCCAACCCGGACATGCAGGTCGCCGGCCTGCGCCTGCGCAGCGCCCTGCTCAGTGCCGATCTGGCCGACACCAACCTGACCCCCTCGGTCGATGCCAGCCTCGGCGGCAATGGCACCAAGAATCTGAAGAGCGGCAAGAGTGAAGGCAGCATGGGCCCCTCCCTGACCCTCGGCTACGAGGTGGATCTGTGGGGCAGGCTGGCCTCGGTGCGGGATCAAGCGAGCTGGGAGGCCGAGGCGTCCGCCCAGGATCTGGCCGCCACCCGCCTGATGCTGATCGGCAAGGCGCTCGAGCAATATTGGCAGCTGGCCTACCTCGGCTCGGCCATCACCCTGGGCCAGCAGCAGCTCGCCAACTATGAGCGCGCCGAGCAGCTGACCCAGGCCAAGTACCGGGCCGGCGCCGTGACCCGGCTCGATCTGGTGCAGGCCAGCCAGCAGAAGGCCGGCAAGCAGGCGGAGCTCAGCTCGCTCCTGATGCAGCAGGAGCAGGCCCGCAACGCCCTGCGCCTGTTGCTCGGTCGCAGCAGCGGTCCGCTGGCGTTCGAGCCCAAGGCGCTGCCGACGGCCGCCATCCCCACCCTGGCGGTCGGCATTCCGGCCGACGTGCTGGCGCGGCGTCCCGACGTGCGCGCCGCCGAGCTGCGCCTGCGCAAGACCCTGGCGAAGGGGGACGAGATCCGCACCGGTCTCTACCCCACATTGAAGCTGACCGGCGGCGCCAACAGCAGCTCGGACACCCTGACCCAGGTGCTGCAAAACCCGGTGGGCACCCTGGGCGCCACGTTGGCGCTGCCCTTCCTCGAGTACAACAAGACCCGGCTCGCCATCGCCGGCGCCGAGCTCGATTACCAGATAGCCGAAGCGGAGTTTCGCAAGCAGCTCTACGGCGCGCTGGTGGAGGTGGAGGATGGTCTGACCGCCCGCCACCACGGCGAGCAGCGCCTGAGCTACCTGGCCGAGCAGCTGGACTTTGCCAAAGAGGCGGAGCGGCTAGCGAGAGCCCGCTACCAGGCCGGCGCCACCGGGGTACAACCCTGGCTGGATGAACAGAACCGGCTGTGGGACGCCGAGCTCGCCCTGCTCGGCCAGCAGAAGGAGCAGCTCAATACCATGGCCAGGATCTACAAGGCGCTGGGGGGCAGCGATCGCCCCTGAGCCAGAGCCCCCCTCGCCCCATGGCGAGGGGGCTATTTTTCTGCACACCACTGAACTTCCCTTCACTTTCCCCTCTCTGACTCTGTCACACAAACCAATTGATAATAATTTTCATTTAATGAAGAATGGGCGCCATTATCAGTCAGGAGTATGCCCATGTCCCAGTCCGCCCCGGTCAACCGCCCCCGCCTGCTCACGGTCAAGCACATTCAGGATGTGAGCCCGCACCTGCGCCGGATCTGCCTGACCAGCCCGGAGCTCGCTGACTACCCCTTCACCTGTGGCGGCGCCCATATCAAGATCATGCTGCCCCAGCCGGGCCAGGCCCATGCCGTGCTGCCCACGCCCACCCCCCAGGGACCGCGCTGGGAAGACCCGAGCCAGCGTCCCATCATGCGCACCTTCACCATTCGCGCGTTTCGCCGCGAGGCGCTGGAGCTGGATATCGACTTCGCCCTGCACGATGATGGCGGCCCCGCCAGCCGTTTCGCCAGCCAGGCCAAGCCGGGCGATCTGCTGGCCATCTCGGGCCCGGGTGGCCCGGATCCCATGCTGCAACCGGCCAGTTACTACTACATGGTGGGGGATCTCACCGCCCTGCCCGCCATCAGCGCCATGGCTGAGGTGATGCCCGCCGATGCCTGCGGCCACATCGCCCTGCTGGTGCCCTATCAGGAAGATGTGCAGGATCTGTCGCTGCCCGCCGGGGTAAGCCTGCGCTGGTTTGTCGGCACCCCCGAGCAGACGGCGCCGCTGGTGGAGTACTTCACCGCCCTGCCGCTGGAGGAGCAACAGAGCTACTTCTGGTTTGGCGGGGAAGAGGGCTTGGTGGTCCCCATGCGCCGCCACGTACGGCGCACGCTCGAGGTGGATCGCACCCGGGTCTACGCCGTGCCCTACTGGCGCCACGGCAAGGATGAAGAGGCCTATCACCATGCCCGTCACGACGTGATGGACAGCTAAACCAGCTGATTTTGTCCTGAAATATCAAGCCCATGGCCTGCCGGTCATGGGCTTGATTGCCATTGGAGCGGCCTTACCCGCCGGCGCTCTCCCCCCATTCTGGTGTGCCACTCGGTTGTGCTTGCATTTGCGGCCGACAACAAGATAATGATAATCACTCTCAACAATAACAGGTGATGACGCCCCATTGCAGCTCCCGTCCGGGTTCCGGTGTGGAGTGCACGTCACTCACTCCTATGCACAGCAAGGTAATCCAGATGGCAGTTTTAAACTCGGTAATGCGCGCCTTCGCGGTGGAGGCACTCCCCACTCCTGCCGACCTGTTGGCACTTCATCCCTGTCCCGCCGAGCTGGCGACCCGGATCGACCAGCACCGCCAGCAGGCTCGCCGGATCCTGGCAGGAGAGGACGATCGCCTGCTGGTGGTGATTGGCCCCTGCTCCATCCACGATCCCCTCGCCGCCCTCGACTACGCCAGACGGCTGGCCTCGCTGGCCCACGCCTATCAGGATCGGCTGCAGATAGTGATGCGCACCTATTTCGAGAAGCCCCGCACCACTGTGGGCTGGAAGGGGCTGGTGTTCGATCCCCATCTGGATGGCAGCAACGACATCAACCACGGCATGCGGCTCGCGCGCCAGCTGCTGCTCGACATCAACCAGCTGGGGCTGGCCACTGCCACCGAGTTTCTCGATACCACCAGCTTCCTCTACCTGGCCGATCTCATCAGCTGGGGGGCGATCGGTGCCCGCACCACCGAGTCGCAAGTTCACCGACAGCTGGCCTCGGCCCTGCCCTGCCCCGTCGGCTTCAAGAACGGGACGGACGGCAACATCCGGGTGGCCATCGATGCCATTCAGGCCAGCGAAGCCTCCCATCTGTTTACCGCCCCCGGCAGCCAGGGCGGCATGGTGGTGATCAAGAGTGAAGGCAACCCGGCCGGCCACATCATTTTGCGCGGCGGCACCCGCCCCAATTACCACCAGAGCGACGTGGAAGAGGCAGCCGAACGGCTGGCACGGCAGGGGCTCTCCCCCCGGCTGATGGTGGATTGCAGCCATGGCAACAGCCAGAAGCTGCACAAGAACCAGATCCGGGTGGCGGGAGAGCTCTGCCGTCAGCTGGCAGAAGGCAGCGACGCCATCGCCGCCGTCATGGTCGAGAGTTTCCTGCAGGGGGGCAGCCAGAAACCGGCCCCTCTGAGCGAACTGGTCTACGGCCAGTCGGTCACCGATGCCTGCCTGTGCTGGGACGATACCCAGACCCTGCTTGCCATGCTGGCGGATGCCGTCGAGCGGCGCCGCCAATATCCGGGACAGCCCCGGCCGGACCCTGTTCGCTGGCCAGCCCAGCTGGCAAGTTGAATCCATAGGGTGAATAAGGCTCCCGTAACGGGAGCCTTATTATTTCCCCACTTTCCTTTTCCAATCTCCCCGCCATACCACCGATTAAATGCCCAGGGCATCTCTTTCCCATAAAAAGTGCGCAGGTATCCGACGCCTGCCGCAATAAAACAACCGGGGTAATACGCTGTGGTTCGTCCAACCAGGTCGCAGACAGTGAGCAGACCGATTAATGCCATGAACAACAACCAAAGGGGGGAGGCAAAGCGCCAGAAACAGGTGATCTCTTAATGCTGATGGTATCGTCCTGGAATGACCTACCTAATACTTGACGGGCTATATGAGTCCAGCAACAGGAGGAGAAGAAGGCAGCCAGTCACACCATAAAAACGATGTCGGTGATGAAAAAACCAGCCAACTGGAAATTAATCGTTCAATCAGGCGGCAACAAATAGGGGTGACATCATGCGACAAAAACCAGTCGGATAAAACAGCATGGGGAATTGACAGGGGCGGCTTTCAATGAGCACAAATAATAATGCCGCCTCATGGGCGGCATCATTCATGATCGACCGAAGGGATCAGATCAGGAAATCATTCAGATCCTTGCCCAGCGCAACTTGCTCGGCAATGGCCTTGGGCATACGGCCCTGACCGGTCCAGGTCTTCTCCTGGCCATCTTCCTGGTACTTGTACTTGGCAGGACGCGGAGCACGCTTGCTCTTGATCGCGCCAGCAGCGGCAGCCGGGGCGGCAGCGCTGTTCAGCAGTTCACGGGGATCGATACCGGCCTGCTGCAGCATTTCGGTGAACTCGTTCAGCTTGCGCTGACGCTCTTCCTGCTCGGCACGCTCCTGTTCAACAGAATCGGCGCGCTCGTTATATACCAGATCGAACTTCTCTTTTGCTTCTTGCAGCTGTTCAAACGGCAATTCACGGATGGCCGCACGCAGGCTGCGAATGTTCAGCAGAACTTTCAGAAACTCGTTCATTACTTCCTCACAGAATTATTTTTGTTTGTCACAGGGATAACACAGCTTGAGAATAGCACGGCTGTTTGAGAACAACATAATGTTTTTATAACAGCTGTCACTTTCTTAACAAAAAGTTCTGGCTGAATATAGCGACCACTTTATTCAGCCATTACTCATTGGCCCGCCTGCAAGATCGTTTACCATGCAATTCCCCCATGTAACGCATGGCAAATAGATCCGGTACAGCTTGTCATAATTTCCGGCAGGTGATGCCAGCTATTTTTACAATTAGCCACGGCTGTTAATTTTTCCGCCACTCACACGAGACTCTAGGTAGACAATTGACACTATATATTGCCGGCGATGGCTGCCGGCAACCTCCCCAGTGCGAATAGGCAAACGGGGCATGGCAAACCGGCTTATTCCAGGATCAGTCGCCGCCAGGGGCCGGTGATCTCGCAGTGGCCGGTTTCCGCCGTATTCTGCCAACCCAGCCGGTGATAAAATGCCAGCGCCGCCGTGTTGTTGGTGGCCACCTTGAGGGATGCAGGCTTGTTGAAGGGGGCCAGCCCCTGATTCAGCAGGGCCCGTCCCATGCCCTGGCCATGCCAGTCAGCCGAGACATAGAGGTGGTGTACGAAACTCTCATCGCCCCAGATGGAGATGAAGCCGCAGGGTGTTCCCCCCTGTTCGGCCACCCAGATCTGCTCGCCCCGGGTCTGCTCGTCAAAGTCTTCCAGCCGGAACTGGGCGGGGTCGACCCAGTGAAAGGTCTGCCGCCGCCCTTTCAAAAACAGCTGCGCCAACTGGGGAATATCCGTCTCTCGCATGGCTCTGATCATCAAACTGTCCCTGTCATATGAGTACCACCCCACTCTCCACGGAACACGGGGGCCCTGTCAAATCGCCGGCACAGAATAACGCCGCCGCGATGGCAGGGGTGTGACACACCTCTGTCCATTTCATGAGCCATGGGACTATACTGCCTGAGTCCCGTGTATGGATGTTTTGAGGCTCGCTGATTTATGGATAACAAGCAGATAGAAGGCAATATCTTTGTTCCGGCCCATATCGACGACGTCTGGCGTGCCTGGACAACCGAAAGCGGCCTGCGCAGTTTTCTGGCGCCGGAATGCCTGATGGTGCCGGAACCGAATGGTCCCTTCGAAATCTATTTCAGACCCGATGCCCCGCTGGGCGAGCGTGGCAGCGAAGGTTGCCGGGTGATGGCCGTCATGCCCCACGACCTGCTCAGTTTCAGCTGGAATTTCCCCCCCTCCCTGCCCCATATCCGCCAACAGAAGACCCAGGTCTGCCTGCGCTTCGTGCCGGAAGGTCAGGGCACCAGACTCTACTTCCTGCAGACCGGCTGGGCCGACGACCCGGACTGGGATCAGGGCTACGCCTATTTTCGGGATGAGTGGCTGGAGACCAGCCTGCCCCGCCTGCAGTACCGCTTCACCCATGGCCCCATCGACTGGAACAACCCGCCGGACAAGCAGCAGTTGAAATCCCTGGCCCAATAAGCGCCCATAGAAAGCAAAACACCGCCAACTGGCGGTGTTTCTTTTTCTTTGAGAGTGAGCCCGGCACGGGCCGACTCATACCCCCAGCCGATCGCGCAGGGTGTACCAAGCGGCGCCAGCGGCGGTGAAGGGGATCCGGAACAGGCGACCACCCGGGAAGGGGTAGTGCGGCAGTTTGGCGAACGCATCGAAGCGCTCCGCCTGACCACTCAACACCTCGGAGAGCAGCTTTCCCGCCAGATGGGTACAGGTGACGCCATGGCCGCTGTAGCCCTGCATGTAATAGATGTTGTGGCCGATGCGGCCAAACTGCGGCAGCCGCGACAGAGTGAGCAGGAAGTTGCCGGTCCAGGTGTACTCCACCTTGACGTCCGCCAGCTGGGGGAAGGTCTTGAGCATCTTGGGGATGATCAGCCGCTCGATGTCCGCCGGATCCCGCGCCCCATAGACCACGCCACCGCCATAGATCAGCCGGTGATCGCCGGAGGTACGGTAGTAGTCGAGCAGGTAGTTGCAATCTTCCAGGCAGTAGTTTTGCGGCAGCAGCGAGCGGGCCCGCTCCTCCCCCAGCACCTCGGTGGCGATCACCTGGGTGCCGCACGGCATGCTCTTGCCGGCAAGCTCGGGCACCAGATTGCCGAGGTAGGCGTTGCCGGCCACCACCACGTAGCGCGCCTTGACCGCCCCCTTGGCGGTCTTGACCAGGGCAGGCTGACCCGGCGTGATGCTGGTGACGGCAGACTGTTCGAAGATCTTGCCCCCCTGCAAGCGGATGGCCTCCGCCTCCCCCAGCGCCAGGTTGAGGGGGTGAATGTGGCCGCCGCTCTTGTCGAGCAGGGCGCCGACGTAGCGATCGCTCGCTACCACCTCGCGCACACCGTCGGCATCGAGCAGCTCCAGCTTGTCGTTGCCCCACTTCTCCCAGCGCGCTTTCTGCGCCTTGAGCTCGTGCAACTGCTTCTCGGTCTCGGCGGCGAACACCCCGCCCTCCTGCAGATCGCACTGGATGTTGTAGCGCTTGATCCGCTCGCGGATGATCTGGCCCCCCTCAAACAGCATGGAACCGAGCAACCTGGCCTGTTCCGGCGGGCAATTCGCTTCTATGGTGTCGATGTCGCGGCTGTAGGAGTTGACGATCTGGCCGCCGTTGCGCCCGCTGGCGCCAAAACCCACCCGGGCCGCCTCCAGTACCACCACCGAATAGCCCTTTTCCACCAGATGCAGCGCGCTGGAGAGGCCGGTATAACCCGCCCCGATGACGCAGACGTCGCATTCCAGCTGTTCGGTCAGCGTCGGATAGGGCGCGTGTTGGTTGGCACTGGCTGCGTAGTAACTGTTTACATGTTCGGTCATGATCCCTGTTTCCTTACAAGTTCTTTTCCCAAACGAGACGATGTCTCGACACTAGAAGTTGGCCGGGGTGTGGGCACTGACGATGCGGCACACCTGTCCCGACGGATTGCTGAAACTGTGGGGCTCGCCCGTGTCGATCACGTAGCTGTCCCCGGCACTGAGCTGATAGGTCTGGCCCGCCACCGTCAGGATCACCGACCCCTCCAGCACGGTACCCACCTCCTCCCCCAGATGG
This sequence comes from Aeromonas sp. s2, assembly GCF_040907935.1. Lineage (NCBI taxonomy): Bacteria > Pseudomonadati > Pseudomonadota > Gammaproteobacteria > Aeromonadales > Aeromonadaceae > Aeromonas > Aeromonas sp. s2. Next base: position 200,894 of record NZ_JBFOCR010000014.1, on the reverse strand, counting down.
GTGACCTGGCCGCCGGTGTCGGTGCCGGGGGCGTAGGTCTCCAGCATGAAGCCGAGCTGGCGGCGATTGTTGCCGTTGTGCACCAGCTTCATGGAGACCCCCTGGCTGCCCAGCTCGATCAGCTGCTCGGCCCTGATCACCACGCTCGGCGTGCTCGCCACCTCCTCTTCGGCGAAGAAGCGCGACAGCGGCAGCTCATAGACGCTGAGCAGCTTTTGCAAAGAGGCCACCGACGGGCTCACTTTGTCCTGCTCTATCATGCAGATGGCGCCATGGGTCAGCCCGCTCAGCTCGGCCACCCGCCGCTGGGAGAGCCCCAGCCGGCGGCGAGTGGCGGCCAACCGCTCCCCCATGCTCTGCGCCTGGGTACTCTGCGCCAGCGGGTTGTCGGTCATGGACTGCCAGCGCGTCTCGCCCTGTGGTTGCTGCATTCGGCCACCTCCCTGTGTGCCTGGTAGGAGCCATTGGCGGCCCCGGTTAAAATAGCGAGTCAATCCGACCGACCTGTTTGTTATCCTGCACAGTGCACTCCGTTCATTATTTTGCACACCCTGCACCACAGAAACCGGTAAAATCGCTCCAACAGCTCCATTTCTAGCACGCGAGACACAGTTTACTCAAATATATTTAACACTTGAAAAACATTTCAGCTCAATTTATGGTCTTCCTGTGCTTATTATTCTATACGGTGGCGGCACAGGATGAGCCGGCCCCCTGACCCACAATCGAGGCTTGCTATCTATGTCAGCATCACAACCCGCACTCTCCCTGATCAAATCCCTTGCCTATATAGATGGTCGCTGGTGCGAAGCCAGCGGCGGACGCCGGTTCGAGGTGCACAACCCGGCCACCGGCCAGGTCATCACCCAGGTACCCGACATGGACGAGGGCGACACCCGCCGCGCCATCACCGCCGCCCACGCGGCCCAGCCGGGCTGGGCGGCGCTCACCGCCAAGGAGCGCAGCAACCGGCTCTACGCCTGGTTCGAGCTCATCATGGCCAACCAGGAGGAGCTGGCCCGCATCATGACCTGCGAGCAGGGCAAGCCGCTGGCCGAGGCCAAGGGGGAGGTGGCCTACGGTGCCAGCTTCATCCAGTGGTTCGCGGAAGAGGGCAAACGCGCCTATGGCCGCACCATTCCGGGTTTCTCCAGCGACCGCCGGCTGGCCACCATCAAGCAGCCGGTGGGGGTGGTCGCCGCCATCACTCCCTGGAACTTCCCCATCGCCATGATCACCCGCAAGGCGGGCCCGGCGCTGGCCGCCGGTTGCACCATCGTCATCAAGCCGGCCGCCGAGACCCCGCTCTGCGCCCTGGCGCTGGCGGCACTGGCTGAGCAGGCAGGGATCCCGGCCGGGGTCATCAACATCGTCACCAGCCATCAGGCCGCGGCGGTGGGCAACGAGCTGTGCAACAACAAGACGGTGCGCAAGCTCTCCTTCACCGGCTCTACCCGCATCGGCAAGCTGTTGATGCGCCAGTGCGCCGACACCATGAAGAAGCTGTCGCTGGAGCTCGGCGGCAACGCCCCCTTCATCGTGTTTGACGACGCCGATCTCGACGCCGCCATCGCCGGGGCGCTCGCCTCCAAATACCGCAACGCCGGCCAGACCTGTGTCTGCGCCAACCGTATCCTGGTGCAGGCCGGCATCTACGACGCCTTCGCCGAGAAGCTCACCGCCGCGGTCAAGGCCTTCAAGGTGGGCGACGGCATGAGCGAAGGCACCCAGATAGGCCCGCTCATCAACCCGGCCGCCGCCAGCAAGGTGGCCGAGCTGGTCAAACAGGCCACCGCCGCCGGCGCCGAGCTGCTGCTGGGGGGCGAAGCCCATCCCGCCGGCCCGCTCTTCTACCAGCCCACCATTCTGGGCAAGGTCGATAAAGCCAACCCCATCCTGCAGGAGGAGATCTTCGGCCCGGTGGCGCCGCTGGTGCGCTTCGAGACCGAGGCCGAGGCCATCGCCCTGGCCAACGACACCCCCTATGGTCTGGCTGCCTACTTCTACGGCCGCGACATCGCCCGCGTCTGGCGGGTGGCCGAGCAGCTCGAATACGGCATGGTCGGCATCAACGAGGGGATCATCTCGACCGAGCTGGCCCCCTTTGGTGGCATCAAGGAGTCGGGCCTCGGTCGTGAAGGGGCGGCCGAGGGGCTGGAGGAGTACCTCGAGACCAAATATCTCTGCTTCGGCGGCATCCGCTAGGCAGTCACATCTTGCGCCGGCGGCCGGGCCTGCAACAGGGGCCCGTCCCCCGCCGGCGCAGCCATATCGCTTAACAAGGACGAAGTGAGTGCTCCCAAGGGGCCTCGCCACATTGAGACAGGGGCCCCCGGCCCCTCAGGGAGGAAAGATGAGTCAGTCAGCATCAAACAAGGCGTGGCAAGCGCGCCGCGAAGCCGCCGTGGTCAACGGCGTCGGCACCCTGCTGCCGGTGTTTATCGACCGGGCACAAAACGCCGAGCTGTGGGATGTGGAGGGCAACCGCTACATCGATTTTGCCTCCGGCATCGCCGTGCTCAACACCGGCCACAACCACCCGAAAGTGGTGGCGGCGGTGCGCGCGCAGCTGGAGAAGTTCAGCCACACCTGCTTCCAGGTCACCCCCTACCCCGGCTATATCGAGCTGGCGGAAAAACTGAATGCCCTGGTGCCCGGCCCCACCCCGAAGCGCACCCTGTTTCTCTCCACCGGCGCCGAGGCGGTAGAGAACGCCATCAAGATCGCCCGCGCCCACACCGGCCGCAGCGGCACCATCGCCTTCAAGGGGGGCTTTCACGGCCGCACCATGATGGGGATGGCGCTCACCGGCAAGGTGGTGCCCTACAAGACCGGTTTCGGCCCCTTCCCGGGGGAGGTCTATCACCTGCCCTTCCCGAGCGACTATCTGGGAGTGAGCGAGGCCGATGCGCTGGCTGCGCTGGATCTCTGCTTCAGCTCGGATATCGAACCGACCCGGGTGGCCGCCATCATCATCGAGCCGGTGCAGGGTGAAGGGGGCTTCTACCCCGCCTCCGCCAGCTTCATGCAGCGCCTGCGCCAGCTGTGCAACCAGCACGGCATCCTGCTCATCTGCGACGAGATCCAGAGCGGTTTCTGTCGCACCGGCAAGACCTTCGCCACCGAATACAGCGGCATCGAGCCGGACATCATGACGCTCGCCAAGAGCCTGGCCGGCGGCTTCCCGCTCTCCGCCGTGGTGGGCAAGGAGGAGGTGATGAACGCCGCCAAGCCGGGTGGTCTGGGCGGCACCTACGCCGGCTCCCCCATCGCCTGCGCCGCCGCCCTGGCGGTGCTGGAGGTGATCGAAGAGGAGCGTCTCAACCAGCAGGCTCAGGCCCAGGGCGAGCAGATCAAGGCGCGCCTGCAGCAGCTGGCCGAGCGTTTTGACTGCATCGGCGACATCCGTGGCCCCGGCGCCATGGTGGCCATGGAGCTGGTCAAGCAGCGCGACGCAAACCAGCCGGATGCCGAGCTCACCAAGCGACTGGTGGCCGAGGCGGGCAAACGCGGGCTGGTGCTGCTGGCCTGCGGCGTGCGCGCCAACGTCATCCGCTTCCTGGCGCCGCTGACGGCCTCGCCGGCCATCATCGAGGAGGGGCTGACCCTGCTTGAACAGGCCCTGCAGGCGGCTCACGCCTGATCTGAAACAGAGCATTCGCCCATTAGTGCAAAAAAATGCGTTTTTGCCCCCTTGATATGCTTGTCAAGGGGGCAACACGAATGCACAATGCGCCGCCGCGTAAAAGGACCGACCACTTGCTGAGTCAGGTTCTTTTTTTGCGGCAAACAAATCCACAACGAGGCCGGAACCGACCGGAAAAGATAGCGAGATGGGTTGCCATCTCACGACACCCGCTTCTCTAGTGAGGAACACCATGGGGTATTTCACTGCTTTCCTGCCGGCCCGCGCCGGTCTGCGCCGCCTTGCTGGCGCCCCCTATGCCCAGGTTGATGCCGTCAGCCTGATCCCTTCGGCCCGGATTGAGGGGAAAGCACAATGAATGCCCAACCCGTCGGCCTGAAAAAAAGCCTGAAGCTGTGGCACGTCGTCATCATGGGTCTGGCCTACCTGACCCCCATGGCGGTGTTTGACACCTTCGGCATCGTCACCGAAATCACCGAAGGCCATGTGCCGACCGCCTACCTGTTTGCCCTCATCGGCATGCTGTTCACCGCCATGAGTTACGGCCACCTGGTACGCAAGTTTCCCTCGGCAGGCTCCGCCTACACCTATGCCCAGAAGGTGTTCCACCCTTACGTGGGCTTCATGGTGGGCTGGGTCTCCCTGCTCGACTACATGTTCATGCCGATGATCAACATGCTGCTGGCCAAGATCTACATGGAGGCCCTGTTCCCGAGCGTGGAACCCTGGACCTACATCCTGGGGCTGGCCGCCGTCATGACCTTCCTGAACCTGCGCGGCATCAAGCTGGTGGCCAACTTCAACAGCCTGATCGTCATCATGCAGTTCAGCATCATCGCCGTCTTCATCGGCCTCATCGCCTGGGGTGTCTACCATGGCGAGGGGCTCGGCACGGTGGCGAGCAGCCGTCCCTTCTTCTCCGATCAGATGGCGGTGGCCCCCCTGCTCACCGGCGCCTCCATCCTCTGTCTGTCGTTCCTCGGCTTTGACGCCATCACCACCCTGTCGGAAGAGACGCCGAACGCGGATCGGGTGATCCCCCGCGCCATCGTGCTGACGGCGCTGATCGGCGGCGTGCTGTTCATCTCCGTCTCCTACTTCCTGCAGCTGTTCTTCCCGGACATCTCCCGCTTCCAGCAGCCGGATGCGGTACTGCCGGAGATCGCCCTCTATGTGGGCGGCAAGCTGTTCCAGGCGGTGGTGCTGGTGTGCACCACGGTGGCGGTGCTGGCCTCGGGGCTCGCCTCCCACGCCGGCGTGTCGCGCCTGCTCTACGTGATGGGACGGGATCGCGCCCTGCCGAGCCGCTTCTTCGCCTATATCCACCCGACCTGGCAGACCCCGGCGCTGAACGTGCTGCTGGTGGGGATCCTGGCCCTCTCGGCGGTGTCGTTCGATCTGGAGATGGCGCTGGCACTGATCAACTTCGGCGCCCTGGTGGCCTTCACCTTCGTCAATCTGGCGGTGATTGCCCACTTCTACGTCAAGCTCGGTCACAACAAGACGCTGAGGGATCACCTGATCTTCCTGCTGCTGCCCCTGTGCGGCGCCGCCTGCATCGGCGTGCTCTGGCTCAACCTTGAGCCGGCCTCCTTCGAGCTGGGGCTGATCTGGGCCGCCCTCGGCGCCCTCTATCTGCTGCTGCGCCTCACCGTGTTCCGGGTCCAGCTGCGCCGGCCGGAAACCGACGCCTCCTGAGCCCCCTTTTCATTACTACTGCGCCCGCCTTTCGCGGGCGTTTTTTTACCCCTGTTCACCCGCCGTGACAGTGCCCTTCGCGCCAGAGCGGCTCCGCTCGCGCCCCTGTCAGCACAGGCTGCCAGCCGGGGGCTCAACCCCGACCTGACCCAGGTCAACAAAATCCCCTGACGGGGGCATTTTTGCTTGTGTCCTCCCCCCCCTGAGGGCACAATACGCCGCCCCTGAGAGCCGATGTTTTTTGCAACATCGGTTCTTCGTTTTTAAGGGGTAAACCACATTCACCAAGAGGCCGGACTTTGTACCGGAATTGATACCGAGATTGCCAGGCAATCTCCCGACGTTGTGAGGAAATACATGGGGCATTTCATTGCTTTCCTGCCGGTCCCCGCCGGCGTGCGCCACTTGTCTGTGCCACAGACCGGCGCCCCCTGTGTCCAGCGACGCGCTGCGTCCCTGATCCCGTCCCCCTTCGCCGCCCTGGCGATCACAGAGGAGAAAGCGTGATGGCCGGTGCCAAGCTGCTCAAGACGCTCACCCTCTTCCAGGTAGTGGTGATGGGTCTGGCTTACCTCACACCTATGGCGGTATTCGATACCTTCGCCATCGTCGGTGACATTACCGAAGGCCGCGTCGCCACCGCCTATCTGCTGGCGCTCGGCGGCATTCTGCTGACCGCCATCAGCTACGGCCACCTGGTGCGCAAGTTCCCCTCCGCGGGCTCTGCCTATACCTACGCCCAGAAGGTGTTCAACCCCTACATCGGCTTCATGGTCGGCTGGTCTTCCCTGCTCGACTACATGTTCATGCCGATGATCAACATCCTGCTGGCCAAGATCTACCTGACCGCCATGTTCCCCGGCGTCGAGCCCTGGATCTTCATCTTCGGTCTGGTGACCGTGATGACCTTCCTGAACCTGCGCGGCATCAACCTGGTGGCCAACTTCAACGGCGTCATCGTCTTCATCCAGCTGGCCATCATCACCGTCTTCCTCGGCCTGATGGGCTGGGGCATCTATCAGGGTGAAGGGGCTGCAACCCTGCTGAGCAGCCGTCCGTTCCACTTCGAGTCGGCCGGCATGGTGCCGCTGTTCACCGGCGCGACCATCCTCTGCTTCTCGTTCCTGGGCTTCGACGGCTTGAGCTCGCTCTCCGAAGAGACCCCCAACGCCGGCAAGGTGATCCCGCGCGCCATAGTGCTGACTGCGCTCATCGGCGGCATCATCTTCGTGACCGTCTCCTACTTCCTGCAGCTCTACTTCCCGGATCTGGCCCGCTTCAAGGAGCCGGACGCCGTGCTGCCGGAGATCGCCCTCTACGTCGGCGGCACCCTGTTCCAGAGCGTGGTGCTGGTGTGCACCACAGTAGCCGTGCTGGCCTCCGGCATGGCCGCCCACGCCGGCGTGTCGCGCATCCTCTACGTGATGGGGCGCGATCGCATGATCCCGGAGCGGGTATTCGGCTACATCCACCCGAAATACCGCACCCCGGCCATCAACGTGCTGATGGTGGGTGCCCTGGCCCTCTCCGCGGTGTCGTTCGATCTGGACATGGCGCTGGCGCTGGTGAACTTCGGTGCCCTGGTGGCCTTCACCTTCGTCAACCTGTCGGTCATCGGTCAGTTCTGGGTGCGCGAGAAGCGCAACAAGAGCCTCAAGGAGCACCTGCTGTTCCTGCTGCTGCCGCTGCTGGGTGCCGCCACCATAGGCGCGCTCTGGATCAACCTGGAGCAGAGCTCGCTGGAGCTGGGCCTGATCTGGGCCGGCCTCGGCGTCACCTACCTGTTCCTGCGCCTCGCGGTGTTCCGCATCCCCTTCCGTCAGTACGAAGAGGCGGCCGACTCGCAGTAAGCGGCCAGCGCCAACCAAGCAGAAGGGGAGCCATGGCTCCCCTTCTTCGTGCACGTCATCTGATCACCGCCCTCGCGGTGGCCGGGCTCAGCCCTGGTTGATCACCGCGGTGGCGGCCGCCTTGAGCGGATCCTTGGCCACCGCCTTCACATCCTGCTGGGTCTGCTTTAGCTGCTGACCGGCCTGATCGACCTTCTGCTGGGTCCCCTGCAGCTGGCTCTTGCCCTCCTTGAGGCCGGCGGTTTTCTTCTCCAGCACATCCGTGGTGTGCTTCTTCACCTCGGCCCCGGCCTTCTCTTTCTGCTGGCGCACCAGCTTGTCGGTATCACAGCGCCCCTTGACCCCCAGGGTCGCATTGAGCGCCTCGTTCTTCATTGCCTTGTCGAGGTTGCACTCGGCTTTCAACACGCTCGCCTGGGCACCGACAGACAGCAGACCCAGGGACAGACACAACACCCATGCACGCATAACAACACCACGCTGGTTGAGATAAGAAAGACCGCAGCATAACGCCCTGTCCCCCGGCTGCAAGCCGTCAGACACACTCGCAGCCAAACGGGGCGAGATCCCGGCCCAATCCGACACCTTCTGTCCCATCTTCCCCACCCGGCCATGTCATCAAATCATCACAAAAGTGTCACTTTGTCATATTTCTGTCATGGAGCCCTGCTGTAATGCGCCCGTCCATTTTCAAGCAGACTGTCCCAAGAGGCTTCATGCACAGCACCCCATCTTTTGCACAACAGCAGACCCGTCGTACTGGCCCACTGTTCAACTGGCTCGCTGTGATCACCCTGATCTACCTGATCCTGGTTGCCGTCGGCGCCGTCTCCCACGGCTTCAAGGGCTTCTCCGGCGGCGCCGAGGGCGCGGCCCAGATCTTCGCCTTCGCCAACAACCCCTTCGTCGCACTGCTGCTCGGCATCCTGGCCACCGCCCTGGTGCAATCCTCCAGCACGGTCACCTCGGTGATCGTCGGTCTGGTGGCCGGCGGCCTGCCCATCGGCATGGCCATTCCCATGGTGATGGGCGCCAACCTCGGCACCACCATCACCAACACCATCGTCTCCCTCGGCCATATCCGGGATCGGGGCGAGTTTCGCCGCGCCTTTGCCGCCGCCACCGTGCATGACTTCTTCAACCTGCTGGCGGTGTTCATCTTCCTGCCGCTGGAGCTGATGTTCGGTCTGCTGCAAAAGAGTGCCGAGGCGCTGGCCACCCTGCTGGTAGGCTCCGCCGACATGTCGATGAAGGGGATGGATTTCATGAAGCCCCTCATCTCCCCGGCCCTCAACTTCATCGATGACCTGGTCGCCTTCTTGCCGGGTAAAGGACCGGCCATCGCCACCATCGTCATCGGCATCCTGCTGATCCTCGGCTGCGTCACCTGGCTCGGCAAGGTGCTGCAACGGGTGCTGGTCGGCCGTGCCAAAGAGGTGCTGCACAAGGCGCTGGGCCGCGGCCCGCTGACCGGCATCGCCTCCGGCACCCTGGTTACCGTGATGGTGCAGTCCTCTTCCACCACCACCAGCCTGATGATCCCTCTGGCCGGCGGCGGCGTGTTCAGCACCCGTCAGCTCTACCCCTTCACTCTGGGCGCCAATATCGGCACCACCATCACCGCCCTGCTGGCCGCCACCGCCATCAGTGGTGCCGGGGCCAAGCTGGCGCTGACCATCGCCTTGGTGCACGTGCTGTTCAACCTGTTCGCCGTGGTGCTCATCTACGGGGTGCCCTTCCTGCGCGAGCTGCCGGTCAAGGCGGCCGAGGGGCTGGCCCGGGTCGGCAGCGAGAACAAGCTGCTGGCGCTCGGCTACGTGGCGGGCCTCTTCTTCGCCCTGCCCGCCCTGATGATGGTGGCCGCCAAGTAACGACCGCCCTGACGACGAGGGGGAGGCGCCAGTCGCCTCCCCTTTCTCATTTGCCCGTCCGGTCACATCCTGCCCCGCCCCGGCTCGCCCTGACGCCCCGGCTGGGATAAGATGCCGCACTCACTGCCCTCCCGGCATTTCACGACATAGGGATACCCGATGAAACTCGTTCTGATCGCGCTGCTGGTTGCCGGCGTCGCCTACTACTTCTACTCGAGCAGCAACAACAGGAAGCTGGCGGAAGAGAATGTGCGCAAGGGGGCCGAGTTCCTCGCCGCCAACAAGGAAAAACCCCTGGTGACCACCACCGCCTCCGGCCTGCAGTATGAAGTGCTGACCCCGGGCAGCGGCACCGTTCACCCCACCACCACCAGCAAGGTGAAGGTGCACTACGAGGGCAAGCTGCTGGACGGCACCGTCTTCGACAGCTCGGTCGCCCGCGGCGAGCCCATCGAGTTCGGCCTCAACCAGGTGATCAAGGGCTGGACCGAAGGGGTACAGCTGATGGTGGAAGGGGAGAAGACCCGCTTCTACATCCCCGCCAACCTCGCCTACGGCGATCGCGCCGCCGGCAAGATCCCGCCGGGATCTGTATTGATCTTTGACGTCGAGCTGCTGGGTATTCAGTAAATTGTTGAGGGCAGGCCTGTCGCCTGTCTGCTCCCCCAGGGCCGGCCACTGCGCCGGCCTTGTTATTGGTGATCCCCCCTCCTTCCCACCCAACACTATCAACCAATAGTGAATAGTACTTATCCATCAAGCTGGATTGTTAACTTCATTGTCGGGGCAGATAATGACCATATCGTCAGCGGCATGTCGCCCTGGCCCACCGTTTTCGGTGCCCTGGCACCGGTACAACGCATATGGAGTCTGTCATGTCTATCGCCCCCGTCTGGTTCATCTCCCATGGCGCCCCGGATCTGGTTCTGCGCGACCAGCCGGCGACCCATTTCCTCAAAAATCTGCGCCTTGGCGATCTCAAGGGGCTGGTGGTCATCTCGGCCCACTGGTTTACCCGCAGCGAGCTGCAGATCAACGTCGAGCCCAATCCGGCCCTGATGTACGACTTCTACGGCTTCCCCGAGCCGCTCTACCACATCCGCTGGCCGGCCAGCAGCCCGCTCTGGCTGCAGGAGGCGGTGAGTGACCAGCTGCTGCTGGCGGGCCTGCCCGCCGAGCCGGTGCGCCGCGAGCTGGATCACGGGGTCTGGTCGCCGCTCTCGCTGATGGATCCCGCCAGCAGCGTCCCGCTGGTGCAGCTCTCCATCCCGGCCAGCTTCACCCCGCGCCAGCTGTGGCAACTGGGGGAGGCGCTGCAGCAGCTGCGTGCCCAGGGGATCGGCATCCTGGCCTCCGGCGCCATCACCCACAACCTGCGGGCACTGGGGCCGGAAAACTCGCCGGTGCCGGGCTGGGCCCGCAGTTTCGTCGACTGGCTGGAGCTGACCATGGCTGAGGGCGACAGAGCGGCGCTGGAAGATTACCGCGCCCGCGCGCCGGGGGCGGTGGAATCCCACCCCCACGACGATCACCTGCGCCCGCTGTTCGTGGCGCTTGGCGCCGCCGGTCAGGACAAGCCCGTCAAGCTGCACGACAGCTGGGATGGCGGCAGCCTCTACATGGGCTCCTACCGCTTTGCACAGACGCGGCAGCCATTCAGGCCAAGGTGACGAGCAGGAGAATCGGATACAAACGCCTGCGATTAATGCTAAGTTATGTTGCAACTCATTTGATACCACTTGGGATCGACGCAGAGCGCCCCCCTTCGCGCTCTGCGTTTTGAATGCGGGATATCTGGGTTTACTTTCAATGCATTAACGCGACTCAATCGTCGTATCGGGTGTGTTCTACGTCATCAGCGAGGCAAGGAGGCTTCAGCTTGCGCAATCACCACCCCTTTTTAGGGTTGAACCGCAGTGCAGGCCTGGTATTGCTCATCGGCCTGCTGCTCTCCCTGCTCGGCACCCTCCTCCTCCATTACAGCAATGACAAGCAGGTGCAAGCCAGCATCACGGCGGCCACGGAGCACGTCGCAGATACCGTCAAGGCGCGACTCGATCTGTATCAATACGGTCTCAGAGGGGTACGCGGCGCCATCCTGACCGCCGGCGAACACGCCTTTGACAACGAGGACTTCGTTCGTTACAGCCTGACCAGGGATGTGGACAGTGAATTCCCCGGTGCTCGGGGTTTTGGCTTCATCAGGCGAGTGAAGGATGCCGAGCTCGACGACTTCATCCAGCGTGCCCGACGAGATGGGCGGCCAGGTTTCACCCTTCAGCTGCTCTCGCCCTATCGGGGTGAACATTTCATCATCCAGTTTATCGAGCCGCTATCACGCAACAAGGCGGCCATCGGGCTGGACATCGCCTCGGAGCCCTCGCGCCGTGAGGCCGCCCTCGCCGCAATCCGCAGCGGCGAGGTACGGCTGACGCCCCCCATCACCCTGGTACAGGCCACGGGCAAGCCAAGGCAATCCTTTCTGATGCTGATGCCCATCTACCGCACCGTGACCACCCCTGCCACCCCCGAGGAGCGAGAGGCAGCCGGGTTTGGCTGGAGCTATGCCCCCTTGCTGATGGAAGAGTTGCTGGACGCCCTGCATCTGGAGAGCCCGGCCTTTCACATCAGACTGATCGATGTGACCGACCCCCGGCATATCCAGCCCTTCTATACCAGTGCCATCGACCACGAGTCGCGCAATCCGCACCACATCACCATGTCCAGAGCCGCCGAGCGGGAAATTCATGGCCGCCGCTAGCAGATCAGGCTCGACGCCCACCCCCTGTTCGTGGCGCAGCTCAACCAGACCTCCCCCTATGTGGTGTTGTTCACCGGCGGCCTCTTCACTTTGCTGCTCACCCTGCTCGCGCGCATGCGGGCTCAGGGGCAACAGCAACGTCTGCAACTCATTGAGGAACAGGCCAGACTGGCCGCCATCGTGGCCGGTGCCAGTGACGGCATCATCGCCAAGACCCTGAACGGCGTCATCGTAAGCTGGAACAAGGGGGCCGAAGATCTGTTCGGTTACCCGGCCGGCGAGGCGCTGACCCGTACCGACAGCGCGCTGTTTCAGACGGATCATGACAGCGCCAGCGAGAAGGCGCTGCTCGCCGACCTCAGGCAGGGCGTCCGGATCCCGAGCTTCTCCGCCCGGCGTCGGCACAGGGACGGCCATCTGCTGGATCTCTCCATCTCCATCGCCCCCATCTATGACCATAGGGGCAAGCTGGTCGGCACCTCAGAGACCATCCGGGACATCACTGCCCAGAAACAGGCAGAGGCCAAGATCCTGGAGCTCAACGCCAATCTGGAACATCAGGTGGCAGAGCGCACGGCTGAGCTGAGCAAGATCAACGTGTTATTGAGCAACGTCCTGCGCTCCGCCTCGGCGATCTCCATCATAGCGGCCGATCTGGAGGGCACCATCACCCTGTTCAACGAGGGGGCCGAGCAGCTGCTGGGATACAGCGCCGCCGACGTGGTCGGCAAGGAGACCCCCGGCATCTTCCACACCCGCGACGAGATGCAGGCCCGCAGTGTCGAGCTCAGCGCCCAGTACGGCGAGCAGATCAGCGGCTTCCAGGTATTCGTCTACAAACCGGAACGGGAAGGGGCGGAGAGCCGGGAGTGGACCTATGTGCGCAAGGATGGCAGCCGCTTCCCCGTCACCCTGGTGATCACCGCCATCCGTGATGAACAGGGGATCAGCCGGGGCTACCTTGGCATCGGCCTGGACATCACCGACAGCAAGGCGGCCGAGAAGAAGCTGGCCGAGAGTCTCGAGATCACCCGCGCCATCCTGGACACCGCCGTCAACCCCATCATGACCATGGATCCTGACGGCCGCATTCACTCCCTCAACCCGGCCGGTCAGACCGCCTTTGGCTATCAGGCCGGCGAGATCCAGGGCCGACAGGTGCAGACCCTGTTGCAAAGCAGCGATGAGCACGCGCTGGGTGAGGCTCCCCTCGGTGCCCTCAGCGACAGCCAGCTGGCCGCCCTGATGGAGAGGGAGTTTATCGGGCGGCGGCGCGATGGCAGCGAGTTTCCGCTGCAGATGTCGATCGGCCGGATGCAGGCGGCGGGCTCCAGCATGTTCGTCTGCATCATGACCGACATGACCCAGCAGCTGGCCCAGCGCAACGAGATCCTGTCGACCCGCGATCAGTTGCAGATGGCGGCCGACGTGGCCGAGCTGAGGATCTGGTCATGGGAGCTCGGCAGCAACGCCCTGAGCTGGAACAACCGCATGTTCGAGCTCTACGATCTGCCGCTGACGCTCAGGGAGGAGGGGCTCAACTACCAGCACTGGGCAAACCGGGTGCACCCGGACGATCTGGCGGCCACCACCGCCAGCCTGAACCGCGCCGTGGCCGGCACCGGCATCTACGACCCCGTCTTTCGGGTGATGCAGGACAACGGCGATCACCGGGTGATCCAGGCCGGGGCCAAAGTGGAGCGGGACAGCAGCGGTCAGGCGCTGCGCGTCATCGGCTTCAACCGTGACATCACAGCCCAGACCGAGCTGGAGTCCCGCCTGCTCTATGCCAAGGAGCAGGCAGATGCCGCCAGCCAGACCAAGTCCTCCTTCCTCGCCAACATGAGCCACGAGATCCGCACCCCCCTCAACGCCGTGCTCGGCATGTTGCAGCTGATCCAGTACACCGAGCTCACCGCCCGCCAGCTCGACTATGTGGTCAAGGCGCACTCGGCGGCCAACTCCCTGCTGGGCTTGCTCAACGATATCCTCGACTACTCGAAGATCGAGGCCAGCAAGCTGCAGCTCGATCTGCACCCCTTCGACATCGAGCTGCTGATGCGGGACCTGGCCATCGTACTGGACGGCAACCAGCGCCAGAAAGAGATCGAGGTCATGTTCGATATCGACCCCCACCTGCCCAATCACCTGATCGGTGACAGCATGCGCCTGCAGCAGGTGCTCACCAACCTGGCGGGCAATGCCCTCAAGTTCACCATCAAGGGGCAAGTGGTGATCACCATGGCGCAGCTGGCCCGCCATGAGCAGACGGTCACCATCCGCGTGGCCGTCACCGACAGCGGCATCGGCATCAGCGCCCACCAGCTGGAGCGCATCTTCGAGAGCTTCACCCAGGCCGAGGCCTCCACCACCCGTCGCTTCGGCGGCTCCGGGCTGGGGCTGGTGATCTGCAAACGCCTGCTCAAGCTGATGGGGGCAGAGCTGCGGGTCGAGAGTGAACCTGGCCGTGGCAGCCGCTTCTGGTTCGACATCACCCTGGCACAGGCCGCCCCCCAGTCTCTCAAAGAGGCCTGCCCGGACATGGCACCGCCACCCTACATTCTGGTGGTCGACGACAGCGAGCTGGCGGCAGAGCTGCTGCAACGCACCCTGCTGCAGCTCGGCTGGCAGGCCGAGCTGGTTCACTCGGGGGCCGAGGCCGTCCGCCGGGTCGGCGAGGTCCGTGCTCTGGGCCGTCCCTTCGACATAGTGCTGATGGACTGGAGCATGCCGGGCATGGATGGACTGAACGCCGCCGCCCAGATCCGGCAACAGGCCGGGCAAGACCCAGCCCCCGGAGTCATCATGGTCACCGCCTACGGCCACGAGGTGTTCACCGAGTCGCACCAGTCGGGCGCCACCCCCTTCGTCAGCCTGCTGACCAAACCCGTGACTCCCAAGCAGCTGGCAGAGGCCATCTATCAGGCCCTCCATGGCCAGGACGTCGCGCCCGCTCTCCCTGCCCAGCACACCCGCCGGCTGAGTGGCCTCACCCTGCTGGTGGTGGAGGACAATCTGCTCAACCGCCAGGTCGCCTGCGAGTTGCTGAGCTGCGAAGGGGCCAGGGTGCTGCTGGCCGAATGCGGGCGGGACGGGGTGGCCATGGTATTGCAGCAAGCCCCCTCGTTTGATGCCGTGCTGATCGACATGCAGATGCCGGATATTGACGGGCTGGAGGCCACCCGCCAGATCCGGGCCCACCCGCAGTTTGCCAACCTGCCCATCATCGCCATGACCGCCAATGCCTCGGAAGCGGATCGCCAGCTCTGCCTGGCTGCCGGCATGAATGAGCATGTGGGCAAGCCCATTGCCCTCGAACAGCTGGTCTCCACCTTGCTGGCCCAGCTTGGCAAGGCTGGCCAGCCAGCCCTTGCCCAGCCCCTGTCCCCCGCAGCCAACGAAGCCCTGCTGGAGGCGGAATCCGTCATACGCCAGCGTTTTGACAACGATATCGAACTGCTGCAACGGATCCTGAGCCTGTTCGGCCCCGACATGGCAGAACAGCTGGAGGCCTTGCACCAGGCCATCGTCGCTGGCCAGGTCACGGAGGCCTGTCGCATATTGCACGCCATCAAGGGCAGCGCCAGCACCATGGGGGCCTGCCGACTGGCCACCCTGGCCAAGGCGCAGGAGCAGGCCCTGCTCCACGCCGACCAGCAGCAGGCCGCTGCGCTGCTGGCTGACGCCGGCTGGCTGCAGCTGTTGCAGGAGACGGTGCGGCTCAGCCTGGAGAGCCTCGAAAAAGCCTTCGCCCCGCCCCCCGACACCACCGCGCAGCCGGCCGATGATGCCTTGTCCCTCGCCGAATGGCGGGAGGCCATGCAGCACATCCTGACGCTGCTGGAGGATGGCAATCTGGCGGCGGTCGAGCTGACCGAGGCCCTGGCACCCAAGACGCCGCCGCAGCTGCACACCACCTTTCGCCAGTTTGCCGGCCTGATCGACAACCTGGAGTTCGGCGCCGCCCTCAAGCTGGGACACGCCCTATGCGACAACCAATGATGGAGCCCAAGATGGTCCCCTGGAACCTGCCCACCAACCGTCGCCCCAAACTGCTGATCGTCGATGATCAGGCGATCAACATCAGGCTGCTGCACCAGCTCTTTCGCGAAGAGTGCGAGATCTTCATGGCGACCAGCG
Source organism: Aeromonas sp. s2 (assembly GCF_040907935.1). Taxonomy (NCBI): domain Bacteria; kingdom Pseudomonadati; phylum Pseudomonadota; class Gammaproteobacteria; order Aeromonadales; family Aeromonadaceae; genus Aeromonas; species Aeromonas sp. s2. Next base: position 184,928 of record NZ_JBFOCR010000014.1, on the reverse strand, counting down.
GGGAGCAGGCACTTGCCCTCTGCCGCAGCCTGCTGCCCGACCTTGTCTTGCTGGACGTCATCATGGACGGCATGAGTGGCCACGAAGTCTGCCAGCAACTCAAGGCGGATCCCGACACCCGGGACATTCCCGTCATCTTCGTCACGGCCCAGCAGGAGGAGACGGACGAAGAGTACGGCCTGGCCCTCGGCGCGGTGGATTTCATCAGCAAGCCCATCAGTCCCAACATCGTCAGGGCCAGGGTGAAGACCCACATCACCCTCAAGCTGCAGGGGGACTTGCTGCGCAACCTGGCCATGCTCGACGGCCTCACCGGCATACCGAACCGGCGCCAGTTCGATGATGAGCTGATGCGGCAGTGGCGCCAGGGTTGCCGGGACAACACCCCCCTCTCCCTCATCATGCTCGATGTCGATTACTTCAAGCGCTACAACGACCGCTATGGCCATCAGGCCGGCGATCACTGCCTGCAGGCCATCGCCGCCGTGCTGGCCGAGCGGCTGGGCAGGCCGCACGATCTGGTGGCCCGCTACGGCGGCGAGGAGTTTGCCTGCGTGCTGCCCAACACCCCCCTGGCCAGCGCCGTCCATCTCGCCGACAGCATGTGCAGCGCCGTGCGCGAGCTGGCCATCGAGCACCTCGCCTCCGAGGTGGCCAAGGTGGTAACCATCTCCCTTGGCGTGGTCTGTGCCATCCCCAGCCAGACCGGCACGCCGCAACAGCTGCTGGAGGCGGCCGACCGCCAGCTCTACCGGGCCAAAGAGGCAGGACGAGCCAGAGTCGCCGCCGATGGCGAGGGGGGATGAGTCCTCTGCCGTACCTGCCCCAGTCCAAATCAGGAGTAAGAGCGGGCCGCTGGCGAGTCCCGTCCCGCCAGCGGCCTTGCCGTTTGCACTGACAAACTGCTGATTAAAGGTTCATTGTGCGCCGCTCTTCGGTAGAATCGCCGCTTTCGATCACCATCCAACCGGCGGGAGGGGCACAATCTGGCAATGAACCTGATCCGACCCCTGCTGCTGCTCTGCCTGCTGCTGCCCCTCTGCGCCCAGGCGCTCACCCTGCACAGTCGCCCCTACCTGCAAAGCCCCCCGGCGCCCGCCAGCACGGCTGACCAGCCCTGGCTCGCCGAAATGACGGCGCTGCGAGTCGGGGTGCTGCGCCACGACTATCGCCCGTTCGCCATGATCGGGCCCGATGATCACTTCGAGGGGATCGCCGCCGACTACCTCGACATCCTGGCCAGGGCGCTGCAAAAACCGGTGAAACTGCGGGCATTCAACGACTCGCGCAGCGCGCTGGCGGCGCTGCGGGCCGGGGATCTCGACCTCGTCAACCTCGGCAACCTCAACCTCGGCACCTCCGAACAGGCGGGCATCGCCCTCAGCCGGCGCTATTTCAGCAGTGCCCCCGTCTTCTCGGCCCTCGCCGCCGAACAGGGGCCGCTGCTGCTGCCGGGCCAGCGGGTCGCCACCGTGCGAGGCTACGTGAACGAAGCCGCCTTCAAGCGCTACTACCCGGACCTGGTACTGGTCAATTACCCCTCCAACGTGGCAGCCTTCGATGCGGTCTTCTTCGGCCACGAGCCGCTGCTGCTAAGCGACCCCCACTCCCTGCACTACCTCAACAGCGAGCGCTTCGACAAGATCCGCCAGCGCAGCCAGGCGCAGCCCGCCATCGCGGCAGACGGCTTTCGCTTCGCGGTGTCGGCCGCTCACCCCGGCTTGCTGGCCCTGCTCGACCAGACCCTGGAGGGGGTAAGCGACGTCACCCGCAGCCTCATCTTCAACCAGTGGAACGGCCCCATCCGCGACATCATCGAGCGCCCCGGCGATCTCTACAGCCGCGAGGAGCGCGCCTGGCTCGCCAGCGCCGGCCCGGTGAAGGTGTGGCTGATGGACGACCTCTACCCCTACGGGGTGCGCGACTACGACAACCAGCTCACCGGCATGTCGGTGGAGATGCTGGAGAAGATCAGCAAGCGCTCCGGCCTGCGCTTCGAGTTCGTCAGTTACGGCTCGGAGCAGGCGCGCAAGGAGGCCCTGCTCAGGGGGGCGCTGGATCTCATCGGTGCCATCTCCCGCCCGGTGGCCGAGGGTTACCGGCTGCGCCCCTCCCTGCCCTACGCCACCGATGACATCTATGTGCTGGTGGCCCGCAAGGGGGATTCCTTAAGCGGCGATCTGGCACAGCTCGCCGGCAAGCGGGTGGGCAGCACCATCTACAACCCCATCGCCAGAGGGCTTGGCGACAGCCAGGTGAGTTTTCTGGAGAGCGCCGACGAGGCGATGGAGGCGGTCAACGAGGGGCGTCTCGATGCCGCCATCGTGCCGCTCTATTTTGCCCAGCATGCGGTGGAGGGGGGCAGGCTTCAGCAGATCCGCATCGCCGGCCCCGCCGACGACCAGCCCATCCGGATGGGCTTTGCAGGCCTCTCCGCCAACCGGATGCTGATGGACATCATCGACAAGACCATCCTCTCCATCGCTCCCAATGAGCTGGCGATGATGAGCTACCAGTGGCGCAACCGCAAACTGCCGGCCCCCACCTTCATGGAGCGCAACGCCCCCTACTTCTACCTGCTGCTGGCGGGGCTGTGCGCCGTCGCCCTGCTGCTGTTTTACCGCAACCGCATGCTCAACCGGCTGGCCCGCTCGGAGCAGGCCTCCCGCCGCCAGCTGGAGGAGCACGTGCGCTTCATCGAGGCGCTCGGCGAGAGCCTGCCCCACCCCATAGTGGTGCGCGACAAGGGGGGCAAGGTGATCCTCTGCAACAGCAAGTACCTGGCCACCCTCAACGCCCCCATCGAGCGGGTGCTCGGCACCTCGTTTGCCGAGGGGCTCAAGGGGCTGCTCGGCGCCGAGGCCATCGCCGCCCTGGAGCAGGATTTTCAGCAGGTGCTGCGAAGCGGCAGCCCGATACTGTCGGATCGCATCTTCAGCCAGCGCGGTCCGCGCCAGTTCGTCTACCACTGGATGGTGCCCTACTTTGACTACCGCGGCGCCATCAGCGGGGTGATCAACGGCTGGATCGACATCACCGAACGCAAGACCATGGAGGAGGCGCTGCGCCGCGCCAAGGAGCAGGCCGACCGCGCCAGCCGGGCAAAGAGCGACTTTCTGGCCACCATGAGCCACGAGATCCGCACCCCCATGAACGCCATTCTCGGCATGCTGGAGCTGGCGAGCCAGGATCCCGCCCTCGCCCGCCACACCGGCGAGCAGCTGCGCATCGCCTCCGAATCCGCCAACGGCCTGCTCGATCTCATCGGCGACGTGCTGGACATCTCCAGCATCGAATCGGGCCAGCTGACGCTCGCCCCCGAGCCGTGCGAGCTGGCGCCGCTGCTCCACTCGGTGGCCCGCGCCTGCAAGGGGATGGCCCAGCAGAAGGGGCTTGGCTACCGGGTCGAGCTGCCCCCCCTGCCGCGGGTGCTCATCGACCCGCTGCGCCTGCGCCAGATCGTCTTCAACCTGCTCGGCAACGCCATCAAGTTCACCGAGCGGGGGGAGGTGAGCCTGCAGGCCAGCCTCACGGGGAGCGCGGAGCAGCCGCTGCTGCACCTCATCATCCGCGACAGCGGGGTGGGCATCGCCCCCGACAAGCTGCCCGGGCTGTTCAGCCCCTTCTACCGCGCCCACGACCCGTACCAGTTCGCCGGCACGGGGCTTGGCCTCAACATCGCCCGCATGCTGTGCCAGCTGATGGGGGGCAAGATAGCGGTCAGCAGCGAGCTTGGCAGCGGCACCGAGCTCAGGATCCGGCTGCCCCTCACCCCGCTGGCCGCCCCCCATGAGCCCCTCGACGCCGCTTCGCCGCCGGCTGGGCCACTGCTTGTGCCCTCCCCCCGGCCGCTCGCGCCAACCCGGCTGCGGGTGCTGGTGGTGGACGACAACCACGCCAACCAGGTGCTGCTGCGCCAGCAGCTCAAGCACCTGGGCCACGAGGTGTGCGTGCGCGGCAACGGCGCCGAGGCGCTGCAGGCCAGCCAGAGCCAGCCCTTCGATCTCGTCATCACCGACTGCCAGATGCCGCTGATGGATGGCTTCGAGCTGACCCGCCGCCTGCGCGCCCGCGGCCACACCCAGCCTATCTGGGGCTTTACCGCCCACGCCACAGCGCGCGAGCGGGAACTCTGCCTGGCCGCCGGCATGGACGACTGCCTCTACAAGCCCATCGGCCTGGCCCGGCTGCGCACCGCCCTGGCCAGCCTCGAGCAGACCAATGCCGGCGCCCTGAGCCCGGTCTGATTATCTGGGCCGGATGGCGCGGGGCAGTGCTCCAACCTTATCCGCTCCAGCCGTGTCTACCCCAGTCCTGCCAGCCCGATCTCTGTCACACCCTCGCATGCTCACGCCAGCCCTCCGCGCCTTCGGACTGGAGTCTGCCAGCGGCAGGGTGTGTAATAGCCGTTTGTTTTCAGCAGGCGCGCACATCATGCAACTCAAACCCCTTCTCAAGGGGCGCTTTCAGCCCCACTGGCAAGCCGGCCACGATCTCATCGAACAGGTGGTCAGCTCCTGCATCACGGAGAGGCGCCTGATCCCCGAGGGGGAGCCCCTGATGCGTCAGGGGGAGCTATTGCGGGATCTGGTGCTGGTCAAGAGCGGCCGCATCGCCATGGGCCACACCGCCATGAATGGCCGCCGCTTTCAGCTCGGCACCCTGGAGTGCGACCACCAGCTGTTTGGCGAGATGGAGTTCTTCACCGGCTACCGCTGCCAGCTCGACATCATCGCCGAGGAGCCGCTGGAAGTGGCCCGCATCGACGGCGAGCAGCTGGAACAGGCGCTGGTCGCCTACCCCAAGGTGGCACTCTTCTTTGCCACCGCCATTGCCATCGACTATCAGGACACGGTGGATATCTTCACCTGCCGCATGCTCTACCCCATCAGCTACAACATCGCCCTCGACCTCTATCACAGCCACTGCCACCACAACCCGGTGAGCGGCTTTCGCAAGGGGTATCAGGAGGCGGAACGTTTCGGCACCACGGACAGGGTCTACCGGCGGGCGGTGAAAGAGCTGATGGACAAAGGATGGGTGGAGCGCGGTGAGGAGGGGTTGCAGATCCGCGATCTGGCTGGGCTCAAGGCTTTTCTGGAGCAACCATAAGTCGCGGGCATCAGTCGCCGCCTGAACAGCAACAAGTGGAACAGCAACAAAAAAAGGGGCGGTTTATACCGCCCCTCTTGCTGTTTACGCCCCCGCTCAGGCGAGACAGGGCTGCGGCCGGGCCATGCGCAGCGACGCCACCAGCATGGCGAGGATCACACCGTAGATGAGCGGGATGGCGTACATCACCGCCTGCAGGCCGATCACCTGCTCGAACAGGGCGCTGATGGCCGGGCTGAACATGGCCCCCGCGCTGCCGCTGATGAGGATGTAGGAGACGTTCTTGCTCGATGCCTGCCGCACAAACGACACCCCGTAGGCGATAAAGGCGTTGTAGAGGGCCGCGCAGACAAAGCCGTAACCGTAGGTGAGGTAGGGCAACTGGCTCAGGTTGTCGGTGGTGACGATAAGCGCCGTCATCCCCATCGCCAGCGTGATGATCACCAAGAGGAAGGTGCGGATCGCAATGCGGGTCACGATGGCGGTCGAGACCAGCGCACCGAGCAGGGCCGCCGTCCAGTACTGGGTGATGATATTGCCCGCCTCCTCGAAGGGGATGCCGAACTTGTTCTTCACGAACATGGGCGCCCAGGTGAGGAAGGTGTAGAGCGCCAGCATGCCCAGAAAAAGCCCCAACCCGCCGCTGATGATGCCAAGGTTCCACTCCGAGTGCTCGTTGCCGGCGCTCTCGCCGCCCGCCTCGCAACTGCGAAAGTTGGTCAGCACCGCCACCAGCATGGTCGCCAGCGCCACCACGCCCACCGCCAGATAGCTCCAGCTCCACGCCATGGCGTGAGTCAGGGTGTAGGTAGTGATAAGCGGGAAGACCACCCCGGCCACGTTGAAGGTGGCATCCTGCACCACCAGCATGGTGCTCTGCATCCGCGCCTGCCAGACGCTCACCACCAGGGTCCCCGCAATGCAGAGCCCCACCCCGCCGCACAGGCCGATCACCGTCATGGCCGCCATCACCACATAGAGCGAGCCGGTCAGATGGAGCGCGGCCGCCGCCAGCGCGATCAGGCCGTAGCAGATCAGTGTCATCCGCTTGAGCCCCACCTTCTCGATGAGGAAGAAGGCGGCAATGGTCCCCGCCAGCGCCCCGCCGTTGAGCAGGGAGAAGATGGAGGCCACCTGATTGACGTCGGCGCCAAACTTGGCGGCGATGGGATCGATCAGCATGCCGAACTGGGTCGCAAAACCGGCCATCACGAAGTTGGCCAGGAAGCTGATGGCAGTGAGGGAGAGCTTATTGTTCATATTGGATCTCTCATAGGGTCAGGGTGCGTGCAGGGTTGGGCGGGCTGCGGCGCTTACAGCGCGGTGTGCAGCGCCAGCTCGATCATCTGGTTGAAGGAGAGTTGCCGCTCCTCGGCAGTAGTCTCTTCACCGGTCAGGCAGTGGTCGGAGACCGTCAGGATGGCGAGCGCCTCGATCCCCTGCTGATGGGCCAGCCCGTAGAGACCGGCCACCTCCATGTCGATGCCGAGCACGCCAAACTTCTCCAGCGCCGGAATGAGGTTTTCGTCCGGATCGTAATAGAGGTCGCCGGTGAAGATATTGCCCACCTTGACCGGAATGGCCTTCTCCTGCGCCTTGGTAAACGCCTTGTGCAGCAGGGCGAAGTCGGCCGAGGTGGCCATCTGGTAACCGGCGCTGCGCTTGGCGTTGGTCGGGGAGTCGGTGCCCGCCGCCTGTGCCAGAATGACGTCACGCATCTGCACGTGGTGCTGGGTCGCCCCCAAACTGCCGATGCGGATGATCCGCTTGACCCCGAAGTCGTTCACCAGCTCGTGGGCGTAGAGCACCATGGAGGGGATCCCCATGCCGTGGCCCATCACCGAGATGCGCTGGCCGTTGTAGTAGCCGGTATAGCCCAGCATGTTGCGCACATTGGTCACCTCGCGCGCATCGGTCAGAAAGGTCTCGGCGATATAGCGGGCCCGCAGCGGGTCCCCCGGCATGATGACGGTCTCGGCGAAATCGCCCGGGTTGGCATTGATATGAGCGGTCATTGTTGTTGTGCTCCAGTTTGACTCGTGTGGATGAGGGCATCCTAGCCCCCGCCCAGCCGCCCCTTGCAGGACAAAAGTCCTGTTGCCCCGATCGAGATCCCAGTTCCGACAACTTCTCCGAGGCCACCCCAGCTTGCCCCCCTTCACCGCCGCTTATCTGCCTCCGCACAACCCAACCCAGCCCTACCCTGTCCTTGCGTCACCCGTTCAGCGATAACCCCTGCGCCCCAAAATAGCGCGGGGGGCCATCAGGCCCCCCGCAAACACACCCGACAAGAAAACCCCTTACTTGGCGGCGCTATCCTTCACGCACTTCTGGACAAAGCTGTTCTTGGCCGCGCCCGCCAGCTTCTTGTCGGCCGCCGCCTTCTCGCACTTGGCCGCCGGATCCATCGCCGCGCCCGTCTTCACGCACTTCTGGATAAAGCTGTTCTTGGCCGCGCCGGCCAGCTTCTTGTCGGCGGCCGCCTTCTCGCATTCGCCGCTCACAGCGCCGGCGGCATCTTTCACGCACTTGCCGACAAAGCTGGTCTTGGCGGCGCCCGCCAGTTTTTTGGCCGCGGCCTGCGCCTCGCACTGCAACTGAGCAGCGTCGTTGGCAAAGACCGGATTGGCCAGCAACACGCTGCCGCAGAGCAGGCCGAACAGGATGGCAATACGCTTCATATGACGTTCCTTATTGTGATGTGTTGGCATGGTGACCTGTTTGCATGGTGATGGTTTGCAAATAGCTGTGATTGCAACAGCTGATTGTTGCCGCAGATCCCCCGCCTCGCCAGCAAGGGCCACGGAGCACAGGGCACCATTGCCGCACTATAGCGCCGATTGGCTAAGCGAGATTCTCCCCGACCAGCTCCGCCTCAACAGCAAGTCAGCCCCCTCTTCCCCACGACATTCGCCAACACCAATAAAATCAAGGGCCATGGGAATCCAGTACCCGGTCAGTGCGATTTGTTGAGCCAGCGCATAAAACGCAGATATTCCTGATAGTTACGTCAACTTTTGACTGGTGAGACCAGATTCGATTGGCTTAACATAGCCATCCGGTGCCTATTGTTGCGATGGGCTGCTGCCCTCGCTGGTCAATTGAGCATATTGGAAGCTGTAATCCACGGGCGGTAGCATATTTTTGATGGAAGTAGAGCTCGCTCAAAAAGTTATACTACTCAATCCCTACCTAAAAATAAGAATCATATACTTCGATAAACATTATCAATTTCAATTTTAAGCAAGCTTATAAAACAATTACCCCCCCTTATTTATACATCAACAGTATTCAAACAGGAGTTACAATGCTTAATTCAATGAGGCTTAGAAATCTGAGAAGCTTCCCAAATGAACAGGATGTAGATTATATAGATTTAAAACCTATCACTGTCTTGGTAGGTAAGAATAGTAGTGGAAAGAGCAGTTTCATAAGAACACTACCTTTACTTAGGCAGTCTGTTGAAGCAAAAACTACTGGCCCCATTTTATGGTATGGATCATATGTTGACTTTGGTGCTTATTCAGAAGTAATAAAAAACGATTGCCAAGAAGATGTTATATTCTTTGATTTTAAAATTGATTTTAAACCTTCATCAAGAAGACATCGGAATTTATTTGATTATTATCACTACAATATAATAATGAGTGATGAAAGTGTCATTCCGGCTTGTGTTGAGTTAGGAGTTTCACATCTTAAAAATGAAACTGTCGCAAAAAAAGTAAAAATAAAAATTGAAGATCTCGAGTTCAATATTGAATTTGAGGGGAAAGATAAATGCACTTTAACGATAAAAGATGAGGATTCATTAACCTTTGACAAACTCAGTTCATCCATAAATAACAATTTCATCCCGAGACTAGGTTCAATCGAAAAATTCGAGCGAAATGTTGGTGGAACAAATATGAAATTGATGAAGTTCAATGATTCATATATAAGTGAGGTTATTATAAGCACTTATATAAATAAAATAAGAAATTTCTTTCATCGCAACACACAAGACGACACCATAATAAATGGAATACGCAGAATTGGAATATGTAAAAGAAGCGAGATTGAGAGCCGTCTTCTATTTATTTTTTCCGACAACAAAAGATTTAAAGAAAATTTAAAGGATCACCGATACAAACAAAAAATAAGAAATCTTTTTTTTAATGTATCTATGTTCAATTCTCTGAATGAAATAATAGAATGCATAAATTTGGAGCTCGAAAGTTCTTTTAGAAGTGTACGATATATTGCTCCACTTAGAGCAACTGCAGAAAGATACTACCGACATCAAGATCTACAAGTTGATGAAATAGACCATACAGGCTCTAATCTAGCAATGCTATTAAAGTCACTTTCTGACATAGAAAAGAAAAATTTCTCAAATTGGACATTGGAACATTTTGGTTTTTCTGTTAGAGCTGATGAACAAGGCCTTCATTATGCAATAATGATTAAAACAGATAGCGACAATAAAGAATATAATATCAATGATATGGGCTTTGGTTTCTCTCAAATTCTACCAATCGTTGCGTCAATATGGGTGGAAATTTTCAGTAAGAAGACACCTAGAGATTCGAATAAAAATATGGTGTTCGCAATTGAACAACCTGAATTACACTTACACCCAGAGTATCAAGCTAGATTAGCTATTTTGTTTGCAAAAGTCGTCAACTTTGCTTCAAAAAACAAGATAAATATAAAAATAATTTTTGAAACTCATAGCAAAACAATGATTGATGCCTTAGGCGATTGCATAGAAGATGGCATCACGTCACATGAAAATATCAATATTGTAGTTTTCAATAAAGATACTAACAATAATACCAGAGCCCATTTTTCTAATTTTTCAGAAGAGGGATTTCTAGTTTCTTGGCCAACTGGTTTTTTTGCTGGCAGGTAATAAAATGTTGATTGAAATAATTAATTTAGACATTTCAGCCATCAATAAAAATGATGACAAAAAAATATCATCAATAAACCACTTAATGCATTCTCATGGTTATAGGCACCATATAGTTGTTGCATCAAAAAAAACTATGCGAGAGCTTCTAGCCTCTGAATATCTTTATGACTTATCTAGGACCTATGCTTCCGAAATATATGAATCATTAGGTGAATATAGAAGCTATCTTACTAATGTTAAATTTATTTTAAGAGTAGATTTCAGTTATGACGGCGAACCGGTATTCTCCATCTCACCAAGCAATATTAATGTGATGAGTGTTAGTTATACATATTTCTCAGATCACACTAATTTATGTTCAGCAAAGATGTTGGCCGAAGACATGTCTGATTATGAGTTTTATAGCGAAGTCGCTCGTTCCAATATAAATGGAACCATGTTGAACTTGCCATTCAAACTTGATTTTCGACATGGTGGTGGCAGCCAAATAAAAAATAACTTCATATATCTTAAAAATAATAACTCTGTATGCTTATGTATAGTTGATACAGATAAAAAACATCCGAAGGGAAAGGAAGGCTCAACTTCCTCTTCTTTTTCAACAGCAGAAAGAGTTTTTAATTGTTCTGCATATGCAAAAATACTAGATGTTCATGAGATAGAAAGCTTTATCCCTGAATCTATAATGGAAGACGTAATTTCGAAAGAAGCCAACAATCAAGATCGAGTTGATTCATTAGATATGTTAGCAAGACTCAATGAGATTGATAGTAGAGTGAGGCAATACTTCGATCATAAAAATGGTCTCACACTAAAAACAGCCATCAACTTAGACCGTACTCATGGTGATTTTTGGCTTCCAATTTTAGGTAATTTACCCGAATTTGCAGATAAAGAATGTTTAACAAATAAATTATGTACTGAATGTGGCGCCTGTCCAAAAATCTTTGGATATGGCGATAACATCCTTAGCAAGTCTGTCGAGCAGTTAAAAATAATGACCCCAAGAAAGATTGCAGAACATGTATCCCCTCAGTTAAATGAATGCTGGTCAGACATAAAAGATTATGTTATTTCATGGGGGTGTCATCCAATAGGAAGAGTCTCAAGAAGCTAGGAAAAATAAAAAAGTCCCTCAACAGAGGGATTTTTATCCCAAAGCACTCTTCTCCTCCAACATCCTCCAAAATAAGTAAGCAGAAAATAAAGGGGAGATAATTTATGTGTATAGCACTACTTATCACCTACCTCCCCCTTCAACCAATACTCCCTTTCAACCCCCACCCCGGCTACAAAGTCGGGATCGTGGGAGACCAGCAGCAGGGTGCCCGGATAGTCGGCCAACACCTGAATAAGCAGCTGGCGCGAGGGGTGATCCAGATGGTTGTCCGGCTCGTCCAGCAGCAACAGGTCGGGCTGTTGCGCCAGCACCATCAGCAGACCCAGTTTTAGCCGCTCGCCACCGCTCAGCCCATGGCAGGGCGCCAGGGCGCGATCGCCGCGCAGTGCTATGCCCGCCAGCCGGGTTCTTGCGTCACGCTCGCAGAGTGTCGGCGCCGCTGCCAGCAGATTGGCCAGCGGACTGAGGTCTCGCGCGATCAGGCTGAGCCCCTGATCGAGACAGGCCAGCCGGCCATTGATGCGAAAGCTGCCCGCCTCGGGCGCCAGCTCCCCGCGCAGCATCTGCAGCAGGCTCGACTTGCCGCTGCCGTTGCCACCGGCCAAGAGACAGCGAGCCCCCCGTTGCAGCACCAGATCTACCTGCTGATCATGCCAGCGTGTGTGGCGCGCCGCCGTGATCACCAGCGGCTGGGCCGCCCCCTTGCGATCGCTTTTCGCCGGCCACTGCATGACAAGCGGCTGCACCGCCGCCAGCGCGGCTGCCGCTTCCGCGCGCGCCTCCAGCTGGGCACAGTGGCCCCGCTGGTGGCGATCCAGCACCTTGCCAAGGGATTTGCCCGCCTGCTCCGCTTTGAAATCGAGCAGGATCTTGGCCTGGGAGCCGCGCTCGCGCCGCCCCTGACTGGCCCGCCTGGCCGCCTGTTCGCGCACCTTTTGCACGCTGCGCGCCGCCGCCTTTTCACGGCGCTCCGCCTGCGCCAGCCGGGCGCTGCGGGCAGCCTGCAGCTCAGCCTGCTGCGCCAAAAACACCTCAAACGAGAGGCTGGCACTCTGCAGCCCCTGCTCCCCCAGCTCCAGAATCTGGCTCCCCTGATTGAGCAGGCGCCGGTCGTGGCTTACCAGCAGATAGCCACCACTGTGGCTGGCCAATCGCTGGCTCAGCCACGCGATGCCACTGGCATCCAGATGGTTGTCCGGCTCGTCGAGCAGCAGAAAGTGAGCAGATCTCGCAAACAGCGCCAGCAGGCGCAAACGGGTGAGCTGGCCGCCGCTCAGGGTGCTGACCGGGGCATGGGCATCGAGTCTGAGGCCCGCCTCTGCCAGCAGGTCGGCAAGATCGCTGCGCAGGTTCCAGCGATCAGCCAGCTGCTCGAAATCGTCCAGGGCGCAGCTCCCCTGCTCGATGCGCTCAAGGGCTCGCAGCGGCTCGCCCCAGCCGATCACGTCGGCCACATTGGCTCCGTCGTCATGAGCCTGCGCGGGCGCAAACTGGGACAACCAGCTGATGGGGGTCAGCCACTCGATCTTGCCAGAAGCCGCACGGCGCTGGCCCGCCAGCAGTTCGAGCAGCAGGCTCTTGCCGATGCCATTGCGGCCGATCAGGGTGCAGCCCGCAGCGGGCAAAGTGAAGGTAAGGGGCACAGTGCAGGCGCCGAAGGGCAGCTGCAAAGCGTTGATATGACATGCGATATGGGTCATCTGAACTCCTGTGGGCCAATGCGGGAGCCGCAGGCCAAGAGCCAAGCCAAATGACAGGGACACGTGTCCACAAATGGAAAAAAACAGAGGAATCAGCATCAACCTGTCACGGAAAGACGCACCCGATCTCCCTGGTGGGAGAGGAATCAAAAGCGGGGTGCGGACAGGTTAAATGCGCATCGGAGGAAGTACTCGTATATCAAAGGAGCCAAGAGGCTAACCCGACGTATGCGGGCAGGTCAACCGCCATGACCGGGTTCACGCAGCTATGCCGCTGAATTTTCACCCACAAAAAGCCTCGTATGAAAACCAGTCGAGAGAGGCAATTCAATACCCATATGGAGCACAATTGATGACTGACTTGATCTAGACTGTGCGCTCTTTTTTATTCGGGACTCGACAATATGAAACGCGCTTTCTTCGCCGCTCTGACCATGCTGGCTGCACCTGCCATGGCCGAACAGACCATTGCCCACCACTTCGCCACACTGGAATATCAGCAGATCATCGCTGGCTGCCAGATGTATCGCCTCAATACCCCGCAAGGCGCAACACTGCTGTTCGGACACAACTTCAATGACACCGGCGTCAATGCGGAAGGAGGCGTCTCTGCCGGCACCATGGATCTCTACTCCTACATGTATTCGGACCCGAAATATCGCAGCTACTCCCTGCGGGGCACCAATAATCTCTATCAGCCCTCCACCAGCGACTCTTATACCTTTATGACCCTTTCCGTCGGGGCCGGCAGATCACCCGACAACTTCATGTTGTCCCAGCGCAAGAACATCGAACGGGCGACCTCTTACTCCAGCGGCGATACCCAGCTCTCGATGCATTTCTATGACGGACAGGATCAGCCGAAATATGACAAGGCGATGCCGAAATATCTCTCGCTGTGCGGCAGCAATATTGCCTCCTTCGACTCATTGACCAGCCTTAGACTGCGCATCGCCAGCTCCACCATCAAGGTGCAGTACCCAAGATTCAACCAGCCTGCCGGGATCAAGGCCAGCAATGATCTGGTCAGCGAAGTCCAGCTCGCCTGGAGCAATGCCGACAACAGCGCCATCACGACCCGTCAGCTTAAATACACCCGCATCTCCCGCGCCGAGAAACTCGACAAGCCGCAAGATCAGAAATTTGTCGAGCTGGCCAAACTCGGTATCAACGACGACCGCTATATCGACATCAATGGCGACCAGAATCCTCTGATCCCGGGCAAGGAGTATGTCTATCAGGTGCAGTACTGCGACGGTTACGACTTCTGCGAAGCGAGCCCTCAGGTGATTGGCAAAGCCAATTAAGCAGCACGCTATCGAAGCAATAAAAATCCCCCGCGCTCGGGGGATTTTTATTTCCTGTTTATCCTGTTTGGCGAGTCACTATCTGCGCCGGTGCTCGCTATCAGCGGTTCTTGAGCGCCTCTACCCTGGCGATCAGAATGGCCATAAAGCCGGAGATGATGATCAGCCCGATACTGACAGGCAGCACAGAGACGGCGTAAGGAACAACAATTGCGCCACCGACCAGAGAATCCGAGAAGATGCTCAAGGGCAGCGGCAACAAGATTAACAGTGCGATATAAACCAGCACCCTGGCGATGGCCAGAGGGGTTTTAAGGGATTGCGTTACGACTCTTCGGTACGGCCACATGATGGTTTGCTCCCTGATCCGTTATTATCCGGCCATCGGCCGCCAACCCTGAGCAGGGTGCCGACCTTGTTCGTCCATGATGGCTTCATGCAGCACCCTGATTAACAGCCACCGAGCGGCTGGTCAAGGGACTCCCTATCGGCGGCCTTTTCCCACGATTTTTATTCTTCTGTGCGCCGCCACTATGGCGGAGAAAACCTGCAACAAACCGGCGCTGCACCACAGCAACCTCTGACAAGTGTTTCTATATCAGCAGCTTGTTGATTGCCTGCCATTCGGGGGCTTGTAGCAGCCCCCACTCTGGGATAGCCCCTGGGAGCGTTCAGGTAGAAGGCGCGGGATCCGCCGCGGCCAGCAGCGCAGTGCCGTAGGAGTTGTCTATGGTGCAGCGCCACTGCCCCTCGGCTTCTTTGCGAAACACATAGGTGGCGCGGCGGGTTTCCTCAGTCAAGCTCCCCTGGCCATCGGGGTAATTGAGCCGGGTCTCCATGATCACCAGGGCATTGTCGGCCCCCTCGATCACCTCCATAGCGCCCTGCTCCACCTTGAGTTGCCCCTGAAAGTAATCCGAGATGGCAGTGAAGGCGCGGCGGATGGCGGGAATGCCGCGCACCACCATGTCGGGCTTGACCACCAGGGCGGCGTCCTCGGCATAGAAGGCCATCAGGGCGTCGAAATCGCGACGGGAGATGGCGGCGTCGCAGGTCTCGATAAGAGTTCGAAGGGGATGCTGACTCATCTTCACTCCTTATAGGGGGCGGCTTGCCCGCCCTGTCATGGATAGAAAGCAACGGATAGAAAAATCCCCCGAGGTCGGGGGATTGGCAATCAACTTAACCGAGCAGGAAGGCCCTTAGCGGGGCAAACTCCGCCGGCAGATTGTGGGACAAGAGCGGCAGCACGGCATGCTTGGCAAGGGGCCCGGGCAGCGGTACGTCCAGCCTCAGGATCTCGTCCACCGACTCCTTGAACTTGGCCGGATGAGCGGTGCAGAGGAACACCCCCACTTCGTCCTCGGCCAGCTGTTCGCCCAGCAGATCCCAGGCAATGGCGCCGTGGGGCTCGCACAGGTAATCCAGCTGGTGCAGGCGTTTGAGCGCATCACGGGTCTGGGCATCGTCACGCATGCCTGACCCCAGGGTCTCCAGCGCCCAGCCTTTGCGACGGCACAGCTCTTCCACCCTAGGCCAGTTGTTGGGGCGGCTCACGTCCATGGCGTTCGACAGGGTCGCCACTGTCTGGTGTGGATCCCACTGACCGGTTTTCAGGTAGCGCGGCACGGTGTCGTTGGCGTTGGTGGCGGCGATAAAGCGCTTCACCGGCAGCCCCAGCGCTTTGGCGATAAGGCCTGCGGTGAGGTTGCCAAAGTTGCCGGACGGCACGCTGATGACCGCCTTGGCGCGCTGGGCTTTCGGCAGCTGGGCCAGCGCCTCGAAGTAGTAGCAAACCTGGGCCAGCAAGCGGCTGATGTTGATGGAGTTGGCGGAGTTCAGGCCAATGGCCTTTTTCAGCTCTTCGTCATCGAAGGACTGCTTCACCAGCGCCTGGCAGGCATCGAAGTCGCCGTCGATGGCGATGGTGCGGATGTTGCCCCCCAGGGTGCAGAACAGCGCCTCCTGCAGCGGGCTTATCTTGCCCTTGGGGTAGAGGATCACCACCTCGATCCCCTCCAGCCCGTAGAAGGCGTGGGCCACGGCGGCGCCGGTGTCGCCGGAGGTGGCGGTGAGGATAGTGATCTTGTCGTTGGTTCTAAAGGCCGCGAGGCACTGAGCCATAAAGCGGCCGCCGAAGTCCTTGAACGCCAGGGTCGGGCCGTGGAACAGCTCGAGGGCATAGGTACCATCTTTGAGTTTCACCAGCGGCGCCGGGAAGGTGAAGGCGGCCTTGACCAGCTCGTGTACCTGAGGCGCGGCCACCTCGTCCCCCAGCAGGTGGCTGAGGATGCGGGCGGAGCGCTCCACCAGCGGCAGATCCAGCAGGGCATCCACATCGGCCAGCGGCTCGAGCCGCTCGGGGAAAAACAGACCCTGCTCGCGGCCCAGACCCTGACGCACCGCCTGGGCGAAGCTCACCTGTTCACTCTTGTCCTTGATATTGTAAAGATTCATAGCTCGCTTCCTGTTACCCGTGCCCCGGCCATGTCGAGTTTGCAAACCCGGGCAAATCCATCTTCGTTCTGCACGAAATGTGCGTCCATCCAATCTTTCATCCGCTCGGCCTGAGCCAGATCCTTCATCACCACGAACACGCTGGGACCGGAGCCCGAGATGCCGGTGGCCAGCGCCCCGTTCTGGGCGGCCTGGGCCCGCACTTCGGCAAAGCCTTCAATCAGCGCCGCGCGATAAGGCTCGGCAATCACGTCTTTGAGTACGCTCGCCGCCAACCCCTCCTGCCCGGTGTAGCTGGCGTGCACGAAGGCGGCCAGCCGGCGGCCATAGGTGAGGCAATCCTGGCGGCGATACTGGGCCGGCAGAATGGCGCGGGCGGCAGCGGTGGAGACCACTGTGCCCGGGTAGCAGACCACCCAGTACCACTCGTCAAACACCGGAATGCCCTGGCTGATGACGCCGTGCTCTTCCAGCACCAGCTGCATGCCCCCCAGATAGCAGGGGGCGACGTTGTCGTAGTGGACGGAGCCGGAGATCTTGCCTTCCATCTCCCCCATCAGCAGCAGCAGGTCGTGTTCATTGAGGGGGGCGCCGTGAAAGGCGTTGAGGCCTTCGAGTGCCGCCACCACGCTGCAGGCGCTGGAACCCAGGCCCGAGCCCACCGGCAGGTTCTTCTCCAGCACCATTTCGAGCGGCTTGAGACCAAGGCCCCGCTTCTCCAGCGCCTCGCCATAGGCGAGCCAGCAGTCATGGAGGATGTTCTTTTTCGGGTCAGCCGGCAACTTGTGGGCGTAACGGCCCACGGAGGAGAGGGCAAACGGCACATCGGCGGCCTTGACCTGGACGCGATCCCCGAGCAGGGAACCATCCACGGGGGCGAGCGCCGCCCCCAGTACATCGAATCCCACGCTCAGGTTGGCGCTGGAGGCGGGGGCATAGGCCACCACGCTGCTGCTCTGGTACATGTCTGAACTCATGCTTACAACTCCTGCTTCCAGTTCTGGGTGCGCAGCACGTCGGCAAAGACGCCCGCGGCGGTCACTTCGGTGCCGGCGCCATAGCCGCGCAGCACCAGCGGGATCGGCTGGTAGTAGGTAGAGAAGAAGGCGAGCGCGTTCTCCCCGTCTTTGACCTTGAACAGCGGCTCGTCGGCGCCGACCGCCTTGATGGCGACCTTGCACTTGCCACCCTCGATGGAACCCACGTAGCGCAGCACCTTGCCCTGAGCTTGCGCAGCCGCAAACTGGTCGCGGAACCAGCCGTCAGCCTCCGGCAGGCGAGCCATAAAGGCTTCCACGTCGCCACTCACATCAAAGCCGGGTGGCAGCGCCTGCTCCACCTCCACATCGGAGAGCTCCAGCGCCATGCCGGCCTCGCGAGCCAGAATGAGCAGCTTGCGGGCCACGTCCATGCCGTTGAGATCGTCGCGCGGATCCGGCTCGGTAAAGCCGTTGCCACGAGCAATCTTGGTGGCATCGGAGAAGGCCATCCCCTCGTCCAGCTTGCCGAAGATAAAGGAGAGTGAACCGGACAGCACACCGTCGAAGGCGCGCAGCTTGTCGCCGGCCTTGATCAGGTTCTGCAGGTTCTCGATGACCGGCAGGCCGGCGCCCACGTTGGTCTCGTACAGGAACTTGCGACGGGTCTGACGAGCAGTGCGGCGCAGCGCCTTGTAGTAATCGAGCGAGCCGGTGTTGGCCTTCTTGTTCGGGGTGACCACGTGGAAACCGGCGGCGAGGAAGTCGGCGTACTGGACGGCGATGGCCTCGCTGGAGGTGCAATCGACGATCACCGGGTTGATGAGGTGACTCTCTTCCACCAGCTTCTTCACCGCCTCCAGGCTGAAGCTGTCACGGGCTTCCACCAGCTGTTCACGCCAGTTGGCGAGGTTCAGGCCATCCTTGTTGACCGCCATCTGGCGGCTGTTGGCGATGCCCACTACCCGCAGGCCGGTGCCCTGCTCGGCCAATACCGGCTGCTGGCGGGCAATCTGATCCACCAGGGCCGCGCCGACACCTCCGACACCGACCACGAACAAGTCGATGAACTGCTGGCTGCCGAAGAAGTTCTGGTGGCAGGCCTTGATGGCTTCGGCCACCTTGCGATCCCGCACCACCGCCGAGATGGAACGCTCGCTCGAGCCCTGGGCAATGGCGACGATGTTGATGGAGGCCTGAGCCAGCGAGGTGAAGAAGCGGGCCGCCATCCCCTTTGAGGTGCGCATGCCGTCACCGATGAGGGAGATGATGGCGAGATCCTGCATGATCTCGAGCGGATCCAGCAGCTGATTCTTGAATTCCAGCTCGAACTCGCGCTCCAGCACCTTGCGGGTCTTGTCGCAGTCGTAGCTGTGGATACAGAAGCTGACGCTGTACTCGGAGGATGACTGGGTGATGAGGACGATGCTGACCCCGGCGCGGGAGACGGCGGAGAAGATGCGGCCAGCCATGCCCACCATGCCCTTCATGCCGGGGCCGGATACGTTGAACATGCACATGCCGGAGAGATCCGAGATGGCCTTCACCTTCAGGTCGTCATCCCCCTGCTCGACGCCGATGAGGGTGCCCGGCCCTTGCGGGTTGAAGCTGTTCTTGATGAGGCAGGGAATGTGGAACTGGGCCACCGGCGCGATGGTTTTCGGGTGCAGTACCTTGGCACCGAAGTAGGAGAGCTCCATCGCCTCCTTGTAGGAGAGGGTTTTCAGTAAGTAAGCGTCCGGTACCAGGCGCGGGTCGCAGTTGTAGCAGCCCTCGACATCGGTCCAGATCTCGCAGCACTCGGCATCGACGCAGGCGGCCAAGACGGCTGCGCTGTAATCCGACCCGTTACGGCCCAGCAGCACGGTCTCCCCCTTGTCGCTGCCACCGGTAAAGCCCGGCATCAGGTAAAGGCAGTCGCTACGCAACCCCTTGGCGGCGAAGCGCAGGCGGGAGGCTTCGATGTCGACGTGAGCTTCGAGGTAGCCGCCGTCGGTCACCAGCAGCTCTTCTGGCACAATGAGGTCCAGTTCGAGGCCGCGTACCCGCAGCAGTTCGTGCATGAAGGCGATGGAGAGGTTCTCGCCCCGGCTCAGGATGCGGGCCTGCACGTTGTCCGGGCAGAGCCCCAGCAGGCGGATGCCCTGCATCAGCCGCTCCACCTGATCCAGTTCGCTGGTGAGACGGGCCTGCAGCGCCTTGTCATCCAGCGCCGGATAGGCTGCCTTCAAGCCGGCCAGCAGGCGGGAGAAGATACCGTTGATTTCAAACAGGGTGCTGCTGGCATCCATGCCGCGGCTGGTCTGCTCTACCAGGGCCACCAGGTGGTTGGTCACCTTGGCCGGTGCCGACAGCACCAGAGCAACCTGGGATTGGCCGTGGGTATTCACCGCGATATCGGCGACCCGTAAAAAACGCTCTGCATCGGCCAGTGACGACCCGCCAAACTTCAACACTCTCATCGCTATCTCCCTGTATTCCCTGCAAATTGATCCGCTAATCGGTCTGAAAACTGTCTGAAAACAACCCAACAAAAAAGGCCCGTACTGGGTGGGTACGGGCCTTTTTCTGATTTCTGTGCTTGTTCGTCAGCGCATCAACCGGCCCCAGTGCCACCTGTGGTGGTACCGGTAATAATGGTGGTGGTGATGACGCTGGTGAATAACTGCATGACGAACACTCTTGAACGAAGCTGGCTTTTAGCAATACCGCGCCGGGCGCCGGGCTGTCAACCTAAACCTCTTTGCCAAGTTTGCGGGCAAGGTCTTTGCAAAGCAGATGGAGCATGTTCAAATCCCGCTGCGGCAGCATGGGCACCCGGTCCATCACCCACTGATGCAGTTTTTCATCCTGCGAAACACCGAGATCACCAAGAATTTCTGCTGTTTTACTTTTCAGTACCCGAACCTGTCCGACGTTATCAATATTTTCTGCTAGCACCTCGGGCTCATCGAGCAACTGGCTCAGCTCGTAGGCGTACAGCATGATCGCCTGGCCCAGGTTCAGGGACGGGTAGCTCACCTTGAGCGGCAGATAGCTGATGAGATCGACCTGGGCCAGTTGCTCGTTGGAGAGCCCCGACTCCTCGCAACCAAACACGATGGCCACCTTCTCAAGGGAAGGCTTGGCCTTGATCTGGTCACGGATCTCGGCCGGAGTGAGGTAGTGCTGGTAACGGCCGCGCTGGCGGGCAGTGGTGGCCACCACCAGATCCATGTCGGCCAGCGCCTCCTCCAGGGTGTCGAACGCCTCGGCCTGGGTCAGGATCTCCTGCGCTCCATGGGCCACCCAGCTCGCCTCCTCCTCTTCGTGCACCCGGCTGGCCACCAGTCGCATGGCATCAAAGCCCATGGTTTTCATGGCGCGGGCGGCGGCGCCCACGTTGGCAGGGCGGGCGGGGGCCACCAGCACAAAATAGAGTTTCATCGGGTCTTCTCCTGGGCAGGGCCGAACGTGCAAACCACAGCGGAACGTCGGCAAAACAGGGGCGCAATCTACCGTTTTCACCCGAAAATTGCCACTTGAACAGACGTTTGAATGTTGCCATAGTGGCCAGGAATGTGGACAAATTGCAGCCAATCCCAGGCGCCATCGGCCCGACAGATCACAAGGAAGAGAGAGATGCAGCAGCCATTGGAACAGGCCGTCGCCGAGACGATTCTGCAACGCTTCGAGTCGTTTTACAGCCGGTTTCTCGAAATCACCCAGGGCAGCAAGAGCCGTTTTGAAAACAGCGACTGGCTGGGGGTGCAGCTGGCGGGGCGCGAGCGCATCCGCCTCTATGACCACCACGTGGGGGCGACGGCCGGCTCCATCCGCCAGATGATGGGAGAACACCACGCCACCCAGGAGCTGCTCAAGCGGGTCAAGGGGGCCTTCAGCGACCTGCTGCCCAAGTGCGAGAACTTCGAGGTGGCGGAATCCTTCTTCAACTCCGTCTACCGCCGCATCTTTCGCCATCGCAACATCCGCGACGAGAACCTCTACATCCACCCCTTCGTCAGCCGCGGTGACAAGCCCGATCTGAGCGCATTGCTGCGCATCTATCGCACCGATCTCGCCCACCTGCCGCAGACTCTGAGCCAGCTGCTCGGGGATTACAGCTTCACCCTGCCCTATGAGGACAAACAGCGGGATATTGTCGATATCCATCGTCATCTTGCCGAGAACGGCCCGCATATTCTGCACGATGAGCCTTTCGCCATCGAACTATTGAGAGAGGTCTTCTACCGCAACAAGGGGGCCTATCTGGTGGGGCTGATCCGGGCAAGGGAGCAGGTCTTTCCCTTCATCCTGCCCCTGCTCAGCACCGGCCAGAGCATCTATGTGGATACCGTCATCTTCGAGCCGGATCTCGCCTCCATCGTGTTTGGCTTCGCCCGCGCCTATTTCATGGTCTATGCCCCGGTGCCGGCACTGTTCGTCGCCTTCTTGCGCCAGATCATGCCCCACAAGCCGGACTACGAGATCTACAACGCCATCGGCTGCCAGAAGCACGGCAAGACCGAGCTCTATCGCCACTATCAGCACCATCTGGCCCAGAGTCGCGAGCAGTTCGTCATCGCGCCGGGCATCAAGGGAATGGTGATGAGCGTGTTCACCTTCCCCTCCTACGACGTGGTGTTCAAGGTGATAAAAGATGAGTTCACCCCCCCCAAGGACGTGAGCCACGAGCAGGTGAAGGCGAAGTACCGGTTGGTAAAGCAGCACGACCGGGTGGGCCGCATGGCCGATACCCAGGAGTTCACCAACTTCGAGTTTCCCCTCGATCGCATCTCGCCGGAGCTGCTGGCCGAACTCAAGGCGGTGGCCCCCTCGGCGCTCACCATCACCGCCGACAAGCTGGTGATCAAGCACCTCTACACAGAGCGCAAGATGATCCCGCTCAACCTCTATCTGGACAAGGCGGACGAGCAGCAGACCCGGCTCGCGCTGGAGGAGTACGGCAACGCCATCAAGCAGCTGGCGGCGGCCAATATCTTCCCGGGGGACATGCTGTTCAAGAACTTCGGGGTCACCCGCCACGGCCGGGTAGTGTTCTACGACTATGACGAGATCTGCTACATGACGGAGTGCAACTTCCGCCAGATCCCGCCACCGCGCTACCCCGAGGACGAGTGGAGCGCCGAGCCCTGGTATTCGGTCGCCCCCAACGACATCTTCCCCGAAGAGTTCGCCACCTTCCTGCTGCAAAAGCCGCAGGTGCGCGAGATCATGCTGGCGCTGCACAAAGAGATGTTCGACGCCAACTACTGGAAGATGCTGCAGAGCAACATCAAGGAGGGGGTGTTCGAGGATGTCTATCCCTACCGGCGCAAGAAGCGTTTCAAGTTCCAGCGCGGCGGCTAATCGATCCGCGCCCGTTGCAAAAGGGAGTGCAAATAGCAAAAGGGACGCCGTGGCGTCCCTTTCTGCATCCGGCTGCGTGCGCTACGACAGCCTCTGACAAAAACGTCAGTTACTTGGCGACAGGCATGGCATCGAAGGTGAGCAGTGCCGCCTTGTTGGCGTCGCTCAACACCAGCTGCTGGCCGCTGATCTGGAAGCTCGCCACTTTCTCCAGCGTCTGCAGGTAGAGCATCTCCTTGCCGGCCAGCTCGCCCATGCACATCATGCGGGTCGATCCCATGGGGCCCAGCGCCAGCACGCCGTCACCCTGCTGGGTGATGCTGCCGAAATAGCGGTTGCAGCCGCCTTTGCCCGCCACCTTGTCACCGGCCACTTGCAGGGTAAAGGTGTCGCCGCTCGCCCCTTGCAGTTGCCAGGTGGAGGCTTGCAGTTGTGTCAGTTTGGAACCAGTGGCCATGGCGCAGCCCCCCAGGGCCAGCGCGGCCAGCAGAGTCAGTTTCTTGTTCATGGATTCACCTCTCGATATCAGCGAAATAGGGGAAGAAACAGGATGATGGGGGCCTGTGTATCATGAGAGCGGAGCAAATCAAAACTGTTTTATTGTGATCGGGGTTCCCTTTACTAACAGCTGGCATGTGCCATGCTTGTATTCCTGTTCCGGACCCAGGGAGGGGAAAAGAATGGTCAAATCATCCGTCATCGCACTCGTCTCATGCCTCAGCCTCACCGCCCAGGCCGCCGACTGGGATTTCCTCAAGAACGACACCGACAGCCAGCTCTACGTCAAAAGCTACTCAGGCGTGCTGCTCGGCAGTCAGACTCATCACAACGACAGTTTCGATCTCTGGCTCATCAATACCGGCTATCAATATCCGCTGCACGATGGCGTCAGCCTCTACATGGAAGCAGGCCCTGCCATCGGCCCCAGCAGTGAGCAATCCGGTTACAACCTGAGCTCGGGAGTGCGCTATCAGCTCTCCCCCATGCTCAACATCGGCAGCCAGCTCAAACAGCTGGAGGTGAACAAGCCCAGCACCCTGCTGGAGCTCAACACCAGCCTGCTGCTGACCCCGCAACTGGCCATCACCGCCAACTACGGCGTCAGCGCCTTCAACACCGAACAATCCCTCAGCGTCGGGGTCGGCTTCAACTTCTAGCGAGATCAAATAAGCCGGGTGGCACTCACCAGCACGCCGTTGAGATCGGCGTAGACATAGTCACCCGGATGTATGGTCACCCCGGCAAACGACACCACCGCATCCAGCTCACCCAGCCCCCGCTTCTCGGTCTTGACCGGGCAGGGTGCCAGCGCCTTGACCCCCAGCGCCAGCGTCGCCAGCGTGCCCACGTCGCGCACGGCGCCGTAGATCACGATTCCTTCCCAGCCCTGCTCCGCCGCCTTGATCGCCAGCTGATCGCCGAGCAGGGCGCGGCGCAGGGAGCCACCGCCATCGATCACCATCACCCGCCCCTGCCCGGGCCGGTTGACCAGCTCCCGCACCAGGCTGTTGTCCTCGTAACAGGAGAGAGTGACCGCCTGGCCGTGAAACAGCGCCTTGCCACCGAAATTTTGAAACAGCGGCTCCGCCACCTGCAGGGCATCGCCGTACTCGTCACAGAGATCGGGCAGTAGATCCAGCATCATAAGTCTCCTTCCATGGACATGAATTCGCTCATTCTTTCATCAAGCAGAGCCCCTGACAATCCAGTGGGATTCAATTCTGCCCAGATGGTGTGGCTCCCCAGCCAGCAACACCGGCAACAGCCAGAGCTCCCCCTGCTCCACCCAATAGATGGCATTCTGACCAAAGCGGGCCGCCAGCCGGATGGCCTCGCTGCGCGGGCAGGCCAGTAGCAGCGACGACTCCTGCCATGTTTCATCCAGCGAACTGCCCCGGCAGGGCCCCATCACCTGCCCGCCAGGCATGGCTGCAATGGCTCGCCGCAAGGCCCGCTGACGGCGGGTATTGCGACGCATTCCCAGCTGGCGACTGGCCGGATTCCAAGCCGTCACTATGGCGTAGGCAGGCCATTTCGGCGCCGAAAAGGGTGCAATAAAGCAGATTTTTCTGTAGTTTTCCCACAAATTCATGTCAACCACATGTTACATTCCATTACATTTTATAGGGGCGAAAATGGGGGCAACCCCAAGTATCATGCTGTGAACTCAGGGTTTGACCTATATCAAACCAGAGTTAAAAAGTTGCTATCTGACGGCAAAGAGTGTTGTTATGCGCCTGTTAACTGATAAAATGCAGCCACTTTTGTAATGGACTACCTTTCCAGGCTTCTCTCGATCAGACTTATTGAGAGCCTATGTGTGGCACAGGGATGTTTGCCAACGCTGATGCCAAATTCGCGATAATCCGACCTGATATTCATACCCAGGATGACGTAATTAATTTTCAGGACCGGTCGGGTAACGCCAAAGAGTGTTAAAATTTAGATAATTAACTGATAAGAATCTGGGAATACTCATGCAAACACCACACATTCTGATCGTCGAAGACGAACTGGTCACTCGCAATACCCTGAAAAGCATCTTCGAGGCAGAGGGCTATATCGTGCTCGAAGCCAACAATGGCGACGAAATGCATCAGGCCCTGACTGCCCACACCATCAACCTGGTGATCATGGACATCAACCTGCCGGGCAAGAATGGCCTGCTGCTGGCTCGTGAGCTGCGTGAAGACGACAACATCGCCCTGATGTTCCTGACCGGTCGCGACAACGAAGTGGACAAGATCCTGGGTCTGGAAATCGGCGCCGACGATTACATCACCAAGCCGTTCAACCCCCGCGAGTTGACCATCCGTGCCCGCAACCTGCTGAGCCGCACCATGAACGTGGCCGCCGGTGGCGAAGAGAAGAAACTGGTGGAGCGTTACCTGTTCAACGGCTGGGCACTGGACATCAACAGCCGCGCCCTTGTCAGCCCGGCTGGAGACATGTTCAAGCTGCCGCGCTCCGAGTTCCGCGCCATGCTGCACTTCTGCGAAAACCCGGGCCAGATCCAGACCCGTGCCGAGCTGCTCAAGAAGATGACCGGCCGTGAGCTCAAGCCCCACGACCGTACCGTGGATGTCACCATCCGCCGCATCCGCAAGCACTTCGAGAGCGTCAACGACACCCCCGAGATCATCGCCACCATCCACGGCGAAGGCTATCGCTTCTGCGGCGAGCTGGAGCAGGAGTAATCCTCCCTCCCGAGTTGAAAAGGCGCCGATGGCGCCTTTTTCATTGCTGCTTATTTCAGGAGTGCCGGTCAGGCAGTGAGCCTCGCCCAGAAACGGATAACAAAAAGCCCACTCGCAGGAGTGGGCTTTTTGCATCAAGGCTGGAGCGGGCAGCGGGAATCGAACCCGCATCATCAGCTTGGAAGGCTGAGGTAATAGCCATTATACGATGCCCGCCTGGCATCAAAACTTGCTTGGTGTGATGGGGAAACCCCACGACAGACAGCCGTTTCGGCTGAGGTGACAACGGCCTTGGCCATTATCAGGAATTTGGAGCGGGTGATGGGAATCGAACCCACGTATGCAGCTTGGGAAGCTACCGTTCTACCATTGAACTACACCCGCGTCAGGGCCTCTACTATATGCATTTTGCCGCCGAGCGCAATCACCCCGATACGGTTTTTTACCATAAATCAATCTGTTCGACCAACTAATGAGCAGCAAGCCGCTTTTTCCATCAATCGTTTTCACCGGCCGGAATTTACAAGGTTGCCAAGCCTGGGGGGCGAGGATAGTCTTGCGCCACTCGACGCGAGGATGGTGGTAATGGATAAAAAAACGCAAAAACGACTCTATGGCTGGTTGCGCAATCAATCGAGCCACGGCCGGCGCTGGATCGGCCTCTCCATCGGCTTTGGCCTGGGGCAGGGCATCCTGATGGTGGCGCAGGCCTGGCTGCTGGCCACCCTGCTGCACGGCTTCATCATCGAAGACGCCACCCCGGCGGGATCCATTCCCCTCTTCATTACCCTGCTGCTGGTCACCCTTGGCAAAGCGGTGCTGGCCTATGGCCGCGAGGTGGCCAGCTTCAAGGCCGGCAGCGCGGTGCGCCAGGCCATCCGCGAGCTGGTGCTCACCCGCCTCGGCCGGTTGGGACCGGCCTACATCCAGCGTCGACCGGCCGGCAGCTGGGCCAGCCTGCTGCTGGAACAGATTGAAAACATGCAGGACTTCTTCTCCCGCTACCTGCCGCAGATGGCGATTGCCGTGTTCATTCCGGTGGTGATCCTGGTGGCCGTGTTCCCGGTCAACTGGGCCGCTGGTCTCATTCTGCTGGGCACGGCGCCCCTCATTCCGCTGTTCATGATCCTGGTGGGGGTCGGCGCCGCCGATGCCAACCGCCGCAACTTCCAGGCGCTGTCCCGTCTCTCCGGCCACTTCCTCGATCGCCTCAAGGGGCTGCGCACCCTGCAGCTCTTCATGCGCACCCAGGTGGAAGGGGATGCCATTCGCGATGCCTCGGAAGATTTTCGCGAACGCACCATGGAGGTGCTGCGCCTGGCCTTCCTCAGCACCGCCGTACTGGAGTTCTTCGCCGCCCTCTCGGTGGCGCTGGTGGCCGTCTACTTCGGTTTCTCCTATATCGATCACCTGAACTTCGGCCACTATGGCACCAAAGTTACCCTCTTTACCGGCCTGTTCGTGCTGTTTCTCGCTCCCGAGTTCTACGCCCCGCTGCGCGAGCTCGGCGCCCACTACCACGCCAAGGCGCAGGCCATCGGCGCCGCCGAACAGCTGCTGGAGTTCCTCGAGGCCGAGGTGAGTGAACCCGCCTCAGGCAATGCGCCGTTCCATGCAGACTCCCCCATCAGGGTGGAAGCCCGCGCCCTGGAGGTGCTGAGCGCCGAGGGCAAGGTGCTGGTCGGCCCCATCGACTTCACCCTGGAAGCGGGTTCACGCACCGCCCTCATCGGCATCAGCGGCGCCGGCAAGAGCTCGCTGGTCAACGCCCTGCTCGGCTTTGCCCCCTATCGCGGCGAGCTCAAGGTCAACGGCCAGGAGCTGGCCAGCCTAGACATGAGCCAGTGGCGCAGGCAGCTGGGCTGGCTCTCCCAGAACCCGCAGCTGTTCCACGCCTCGCTGCGTGACAATCTGCTGCTGGCCAACCCATCCGCCAATGACGGCGAACTGGAAGAGGCCCTGAAACGGGCCCAGGCATGGGAGTTCGCCATGGAGAAGGGACTCGACTATGCGGTGGGAGATCAGGCCGGCGGCCTCTCGGTCGGCCAGGCCCAGCGCCTGGCACTGGCCCGTACCCTGCTCAAGTCCACCCAGCTGATGGTGCTGGACGAGCCGACCGCCAGCCTGGATCGCCACTCCGAGCGAGCCATCATGACCACGCTGGAGCAGGTCATCGCCAACCAGACCCTGCTGATGATCACCCACCGCCTCGATCAGCTCACCAAGATGGACCAGATCCTGGTGCTGGAGCGTGGCAAGCTGGTGGAGCAAGGCAACTTCCAGCAACTCAGCACCGCGCAGGGGCCGTTTGCCCGCCTGCTCTCCCAACGTAACGAGGGTTCTCTCGATGACTGATCTCTTGCCGTTTCTGCGCCTCTATCGCCAGCACTGGCTCAGCCTCTCCATCGGTCTGCTGCTGGCCCTGGTCACCCTGGCGGCCGGGATGGGACTGCTGTCGCTCTCCGGCTGGTTCCTCTCCGCCGCCGCCGTGGCGGGGCTGACGGCGGCCACCCGCGATCACTTCAACTACATGACGCCGGCCGGCGGGGTGCGCTTCTTCTCCATCATCCGCACTGCCGGCCGCTGGGGTGAGCGAGTGGTGAGCCACGACGCCACCTTCCGGGTACTGACCCGGCTGCGGGTCTGGTTCTGGCAAAAGCTCTCGCCGCTCTCCACTGGCGCCCTGGCAGGCTTTCGCCAGGCGGACCTGCTCAACCGGCTGGTGGCCGACATCGACGCCATGGACCACGTCTACCTGCGGCTGGTCACCCCCATCGGGGCGGCCCTGCTCAGCACTGCCGGTCTGGTGCTCTTTCTCTCCTTCTTTGACAGTGAGCTGGCCCTCACCCTGGGCGCCATCCTGCTGTTTGGCATGATTGCCCTGCCGCTGGTGTTCTATTTCCTCGGTCGCAAGCCCGGACAGGCGCTGATAGCGGAAAAATCGCGCCTGCGTACCCGTCTGGTGGACTATCTGGACGGCCAGGCCGAGCTGCAGATGTTTGCCGCCGCCCCCCGGGCGCGCGACGAGCTGCAGCAGGCCGAGCAGGCGCTGATCCAGGCCCAGGCCCGCATGGCCCGGGTGAGCGGGCTGGCCAACGGCTCGGTGCAACTGCTGAGCGGCTGGACCCTCACCCTGATGCTGTGGCTGGCCGGTCACGGGGTGGCGGGCGCCGCACCTGATCCCATCACGGCGCTGATGGTGTTCGCCACCCTGGCCAGCTTCGAGGCGCTGATGCCGCTGGCCGGTGCCTTCCAGCACCTCTCCACCAGCCTCACCTCGGCCCGCCGCCTCAACGAGATCCTGCAAGAGGCCAAGGCCCCCGAGTGGGGCCACGAAGAGCGCCACGCGCCACAGGGGGCGCTGCAGATAAGCGACCTTTATTTCAGCTACCCGGGCAACCCGCAGCCGGTGCTGCGCGGCTGCACCCTGCAGCTGCAGGCCGGCGAGAAGCTGGCGCTGCTGGGCCAGACCGGCTGTGGCAAGTCCACTCTGATGGGACTGCTGACCCGCGAATGGCACCCGCAGGCTGGCAAGATCCTGCTCGATGACAAGCCGCTCACCGACTACAGCGAAGGGGCGCTGCGCGCCTCCCTCTCGGTGGTGAGCCAGCGGGTGCACCTGTTTGCCGATACCCTGCGCGGCAACCTCAAGCTGGCCGCCCCCCATGCCAGTGACGAGCAGCTGGTGCAGGTGCTGACCCAGGTCGGCCTCGCCAACCTGCTGGAAGATGACAACGGCCACAGCGACAACGGGCTCGATGCCTGGCTGGGGGATGGCGGCCGGCCGCTCTCCGGTGGCGAGCGCCGCCGCATCGGCATCGCCCGCGCCCTGCTGCACGACGCGCCGCTCTGGCTGCTGGATGAGCCGACCGAAGGGCTCGACAGCCAGACCGAGCGGGAGATCATGGAACTGTTGTTCCGGCTGGGGGCGGATCGCACCCTGCTGCTCATATCCCACCGTTTGCTGGGACTGGAGCAGATGGACCGGATCGCCCTGATGGAAGAGGGGCAGATCCGCCTCTGCGCCCCCCATCAGGCGCTGCTGGCGGACGACTACTACCGCAGCCTGCATCAGCGGCTGGCGCCGGCCTGATGAGCAACGAGAGAGGGGCGCCCGGTGCGCCCCTCTCTCATGACAGCAGGCCAGTCATCTTTGCCGGCAGCGTGAAGCCGCACAGGCAACACACAGCCGGCTCCTGGTCACACCCCGTCCATACGGCTAAAAATGGGGCTGGTCGCCACCGTCGACTGGCCCCTATAATGGCCCCTTCGTTATTCCACAAGATGCCGACATGGAGCGCCTGCGCCTTGCTACTGTCCTCATCACCGACACAAGATACGAGACGATGAAACGCCTGATCCTGATGATGCCCCTGATTGCCTCCGGCTGCGCCGACTTTGCCTTCAACAGCAATCTGGACAAAGAGAACTTCGACGAGTACTTCAAGCCGGGCAGCGTTCAGATCTATGAACAGGGCCAGCTGGCCGATCTCAACTACCTCTACCTCGGCACCGTCGAAGGAGAGTCCTGCCAGAGCGATGCCAAGCAGCCGATCCCCAACGCCGGTGAGGCCCGTACCCTGGCCCGCCGCCGCGTGGCCGACATGGGCGGCAACGGCGTCACCTTCGACAAGTGCGCCGAATTCAGCGACACCCCGGGTTGCCTGAAACAGGTGATCTGCTACGGTCAGGCGCTGAAAGTCGCCACCGAGAAATAAGCGTCAACTGCAAGGAGCCTGCATGGCACTAGCCATCGTTCGCCTCGGCACACCCCGCCTGCCCGACGAGGGACTGCGGATCGGCACAGTGCGCCGCCCGCCCCGCGGCGTGCCCAAAACCGAGTTTGCCAGCCAGGATTGGTACGACGTCTGGTTCCCCAATCTCGCCCCCAGCAACGACACCATGAAGCTGGGCCAGGCTGCCGAGACGCCCGCCCAGTGGAGCGCCTTCTGCAAACAGTACAAGGCAGAGCTGGCCACTCCCGCCGCCAGGCACGATCTGGCGCTGCTGGCCGCCCTCTCCCACACCACCAACCTGTCGGTGGGCTGTTACTGCGAGCAGGAGTCCCGCTGTCATCGCGCCATCTTGCGCGAGCAACTGACCGCCGCCGGCGCCGCCATGCGCGCCGAATAACGCCGCTCACATCAGACAGAAAAGGGCATCTTGCGATGCCCTTTTGCTTTGCTGCCGCACTTGTTGGCCTCTAGCGGACCAGCTGACGCAGCCGCGCCTCCTGCTCGGCGGTGATGCCGACGGCCACCACAGCGTCCGGCGCGCCGGCCAGCCACTCGGCCACATCCGCCACCGTCTCCTCCAGCGGCCGAAAATTGAGGCCCTGTACGATGGCCGCCTCGGCGCTGATGAGGCCATAGCCGGCATACTCGGGCTGCGCATTGGGCAACAGGGTCGGGTAGCTCTGCCAAGGCTCCACCCCGGCGGCCAGCAGCGCGGGCCAGGGCGCCCACTCGGGCAGGATCGCAGTGGCGGGGGCCAGCCTGGCGGCCAGGCGATCCACCCAGTCGCTCAGCGCGATACCCGGCTTGACCAGGTTGAAGATGCCGCTCAATTGCTGCTCGGCGGCCCGCAGCACGAATTCGGCGCAGTCGCGCACGTCCAGATATTGCAACCGATCTTCCCCCTGCCCCGGCAGCAGCCAGGGGCCGCCTCGCTGCACCCGCGTGATCCACCAGGTCAGCCGACCGGTGGGATCATGGGGGCCGCACAGGACGCCTGGGCGCAAGATGCAGAGCCGCTCGCCCCAGCGGGCACGATAGGTCGCCTCGCACAGCACCTTGAGGGGACCGTAATCTTCCGGCAGCTCCCCCTCGGCAATCTCGTGCAGCGGCGCCGACTCGTCCTGCCCGGGTTGGGCGAAGTCGCGATAGACGCTGATGGTGGAGATGAAGATCAACCGCTCGCAGCGCCCGAGCAGGGCGGCCGACAGGCTCGCCGCCTGTTCGGGACGATAGCAGCAGGTATCGATGGCCAGATCCCAGCCATCCTGATGGTGATGCAGCGGGGTCAGGTCCTGCTCCCGGTCCCCCTGCAGCTGGGTGAGCTCGCGCCAGTCCGGGTGCTGGCGTCGGCCGCGATTGAACAAGGTCACCTCGTGGCCCCAGTCCAGCGCCAGTGAGGCGAGATGGCGACCCAGAAATCCGGTGCCGCCGATGATCAGCAGTTTCATCCCTGTCTCTCCTGTGCGGCGCGGCCCATCCTCGATGGCCACGCCGGTTGTGCGGGCCCGCCCTGCCGACGGACCTTTCACTCTTCCTGCGCTCACCCTACGCAAGTTGGCGGCATGATACAGCCTTCGGGCGGCCGGGATGGGAGCAAGATCACGGCAAGCGGGCAAGCCTGCGTTTTAAGGGCCGCTGTGCTACATTGCCGGGGTTTTCAGTCAGGATCCGCCATGAAGTTCGAAATCGACACCCTGGGTATCATCCGCTCTCCCTACAAGGAGAAGTTCACCATCCCGCGCCAGCCCGGTCTGGTCAAATCGGCCCGCGCCCGCCTCGAGCTGCTGCCCCCCTACGATCAGCCGGACGTGCTGCGCGGCATCGAGCAGTTCTCCCACCTCTGGCTCAGCTTCGTGTTTCACCAGACCATGGAGCAGGGCTGGCACCCGACGGTGCGCCCGCCGCGCCTGGGCGGCAACGAGCGGGTCGGGGTGTTTGCCACCCGCTCCACCTTTCGTCCCAACCCCCTCGGCCTCTCGGTGGTCGAGCTGCACGGGGTCGGCCGTGCGCGCGGCAAACTCTGGCTCGAACTGGGGGCGGTGGATCTGCTCGATGGCACCCCCATCGTCGACATCAAGCCCTATGTTCCCTATGCCGACAGCCTGCCGGATGCCCGCGGCGGTTTCGCCCCCGACGCCCCCACCCCGCCGCTGGCGGTGAGTTTCAGCCCAGAGGCAGAACTGCAGCTGCAACCCTGGCTCAAGGCCCACCCCGAGCTGCGCCTGCTGGTGAGCGAAGTGCTGGCCCAGGATCCCCGCCCCGCCTACAAGAAGGGCAAGCCGGATGACAAGGAGTACGGCGTCAGGCTGTTTGACTGCAACGTGCGCTTTCGCATCAGCGAGCCCAGTTGTCTGGTGCTCGCCATCGAGCCGGCCCAGTGAGCCAGCCATAAAAAAACCACCCGTTCGGGTGGTTTTTTGTCAGTCGTGATCCTTGTGCCTGAGGGCAATCTGGCGGAATTCCTCCTCGCAGGCGAGGAAGGCGTCGACGATGGCCGGATCGAAATGGCGGCCACGCCCCTCCACTATGATGGTTCTGGCCTGCTCATGGCTGAAGGCGGGCTTGTAGACCCGTTTTGAGATGAGGGCGTCGTAGACATCCGCCAGCGCCATCAGCCGCCCCGACAAGGGGATCGCCTCCCCCGCCAGCCCGGCCGGATAGCCGCTGCCATCCCACTTCTCGTGGTGAGTGAGGGAGATCTCCCGCGCCAGCCGCAGGAAGGAGTTGGAGCCGAGCTGGGCTTCGGCGCTCGCCAGCGCATCGGCGCCAATCTGGGGGTGGCGCTTCATGATGGCGAACTCCTCGTCCGTCAGCTTGCCCGGCTTGAGCAGGATGGCATCGGGAATGCCCACCTTGCCCACGTCGTGCAGCGGCGCCGACTTGAACAGCAGATCGATGGTGGCATCGTCCAGCGGATAGCGCTCCCAGTCGCTGCGGCTCAGTTGCTCCGCCAGCACCTTGACGTAGAACTGGGTGCGGATGATGTGGGCGCCGGTCTCGTTGTCGCGGGTCTCCGCCAGCGAGGCGAGCCCCAGGATGGCCACGTCCCGGGTCAGGTTGAGCTCGTCCTGGCGCGCCTTCAGCTCGCCGATCATCTGGTTGGTGCCGGCAGCAATCAGACCGAACTCATCGTCCCGGATCACCGGCACTCGCGCCTCCAGATCGCCGCACTGCACCTGCGCCATGGCGCGAGTCTGATGCATCAGGGATAGGGTCAGGTTACGGCCATAGCCGCGAATGATGAGCCAGAGATAACCGAAGGTCACCACCATCACGAAGGCGATCTCCAGCAAGATGTAGTGCTGGGCATCGAGCCGCGGCAGGCTCTTGTCCACCGTGACCAGCCACTCCAGATCCTTGTTGAACAGCAGGAAGAACACAGCGCCAAGCAGGGTCAGGGTGGTGAAGGCGAACAGGGAGAACTTGCGGGAAACCGGCATGGCCAGCGGCTGGTTCAGCACCAGACAGGCCTGATGTTCCCGCAGCTTGGCCCGCTGCCAGTCCCGCTGCAGCGACAGATCCGCCGCCACCAGGAAGCCCAGGGTGCTCATCCCCAGCAGGATCTTGAGGTGGCTCTCCAGCGGAAAATCATACCGGATGCCGTTGTAGCCAGAGAGCAGCAAGGCCCCCAGCAGGTAGAAGCCCACCTCCAGCCCGAAGCCTCCCAGCCCCTGACCGGACAGCGTCACCTTGCGCAGCAGCTGATCGCGCAGGACAAACATGATGGCGAAGGTCACCAGCGCGGGCCCCAGCAGTTGGGGCAGCGTCAGGCTCTCCAGGAATGGGCAGACCTGCAGCCCGTAAAGACAAAACAGTGACAGCGTCACCCCGTAGTGAAGGGCAGAGCGCCCCGTGATCCTCTGCATGATTCCACCCAAACCTTATCGTCATGATGGTGGGGAGATGACCCCGCCCCTCACAGGCGCCGCAACAGCAGGCTCCCGATCGAATAGCCGGCGCCAAACGAGCAGAGCACACCGCGGGCCCCCGCGGGAAGGTCGCGATTGTACAGATGGAACGCGATAATGGAACCCGCCGAGCTGGTGTTGCCGTAGCTGTCGAGGATCACCGGCGCCTCCTGCTGGCTGGCGTCATGGCCGAGCAGCTTGCGGGCGATGAACTGGTTCATGGTGAGGTTGGCCTGATGGAGCCAGAGCCGGCTCAGGGAATCCGCCGCCCAGCCCTGCTCATCGAGCTGGCCGGCGATCTGGTCGCACACCAGCGGCAGCACCTCCTTGAACACCTTGCGACCCTGCTGGCGGAACAGCTTGTCATCGCCGTAGCGGGTGCGCGGGCTGAGCCGGTTTAAAAAGCCGAAGTTGTTGCGGATGTTGTTGGAGTACTGGGTCACCAGCTTGCTCGCCACCAGTTGCCAGGGGTTGGCCGCCTGGCAATCGGCCTCCCGCTCCAGCAGCACGGCGGTGCAGGCGTCACCGAAGATGAAGTGGCTGTCCCGATCGCGAAAATTGAGGTGCCCAGAGCAGATCTCCGGATTGACCACCAGCGCGAGTCTGGCAGTGCCGGCCGCCAGCATGTCTGCCGCCGTCTTGATGCCGAAGGTGGCGGAGGAGCAGGCCACGTTCATGTCAAAGGCCATGCCGCTCGCCCCCAGATAGTGCTGCAGCTCGATGGAGAGCGCCGGATAGGGGCGCGGCATGTTGGAGGCAGCCACTATCACCAGATCTATTTCCCCCGGCTCGCGACCGGCGGCAATCAGCGCCTGCTCGGCGGCGGCCACCGCCATCTCCACCATGATGGAGGGCTTGTCATCGGGTCGCTCCGCCATCAATGGTTGCATGATGTCGGGATCCAGCACCCCCTCCTTGCTCACCAGATAACGGCTCTTGATGCCGGAGGCCTTCTCGATGAACTCGCTGCTCGAGTGCTGTTTGGCGGGCAGCTGGCCGGCGTCGATGGCGGAGGCGTTCTCCTCGTTGTAGA
The DNA here is from genome assembly GCF_040907935.1 of Aeromonas sp. s2. Taxonomy (NCBI): domain Bacteria; kingdom Pseudomonadati; phylum Pseudomonadota; class Gammaproteobacteria; order Aeromonadales; family Aeromonadaceae; genus Aeromonas; species Aeromonas sp. s2. The sequence goes on along the minus strand of NZ_JBFOCR010000014.1, from coordinate 149,138 downwards.
GATCCACGTACTGGTTGAAGGCGGCCACCAGCGCTTCGTTGCTGACGGCAAAGGGAGGGGTATAGAGGCCTGAGCCACTGATCACGATAGAGGTCATCTTTGCTCCTCGCCGGGTTCACTCCCGGCTTGTTGGTCTGTTCGGGTAGAGAGAGTCACAGCTGGTCAATGGCCGCAGCCAGACCCGCCAGAGTCAGCGGGTGCATGCGCCCGCCGATCAATTCGTTCATCAACTTGATGGAAGGGTGCCAGAGCCACTCCCGGCGCGGGGTGGGATTGATCCACACCAGCTTGGGAAAATGCTGCTGCAGGCGGGCCAACCACACCTGGCCGGCCTCCTCGTTCCAATATTCGACGCTGCCGCCGGGCCAGGTGATCTCGTAGGGGCCCATGGTGGCATCCCCCACCAGGATCACCTTGTAGTCGCTGCCGTAGGTGCGCAGCAGGCGCAGGGTGTCGAAGCGCTCCTCGTGCCTGCGGGCGTTGTCTCGCCAGACAAAGTCGTAGAGACAGTTGTGAAAATAGAAGTACTCCAGGTGCTTGAACTCGTGGCGCAGAGCAGAAAAGAGCCGCTGCACCTCGGCCACGTGAGCATCCATGGAGCCTCCCACGTCGAAGAAGACCAGCAGCTTGACCCCGTTGTGGCGCTCGGGTCTGAGCTTCACATCGAGCCAGCCCTGTCTGGCCGTGCTCCGGATGGTGTCATCGAGATCCAGCTCGTCGGGGTTGCCCTTGCGCACCCAGCGCCTGAGTTTGCGCAGCGCCAGCTGGATGGCCCGTTGTCCCAGAGGGGAATCGTCGCTGAAGTTGCGATAATGGCGCGCCTCCCACACCTTGACCGCCTTGCCATGCTGGCCCTCTCCCCCCATGCGGATCCCTTCCGGGTGAAAACCGCCGTGGCCGAACGGGCTGCGGCCCCCCGTGCCCACCCACTTGTTGCCGCCGGCGTGACGCTCCTTCTGCTCGTTCAAGCGCTGGTTGAGGGTCGCCAGCAGTTGGTCCAGCCCGCCAAGGGATTGGAGCAACGCCTTCTCCTCGGCGCTCAGCAGCCGTTCGAACTCCTTGCGCAGCCACTCATCGGGCAGGCTCTCCGGCAGCAGGGGGATGGCGGCCAACCCCTCGTAATACTCGGCGAAGGCGCGATCGAAGCGATCGTAGTGAGCCTCGTCTTTTACCAGCAAGCAGCGGGCGAGCTGGTAGAACTCGTCCATGTCGAGACTGGCCAGCCGGGCTGCCAGCGCCCCGTGCAAGTCCAGCAGTTCGCGCAGACTGCAGGGGAGCTGGTGGCGGCGCAGGTAGGTAAAAAAATCGATCAGCATCTAGCTACCACGGCGGGCCAGAAAGGCGAGCTTCTCAAAGAGATGCAGGTCCTGCTCGGTCTTGAGCAGGGCGCCGTAGAGGGCGGGCACCAGCTTGCCCGGCTCGCGGGCGCGCATCGCCTCGGGGGCGATGTCGTCAGCCAACAGCAGCCGGATCCAGTCCAAGAGTTCCGAGGTGGAGGGTTTCTTGCGCAGCCCCTCTACTTCCCGCAGCTCGAAGAAGAGATCCATCGCCTCACCGAGCAGGCTCTCCTTGAGGTCGGGGTAGTGAAGTTTGACGATGGCCTGCATCTCGGCCTTGACGGGGAAGCGGATGTAGTGAAAGAAACAGCGGCGCAGGAAGGCATCCGGCAGCTCTTTTTCATTGTTGGAGGTGATGATGACCACTGGGCGCTGGCGGGCCTTGACCCGCTCGCCGGTCTCGTAGACGTCGAACTCCATCCGATCGAGCTCCTGCAGCAGATCGTTGGGAAACTCGATGTCCGCCTTGTCGATTTCATCGATAAGCAGCACAGGACGCTGGTCGGCAGTGAAAGCCTGCCACAGCTTGCCGCGGCGGATGTAGTGGCTGATCTCTCCCACCCTGGGGTCGCCGAGCTGGGAGTCGCGCAGCCTGGCCACCGCATCGTACTCATATAGCCCCTGCTGAGCCTTGGTGGTGGATTTGATGTGCCAGGCGATAAGCTCGGTGCCCAGATGGCTGGCCACGGCCTCTGCCAACTCGGTCTTGCCTGTGCCGGGTTCACCCTTGATGAGCAGCGGCTTTTCCAGCACGATGGCGGCATTGACCGCCATCTTGAGCGCCTCTGAGGCGAGATAGCGATCGCTTCCTGCAAATCCCATAACGTCCATTCCTTTGACGACGAGAGACCTTTTCGCGAGGGAGGTCTCAATAAGAAAGAATAAGCTCTATATCTTGTAATAACATATTGTTATAACAAATCGTCACTTCTCATTCAGAAACCACAGGGTAATCTTGTTTCATCGCCGTAACAAACAGGGATAGCACCATGAGCAAAATTTTTGAGGACAACAGCCAGACCATAGGTCACACCCCTCTGGTTCGTCTCAACCGTGTTACCAAGGGCCGCGTGCTGGCCAAGATTGAGAGCCGAAACCCGAGCTTCAGCGTCAAGTGCCGTATCGGCGCCAACCTGATCTGGGATGCCGAGAAGCGCGGCGTTCTGACCAAGGGCAAGGAGATCATCGAACCCACCAGCGGCAACACGGGTATTGCTCTGGCCTTCGTGGCCGCCGCCCGTGGCTATCCCATCACATTGACCATGCCGGCCACCATGAGCCTGGAACGCCGCAAGCTGCTCAAGGCACTCGGTGCCAACCTGGTGCTGACCGAAGGGCCGCTCGGCATGAAGGGGGCCATTGCCAAGGCCAACGAGATCCTCGAGTCCGAGCCCGGCAAATACGTGCTGCTGCAACAGTTTGAAAACCCGGCCAACCCGGAAATCCACGAGAAGACCACTGGTCCCGAGATCTGGGATGCCACCGATGGTGACGTGGATGTGTTCGTGGCCGGCGTCGGTACCGGCGGCACCATTACCGGTGTCTCCCGCTACCTGAAACAGACCAAGGGCAAGGCAGTGGTCTCCGTTGCCGTCGAACCGAGCGAATCGCCGGTGATCAGCCAGCGTCTGGCCGGTCTTGAAATCAAACCGGGCCCCCACAAGATCCAGGGTATTGGTGCCGGCTTCATCCCGGGCAACCTGGACCTCACCCTGCTGGATCGTGTCGAGCAGGTAAGCAGCGATGACGCCATTGAAATGGCGCGCCGCCTGATGGAAGAGGAAGGCATTCTGGCCGGCATCAGCTCAGGTGCCGCCGTGGTGGCCGCAGCCCGGCTGGCCGAGCTGCCGGAGTTTGAAGGCAAGACCATAGTGGTCATCCTGCCGAGCGCTGCCGAGCGCTACCTCTCCAGCGCCCTGTTTGCCGGGGTGTTCAGCGAACAAGAGCTGCAGCAATAAGTGATCGGATTATTTCAAAACAACGGCGCTCCCAGGAGCGCCGTTTCTTTATGGGCTAGACTGAGCACTTGGCAGCGCCAGTCGACCCCTTATTTTTCGGGGTAAAATAACAAGCAAACCAGTGACGAAAAAAGCAGACATTCTGTGATAAATCTCATATCCTGTGCCGCGTCACGAGGTGTTTGCCGACTAGGTATCACAAAGTAACAAAGTGTTATTTTTCGTTATAAAATAATTTCAGGCCAGCATTGACGCGGCTTGTAGCGCGATAACGGAAAAGAGTTGAGGCAGACACCGAATACTGCACAGAAAATTGACCTGGATTAAACCATTGCAGGTCTGATTTCGTTACTTTACAACATATCCATACTGACACGGTGCGAGAAGGAAGCGTCAAAAGCATCCCTCACACCAAAAAATATCAATAATATGGGGTGAAACCATGTACGAGAAGTCTGTTGTTATTACTGCTGAAAACGGCCTGCACACCCGTCCGGCAGCTCAGTTTGTGAAAGAAGCCAAAGAATTCCAAAGCGAGATCACTGTGGTCTCCGGTGGCAAATCCGCCAGCGCCAAGAGCCTGTTCAAGCTGCAGACTCTGGGCCTGACCAAAGGCACCAACGTGACCATCCAGGCCGACGGCCCGGACGCTCAGAAAGCCGTTGAGAAGCTGGTTGCCCTGATGGACGAGCTGGAGTAATCCAGCTTTATTCCTCCCCCACAGTCGTTTTAATAGGAAGGATTATGATATCTGGCATTCTTGCGTCCCCCGGTATCGCATTCGGCAAGGCGCTTCTTCTGAAAGAAGATGAAATCGTTATCAATCAGGGCAAAATCGCTGCCGAACAGATTGATGCCGAAATCAACCGCTTCCTCGAAGCCCGCACCAAGTCAGCCGCACAGCTGGAAGCCATCAAAGAGATGGCCGGTCGCACCTTCGGTGAAGAAAAAGAGGCCATCTTCGAAGGCCACATCATGCTGCTCGAAGATGAAGAGCTGGAAGGGGATATCAGATCCTTCATCAAAGACAACAAGGCCACCGCTGACAAGGCCATCTACGAGGTCATCGAGCAGTACGCGAAGATGATGGCCGAGCTGGATGACCCCTATCTGCGCGAGCGCGCCACCGACTTCCGTGACATCGGCACCCGTCTGGTCAAGAACGTACTGGGCATCGCCGTTGTCAACCTGAGCACCATCGACGAAGAGGTGATCCTGGTCGCCAAAGACCTGACCCCGTCCGAAACCGCTCAGATCAACCTGAAATACGTGCTGGGTTTTGTCACCGACATCGGTGGCCGTACTTCCCACACCTCCATCATGGCCCGCTCCCTGGAGCTGCCGGCCATCGTGGGCACCAACGACATCACCGAGCGCGTCAAGAATGGTGACGTGCTGGTGCTGGACGCGATCAACAACCAGATCGTCCTCAACCCGACTGCCGAACAGCTGGCCAAGTTCAAAGAGATCCAGGCCCAGTTCCAGGCCGAAAAAGACGAACTGGCCAAGCTGAAAGATCTGCCTGCCATCACCCTGGATGGCCATCAGGTCGAAGTGTGCGCCAACATAGGTACCGTCAAGGATACCGAGGGTGCCATCCGCAACGGCGCCGAAGGCGTGGGTCTGTACCGTACCGAGTTCCTGTTCATGGACCGTGACGCGCTGCCGACCGAAGACGAGCAGTTCAAAGCCTACAAAGAAGTGGCCGAAGCGATGCCGGATCAGCCGATCATCGTGCGCACCATGGACATCGGCGGCGACAAAGAACTGCCCTACATGAATTTCCCGAAAGAGATGAACCCCTTCCTGGGCTGGCGTGCCGTGCGGATCTTCTTCGATCGCGCCGACATCATGCACGCCCAGCTGCGGGCCATCCTGCGTGCGTCTGCCTTCGGCAAACTGCGCATCATGTTCCCGATGATCATCTCCGTCGAAGAGTTCCGCAGCCTCAAGGCCACCGTAGAGACGCTGAAAGCCGAGCTGCGTGCCGAAGGCAAAGCCTTTGATGAATCCATCGAAGTGGGTATCATGATCGAGACCCCGGCTGCTGCCGTGATGGCTCATCATCTGGCCAAGGAAGTGGATTTCTTCAGTATCGGTACCAACGATTTGACCCAGTACACCCTGGCCGTCGACCGTGGTAACGAGATGATTTCCGCCATGTACAACCCGCTGTCACCCTCCGTCCTGACCCTGATCAAGATGGTTATCGATGCATCCCACGCCGAAGGCAAGTGGACCGGTATGTGTGGTGAACTGGCTGGTGACGAGCGTGCCACCCTGCTGCTGCTGGGTATGGGTCTGGATGAGTTCTCCATGAGCGCCATCTCTGTACCGCGTATCAAGAAGCTTATCCGCAACACCAACTTCGAAGATGTGAAGGCCATGGCTGATCAAGCGCTGAGCTTTGCCACCGCCGCCGAAATCGAAGCCTGTGTAGATAACTTTATTAAGCAGAAGGCAGTCTGCTAAGATCGGCTGCAAACAGCGACAATCATCTCTAGGAGCTTTTACTATGGGTCTGTTTGATAAACTGAAGAAACTGGTTTCCGATGACAGCTCTGATACCGGCGGCATCGAAATTTTTGCCCCGCTGTCAGGCGAAATCGTACCGATCGAAGATGTGCCCGACGTGGTCTTCGCCGAGAAGATCGTCGGTGACGGCATCGCCATCAAGCCGGCCGGCAACAAGATGGTTGCTCCGTGCGACGGCACCATCGGCAAGATCTTCGAGACCAACCACGCGTTCTCGCTGGAATCCGACTCTGGTATCGAGCTGTTCGTTCACTTCGGTATCGACACCGTTGAGCTGAAAGGCGAAGGCTTCAAGCGCATCGCCCAGGAAGGTCAACAGGTCAAGCGCGGTGACACCATCATCGAGTTCGATCTGGCCGTTCTGGAAGCCAAAGCCAAATCTACCCTGACTCCGGTGGTCATCTCCAACATGGACGAGATCAAAGAGCTGGTGAAGATGACGGGTGCCGTGACCGTGGGCGAGACCCCAGTGATCCGCATCAAGAAATAAGGCTGCATGGGCCGAACGCCCATCGCTGCAACAAAAAACCGAAGCCCAGGCTTCGGTTTTTTTATGGGCGCCTTCCAGCTACTCCTTGCCGAAGACCACCTGGTTGCGCCCGTTGCTCTTGGCCTGATAGAGCGCCTTGTCAGCCACCTGCAGCAGGCTGTCGCTGCTCTGGCCCTCGCTTCGGGTGGCACAGCCCAGGCTCATCGTCAGGGAGAAGTTCTGCCCCTCCCACGCGACCACATGGCCGACAAACTGCCGGCGCAACTGCTCGGCCCGCTCAACCACAAGCTCAGCATCCACCCCGGGCAGGATCAGCAAGAACTCCTCTCCGCCCCAGCGGGCCAGGTGCTCACCGGCTCGCAGCTGGCCGGTCATGATGCGGGCCACCTCGCACAGCGCCACATCCCCGGCGGGATGCCCGTAGCGATCATTGATCTGCTTGAAGTGATCGATGTCGCCCAGGATCACCGAGAAGGGTTCTCCCTGCAGCCAGAGCGCCTGCAACTGCTGCCCGGCGGCACGCCGGTTGCCGAGCTCGGTCAGCGGATCGGTGCAGGAAATCCGGCTCACCTCCTCTATCATGCAGTGCAGATCGTGAATGTCGCGCAGGGTCACTATGTGCCAGCCCGGCATGGCATCGGCTTTCAACTGGGCCGTGATGGTAAACCAGCGCTGCTGGCCGTTCTTGCAGTAAAGCAGGGCATTCATCTCGGCCACCGCAGCCCCGCTTGCCAGGCTGCTCATCACCGCCTGGTTCCAACGCGAGATGGCCAGCGCCCGGCTCTCCTCGTCGCGATAGACGGTGGCAAACCAGCTGGCCATGTCGGGCAGATCCGTCAGGTCGTAACCCAGTTGCGTCACGAAAGCCCGGTTCAGGAACCTGTGATGGCGGGCGGGGATCTCCGACAGCCGGGTGGGGATGCTGTCCAGCGTCTCGCTGCAGGCCGATTCCGAGATCAGGATAGGAAACGGGATCACGTCGAAGGAGCGAAACAGGATCTGCTGCAGCTCGGTCAGGATCACGGGATCTGTGATGGTCAAGGTAATTCCCTTCACCTGTTGAGGATTTTATTAAAGGTAAATGAGGAGAGAAGAGGGGTAAAGCCCTCATTGAACTGGGCTGGGTGCCCGGTTCCCGGCCGCAACACACCCTGCTCTGCGGCTTTGCATCAGCCGTTCGCCACCCTGACAGCCTCTCCTGGATGAGCGAAACCAGTTCTTCGACCGGCGCGCTGCCGGCCTGTTACAAATAACATGTTAAAAACACACAGAGATCAAGGTTTTGACACATCTTCGCAGTAACATGGAAAAAGTGGCCCGGAGGCAGGACGCCCACCCGATGAGACCACCCGTGATGCAATGCAAGCCCCGAGAAGGATACGAACATGTTGAAAAATACCGAACAACGTTATGGCAGCCTGAGCATAGGGCTGCACTGGTTGACCCTGCTGCTGATGATCGCCGTCTATGCGCTGATGGAGTTCAGGGACATTTTCCCCAAAGGGTCGGTCGGCCGCGACCTGATGAAGGAGTTTCACTTCATGGTGGGCCTGCTGATCCTGGCGCTGGTGGTGGTGCGTCTGCTGGTGCGTGCGAGCAGCCCCTCACCGCGCATCGTGCCCGAGCTCTCCCCCCTGATGCTCAAGCTGGCCAAGCTCGCCCACCTGGCGCTCTATGGCTTCCTGATCCTCACCCCGCTGCTGGGCTGGCTGCTGCTGAGCGCGGGTGGCAAGCCCATCCCCTTCTTCGGCCTTGAGCTTCCCGCCCTCATCGCCCCCGACGACGGCCTGAAGGGCACCATCAAGGAGCTGCACGAGACGCTGGCCAACATTGGCTATGCCCTGATTGCCCTGCACGCGGCGGCATCCATCTACCACCACCACGTACTCAAGGACAACACCCTGACCAATATGCTGCCCGAGCGCAAATAGCCAGCGAGACGGGTTGCACACCAACAAGAAGGCCCCTTTGACAGGGGCCTTCTTGTTCATGGATGGTGAGGTATGACACACCATCAGCCAGGCAGCACCACCCGGCTTTCGCCGCCGCCGAGAGCCTCCACCCTCACCTGCACGCCGATCCGCTCCACCAGGGTCTGCACGTGGGAAATGACCCCGATCTGGCGGCCGGCCGCCTGCAGGGAGTCCAGGCTTGAGAGCGCCAGATCCAGGCTGTCGGGATCCAGGGTGCCGAAGCCCTCGTCGATAAAGAGCGATTCGACCTGGGTCTGGCGCGACGACAGGCTGGAGAGGGCCAGCGCCAGCGCCAGCGACACCAGGAAGCTCTCGCCGCCGGAGAGGGAGTCCACCGAGCGCACCTCGTCCCCCATGTCGAGATCCACCACCTGCAGTGCCAGATCGGTGCCGGGCACCCGCTCCAGCCGATAGCGGGGGGAGAGCTCGGCAAGCTGGGCGTTGGCCTCCAGCAGCAACCGCTCCAGGGTGAGGCTCTGGGCGAAGGTACGCAGCTTGGCGCCGCTGGCCGAGCCGATAAGATCGGAGAGTCGCTGCCAGTGATCCGCCACCGCCTGCTGGGCGGCCAGCTCCTCCTGCAGGGTGCCTGCCTTGAGGGCAGCCGCCTCGGCCTGGGCCAGCGTGCTCTTGCACTGGAACAGCTGCTCGTCGAGGGCACGGCAGTGCGCCTCCAGCGCCGTCAGCCGGCTGTCGAGCTCCTCTGGCGCCAGCGCTGCCAGCTCGGGGTGATGCTCGCGGTAACGATCCCGCTTGCTCTCCTCCAGCGCCAGCGCCCGCTGCCGCTCGGTCAAACGGGTACGCGCCTCGGCGCGGGCATCCTCCAGCGCCTGCAAGGCGGCGCGGCGCGCCTTGAGCTCATCCGGGCTCATGGCCAGCAGGCGGCGCAGGTCATATTCGGCAATGCCGAGGCTGCTGGCGTGGGCAGCCCAGCGCCCCAGCACCTCCCGCCGCCGCCGGCTGCTCACCTGCTTCTCCTGCTCCAGATGGTTGAGACGGGCCTTGAGCTCGGTCTGGCGCTCACGCAGGGCGCGGGCCGCCCCCTGCATCATCTCCAGCTCGCTGGCCAGCTGCTGCAGCCGCTGCTGCCAGCGGCTCTCGACCAGGGCTATCTCCTCGCCCCCCAGACAGGTGGCGCGGCTGGTGACCAGACCCTGCCGTTGCTGTTCATGCTCCTTGTAGTCGCGCTCGAGCTTGTGCAGCAGCTCGCGCTGGGTCTGCAGGCGCGCCTCCTGGGCGCTCAGGGCCGGGGTCAGGCTGGCAATCTCGCCGGCCAACCGCTCCCACTCGCTCTGGCCATGCAGCCAGGCCTCGCAGGCCCGCTGCCACTCGAGCCACTGCTGGCTGCCGAGCCACTGGCGCCAGGGCTGGCCCCCCATCTGCTCGTCGAGCCGGTTGCCCCCCTGCTCGAGGCGCTGGCGCAGGGTCGCCTCCTGCTCGCTCATCGCCTTCACCTCCCCCTCCAGGGCGATGCGCTGGCGGTCGGCCTCCTGCCACTGCTGCTCGAACTGCTGGTGCTGGCTGGCCAGCTGGCTCAACTGCTGGCGCACCGCCTGCAACTGCTGCTGCCCCTGCTGGGCCTCGCGCAGTTGCTGCTGGCTACGGGCCAGCCCCTGCTCCAGGCTCTGGCCACGGCCCAGCAGGGTATTCATCAATTCATTCCACTCGATTGGGCTCTGACCTAGCGGCAGCGGATGGCCGAGCAGGGTATCGCCCCCCAGCTGTTGCCAGCGCAAGGTCAGCTGCTCGGCGCGCGTCTCCAGCTCAGGCAGATGCTGCTGGCGCACCGCCAGCTGGCGAGCCAGCTCCTGGCGCTCGCTCTCGCACTGGATGTATTGGTGATTGAGCCGCTCCCACTCGAGCTCCAGGCTGCGGGCGCGCTCCGCCAGCTGGCCCAGAATGCCCGCCACCTGCGGCTGGCTCTGGTGATAGGGGTGCTCCTCGGCACCGCACAGCGGGCAAGGTTCACCGTCGCGCAGGATGTGTCGATGCTGCTCGAAGCTGGCGATGGCACGGGACTGCTCCAGCGCGTGGCGTGCCTCGTCCCGCTGCAGGGCGAGCCGCTCACGAGCCGGCGCCAGCTCGTCGCCGAGGATGGCCAGCTTGCCGAGCGCCTGCTCCAGCTGGGCTATCTCTTGCTGCAGGCGACCATGCTGCTCACCGTGATTGCGGCCATAGTCGGCCAGCTCCAGCAGCTGGCGCAGCTGACCCAGCTGTTCGGTCTGCTGCTGCCACTGCTCCTGCGCCTTGGCCAGGCGCCCCTCCCACTGCTGCTCCTGCAGCTCGTGCTGCTGTTGCTGCAGCCGCTCCTGCTCGCGCTGCCAGTAGTCGCGCTCCTGCTGCCCTTGCTCCAGCTGGTGCTGCAACTGCCTGAGGGCGCGCAGCTTGTGCTCACGCAGGGTGAGCAGTTGCTGCAGCCTGCCGGCATCTTCGGCCCAATCCTGCATGGCGGTGAGCAGGGGCTGCCATTGGCGGGCCACCGGCGCCAGCTCCTTGTGCTCCTCAAGCCAGGAGCCCCACTGCTGGTGCTGGGCCTTGAGCTGCTCCACCTGCTGGCGCTGCTGGTGCCAGCCTTGCTCCAGGGTGAGCTGCACCTCCCGCTCCTGCGTTCCCTCCTGCTGGATCTTCTGCAGTTGCTGCTGCTTTTCCCGAATGCGGGTATCGAGCTCCTGCGCCCGCTTGAGCTCGGGCTGCAGGGCGCCCCACTCGCGCTCGGCGGCGATCTTCTCCGCCAGCAGCTGCTGCTCGGTGAGGGCGCTCTGCTGGGTCTGCTCCTCCAGCTTGCCAAGCTCGGGACCGAGCTCGGCCAGCAGTTTCTCCTGCTGCTGCACCTCCAGGGTAAGGCGAGCCAGCTCGTCGTGATCGGCGCGGGCCACCTGGGCCTGCTCGGCGCGGGCGAATTCCTCGCGCTCGGGGGCGGCCGCACCGTGGGCCACCTCTGCGGCGGCAAGGGCCGCCTCCCCCTCCTCACAGGCCTGCAACTGGGCGGCGATGCGGCCGTTGAGGTCGCGCAAATCCTGCATCAGTTGCTGTTGTTGCTGCTCGTGTTTGAGGCTGGTGGCGAGGCTGACCTGCTGGCTCACCCACTGCTCGCGGGTCGCCTCGTCCATCAGCGCCACGTCGCCGAGCCGCTGACTGATGGCGGCGAGCTTCTGCTGCTCCTCCCGCGCCCGCTCATGGGTCTGGACCGAAATGGCGGAATAGAGCTCGGTGCCGGTCATCCGTTCGAGCAGGGCCGAACGCTCGTCGGCGCTCGATTTGAGGAAGGCGGCAAACTCCCCCTGCGGCAGGATGACGGCGCGGCGAAACTGCTCCCAGGAGAGCCCCACCAGCTCGTCGATGCGATCCTGCAGCTCCCGCTTGCTGCCACTGAACACCTGGCCCGACGCCACGTCGGTCAGGCTGCGCTCCTGAGCCTGAAAGCGCCCCTCGGCGCGGTTGCGGGCCCGGCGCACCGCCCAGCGGGCCAGCCAGACCCGGCCGTCGCAGCCGCGAAACTGCACCTCGGCAAAACCGCTGGCGTGACCGCGGCTGAGGATACCGCGCACGTCGTTGGCCTTGAGCTTCTCCTCGTCATCCATGCGGCCCACTTCGGCGACGTTCTTGCGATTGGCGATAAAGCGCGGCATCTCGTCGTAGAGCGCCAGACAGATGGCATCGAGCAGGGTGCTCTTGCCGGCGCCAGTATTGCCGGTGATGGCAAACAGGCCGGCGGACCCCAGGGCACCACCGGCAAAATCGATGGTGAATTGACCGGTCAGGCTGGCCAGATTCTCCCCTGACAGCGACAAGATTTTCATGCATTGGCCTCCTTCACCTGCTCCAGGATCTCTTCAAACGACGCCACCAGCTCGGCCTCCGGCTCTCCGTCAAACTGACGCTGATAGCAGAGGCGGAACACTTCTGTGGGGGAGAGCTCATCGAGCCGGCGCTGGCCGGCACCGTCCGCCAGCCCCTGGCCCGAGCCCTGATAGCTGGTCGTGATGCGGGCCAGGCGCACCGGCTTGTCGCCGATGGCGGCCAGCACGCGCTCGCGGATGCGGGCCTCGGGTTTGGGCAGCAGCAGCCGCACCTCGAGGAAGGGCTGCGCCTGCTGCGGGCAAGCGGGCAGCGCCAGCGCCTCGATGGCCTGGAGCGCCTCGTCGAGGCCGCTCTGGGGCAGCCGGATCATCTCCACCGCGCGGGGCACCGGGATCCGCTCAAGGCGGGCCAGCTTGCCCCCCTCAAACGTCACCTCCAGCACCTGATGGTTGTAGTTCGACTCGGCCAGCGAGAGCGGCAGCGGCGAGCCGCTGTAGTGCACCCCATCGGCCGGACTCTGGGCCAGGTGCAGGTGGCCCAGCGCCGTGTAATCGGCGGCGGCAAACAGCTCGGCAGGCAGGGCGTGCTGGTTGCCACCAAGCACTCGCCGCTCGGAGAGCTCGGAGAGCTGGCCCGCCGCCAGATAGGCGTGGCCCATGGCGATGAGGGCCTGATCCGGATTGCAGCGCGCCCGCCCCTCGCTCAGCACCGCCTCATAGACCTGGCGCACCCCTTCGATGAGTCTGTCCTGCCCCTCGCTGAGCCCGTCCGGGCGCAGATCGCTGCTGCGCAGAAACGGCACGGCGGCGCACCAGGCGGCCACCTCGCCGTTTTTGCCTCGTAGCGGCACCAGCAGGCGCTCGGTCTCGAGGCGCCCCTCGTCGTCCCGGCTGATGCTGCCCACCAGATGCAGGTCGAAAGCGCGCAGCAGCTCGTGGGGAGCATCCAGCTTGGAGGGGGAGTCGTGGTTGCCGCCGATCAGCACCATCTCCAGTGCCGGGTGCTCGGCGCGCAGCCTGGCCAGAAAACGGTAGAGCTGCTGCCAGGCGCTGGCGGGGGGGTTGGCGGTGTCAAACAGATCGCCCGCCACCAGCAGGGCGTCGATGTCACGGCTCTTGATGGTGTCGGCCAGCCAGTCGAGAAAGGCATCGTGTTCAAAACGGCGGTCATGGCCATGGAGTTGGTGGCCAAGGTGCCAGTCGGCGGTATGCAGGATCTTCATGAAAAAACGGCTCGTATGGAGGTGGTGCCAGCAGCACCCGATGCAGACAAGATGAGGATATGCCTCCCTTTTTTCAAGCCGGACCGGGTGCTGGCGTCAGATTCAGGCGGGCTCACAGCACATCTGGTACTGGGGATGACCGGTGAGCGGGTCGGCCAGCTCCCCCTCGATCACGAAACCGTGGCGACGATAGAAGCGCACCGCCTGATCGTTTTCCACGAAGACCCGGGCATGCAGCCTGGCCCCCTTGGACTTGGCCTCCTGCAGCAGGGCATGACCCACCCCCCGCCCCTGGCGGTCGGGGCGCACGAACAGGGCAGCCAGGTAGTCATCCACCAGCGCCATGAAGCCGAGCAGCTCGCCGCGCTCCTCGAACACCCAGATGCGGGCGCGCTCGAGATAGCGGGTGCGCAGATCTTCCTGCGCCTGCCACCAGCAGGAAGCATCGACAAAATCATGGGCCTGCAGGGAGGCCAGCAACCAGATCTCGACGATCTCGTCCATGTCGTCGGACCGACTCGCCCTCAGCATATTGGTATCCTTGTTAACAACCTTAACATCCGCAGTCTAGGGGAGTTTGATGACGGCTTTGGGGACGGATATGACTCCCTGTGAAGTCGATCGCCCTTTATTTAGCAAGAATGATTGGCTGATCACAAAGCGCCTCTCTAGTACAATGCCCGCCGGACAATCTATGAGACCGAGGACGCCATGTGGTTTAAAAACCTGCAGATTTATCGCTTTACCCGCCCCTTCGAGCTGACCGTCGAGCAGCTGGAAACCCAGCTGGAAGCCTGTGCCTTCACCCCGTGCGGCAGCCAGGACATCTCCCGGTTCGGGTGGGTCAAGCCCCTTGGCAAATTCGGCTCCACCCTGACCCACTCCGCCGCCGGCCACATCCTGCTGTGCGCTCGCAAGGAAGAGAAGATGCTGCCCGGCACCGTGGTCAAGGAGATGCTGGCGGAGAAGGTAGAGGCGATCGAGTTCGAACAGGGCCGCGCCCTCAAGAAGAAAGAGAAGGAAGCGCTCAAGGAAGAGATCATGCACACCCTGCTGCCGCGCGCCTTCAGCCGCACCAGCCAGACCTTCGCCTGGATCAACCCGGCCGACAACCTGATGGTGGTCGACGCGGGCTCCGCCAAGAAGGCGGACGATCTGCTGGCTCTGCTGCGCAAGTCCATCGGCACCCTGCCGGTGGTGCCGGTGGCCCTCAAGAACCCGCCCGAGATCACCATGACCGAGTGGCTGAACGAGGGCAACCTGCCCGCCTCCTTCACCCTGGAGGACGAGGCCGAGCTGCGCAGCGCCATGGAGCACGGTGGCATCATCCGCTGCAAGCAGCAGGATCTGATGAGCGACGAGATCAAGAACCACCTGGCCAACGACAAGCTGGTGACCAAACTGGCCCTCAACTGGGGCGAGACCCTGAGCTTCGTGCTAGGGGATGACCTCTCCATCAAGCGCCTCAAATTCAGCGAAGAGCTGCGCGAGCAGAACGACGACGTCACCAGCGAAGATCCGGCCGCCCGTCTGGATGCCGACTTCGCCCTGGTCACCGCCGAGCTGGCCCAGTTCATCCCGGCCCTGTTCGCCGCCCTGGGCGGTGAAGAGCAGTCCATCTAAGCGAAATGGCTCAGCCTGATTGCAAAAAACCGCCTCCGGGCGGTTTTTTTATGGGCGGGCGCCGGTACGACTTGTTGATAGATGAGTAACTTGTTGATCTGATTCGACAACTTGAGTCATTAGCGCCAATCGTGACATAGTCGCCCTTCATGCTCATAAAACAGACAAGGAGAGTGTCATGTTGCGCAAACCGCTGGGGCTGGCCATCGCCCTCGCTCTGCTGGCCGGCTGCGCCGCTCAGCAGAGCCCGCAAACGCCCCCCGCCCACACCCTGATCGCGCCGGAGGCCGCCAGCGGCTGGCAAGAGAAGCAGGGCTGGCAGGGTCACGACTTCATGGTGGCTGCCGCCAACCCGCTGGCGGTGGAGGCGGGCTACCAGATGATCCAGGCCGGCGGCAGTGCGGTGGATGCCGCCATCGCGGTGCAGCTGGTGCTGACCCTGGTGGAGCCGCAATCCTCCGGCATCGGCGGTGGCTCCCTCATGCTGGTGTGGGACGGCAAACAGGTAGCCGCCGTGGATGGTCGCGAGACGGCCCCCACCGCCGCCACCGATCAGCTGTTCATGAAGGATGGCAAGCCGATGGCCTTCTACGACGGCGTGGTGGGCGGGCGCTCGGTGGGCGCCCCCGGCACGGTGCGGGCACTGGCGCTGGCCCACCAGCGTTACGGCAAGCTGCCCTGGGCCAGCTTGTTCGAGCCCGCCATCACCCTCGCGGAGCAGGGATTCGTGATAAGCCCGCGGCTGGCCGCGCTGCTGACCAAGGATCCCTATCTTGCAAAAGACCCGGATGCGCGGGCCTACTTCTATCAGGCCGACGGCAGCCCCAGAGCGGCGGGCAGCCGGCTGACCAACCCGGCCCTGGCCAAGGTGCTGCGTACCCTGGCAAGCGAGGGGCCGGACGCCTTCTATCGCGGCCCGCTGGCCGAGGCCATGGTGGCCAAGGTGCACGCCCACCCGACCAACCCCGGGGTGCTGAGCGCCGTCGATCTGGCCAGCTACCGCGCCAAGCTGCGCGACGGTCTCTGCTTTGACTATCGCCAGAGCCGGGTGTGCGGCTTTCCGTCCCCCTCGTCCGGCACCATTGCCCTTGGCCAGATCTTCGGCATGCTGGAGAGTCGCGACATGGCGGCCCTCAAGCCGGTGCCTGGAGAACAGGGCCAGCCGGCCGCCTCTGCCGAGGCGATCCACCTCTACAGCGAGGCGGCGCGGCTCGCCTTTGCCGACCGCAACCAGTACGTGGCGGACAGCGACTATGTGGCGGTCCCCGTCAGCGGCCTGCTCGACAAGCACTATCTGGCCCGGCGCGGTGCCCTGATCGGCGAGCGCTCCATGGGGCTGGCCAACGCGGGCACCCCGCCGCTGGCGCCGGCTCGCGGCCAGGATGCGACCCCTGAGCTACCCTCCACCAGCCACGTCTCCATCGTCGACAAGGCGGGGATGGCGGTCTCCATGACCAGCTCCATTGAGGACGGCTTCGGCTCGCGGCTGATGGTCAACGGCTACCTGCTCAACAACCAGCTCACCGACTTCTCCTTCACCTCGCTGGACGCCGCCGGGCTGCCGGTGGCCAACCGGGTGGAGCCGGGCAAGCGACCGCGCTCCTCCATGTCCCCCCTGCTGGTGTTCGACAAGAGCAGCGGCGAGCTGGAGATGAGCCTGGGCTCTCCGGGAGGCTCCGCCATCATCAACTACGTGGGCAAGACGCTGTTGGGCACCCAGGATTGGGGGCTCAACCTGCAGCAGGCGATCAATCTGCCCAACTTCGGCAGTCGCAACGGCCCCACCGAGCTGGAGGCGGGCCGCACCCCGACCGCCGTGGTCGAGGCGCTCAAGGCGAAGGGGCACGAGGTGGTGCTGAGCGAGCAGACCTCGGGCCTGCAGGGGGTGCAACGCAACGCCGGCGGCTGGCTGGGCGCCGCCGATCCGCGCCGGGAGGGGATCGCCAAGGGTAAGTGAGCCCAGAGGTATGCACCCAACCCTCAATGCAACGAAGCGGCCGGTCGGCCGCTTTTTTTGTGAGGCCAGGCTGCGCTCGCCCTGGCCACAAAAATCATCACCGATTGATTAATGCTGCCAAGCCAGGTCAATAAAAATAGAGCCCCTCACCTTAAAAGTAACACTTATCCACTTTTAATCTCAAAAATCCCTTTAAATGTGGATAAAGATTGCCTTTACGCCAAAAACGTATTATTTTTCAACAGAAACGGCAACTGTTGTCCCTCAGACACGCCCCGTGCACGGGACCAGCATCTGTCTCTTTCGCCCCCTGCTCATTGACAGCTGCCCTCTTCGCCCGCGCGGTGATCTGGTAGCCCCCTGACTGCCATTAGCGAGGTGACGACATGGACCACTCCCTTCCCCTGATTACCACTCTGGTCGGCGGCTTCGTGCTGGCCTACATCCTCGGCATGCTGGCCCAGCGCCTCAAGATCTCCCCCATGGTGGGCTATCTGGCGGCCGGCGTCATCTCGGGCCCCTTCACCCCGGGGTACGTGGCCGACATGAAGCTGGTGCCCGAGCTGGCAGAGCTGGGGGTGATCCTGCTGATGTTCGGGGTGGGGCTTCACTTCTCCTTTCGCGATCTGATGTCGGTAAAGCGGATCGCCATCCCGGGCGCCATCGCCCAGATCGCGGTCGCCACCCTGCTCGGCATGGGGCTCGCCTCGCTGCTGGGGTGGGATCCGATCGCCGGCCTGATGTTCGGCCTCGCTCTCTCCACCGCCAGTACCGTGGTGCTGCTGCGGGCGCTGGAGAGCCGCCAGAATCTGGAGACCCTGCAGGGGCGCATCGCCATCGGCTGGCTCATCGTCGAGGATCTGGTGATGGTGCTGGCGCTGGTGATGCTGCCCATCATCGCCGACATCCGGTTCGGCGAGCAGGCCATGAGCTGGCAGAGCATAGCGCTGGATCTGGGCTGGACCCTCGGCAAGGTGAGCCTGTTCGTGGCGCTGATGATGGTGGTGGGCAGCCGCTTCATCCCCTGGCTGCTGACCCACACCGCCAGCACCGGCTCGCGCGAGCTGTTCACCCTGGCGGTTCTGACCTGCTCCCTTGGCATCGCCTTCGGCGCGGTCAAGCTGTTCGGCGTCTCCTTCGCCCTTGGCGCCTTCTTCACCGGCATCGTCATGAACCGCTCCGAGCTGAGCCACCGCGCCGCTAACAACACCCTGCCGCTGCAAGACGCCTTCGCCGTGCTGTTCTTCGTCTCGGTGGGCATGCTGTTCAACCCGGCGGTGCTGCTGACCGAACCGCTGGCGGTGCTGGCCACCCTGTTCATCATCATGTTCGGCAAGTCGGCGGCGGCCTACGCCATCGTGCGGCTGTTTCGCTACAGCAAGCGCACCGCCCTCACCATCTCCGCCAGCCTGGCCCAGATCGGCGAGTTCTCCTTCATCCTCATCGGGCTGGCCATAGTGCTGAAACTGGTGCCGGAAGGAGCCCGTGACCTGATCCTGGTGGGTGCCAGTCTCTCCATCATGCTCAACCCTCTGGTGTTCAACGCCGTCGAGCGCTACCTAGAGAAACAGCCGGACGCCGACAACACCCAGGTGCTGGCCGAGTGCACATGCCCGCCGGTGGAGATGAAAGGCCACACCATACTAGCGGGCTATGGCCGGGTCGGCCGCCTGCTGGTGAGCGGCCTGCAGCAGGCCGGGCGCGAGCTGGTGGTGATCGAGCAGGATCCGCACCGGCTGGAGAGCCTGCGCCAGGCCGACATTCCCCACGTCAACGGCAACGTGGCCGATGACGAGGTGCTGTGCCGCGCCGCCATCGCCGACGCCAGCTGGCTGCTGGTGGCCATCCCCAACAGCTTTGAGGCCGGCGAGGCCATCGCCCAGGCCAGGCTCATCAACCCGACCATCCGGGTGATCGCCCGTGCCCACAGCGACGACGAGGTGAGCTTCCTCACCAGGCAGGGGGCGGACAAGGTGATCATGGGGGAGCGGGAGATAGCCCTCGGCATGCTGGCTCAGGCGACCGCCTGAACCCGCATTCAGATGCAGAAGAGGGGCACAGCCCCTCTTTTTTATGCCTCTTTGTATACCCGCGCTTTTGGGCACCCAGGCCCCTCCTCACCCATTCCCGCCGGCGTTTCGCGCCGATATGGCATAGTTTGACTCCCTTTGTCAGCCCCCCAGGTCAGGGCCGAGCGCCGCTGCTGCCGCGAGCACGCTGCGCACATCCCCCTCACCAGCACAAAGCTCCGCCAGCCACCCTCGCCGGCCCGCAGTAGACAGCAGATCCTGCAGCGACCCCTACCGGATTGGGGGTACGCCGCGCCAGATGGGCAAATTCGCCGTTCAGCCTCCTTGGCTAGACTGGGCCAGTCGTCTTATGACACCCATTTGGCACATGTGCCCACAACCAATCTGGAAGGATCCGCCATGAAACCCTTGTTGACTGCCCTCTTGCTCCCCCTGCTGCCTCTCGCCGTACAGGCCGCCGAGCCCGTCTGGATCACGGTCGGTGCCGACAGCGGCGTCGAGCTCAAGCAGGTGAAGGCCAAACTGGCCCCCCTGTTCAGCGCCAGCGGCGCCCCCATCCAGCTGGCCCAGATCGAGGCGAGCGAGCTCGGCACCCTCTCCCACCTGATGCACGAAGGTCACCAGCGCTGCGGCGGCTACGTGGTGCACAGCACCCTGGCCGACGCCCTGCAGAGCATGGCCCAGCCCATCAGTCAGAACCTGTTCAGCGCCCCGCCGCTGACCCAGGGAGCCAGCGTCAACCGGCTGCTGCCCTACCTGGATCAGGGCAACATAGTGGGCACCATCAGTCAGCTCGCCAGCTGGCGCAACCGCTACTACACCACCACCACGGGGGTGCAGTCGGCGGACTGGGTGGCCGGCCAATGGCAGACCCTGAGCGCGACCCTGCCCTGGGCCAGCGTCAGCCGGGTCAAGCACAGCGGCTATCCGCAGCAGTCCGTGGTGCTGACCCTCAAGGGCAGCCGCTACCCGGACGAAGTGGTGGTACTCGGCGGTCATCTCGACTCCACCGCGGGCTCGGCCCCCAACAGCCGTACCCTGGCGCCGGGGGCCGATGACGATGCCTCCGGCATCGCCACCCTGACCGAGGTGCTGCGGGTCATCGCCGAGCAGGGCCGCCAGCCGGAGCGCACCCTGCAGTTCATCGGCTATGCGGCGGAAGAGGTGGGGCTACGCGGCTCCAAGGACATCGCCACCCGCTACAAGGCGGCCAACACCAAGGTGCTGGCGGCGCTGCAGCTGGACATGACCAACTACCAGGGCTCGGCGGAAGATATCGTCTTCATGACCGACTACACCGACCAGGGGCTGACCGGCTATCTGGCCCAGCTGCTGGACGCCTATCTGCCCCAGATCCGCTACGGCTATGACAGCTGCGGTTACGGCTGCTCGGATCACGCCTCCTGGCACAATCAGGGCTACCCGGCCGCCATGCCGTTCGAGTCGCGCTTCAATGACTACAACCCCAACATCCACACCGCCCGGGACACCTTGCAGAACTCGGATCCCTCGGCTGCCCACGCCCTCAAGTTTGCCCAGCTGGCCACCAGCTTCGCCATCGAGATGGGCAAGATAAACTGAGCCGCCAAGGCGCGGTGACGCACCCAACACAAGAGGGGGCTAGGCCTCCCTCTTGTTTTCAAACCTGCCGCTCAGGGCTCTCGATGCCCCCGCCAAACGGGGGATTGGGGCGCGGAAAGCCTTGCTGCGCGTGGGCCGTGGCGGCCTGCGCATGCAGCCTTTCAAGGCGCTCGAACTCGCGCAGCGTGCCATCGCGAGGAGCGGGATCGGCCGGCCAGCAGCTGGCGGGCAGGGCCTGCACACCCAGCAGGGCGACGGACAACAGCAGCAGATAAGGGACCATCTTGCAGCACTCCGGTGGCAGCAGAGTGTCTATTCTTGTCGGGGACCGATGACGGTTTGATGAAGGGACGGGATCGTCATTTTACAACATTTGACGAGGTGGGCCGGCGCAGAGATACATATGGCGACATTTATGCCAAATCTGCGCTGACCAGTTAATTTATGCCCTAAAAAGTAGCCGGGAGGAAAACGTTATCCCTGAAAAGAAAACGTTATCTGGTCAAAACGTTGTTTCTGGATCATAAAAAGTATCCAAAAACTGGTGTATATTGCACGGCGGAAACTCCTTAACCATGAAGACTGACATGAAAAAGACCAAAATCGTCTGCACCATCGGTCCCAAGACCGAATCCAAAGAAATGCTGGCCAAGATGCTGGACGCCGGCATGAACGTCATGCGCCTGAACTTCTCCCACGGCGACTACGCCGAGCACGGTGGTCGCATCAGCAACCTGCGCGCTGTCATGGCCGAAACCGGCAAGCACGCAGCCATCCTGCTGGACACCAAGGGTCCGGAAATCCGTACCATCAAGCTGGAAGGCGGCAACGACGTGGCCCTGGTCGCTGGCCAGACCTTCACCTTCACCACCGACCAGACCGTGGTTGGCAACAAAGACAAAGTCGCCGTGACCTATGCCGGTTTCGCCAACGACCTGCGCGTCGGCAACCGCATCCTGGTTGACGACGGCCTGATCGGTCTGGACGTCATCGAAATCACCGAGCGCGAAGTTGTCTGTAAAGTACTGAACAACGGCGATCTGGGCGAGAACAAAGGCATCAACCTGCCGGGCGTCTCCATCAAGCTGCCGGCCCTGGCCGAGAAAGACAAGCGCGACCTGATCTTCGGTTGCGAGCAAGGCGTTGATTTCGTTGCCGCCTCCTTCATTCGCAAGAAAGAAGACGTGCTGGAAATCCGTGAGCACCTGAAAGCCCACGGTGGCGAGAACATCCAGATCATCTCCAAGATCGAAAACCAGGAAGGCCTGGACAACTTCGACGAAATCCTTGCTGTCTCCGACGGCATCATGGTTGCTCGTGGCGACATGGGTGTCGAAATCCCGGTTGAAGAAGTTATCTTCGCCCAGAAGATGATCATCGAGAAGTGCAACAAAGCCCGCAAAGTGGTCATCACCGCCACCCAGATGCTGGACTCCATGATCAAGAACCCGCGTCCGACCCGCGCCGAAGCCGGCGACGTGGCCAACGCCATCCTGGACGGTACCGACGCAGTCATGCTGTCCGGTGAGTCCGCCAAGGGCAAATACCCGCTGGAAGCCGTGACCATCATGGCCACCATCTGCGAGCGTACCGATGCCGTGATGCCGTCCAACCTGTCTGCTGCCAACGACAGCAACAAGCTGCGCATCACCGAGGCCGTATGTAAAGGCGCGGTAGAGACCTCCGAGAAGCTGGACGCCCCGCTGATCGTGGTTGCCACCGAAGGCGGCAAGTCTGCCAAGGCCATCCGCAAGTACTTCCCGAAAGCCTGGATCCTGGCCATCACCACCAACAAGAAGACCGCAGCCCAGCTGGTACTGACCAAGGGTGTGGTTGCTCACGTGGTTGACAGCATCGCCTCCACCGACGATTTCTATCGCATCGGCAAAGAAGCGGCCCTGGCCAGCGGCATGGGTCTGAAGGGTGACGTGGTTGTCATGGTCTCCGGTGCCCTGGTACCGAGCGGCACCACCAACACCGCTTCTGTTCACGTTCTTTAATCGGAACTGAACAAGCTGAAAACGGCGCCCGCGGGCGCCGTTTTTTTTATCTCGCCCCCCTGCTGCCCCTTTCTGCCCGGTGTTAGAATCCACGCGGATTTAATCCATGTGGGACATCTCCCGAATATCGCGTAATAACCCGGAAGTTTTATGCTCTCAATACCGTTCAAAAGAGCCTCGGCCACCCTGTTGCCGCTGCTCTGCTTACTCGTCAGCCTCTGCGCCCCGCAAGCCATGGCGCAGGACGTGCCCCAACGTACCAGCGTACAACGGGCACTCGACGCCCTCGGCAAGTCGGACACCCTCACCGTCAGCCAGCAGGCCGACCAGAAATTCCTGACCGACACCCTCTCCCTGCTCGACAGCATCGAGAAAGAGAAGAGCAAGGCCAGAAGCCAGAACGAGCGCGTTCGCTCCCTGCCGGCCGAGCTGCGCGACATCAGCGCCAGACTGGATGCCCTGACCCAGGGCAAGAGCGCCGAGCAGATCAAGAGCGAATACGCCAGCATGAGCCTGAGCGAGCTGGAGAGTCGCCAGCCCGACGTCATGGCCAACATGCAGGATGCCCAGGAGGCCCTCGGCACCATCGGCAGTCAGCTCACCAACCTGCAGACCCTGCCGGAGCGGGCCCAGGCCAGCATGAGCCGCGCCTATCAGCGCAGCCAGGAGATCCGTACCCGCCTCAACGCCGGTGACGGGGTGAGCAGCGCCGAGAAGATGAAGCTCAATGCCGAGCTGGCCCTGCTGGATCTGCAGCTGGCCAACCTGCAGAAGGAGCTGGACAACCGCACCAGCATGCAGGATCTGGCGGTCAAACAGCGCGACTACCAGACCGCTCGCCTCGCGAGCGAAGAGCAGAAGCTGCAACTGCTGCAGGAGCAGAGCAGTGCCAAGCGCCTGGGCGACACCGAGAAGACCGCCGAACAGACCGGTGAGCTGGTGGCCGCCGCCGACAGCCCGCTGGTGCAAAAGGAGCAGGAGCTCAACCACCAGCTCAGCCAGCAGCTGGTCAGCGCCACCGCCAGCCTCAACTCGCTGGTGCAGAAGAACCTGCAGGCCAAGAGCTGGCTGGAGCGCGGCACTCAGACCGAACGCAACCTCAACGAACAGGTGCAGATGCTCAAGGGCAACCTGCTGCTGTCGCGCATCCTCTATCAGCTCTACCAGCAGCTGGAGTCCTCCCCCTCCACCTTGGTGAAGAACCTGGAGGAGCAGATCGCCGACCTGCACCTGGCCCAGTTCGAACTGAGCCAGCAGCGTGACCAGCTGTTCCAGAAGACCCAGTATCTGGACAACCTGATCGCCAATAGCAGCGAGCCGGTGAGCGAGGAGGACAGAGCCAGCCTCTCCAAGCTGCTCGACACCCGCATCAGCCTGCTCGACCAGCTCAACCGCCAGCTGGATGCCCAGCTGACCAACGCCATCAGCCTGCAGCTGACCCAGCAGCAGCTGGCGCGGATCTACTCCTCCATCGAGTTCACCCTGCAGCAGCACATCTTCTGGGTGAGCAGCAACAAGCCCATCGACGGCAAGTGGTTCATCAGCTGGCCGGCCCAGGCCTACAAGCAGGCCTCCGACTGGGTGCTGAAACCGGACTGGAGCGGCTGGGGTGAAACCTTGCTGCCCATCACCCTGCTGGCCCTGCCGCTGCTGCTGATAGGTGGCCTGCTGATCTGGAAGCGCCCGACGCTGATCGAGCGGCAGAAGAAGATCACCAAGGATCTGGGGCGCTTTCGCCAGGACAGCCAGTGGCACACCCCGGCAGCCCTCTGCTATACCGTGCTGCAACGCCTGCCGGGCAGCCTGTTCATCCTGGCTGCCGGCCTGCTGCTGACTGACTGCGGTCTGCTCAGTTCCAAGCTGATTTTCCAGATCACCCTCAACCTGGCGCTCGGTTATCTGGTGTTCAGCGTCTATCTGGCGGTGATGCGGCCGGGCGGCATCGCCGAGAGCCACTTCCGCATTCCGAAAGCCGATCTGCAGGCCAAGCGCACCAGCATGCGCTACCTCTGGGTGCCCTTGCTGCCGCTCATCATGCTGTCGACCAAGGCGGTGGTGGAACCCTCCTCCCTTGGCAACGACGTGGTGGGTCAGGCGCTGACCCTGGCCCTGCTGGGGCTGGCCGCCTACCTGGTGTTCCCCATCTCCCGCGCCCGCATCAAGGGCGAGGCGAGCATGCAGCAGTCCATCACCGCCATCGCCCTGGCGCTGGCACCGGTGGCGCTGATCGTGCTGGTCGGACTGGGCTACTACTACACCGCCCTCAAGCTGACCGGCCGGCTGATCGAGTCCTTCTACCTGCTCATCCTCTGGAGCCTGGTCTACCGTACCGCCCTGCGCGGCCTTGAGCTCGCGGCCCGTCGCCTGGCCTATCGCCGTGCGGTGGCCAAACGCGAACACAAGGCCCAGGAGGATGCGGAAGGGGGAGACACCATCGAAGAGCAACCCATGGATCTGGAGGATGTCAGCCAGCAGTCGCTGCGTCTGACCCGTACCGTGTTGCTGCTGATCTTCGGCGTCGCCTTCTACTGGCTCTGGTCCGATCTGGTGGCGGTCTTCTCCTACCTCGACAGCATGGTGCTGTGGCACCGCACTGAAGGGACAGGGGCCAATGCCGTGATGTTCCCGATCAGCCTGAGCGACGTGCTGATAGGCTTCCTGCTGCTGGGCGGCGCCTGGTCGCTGGCCCGCAACCTGCCGGGTCTGCTGGAGGTGCTGGTGCTCTCCAAGCTGAACCTGGCCCAGGGTACGGCCTACGCCATCACCACCATGCTCAACTACGTGCTGATCGGGGTCGGCTCACTGACCGCCCTCTCCATGATGGGGGTGCAGTGGGACAAGCTGCAGTGGGTCGCCGGTGGTCTGTCGGTCGGTATCGGTTTTGGCATGAAGGAGATCCTCTCCAACTTCGTCTCCGGCATCATCATACTGTTCGAGCGTCCGGTGCGGATCGGTGACACCGTCACCATCGGCTCCTTCTCCGGCACCGTCTCGCGGATCCGCATTCGCGCCACCACCCTGACCGACTTCGACCGCAAGGAGGTGATCATCCCCAACCAGCAGCTGATGACCGAGCGGCTCATCAACTGGTCGTTGAGCGATACGGTCACCCGGGTCATCGTACGGGTAGGTGTGGCCTACGGTTCTGACCTGGAGCTGACCCGCACCCTGCTCAAGCAGGCGGCGGACGAGAACAGCCGCGTGCTCAAGGATCCGGCGCCCATCGTCTACTTCCTCACCTTCGGTGCCAGCACTCTGGATCACGAGCTGCGCTTCTTCGTGAGCGAACTCGGCGATCGCAACCCGGCGGTGGACGAGCTGAACCGCAAGATAGACCAGCTGTTCCGCGAAAACGGCATCGAGATCGCGTTCAACCAGATGGATGTCTACATCAAGAACATGAAGGACGAAGAGCAGAAGGTGGAGTCCGACTCTGCCCAGCCTCCCGCCCTGCCGGGCCCCCAGCCCGGTTAAGGCAGCCCCTTATCTCGTTCGAAGGCCCCGCAAGGGGCCTTTTTTGTGTCGGTGGCCCACCGCCTGCGCTGGTTTTGTGACGGGCCGGCCAGAATGGGGCACAGTTTGTCGCTAGCCTGAAACGCTTGCCTCCCCGGATGAGGGGCCTGCCAATCCCGGTCGGCCGCGATACACTGAGGAGCCGATCCCCCACATTTGCCAAGGTGCGCCATGAGTTCCCAACCCTCTCTGCTCTCTTTTCTCGGCTCTCCCCTGCTCGGGGTGGCCGCCACCTATGTCGACCCCGCCAGCAAGGAGACCGGCGTCTACATCTGCGGGGTCGAGATCCAGCCAGACGACGAGCTGCTGCTGACTTTCCCCAAGGGGCACCAGCTGACGGTGGGGGAGAAGATCACCCTGCATCTGGACAACCGCACCGGGGTCGACGAGTACGACGCCTCCTTGAGCGTCTATCGCGTCTCCTACAAGGGGGTGATCGCCCGCACCGCTCCGGACAGGGTGCAGGTCACTCCGCTGCAGTTCGAGCTCTGGTACGGCAACCGGGTGGTCTACGGCTTCGCCCAGCCGGGCTATCAACATCCGGCCGATGAACGTCCCGCTAGCGAGCTGCCCGTCACCCCGCTCACCGACCTGCCGGTGCCTGACTTGCGTGAGGTTGAGAACAAGATCGGGGTGCTGGTGACCCGGGCCCAGTCCCAGCCCCACACCACTGTGCTGGCGTTTCTCTCCTCCGATGAGGACGACATCTTCTTCATCACCTTCCCCGAGACCTTCAAGTCGCAGCTGCTCAAGCGCGACGGCCGCTGCCACTTCGCCATCGACTCGCGGGCGGTGTTCACCTACACCCGCGCCATCGAGTGGAACTACACCATCATCGCCGCCGATGCCTACCAGATCCCGCAGGATCACCCGCTGTTCGAACCCATTCGCGCCGCCTTCGTGCAGAAGAACCCGTGGGAAGTGGGCTTTTTCAGCCACCCGCAGGTGGAGCTCTACCACCTCAAGGCCCGCCAGGTGGTCTGCCCGGGCCGGGCAAAAGAGTAGGCCCAGCCGGGCGCGAAAGAGGATAAGATGGCCTGCGGTTGCCCATGACAAGGAGTGAGAAACAGATGCAGCAGGTCGTTTATGTGGCGAGCCCCGCCAGCCAGCAGATCCACGTATTTGCCCTGGCCGATACTGGGGAGCTCACGCCATTGCAGGTGGTCGACACCCCGGGCCAGGTCCAACCGCTGGTGATCAGCCCGAACGGGCGCTGGCTCCATGCCGCCGTGCGCCCCGATTTCGCCCTGATCAGCTATCGCATCGAGACCGATGGCCGGCTGGAAACGCAGGGAGCGGCGCCGCTGGCGGGCAGCGCCTCCCACACCGCCATCTCGGCCGACGGCCGCTTCCTGCTGGCGGCCTCCTATGCCTTCAATCAGGTTACCGTCTCCGCCATCGGCGCCGACGGCCGGGCAGCGCCCCCCCACCAGCAGCTCGACGGCTTGCAGGCCGCCCATTCGGTCACCCTGCTGCGTGCAAATAAACAGGGTGAGCAGGAGGTGCTGGTCGCCTGCCTCAAGGAGGATTGCATCCGCCGCTTTCTGCTCTGCAAGGAGGGGCGGCTGCGCCCCTATCCGCTGGGGGATCTGGCGACCGCCAGCGGCGCCGGGCCGCGCCATCTGACGCTGCACCCGAGCAATGGAGACCTCTATTGCCTCAACGAGCTCGACTGCACCATCAACCGCTACCGACCCACCGCCGATGGCGGGATCCGGCTCTGTCAGAGCCTCTCCATGCTGCCAGCCGGTTATCAGGGAGAGCGCTGGGGGGCGGATCTGCACGTGACACCCGACGGGCGTTTTCTCTACAGCAGCGAGCGGGCCAGCAGCCTGCTTACCCAGTTCGCCATCGCACCGGATGGCGAGCTCGGCGTGGTCGGCCACTTCCCGACCGAGACCATGCCCCGCGGTTTTGCCATCGATCAGAGCGGCCACTGGCTGCTGGCGGCCGGGCAGGCTTCCCACCAGCTGGCGGTGCATCGCATCGACCCGGTCAGCGGCGCCTTGACCCTGCTGGCACGCTATCACGTGGGGGACGGGGCCATGTGGGTGATCGTACTGGCACGCCATCAGCCATGATCAACAGACAGCAAAAAGCCATGGCAATGCCATGGCTTGCAAACCAGCGCACAGGGTTACTTTGCGGAGATCTCTGCCAGAAAACCGACCAGGCGTTGCCAGGCAAGGGCATCGGCTTCGGCGTGGTACCTGTCTGATCCAAACACACTGAATGCGTGAGGGGCGCCACTGTAACTGGTCGCTTCATGGCTGATGCCGGCCCTCTCCAGCTCGCCGATCAGGGCTGCAAACTGCCCTAGGCTGACCGCCTCGTCAGCACTGCCATGCTGTATCAGCACACGTCCCCTGACCTGTTGGTAGTTCTGACCTGGCGGCGCCTCCAGCCCACCATGCACGCTCACTGTACCGTGCAGATCCGCCCCGCTGCGGGCCAGCTCCAGCACGGCGGCACCTCCGAAACAGTAACCGAGCGCCACGACCTTTTCCGGTTTCCCTCCCAACCTCGTGGCCTCGGCCAGCGCCCCGGCGAGCAGGGCCCGCATGCTCGCCCTGTCCTGGTATAGCGCCCCTGTCAGCCGCTTTTTATCCTCCACCTCAGTGGGTCTCACACCAACACCGAACAGATCGGCGGCAAACACCCGGTAACCCAAGGCCGCCAGCATGTCGGCACGCTTCATTTCATACCCGGTCAACCCATCCCAGTCATGGACCAGCAGCACCAGGGTTGACTGCTGACTGGCCCCCGCCAGATGATAACCTTCGAACATCCGCCCTTCGACCTGATACCTGACGGACCCGGCCTGCAACCCTCCTGCCCACAGAGCCCAGAACAGGACAAGCATCCTGGTTACTCCCATCATCCACTCCTCTGCCTGGACGGCCAGCTCGCTGGCGCCCGGCGATCACACCCTGAACTGTTTGAGCAGACTGTCCAATTGAGCCGACAGCTGGCGCAAATCACTGCTGGCATCGGCTACCTGCCCCACCCGCGCCGCACTGTCGTTGTTGAGCCCGGCGATGCGATTGACGCTGTTGCTGACCTCTTCCGCCACCGAGTGCTGCTCTTCCGAGGCCTGGGCGATATACATGTTCATTTCACGGATAAGGCCGACCTGGGTCTTTATCTTCTCTACCGAGAGCTGCACGTCGGCGGCTTGTGCCCCCGCCTGGGAGGCCTTGTCCTGACTTTGCTGCATACCAGAAACCAGATTGTGGGTCGCCTGCTGCAAGCGCGCGATACTGGCACTGATCTCCTCGGTCGACTGGCGTGTACGGCCGGACAGCGTTCTCACCTCATCGGCCACCACGGCAAATCCGCGCCCCTGATCCCCGGCTCTGGCCGCCTCAATGGCGGCATTGAGGGCCAGCAGGTTGGTCTGTTCGGCAATGCCGTTGATCACTTCGATGATGTTGCCGATGCTGCTGCTCTCGCTCGACAAGGAGCGGATCAGGTTGGCGACCCGCTCCACCTCGCCGACCAGCTGATGAATGGCTTCATTGGCCTGGCCGGCCAGCTTGTAACCCTGCTCCACATAGAGGCTGGCTTCGTCGGTCGCACCGGATGTCTTGACCGCATTGCCCGCCACTTCCTGTACCGCATGACTCATCTGGGTGATGGCGGTCGCAACCTGATCCAGCTCTGACTGCTGTTCGGCGCTGCCGTGCCGGGTATCGGTCGCCAGCGAATCGCACAGCTCCGCCGTCTGCAAGACGCCTGCCGACAGGGTATTAATCTCCGACACTGTCCCCTGCAGCTTGGCAATGAATTGATTGATGTTGCCAGCCAGCGCCCCCATCTCGTCATGCCGGCGGATCTTGAGGCGCTGGGTCAGATCCCCATCTCCCTGGGCCAGATCGAAGACTGCGGAGTTCATCTGCCGCAAGGGGCGCAGCACATTGCGGTGGATCAAGACCATCAGCAACAGGATGATGCCGACGTCCAGCACCACTATCTGCCAGACGGTGGTGATGAGCAGATGGCGCAACTGGATCAAAATGGCCCGATCACTGCTGACCACCAGCAGATTGGCCACCGTCTTGAGCTGGCCGTTGTCGTCGTAGACCAGCTCATGGCTGGCGTGGCTGCCCAGATCGGCGGGCAGCTTTGCCACCGCCTGAATTTCGCCGGCATCATCACGGACAAACCCCGCTACCAGCTTGTCCTTGTTGACCACCAGCAGGCTGCTAAGCGCATCCGTGGCCAGCTCGGATTTGAGGGATGCCTCGACAAAAGCCGATTCGTAATTCCACAACGGACCAGGCAAGGAGAGCTGCAACCGGCTGATGGCCTGCTCGACCATCTCGGCCTGTCGGCGGTAGCTCTCCTCCCTGGCGGCGTTGTAGTTATATCCACCAAACAACACCAGCAGCAGACTCACCGACAGGGAGGTCAGCACGGCAATCCTGAACGTCAGACTATTCCAACCCATGGTTCCCTCCCGATATCGGCAACGACGTCTTGTTACAACTTAATGGTACTTGGCATTGATCTTGTCGATGGTGCCATCCGCCTTCATGGCGGCCAGGATCTCGTTGAGCTTGTTGATGAGCTCATCCGGGGCTTCCTTGTTGAAAGCCAGGCTCATCTGGGTTTCCTTGAACACAAACACTGGCTTGGGACTGGACGTCTTCTCCTGGGCGGCCAGATAGGGGGCCAGGTACTCCCCGGTCGCCCAGAGATCGATGCGACCAGCCTCCAGTTTCTTCACGTTGGCGGTATCGTTGGCCGCCAGCTGCAGCTTGCCAAACCCTTGCGCCTTGAGATATTCGGCAGCGGCATCACCGTTGTAGCCCCCAACCGAATACTGCTTCGCATCTTCCAAGGAGTTGACCGTGATGGTGGAAGACGGATTGGCAAAGAAAACCCAGTTGTTGTTGACCAGCGGCCCGACCCACTTGAAGAGGGTTTCCCGCTCCGGCGTGCGCGTGGTGGAGTACAGGGCGGTATTGGGCGTGCTGAGGGTATCTTCGTAGGCACGCTTCCAGGGCATCATGCTCAGCTTGTATTCGACCCCGGCCCGCTTGAACAGCTCCTCCACCACCTCCGTGGAGAGGCCGACTATCTTGCCACCCTCCCCCTGCATGTTGAACGGCGGATAATCCTCGGTCATCACGTTCAAGGGTGCCGCCTGTACGGCTCCCAGCGCCAGCACCGAAGAGGCCGAGAACAGGGCGCTTTTCCACAACAGTTGATATTTCATTGCAACCTCACTTTGCTCACAGCTCGTCCCTCAATGTCCGCACCAGTCGATGTGCGGACCCTTACGACCCTTATCGGATCGTGCCGGCTTGCACGGTTTGCCGCGCCTTCGTCATGTCGGCGGCAAGCAGATGGGGTGGTTTAACAGGGTGCAACGGCAAGAACAGCATCATAAGAAGAGAGGAAGATGCATCCCATGATGGGGGGCGTAAACGCCTCTTTTTTCATACTGATCCGCACAGCACAGTGTCAAACCTGACCTTTAGCAAAGGTCAGGAACAGGGATCCGTCAAATGGTGCCCTGGCCAGACAGGCTTCAATCAACCCCTCTTTTGAGGCTGGCGGATACTCTCGGACGACAACGCCTGCTGGTGAGCAAGCTATTGACTTTATACGTATTAACGCCTCCACCGACCCAGCGATGTGCCAGATGGCGGAAAAGAGAGAGGCCACCCTGAGGTGGCCTCTGCAAGACAGGGATACGCCGTCCGTTCACTCAATCCTTGGCGCTCTCCATGGCACCCTCTTCGGAGTGCTGGGGCAGGATGAGGTTGAGCAGGATGGCGGCCACCGAGGCCAGACCCACGCCCGCCAGGGCGAAGTCACCGATCTTCATCTCCAGCGCGCCGACACCCACGGTCAGGGTCACGGCCACGATGGCGATGTTGCGCGACAGTCCCAGATCCACCTTGGACTCCACCAAGGTCTTGAGACCAATGGCGGCGATGGATCCGAACAGCAGCAGCATGATGCCGCCCATCACCGGCATCGGGATGGAGGTGAGCAGGGCGTTGAACTTGCCGAAGAAGGCCAGAATGATGGCGAACACCGCGGCCCAGATCATGGTGACCGGGTTGAAGTTGCGAGTGATCATCACGGCGCCGGTCACTTCGGCATAGGTGGTGACGGGAGGGCCACCGATGAAGCCGGCGAAGCAGACACCGATGCCGTCACCGGCCAGGGTACGGTGCAGCCCCGGATTCTTGGTGTAATCCTTGCCAGTCACGCCACCGATGGCCAGCACGCCACCGATGTGTTCGATACAGGGGGCAATGGCTACCGGCAGCATGAACAGCGCCGCAGCCCAGTTGATCTCCGGGGTCACAAAGTGGGGCAGCGCCAGCCAGGGGGCGTTGACCATGCCGTCGAAACTCACCTGACCCATCAGCACGGCAGAGACATAGCCCGCAATCACACCACACAGGATGGGGATGAGCTTGATCCAGCCCTTGCAGAATACCGCCGCAATCAGGGTGACCGCCAGCGAGATGCCGGCCAGGGTCAGCGCCGTCGAGGCAGGCATCACCTGCTCACCGCCGGCACGGCCCATGGCCATGTTGCAGGCCACCTGGGCCACCGACAGACCGATCACCATGATCACCGGGCCGATCACCACAGGCGGCAGCAGTTTGTGCACGAAGCCCATGCCGCGGGCGCGAATGAGCGCGGCCAGGATGAAGTACATGAAACCGGCGGCAAACAGACCGAACATGGTGGAGGGCAGGCCCCAGGTCTGAGTGGCGTAAATGATGGGGGCGATGAAGGCAAAGCTGGAACCGAGGAAAATCGGGACCTGGCGGCGGGTGCAGAGCTGGAACAGCAGGGTGCCTACACCGGCGCCAAGCAGGGCCATGGAGGGGTTCAGTCCGGTGAGCAGGGGCACCAGCACCATGGCACCGAAGGCGACAAACAGGATTTGCAGCCCGGCGACGCTTTGCTTGACTAAGGAAAACATGGATGTCCTTAATTTTTTGATAACTGACAGGGATATTTGACACTTTTCAGTTATCACAAGACTTTTTCAAGGCACTGAATGAGCCATTCGGCGTCATTTGTTGCCTCTTACTGCTTGGGGAGGGCATGAAACTGGCTTTTTAGGCGGGATTCGTTGCTACAAGCATCGAGGAAGCGATTTTACGCACTTTTATGGCCGACGCCAATCGTTTTTCCATGCTGTTTTGTTTGTCAATGGCTCCCCTGCCCCTCCATCAGCCCGCCCTATACTTGATGACGTGAACCCAGCCGGACAAGGAGTCCCCCATGTCACAGCCTACTTTCAAACCCAGCCAGCGCCGACTGCTGGTGGGTTCAGCCATCGCCCTGGCCCTGTTTGCTACCCCGCTGAGCTATGACTTCAGCCACCATCAGTGGCAGGTGAATCAGGCCTATGCCAAGTCCTGCTTCGTGGCCGGTACCCGCATCCTGATGGCCGACGGGGAGGAACGCCCCATCGAGACCCTGCGGATCGGTGAGCGGGTGCGGGATCAATATGGCTGCAACAACCGCATCCTCGCGGTCGAACGGGTACTGCTGGGAGCGCGCCGGCTCTACGGGATCAACCGGCTGGCTCCCTTCTTCACCGCCGAACACCCCTTCCTGACCACCCGCGGCTGGGCGGCCATTGCACCGGCCATGACCCGCACCGAAAACCCGACCCTCGCCGTGCTGCCGCTCTTTACCGGCATGCACCTGCTGGGCTGGTCGGAGCACGGCTGCGCTGGCAACCTGGCGCTGGCTCCGCAGCCCGCCCTGCTGCTGCTGGAGTCCCTCTGCTGGATTGATGCCCCACCCACCACGGCACTGTTCAACCTGATCCTGGATGGCAGCCACAGCTATGTCGCCAATGGGCTGATCGTTCACAACAAGGATGGCGACGGCAATAGCGGTGGGGGTGACAGTGGTGGTGGAAGCAGCAGTGGTGGCGGCGGTAGTAGCAGTGGAGGTGGAAGCAGCAGCGGTGGAGGTGGCAGTGACAGCGACGGCGGCAGCAGCGGTGGAGGTGGCAGTGATAGCGACGGCGGCAGCCATGGCAGTGACGACAACGGTGGTGGGGAGCACGCCGGCGGCGAGCAACATGCCGGAGGGGATCGCCATGCCGGTGGCGAACAGCATGGCGGCGGGGAGCGCCACGCCGGCGGCGATCGTCACGGTGGTGGACGAGGCCTGGGCAATGGCCTCGATGACAACGGAGTGGATGCCGTCGATGCCAACGGCAACGAGATCCGAGGTGACGGCACGGTCGACGACAACGGCATGGATGCCGTCGATGCCAACGGCAACGAGATCCGGGGCGACGGCACGGTCGACGACAACGGCATGGATGCCGTCGATGCTGACGGCAACAAGCTGCGGGGGGACGGTACGGTCGACGATCGCGGCCAGACCCTGACCGATGCACAGGAGCAGGCCCTGATCCAGCAGGGGTTCAACAGCAAGGAGCAACCATGAGCCGTTATCTGTTGATCTGCCTGGCGCTTTGGCTGTCCGCCTGTGCCAGCCAAAGCGCCGCCCCGCTCTACCATCAGATGGACAAGCAGGACGTGGCGCTCGCCAACCAGGCCCTGGCCGAAGCGCTGCAAACCCGCCCCAAGGGTCAGAGCCTCACCTGGTTCAACCCCGCCAGCCGCCACTCGGGCAGCGTCACGCCGCTGCGCACCTTTCGCCATCCCAACGGCCTCTGGTGTCGCGACTATCGCGAGCAGCTCTATATAGGCCAGGCCAACCAGCAGTGGCAGGACACCGCCTGCCGCAGCAAGGCGGGGCACTGGCTGCCGCTGCGCGGCTGACAAGATAGCTGACAGCTCAGGTGACAAAACAAGAGGGGTGGCCATGGCCACCCCTCTTCATTGCAACTATTGCCAGCTTGCGTCCGTCATACCCGGCGATAAGGCAGATAGACCGGCTCCCACATGTGGTTGAGGATGTGCTGCTGCAGATCCTGGCCGATCAGCGGGTGGGAAGGATCCCGCCGCACTATGTCCTTGAGCACCGCCGTCGCCACATGCACCGAGATGCTGCGCAGCTCGCGAATGCGCGGATAGACGGCCCCCTTCGCCAGGTCCACCTCGCTCACGCACTCCGCCAGCGCAAAGGCCGCTGTGGTGAAGATGTCCGGCGTGATCTCGCGGATCTGGCTGACGATGGCCGCCAGCCCCACCCCCGGGAAGATGAAGACGTTGTTGCCCTGGCCGACCCGGAACTCCTGCCCCTCGTAGTGCACATCCTTGAACGGGCTGCCGGTGGCGACGATGGCCTTGCCCTGGCTCCAGCGATAGATGTCCTCCGGCAGCGCCTCGCAGTTGGCGGTCGGGTTGGAGAGCGGGAATACCATGGGGCGCGCACAGTGGTTGAGCATCAGCTGGATATGCTGCTCCTTGAAGGCGCCACCCGCACCGCTGGTGCCCAGCAGTACCGTGATGGGCACGTGGCGCAGCACGTCGGTCAGGTTGGCCTTGCCGGGCACTTCGGTATCCCAGCCCGACAGCAACAGGCCCGGCTTGGCATAGCGGCGCTTGTATTCGTCCAGCCCCTCACGGTTGTCGCACACCAGCCCCTGGGTATCCAGGATGTAGATGCGATCGCGGGCCGCCTGGGGATCCAGCCCTTCGCGGATCATGCCCGCACAGATCTGATCCGCCACCCCGACCCCGCCGGCACCGGCGCCATAGACCAGGTAGTTCTGCTGGCCCAGGGTCTCGCCCTTGACCTTGACCGCCCCTATGATGCCCGCCAGCACCACGGCCCCGGTCCCCTGGATGTCGTCGTTGAACGATGGCAGGGACTGCTGATAACGGGAGAGGTTGTTGAAGGCGTTGGACTTGCTGAAGTCCTCCCACTGCAGCACCGCATTGGGGAAGTGGCGCTTGACCCCGGCCACGAACTTGTCGATGAAGTCGTCGTACTCCTTGCCGCGAATGCGCTTGTGGGGCTGGCCCAGATACATGGGGTCATCCAGCAGCGCCTGGTTGTCGGTGCCCACGTCCAGCGCGATGGGCAGGCAGCAGGCGGGATGGATGCCGGCACCCAGGGTATAAAGGGAGAGCTTGCCGATGGGGATGCCCATGCCGCCCACCCCCTGATCACCGATCCCCAGGATCCCCTGGCTGTCGGTCACGACTATGATGCGCACCGACTTGGCATCGAGATGACGGGCCAGGGAGCCCATGTCCTCGACGTTCTTCGGGGTGATGTAGAGGCCGCGTGGCTTCTGGAAGCGGTGGCTGAACTCCTGACACGCCTTGCCCACGGTCGGGGTATAGATGTAGGGGGTCATCTCCTCCACGTGGCGTGCCAGCAGGGCGTAGAACAGAGTCTCGTTGCGATCCTGCAGGGCCCGCAGGTTCTGGTACTTCTCGATGTCGCTGCAGGCGCTCAAAAAGCCCTGATAAACCCGCTCAAGCTGGGCTTCAAACGTTTGAACCTGAGGAGGCAACAGGCCGTCGAGCTCGAAGTCGGCGCGCTCCTGTTCGGTGAAGGCGGTACCCTTGTTGAGATTGCGATCGTTGAGCAGATCGGTGCCAGTCAGTGCAACGGGGCGAAAATCTTGTCCCTGTGCATCTTTCCACAGCAGATATTGTCCGGTAGCCATAGTCATTCTCTTTGATTTACGTGAAATTGCCGTTCGGCAGGAGAGCAAGACTCATAATGAAATCAATCATATGACGTTTGGTCGTTTCATTTTGTGAGCTTGGGCATACCCTGCGGCCAAAAACCATGGCAGGACGGACCTCGGCCTCATTCAGACCATGCATATCGGTTAAGTTGCGCGCACAACAAAGGGGCGCCGCAGCGCCCCCTCTCTTTCATCTTGATATCTCGGTCAATCTCAGCCGGACTTGCCCGTTTTAGGCTCGTCGAGCTGGTGCTTCACCTCTTCATACCAGAGGTCGTGGTGCTCCCTGGCCCAGGTCTCGTCCACCTCGCCGCTGATCATCCCCTCCAGCGCCCCCTCTAGCTGGAACAGGCCCATGTAGATATGGAAGATGAAGCCGCAGATAAGGATCAGCGCTCCGACTATATGGATGAAGCTGGCCCACTCCATCTGGCGGCGCAGCTGGCCGAAGATGGGGAAGTCCAGAAACAGCCCGGTCGCCACGACGATGCCGCCAAACCAGATCAGCAGCCAGAAGATCGCCTTCTCGCCGCCGTTGGAGAAGCCCGCCGAGGGGTGACTCCCCTTGTGGGGTCCCAGCATGCCGCCCGCCTTCATAAACCACTGCACATCCACCATGTTGACGATGTTGTGACGGAACCACTTGATGAGCACTCCCATCAGGCAGAGGAAGAAGAGCGGCCCCACGTAGTTGTGGAACACCTTGGCGAACCAGATCCAGTTCTCCCACACCCCCATGCTCACCACCGGCTTGATGAAGTGCTTGCCGTAGATGATGGCCAGCCCCGAGCCGGACAGGGTCAGAAACATGGCCGCCGTGGTCCAGTGCAGCGCCCGATCGAGCCGGCTCCAGCGCTTGAGCTTGCGCCCGGTGCGCGGTTTCGAGAGCTTGGTCGGCCCCACCACCCAGTACATCAGGCCGCACATGGCCAAGGATCCAAAGATGGCGATGGCACCGAGCGGCGACACCCACTTGGTCTTCACCTCGAACCAGAGCTGGCCCGGCACCGAGATGAGCACCCCGTGCTCCGGCGAGCGGGAGGTGGTCACCCCCTCCTGCCCATCCTTCACCGCGCGCCAGTAGTCGGCGCCGGCAAAGCCGATCGTCTCCTTCTGGGCATCGGCAAAGCCAGGTGCACTGAACAGCAGCAAGGCTGTCAGCAGCCCTGTCAGCCAGTGTCTCATTGGCCACCCTCCTGCTTGCCAGGCTTGAGCCCCTTGCCTCTGCCATCGCGGGGTTGGCTGGCGTCGTGGAACAGATCCTGCTCATCCCCGCCCCAGCCCGCGTGAGGCGCACCGCGATAGGCGACCCGCTCGCGGAAGATGTCGGAGATGACCTGCGCATCCCCTGCCAGCAGTGCCTTGGTGGAGCAGAGCTCGGCACACATGGGCAGCTTGCCCTCGGCGATGCGGTTGGCTCCGTACTTCTGGCGCTCCGCCTCGCTGTGATCCTCTTCCGGGCCGCCGGCACAGAAGGTGCACTTGTCCATCTTGCCCCGATCGCCGAAGGCGGCGGTCTTCGGGAACTGGGGCGCCCCGAACGGGCAGGCAAACAGGCAGTAACCACAACCGATGCAGAGATCCTTGTTGTGAAGCACTATGCCGTCGTCGGTGTGATAGAAGCAGTCGGCGGGGCAGACCGCCATGCAGGGGGCATCGGTGCAGTGCATGCAGGCGACCGAGATGGAGGTCTCCCCCGGCAGGCCGTCGTTGAGGGTCACCACCCGGCGGCGCTGGATGCCCCACTCGAGAGCATCGTCGTTCTCGTTCTTGCACGCCGTCACACAGCCGTTGCACTCGATGCAGCGCTTGGTGTCACACATGAATTTCATTCTGGCCATGAGATCAGGCTCCTACTTGGCGAAAACGGCACAGGGTGACCTTGGTCTCCTGCATCTGGGTAACCGGGTCATAACCATAGGTGGTGACTATGTTGACCGATTCCCCCAGCACATAGGGGTCTGACCCTTCCGGATATTTGGATCGCAGATCCTGGCCCTCGAAGTGGCCGCCGAAGTGGAACGGCATAAAGGCGAGCCCAGGTTTGACCCGCGGGGTCACCAGCGCCTTCACTTTCACTCTCCCTCCTTCCGGCCCCTCGACCCACACATCCTGACCGTCGCGCACGCCGACGTCGTTGGCATCCGCCGGGTTCATCTCGACGAACATCTCCTGCTGCAGCTCGGCGAGCCAGGGGTTGGAGCGGGTCTCATCGCCGCCCCCCTCGTACTCCACCAGACGGCCGGAGGTGAGGATGATCGGGAACTCCTTGCTGACATCCTTCTCCTGCACCGAGGCGTACTGGGTCGGCAGGCGCCACAGGCTCTTGGCATCGGGCCAGGTGGCGTAGTCGGCCAGCAGATCCCGGCGCGGGGTGTAGAGCGGCTCGCGGTGCTTGGGCACCTGATCCGGGAAGGTCCACACCACGCAGCGCGCCTTGGCGTTGCCATAGGGCACGAAGCCGTGCTTGATGGCCACCCGCTGGATACCGCCGGAGAGGTCGGTCTTCCAGTTGCGCCCCTCGGCTTCTTTCTTCTCGGCCTCGGTCAGCTCATCCCACCAGCCAAGCTGTTTCATCAGGTCGGCGGTGATCTCGGGATAGCCGTCTTCCACCTCGCTCCCCTTGGGCCAGGAGTCTTCGGCGAGCAGGGACACGCCCTGATACTCGATGCCGAAACGGGCACGGAAACCACCGCCCCCTTCCGAGACCGGAATGCTGGTGTCGTAGAGGATGTGGCTGCCGGGATGTTTCATCTCAGGGGTACCCCAGCAGGGCCAGGGCAGACCGTACACTTCGCCGCTGACCGGGCCGCCCTCGGCCTTGAGGTTGGTCTTGTGGAAGGTGTGCCAGTTCTGCTGGTGCGCCTTGAGCCGCTCCGGGCTCTGGCCGGTGTAGCCCACGCTCCACATACCGCGGTTGTATTCACGGGTGATGTCTTCCAGCAGCGGCTCGTTGTTCTCCACCTTGATGTGCTTGAACATCTCATCGGCAAAGCCGAGCTTCTTGCTCAAGAGATACATGATCTCGTGATCGACCTTGGATTCGAACAACGGCTCGACCACCTTGTCGCGCCACTGCATGGAGCGGTTGGTGGCGGTGACGGAGCCATAGGTCTCGAACTGGGTGGTGGCCGGCAGCAGGTAGACGCCGTCGGTACGATCGTTCATCACCGAGGCAACGGTGGGATACGGGTCGACAATCACCATCATGTCGAGCTTTTGCATCGCCTTCTTCATCTCCGGGCCGCGGGTCTGGGAGTTGACCGCATGGCCCCAGTAGAACATGGCGCGGATGTTGGCACCCTGCTCGATGAGATCGGCGTTCTCCAGCACCCCATCCACCCAGCGGGAGACCGGGATGCCGTTGTTGTTCATCGGCAGCTTGCCGTTGTAGGCCTTGTTGTCAAAGCGGGTCTTGATCCACTCGTAATCCACGTCCCACACCCGGGCCCAGTGCTTCCAGGAGCCCTCTTCCAGCCCGTAGTAACCGGGCAAGGAGTCGGAGGTGACGCCAAAGTCGGTAGCACCCTGCACGTTGTCGTGACCACGGAAGATGTTGGTGCCCGCCCCGCTCTTGCCCACGTTGCCGAGGGCCAGTTCGAGGATGCAGTAGGCGCGGGTGTTGTTGTTGCCGGTGGTGTGCTGGGTGCCGCCCATGCACCAGACCACGCAGCCGGGGCGATTGTCAGAAAGCAGCTTGGCGGCGCCATACACCTCTTTTTCATTGAGGCCGGTCACCCGCTCTACTTCGGCCGGAGTCCAGCGCGCCACCTCTTTTTGCACCTCGTCCATGCCGTAGACGCGGGTGCGGATGAACTCCTTGTCTTCCCAGCCGTTCTTGAAGATGTGCCAGAGCATGCCCCAGATAAAGGCGACGTCGGTGCCCGGACGCAGGGAGAGGTACATGTCCGCCTTGGCAGCGGTGCGGGTGCGACGCGGGTCGACCACCAGGATCTTGCAGCCGTTGCGCTCTTTCGCCAGCAGGATGTGCTGCATGGCGACCGGGTGGGCCTCCGCCGGGTTGGAGCCGATGAACATGATCGACTTGCTGTTGTGCATGTCGTTCAGGCTGTTGGTCATGGCGCCGTAGCCCCAGGTGTTGGCGACGCCGGCGACCGTGGTGGAGTGGCAGATACGCGCCTGGTGATCCACGTTGTTGGTGCCCCAAAGCGACGCCATCTTGCGAAACAGGTAGGCCTGCTCGTTGGAGTGCTTGGCGGAGCCGAGCCAGTAGACGCTGTCGGGGCCGGACTCCTTGCGAAGGCGCAGCACCTCGTTGCCCACCTCTTCGATGGCCTGATCCCAGCTGATGCGCTGCCACTTGCCTCCCACCAGCTTCATCGGGTACTTGAGGCGACGCTCACCGTGGCCATGCTCACGCAGGGCCGCCCCCTTGGCGCAGTGACCGCCGAGGTTGAAGGGGTGATCGAAGGCCGGCTCCTGACCGGTCCAGACGCCGTTCTGCACCTCGGCGTAAACGCCGCAGCCCACCGAGCAGTGGGAGCAGATGGTGCGCTTCACCTCGACCGGCACCCCGGCCGCCACGGTCTTGGCCTCGGCCCGCTGCATCATGGCCGGCGCCAGCCAGCCGGCTGCCACGGCGCCACCGGCCACCAGACCGGAATTGACCATAAAGGCGCGACGGGTCAGCCCCTGACCGCGAGCGGCCCCATTATTTTGCAAGCCGCCTTGCAAGCTGCCCTGCTCGCCCGCCTGGGGCTGCTCGGCACGTTTCGTCAGTTTCATGAGTTCTCCTTCACTGAGCCGGCTCAGTCGGTGCCGCGCAGGGTGCGATAAAAGTCGTGAACGTGGGGGGTCTCCCGATAGCCCTTGTCAGGCTCGGTGTCGTGGGTCAGCACCTCCTTGCCCACTACCCGGCCGGTGGCACCGGCCAGCACACCTATGGTGGCGACCACGCCCACCCCCTTGATCAGATTGCGGCGGGACGGGTCTTTCAGCTGTTCATCGCTCATCTTTCTGTGACCTCTGTTGTTATGGTCGGCTGCGGTGAGCCGGTTTTGCTATGAGTGGGTGGCGCAGCGTCATGGCTGCGTTACCACCGGGCTGCCAAAGGGCAGGCGCAGTTCCTGTTCCAGTTTGAAAAAGTCTTCGGCAAGCGCCCCGACCGCCCGGTAGAAGCTGCCCCCTTTCGCCTGTTGCTGATCGCGGCAGCAGGCGAGTACCCAAGGGGCAAGGTGGCGCTCATAGAAGCGGTTGCGATCCGGGTGCTGCTCGCCAATCAGTACCGCCATTACCTCGCAGAGGGCGGCCAGGTGATCTTCCGGCTCGCACACCCCGCTCTGGCGCTCGAAGCCGAGCGACTGCAGATCGGCGCGCAGCACCGCCAGCGGCAGCTCCATCAAGGAGCCGGTGAGATACCAGGAGGCAAACGGCACTATCTCCCCGCGCCCCAGCCCGATAAAGAGATCCTGATACTCCTCGGCAAGCTCGTGCTCGTGGTGGCTGCTGGCCGCCAGTTGCACCAGCCCCAGCCCTCTGGCAAAGGGGCCGGGCATGGCCTGCAACCCTTGCAGCCAGGCGAGCTGTTCGCCACGGGGGGCGGCGCGCCAGAGGCTCGCCAGCAGGGCGTAGAGATCGGCGCTGCTCTGTTCCAGTTCGGTCATGGTCAGTTCGCCAGTCTTTTCGTTATGTTGTTCGCTCATCACTGCCCCCTCACACCTTGAGCTGGGAGACGGGATCCGCCGCCAGCGCCGCAAACACATCCTTGACCCGACAGTCCTCACACATCAGCAGCCGCTGGGCGGCTTCGTTCTGGAAGTGGGAGTGACCGGCCAGTTTTTGCTGGATGCGGCGGATAAGGGAGGCTGGCGCAAACGGCTTGGCGCAGCGAATGCAGCAGGCCGCCTCTTCGGCTTTGAGGCTCTGCACGGCGCGGCGCGCCTCGGGCACCGGTTGCAGGCGGGGCGTGAGCACGATGGCCTGCTCGGGGCACGCCTTTTCGCACATGCCGCACTGGATGCAGTCCTGCTCGATAAAGTTGAGGCCGGGCGTGTGCCCCACCGCATGCAAAGCGCGGCTCGGGCAGACCGCCACGCAGCCCATGCAGAGGGTGCAGTCAGCGTCTTTCAATTCAACGCTGCCGTAAGGGGCGCCGTGGGGCACCGCCAGCGGCTCGCGGCGCCCCTCGTTGGCCTGCCAGAGGGCATCGAAGGAGGCGAACAGGTTCTCCCGTTTGTCTCCTTTCAGCGGCTTGTCCAGCAGGGCTGAGGCTGGCTCACAGGAGACCGGCTTATCTAGTTCGACATCCGGGTTAAACAGGGCGATGCGATCTGCTGTGAGGCCGGCGCCCGCCAAGAGCGCGGCAGCGCTCGCCAGCTCCCGCTCGACCAGCGCGCGAACGCTCTCGGGGGTATCGTCACCCAGTGCGATGCGCACCGCGCTGGCGCCATAAGTGAGGGCGGCGAACCAGCTCTCGATGCCTAAGCTCGCGCTCTCCTCCACCCAGACCGGCAGCCAGTTGGCGGGCAGGCGGGTGAGTTCGGCTTCCACCCATTCGCGCTCGCTTTCACCGGCGATCAACAGTTGCGGCGCGTCGCCCCCCGCCTCCCGGTAGTGCTTGAGCAATCGGAAGAGGTAGTCGCCGCTGGTGTTGGCATCGGGCTGGTGATAGGCAATCGCCCCGGTCGGACAGGCCGAGGCGCAACTGCCGAAGCCCTGACAGAGATGGGGATCGATCTGGATACGACCATTGACGGGCTTGAGGGCATCGGTCGGGCAGACATCGAGGCAGCGGCTGCAACCGGGCACGCCGCGAGCGGTAAAGGCGCAGGCCTCGGGGTCGAGGCGAAAATAGCGTGGCTTGTCGAAGATACCGGTGAGGGCACAGAGCTCGGCGAGCCGTTCGGCCAAGCCCGCGTCATCGGAAAGATGCAGATAACCGACCGGCGGGCGCTCCAGTGCAAACAGCGGGACGCGGCCCAGATCGGCCACCAGATCGAAACGCGGTTCGCGTAGCTGTTCACTGACAGTAGCCGCTTGTTGTGGAAAACAGAGCGCCGCCAGGTTAACCCGCTCACCCTGCCCATTGAGGCCGGTGAGCTGAAACTGACCAAGATACCCTGTCAGGCCCGGCTCGCGCAGGGTCAGGGCGTCCAGGGTGGCGGTAGCCTCGAAGATGGTCTCGAGATCCGCCGCCTCGGCGTCATGCACCGACTCGGTCACCAGCAGGGTCGGCATCACTCCTTGGGGCAGCAGGCTGGCGGCGCGGCGAATGCGGTCTTCCGCGCCGACCAGCAGCAGGCGCCCCTGACTCTGGTAAGAGACGGTGGCCGGGATCAGGTTGTCGGTCTTGACCGTATGCTGCAGGGCATGGGCGCGGGCACGTTCGTTGCGCGCGGCCACGCCATCGGCGGTCAGAGTTGCGACGGATGTTGTTATGGGTTGTTCGATGCTCACATGCACTCCTGTGCGCGCCACCTCGTGGGATGGCGTGCTTGTTGGTCAGTTGGGAGAGCAAGAGCCGAGCCAACTCCCCCAGGAAAAAAGTGACTGACAGGGAGTCAGGATCCCAAATGCTCCATTCCCCCACCCTTGGTTGGGACATTTTGTCCATCGTGGTCAACCAAAATGTCCCGATCGTCGGTGGGGTTTTGAGAATGGTTATCAGCCAACCCTTGCGGCTCGCTGGGTATGGCCGTGGCGGCCACAATCGCCGGTTCGGGTGCGGCAGCGGTTAAGTGAGGCGCTTCGTCATCCGGCGCCGTCGCCTGCTCCACCAGCCAGTTGCGCAGCCCGGCGCTCAGGGCTGCGGGCAGCAATTCGGGCTGGCTGAAATCCTGGGTGTAGTCGTCGAGCCCATCCGGCTTGTGAGTGCGAAACATGGCCCGCAGCGCCTCCTTGTCGGGGAGAGCCGGCTTCTCTGAAGGGGCCGTTTTGGGCTCTGATCCGCGCGGCTTGTCCCCTTCGATGGG
The DNA here is from genome assembly GCF_040907935.1 of Aeromonas sp. s2. Lineage (NCBI taxonomy): Bacteria > Pseudomonadati > Pseudomonadota > Gammaproteobacteria > Aeromonadales > Aeromonadaceae > Aeromonas > Aeromonas sp. s2. The sequence continues at coordinate 104,578 of NZ_JBFOCR010000014.1, read as the reverse complement.
GAGCGGAACATCACTCCCCTTGTCAGTGCTGACTACGGGGCTACCCAGCGCAGCATCAGGCACTTCACCTTCACCACTGCCTTCGATGGGGGCTGCAGCCACCTCTGGGGTGGCCTCTTCCCTCGGCTGCAATGCCTGATGCTTGCGCGCCTCACTCTTGCGAGACGACCAGCGCTTGAGGAACTCACTCATGGGCGCTGTTTCCGCTGTGGCGACCATGCTCGCGGCCATCGGGGCCGGTGGCTTTGACGGCACCGCAGCTGGCTTGATCCTGGCTGTCGACACCAAGCTGATCCTGCGCCCGCCCCTTGCCCTTCTTGCCCTTGCGGCGGGCCTCCAGCAGCTCGCCGTGGCGGCCGATAAAGGCCTCCACCCAGGCTTGCAGCGCCTCGGGCAGCGGGCAGGAGAGCACCTGCCGCTCGCCATCCATATAGGCGGCGGCCACGGTCTGGCTCAGGGTCAGGCCATCGGCCACAAAGCCGCTGTCTACGCGGCTTCCGGTGACAAAGAGGCGGGGCGAGCCGGAGCTCAGGTTGAAGCGATAATCCCCCCGCTCATCGCGAAACAAGGTAAGGGGCAAGGCGCCGGCAGCCTCGGGCTCGGCGGGATGGAGCGCCGCTATCTCGAAACGGTGGCTCTGCCAGCGGCCAACCTGGCTGTCGATGGCCTTTAACTCCAGCTGCAGCCAGCGCTGCGGGGAGAGGGGTTTGGTTGTGTCTTGCACTGTCGCGGCTCCCATCAGAAGGTCTCTGCCGGGCCGCCCTCCCCCGTGATCCACCCCGTTCGGGGCGGATCACGGCAGGAGATTCAGGGCGGCCACGGCCATCAATGGGATAAGACTTAGCAAGAGTGGGGCCAAGGCAGGTTTGCTGGTTGATGGGGCGTTGTGCGAGATGTAGGTTGGCGCTGAGCGCAGCGAAACTCAACATGTAAAGCAAAAACCAATTTTCCTACATCCCAATCCAGCTTGGTGTTGGCAATAACCGAATAACTAGATAATTGCCTACATCAACAAGATTACCCGGTAAACGTTGGGCTTCATTTCGTTCAGCACCAACCTACTATTTAGCTCGAAATACGAGATATTAGGAACTGTTATTTACGATTTATCCAAACGAAGAATATACATATCAATATATAACTTTTTCCATTTTCAACTATGACTCAAACGTCCCTGATACTGGTGGATTTGTTCTTGGTGAATACCCAACTTTGCAAATAAGTGTGAGATAACTACAAGTCTAAGAATTTGGCCAATATCAACATAATCGTCAATATTTAATTTCTTCATCATTACTTTCGGGCGCCCAACATGAGCTAATTCATTACGTAAAGAGGCAATTGCACGTCCTAAGTCCGTCTCCCCAGTTTTCTCAAAAAGTTTAACCAATTGAGATTTTAGTTCCGATGATGCATATACATTAAACGGTTTTACATATTTTTCAGATGAGCCACCACCCAAATCAACATTTATAGCTTCTAATTGAGTTGAATAAAGAATTATATCGCTTTGAGCATAATGAAGAGTTCTAAAGCCAGTTTCATATTGATGTGACACAGACAGCACTTGAAAATCATCATAAACATCAAGCCAATTTGAAAGCACGATTTTCATATCAATCTGCTTCCAATTGATAGGGATAAATCTATGATTAATCTCTTTTGTAGCTAACTCAACTGTACGGCCTTCCAATACCAAGCTACTAAGTACATTTAGTGTGTAGTCCTTCCCTGTCAATTTCAACGTTATCTCATCAGGAAATACCGGGCGAGACATTAGAATAGAAAATAAAGAGGATATTTTCGTTATGTCACTTATAAGTCTGTCGGCTGCTTGTTGAATATCTGTTGTGTAACGAACATAATATTTAAGCGTTTTTCTCAAATTAAAGTACGAGGTAGGATGCTCCTCTTTTATTTTATCTAATGCAGCCGCCAGTTTTTCTGTTGCTTCTTCATCTCGAGAATAGATAAGATTTATTATCTGATTACCGACCATAGAGTAAGTAGCAGTATTTTCAACCTTGATATTCCACCCATCACCATCGACTTCTACAATAGGTTCCTCTTGATACTTTAGTTGCGTAACAAATCCTTGTGGATGAATAAACTCCTGCATACCATTAAATGTAAACAGCGCGCATTCAAACGTTTGCCATGAATCAACGAAATCTCCAATTATTAAGTATAAGAATCCATGCACTCCTGATTTTACAAAAACAGAGCCCATGTAGTGCATTCCGCTTTCAAAATCAAAATTTCCTACTAGAGTACATTTCTTACCATTACTTAAAACCCCAAACAATCGGTCGGTCGCACGCACTAGGAAAACTACTATTTGAAATACTGTACTCTAATTGCAAACCATTCTGTGGAGAATATCTTATTTTTGCAGGAAACCTAATGCCCTCCGTATTTTCTTGCATAAAAAACTCACCAAAAAACTCGTAACTTTCGAAAGCACCATATTTTCCACTCATCAAACCCACCTCTATTTTCACTTAAATTTAGGTTGCAAAACCTCAAGTGACATTTAAAGTATTAATTGAATTTTTGGAGCATATATTCTTTCGCTGACCACCATTTGTCCAGCCAATTTACAAGCACGATATCCATATTCTGTTATGTAACACAAAACCTTATTCCCCTATCCAAATAATCTGGAACAAAACTTGCTGTATCCCTCCCCTTAGATCCCGGCAACCGGTCGCGAGGGGCCCATGACACCGACCTTTATCAAAAGCAATGCCGCAGCCCAGCTCACCATGGCCGTCGAGGTGATGGATGAGCAGGGGCAGTTGCAAACCCGCCAAATCGCCTGTGAGCGGCCACTGACGGTCTACCTCAACTGGAAGGAGATCGTCACCCTGATGACGCTGGGGGCCCGCCCCGAGGCGCTGGTGCTGGGTTATCTGAAAAATCAGGGCTTTATCGAGAATATTTCGGCCATCGAGTCGGTGATCGTCGACTGGGAGAGCGAAGCCGCCGCCGTGGTGAGCAGCCAGCAGGCCGCCGATCTCGACAAATCCTTGGAGAAGAAGACGGTCACCTCCGGCTGCGGTCAGGGCACCATGTATGGCAGCGTGATGAAGAAGCTTGAAGGGGTGGTCTTGGCGGCGCCTGAGCTTAAACAGAGCACCCTCTACGCCCTGCTCAAGGCGCTGTCGGCCCATAACGAAACCTACAAGATGGCGGGCGCCGTGCATGGCTGCGCCATCTGCCGCGGCAGCGAAATCCTCTCCTTTGTCGAAGATGTGGGACGCCACAACGCGGTGGATACCTTGGCAGGCGAGCTCTGGATGCGCGGCGAGAGCGGCCACGACAAGATCTTCTACACCACAGGGCGGCTCACCTCGGAGATGGTGATCAAGGTGGCGCAGATGGGCATTCCGGTGCTGCTGTCGCGCTCCGGCGTCACCCAGATGGGGCTGGATCTCGCCCGCCAGCTCGGCATCACCATGATTGCCCGCGCCAAGGGGCGCCACTTCGAGGTATTCAGCGGCCACGACCAGCTGGTGCTGGACGAGAAGCCGCCGGTGCTGGCGCCTGGTTCGGCCGGTCGCGGGATGCGGGACTAAACCATGAACGAGTTGATGAGTGCCCAGCAGATCGCGCTGTATCTCGATCAGACCAGCCAGAGGGCCAAACGCAAGCCATGAACGAGTTTATGAATGTGAAGCAGGTGGCGGAGTACCTCGATCTCAACGAGAAGAAGGTCTACCAGCTCGCCAACGAGGCGCGCATCCCCGCCACCAAGGCGACCGGCAAGTGGCTGTTTCCGCGCTCCCTGCTCGATCGCTGGCTGCTCGGCAGTTGCCACGAGGGGGTGATGAACGACCGGCTGCTGCTGGCAGGCTCAGACGATGTGTTGCTGCACTACGCCAGCAGCCGGCTAGCCCAGCAGCTCGGCACTCAGGCTCTGGTGGGTTACACCCCGTGCGGCACAAGGCAGGGGCTGGCAATGCTGGCGCGCGGCCACGTGGATCTGTGCGCCATCCACTGGGGCCAGGCCGAAGAGGCCCACCTGCGCCACCCGGCGCTGGTGCAGCAGTATCAGGGCCACCGACAATGGGTGATCGTACATGGATTTCGCCGGGTACAGGGGCTGGTGCTGCGCCAGGGGCTGCAACCCAAAGAGGCGAAAGAGGCGCTCGACTGGCGCTGGGCCATGCGCCAGGAGGGGGCCGGCAGCCAGCGCGCCCTGCAGGAGTGGCTGCAAACGCAAGGGGAGTCGCTGACCCGGCTGGAGCGCACTATCGAGGTCAACAGCGAGCGGGAGCTGGCCGCCGCCATCAGCCGCGGCGATGCGGACGTCGGGCCCGGTGCCCAGAGCACTGCCACCGAGTTTGGCCTCGATTTCGTGCCGCTGTCGCAGGAGTGCTTCGATCTGGTGATGCCGCAGGGGGTCTTCTTTCGCACCCTGCTGCAACAGCTGATCGGCTGGCTGCAATCCCCCGAGGGGCGCGAGCTGGCGGCCCGCCTCGGCGGCTATGATCTGACCCAGAGCGGCAAGCTGGTGTGGAGCCCGCAGTAAGTATCCCCTCACCTATCTGTAAAAAAGCCCGCCACTATTGGCGGGCTTTTTTGTGTCTCACTCTGAATTGCGACAGTCCCCCCTCCCCCTTGAGGGCAATGCGCGCCCTTCAAGTTCGGCGGGCTTTTTATGATGTCGTCATGACTGGGGCTCGACGCTTGCCTCACGCCCCTCGGCATTGAGGGCGATGCGCCACCCTTCCAGCCGGGCGCGCTCGCCGCCGCTGGCCAGCCGGGCGTGGCTGCGCAATCGGATGGTAAAGCAGCTGCCCTGGCCCGGGGTGGAATCTACCAACAGCTCACCGCCCCAGCGGCTGATGATGCGGTGGCTCAGGGCCAGCCCCAGCCCGGTGCCGGTGGCGCGGGTGGTGAAGAAGGGGTCGAAGATCTTGTCGATGATGGCCGCCTCGATGCCGCTGCCGTTGTCGATGACCCGCACCTCGGCCCCCTGCAGGGCCCCGGCGTCATCCAGCCAGTCGCGGCTCTCGACCCGGATCACTCCCTGCTCCCCCAGCGCATGGCTGGCGTTGACCAAGAGGTTGATCAGCACCTGCAGCAGCTGCTGGCGATCCGCCTCGATGGGCTGCTGCGCCCTGAGATCGGCCACCAGGTTCACCTGCTGCTGGCGCAGGGCAGAGCGCACCAGGGTCAGGCTCTCCTCGATGATGGGGGTGAGGTGCTGCCACACCGGCGCCGTCTCGTAGTCGCCGGGACGGGAATATTGCAACAGGCTGCGGGTGATGGCGCGAATGCGCTCGATCTGGGCCAGCACCAGCGCCAGCTCCTCGCTGACCGGCGCGGCCGCCTCCCCCAGCTCCAGCTTCATCAACTCCACGTTGCCGAGGATCACCGCGAGCGGGTTGTTGATCTCGTGGGCCACCCCGGCGCAGAGCTCGCCGAGGGCCGCCAGCTTCTCGCTGATCAGCAGCTGCTGGCGGGCCTGGGTCAGCATGTGGATGTGGTGCTCGAGCTCGGCGGTCTTCTGCTCCAGGCTCTGGGTGCGCTCGGCCACCTTCTGCTCCAGCTCGTCGGCGCTGCGGGCCAGCTGCTGGCGGTGCGCCGCCTGGCGATCCAGCATGGCGTCGAACTGGCGGCCGAGCTGGGCCAGCTCGTGATCGGGGTCGAGGTAGAGCTCGCCGATGCGGGCCGGCCTGCCCGCCTGCACCTGGCGCACCACCTTGTGCATCCGCTCGATGGGAGTGAACAAGTCCCGCGCGCCGCGATAGACCAGCAGGCCCGAGAGCAGCAACAGCAGCACCACGCCGGAGCCCAGCTCCAGCAGATTGGTGAGGTAGGTGCGAACGATGGGCCACTCGAGAAAGCCGACGTAGAGCATGCCGATGCGCTCGCCATTGGCGCCCAAGAGCGGCTCGTAGCCCGACACATACCAAGCGTCGTGCACGAAGGCGCGGTCAATCCAGGGCTCGCCGCGGCCCAGCACCTGTTCGCGCACCGGCGCCGAGGCCCGGGTGCCCACCGCCCGCCCCAGCTGCTGGCTGCTGCTGGCGGGCACGTTGGTGCTCACCCGCAGATCGCCGAGAAACAGGGTGACGCTGCCGATGCTGCCGGCCGGCAGGGTGTTCTTGGCAAACACCTGGCCCTTGAGCTCGTCTACCAGCCGGGTGCTGCCGTTGATAAGCTCGCCCCCCTCCAGCACGCCCCAGAGGCTGCCGTCCCGCCCCATCACCGGGGTCAGCGAGAGGCTGATCAGACCGCGAGTCTCCTGCCCTGCGCCCGGCTCCAGCTCTTTGTCCAGCACGGCGCGGCTGGCCAGCGCCGGCGAGAGTGCCAGCAGCTGCTCCCGCGACCAGACCACGAAGTGGCTGACGCTGCGCCCGGCGGCGAGGGCCGCGCGATCCTGCGCTGGCAGCTGATCCAGCTCGCTGCCGCTGCGCAGGCGCAAAAAGTCGAGGCCGTAGTTGGCGGCGAGCGGCATCACCCACTGGCGCAAGCGGGCGGGGGATTCGCGCAGCTGCAGCTGGAAGGCCCAGGCATCGCGCAGGTGCTCTAGGTGTTCGGCCTGGCGCTGCTGCTGCACGCTCACCGCGTGGTGGGCGACGCCAAGGTCGCTGCGCACCGTGGTGAGCAGGTTCTGCCAGCTGTAGGTGAGGGTCCAGTAGAGGGTGAGCCCTATCATGCCGGCCAGGGTCAGCATGATGGGCACCGAGGTGAGCAGCAGCAGACGCCAGCGCACCTTGGTTCTGAGCAACCACGGGATCTGCGCCAGCCTCATGACTCACTCCGGCGGCAAGGGGCGAGCCGGCTCATTCGATGGCCCACTCCTTGAACTTGCGCTCCAGGGTCTTGCGCGCCACCCCGAGCACCCGGGAGGCGGCCGACTTGTTGCCGTCAAAGCTCGCCACCACCTGCAGGATGTGGGCCTTCTCCACCTCGGCCAGCGCCCATTCCAGCGGATAGCCCTCCTCCCCCCGTCCCGACTCGGCCGGCTTGGCGCTCTGCCAGTATTCGGCGGGCGGCTTGCCCAGCAGCAGGCAGCGCTCGATCAGGTTGCGCAGCTCGCGCACGTTGCCGGGCCAGGGGTAGGCCTGCATGGCCACCACGTCTTCATGGGTCCAGTGCAGGGCGCCCATGCCCATCTCGGCGGTGAGCTGGCGGGTGAAGTGGTGCACCAGGGCGGGGATGTCGTCGATCCGCTCACGCAGGGGAGCTACCGGCAGCGCCACTACGTTGAGACGATAGAAGAGATCTTCGCGAAACCGGCCCGCCTCCACCTCCGCCTTCAGGTTGCGGTTGGTGGCGGCGACGATGCGCACGTCCACCGAAAGCTCCCGCTCGGCCCCCACCGGGCGGATGGCCTTCTGCTCCAGCGCCCGCAGCAGGGAGGCCTGCATGGCGAGCGGCATCTCGCCGATCTCGTCCAGAAACAGGGTGCCCTGATGGGCGACCCGGAACAGGCCGTCGCGCCCCTTGCGGGCGCCGGTAAAGGCCCCCTGCACGTGGCCGAACAGCTCGCTCTCCAAAAGCTCGGGGGCGATGGAGGCGCAGTTGAGCGGCACGAAAGCCCCCATCCGGCCGGAGAGCTGGTGCAGGGCGCGGGCCACCAGCTCCTTGCCGGTGCCGGACTCCCCCTCCACCAGCACGGCGGCATTGGAGGGGGCGACCCGGGCGATCAGGGTCTTGAGCTCGCGGGTCCTGGCGCTGTCGCCGATCAGGGTGGGCGGGAACAGCTTGCTCACCTCCCGCCGCAGCAGCAGGTTCTCCCGCTCCATCTGGCGGCGCTCGATGACCCGGTCCACCGCCTGCACCATCTGATCCAGGTTGAAGGGTTTGAGAATGAAGTCGCTGGCGCCGAGCCGCAGCGCCTTGAGAGCGGTCTCCATGTCGCCGAAACCTGTCATGAAGATGATGTCGCTGCGCCGGGTGGCGGGATCGATGGCCTCGTGCCACTCGATGCCGGAGCGCCCCGGCAGGCGGATGTCGGCGATGATGAGATCAAAATGCAGGCGGCAGCGCAGGGCTTCGGCCTCCTCCACGCTGGCGGCCGTCTCTATCTGGGCAAAGCGGCGGGCCAGCGCCTTGGCGAGGAAGCTGCGCATGCCGGGTTCGTCGTCGACGATGAGCAAGGAGAGGGCGGACCAGCGGCTGGCGGGTGCAGTCATGAAAAAAGTACCTCAGATTCGACAAGGTTCCGGGATTGTCCCACCGACCTTATAAACTGTGGGACATTTTGTCGCTAACCGGCCCCAAGTGCCAACTCCGTTTATTAAAAGCGACGGTGCCATCACGCAATTAGGGCGCTTAACCGACTGTTTTCACATTAAAAACCGGGCCGAGCAGGGCATGTGGTCAGCTTGGCACCCTGCTTGCTTAGTCCTGCCCTCTCTCCATCACCGGGTACCCTGACATCATGATCACAGCCACAGTGCGCAAACGCCTCGCCCTTGCCCTCTCCTCCGCCCTGCTGCTGAGCCTGCCGCTCTGGAGCGCTGCCAGCCATGCCGAGACCAAGGCGCCCATCCGCCTCGCCACCACCACCAGCACCGAACAGTCCGGCCTGCTGGGCTGGCTGCTGCCCCAGTTCACCAAGGAGACCGGCTATCCGGTGCAGGTGATGGCGGCCGGTACCGGCCAGAGCCTGAAGATGGGCGAGAACGGCGACGCGGATCTGGTGATGACCCACGCCCCCTCTGCCGAGAAGGCCTTCGTCGAGGCGGGCTTTGGCATCGAGCCGGAGCACCTGATGTACAACGACTTCGTCATCGTCGGCCCGGCGAAAGACCCGGCCGGTCTTGGCAAGCTGCACGACGCCGCCAAGGCGCTGGAGGCCATCAAGGACAAGGGGCAGACCTTTATCTCCCGCGGGGACGAGTCCGGCACCCACATCAAGGAGAAGACCCTGTGGCAGGCGGCTGACGTCAAGCCTGAGTTCGCCGGCTACAAATCCATCGGCCAGGGCATGGGGCCGACCCTGACCATGGCTTCGGAGCTGGGTGCCTACACCCTGACCGACCGCGGCACCTGGCTTGCCTACCAGAGCAAGCTGGATCTCGCCGTGCTGCTGGAGGGGGACAAGCGGTTGTTCAACCCCTATCAGGTGATCCTGGTCAACCCCAAGCGCTACCCGGATCTCAACACCGAAGGGGCCCGCACCCTGAAAAACTGGCTGGTCTCAAAGCACGGCCAGCAGCTTATCGGTGACTTCAAGGTGGCCGGCCAGCCGCTGTTCGTGGCCGACGCCAAGCCGCAGTGATGCCAAGGCCGAGACTGCTCGAGATGCCTCTCGCCACCTTGATTGACGGAGGCGCCCGGTGCCGACCCTGATCGAGACCACACTGGCGGCCCTTTCGCTGCTGTTCAGTGGTGACGCCGAGCTGTGGCAGGTGGTGGGGGTCTCCTTCTCGGTATCGGGCCTCGCGCTCGGGCTGGTGCTACTGCCGGCCCTGCTGCTCGGCTTCGCGCTGGCCTATCTGCCGATTCCGGCGCGCTGGCTCTGGCTCTCCTGCATCAATACCCTGCAGTCGGTGCCGACCGTGGTGATTGGCCTCTTGCTCTACATGCTGCTGTCGCGGGCCGGCCCCTTCGGCGACTGGAAGATGCTGTTCACCCAGCAGGCCATGGTGGTGGGGCAGATGCTGATCGCCTTTCCGGTGATCGCCACCATGGCTCACGCCGCGTTCGTGCAGAGCGACCGGCGTGCCTGGGAGACCGCCCGCACCCTGGGGCTCTCCTGGCCCAGGGCGCTGCTCGGGCTGATGCGCGAGTGCCGCTTCGGCCTGCTGGCGGCGGTGATCGGCGCCTTCAGTCGCATCGTCACCGAGGTGGGCTGCTCCATGATGGTGGGGGGCAACATTTTGCATTTCACCCGCAACATCCCCACCGCCATCGCGCTGGAGACCCAGAAAGGGGCCTTCACCCAGGGGGTGGCCCTTGGCATCGTCTTGTTGAGTCTGGCGCTGCTGCTCAACCTGTTGCTGACCGCGTGTCGTGGTCACAGCTATCTGAAGAACTGACCATGCCCCCACCGTCCATTCACCGGAGTACGCCATGGCCCTGACCGCCCACCAGCTGATGATGCGCTTTGGCGAGCGCGACCTGTTCCAGATTGAGCAGCTCTCCATCGCGGCCGGCGACGCCGTCTGGCTGCGCGGCGCCAACGGGGTAGGCAAGACCACCTTGCTCAAGATCCTGGCCGGCCTGCTCACCCCGACCCGGGGCCACACCAACCTCCCCTCTGGCTGGCGCGGCAAGCTCGGCCAGTGGCTCAAGCGCGATCCGGGGCCGGGCCGGGTCACCTACCTGCACCAGACCCCCTACCTGTTTGATCGCAGTGTGCACGACAACGTGGCCTGGGCCCTCGGCCATCGCGCCGCCGACGAGGTACGGGTGTTCGAGGCGCTGCGCCGGGTCGAACTGGAGAGCCTGGCACGGGAGCACATCAGCATTTTGTCTGGCGGCGAGCGCCAGCGGCTGGCCATGGCCCGCGCCTGGGCGCTGCAGCCCGCTTTTCTGCTGATGGACGAGCCCACCGCCAATCTGGATACACATTCGGTTGCCCTGATGGCCGCCATGGCGCAAGATCTGCGGGAACAGGGCAGCGGCCTGGTCATCATCAGCCACCAGAGCAACGATCTGACCGACCTGTGCGAGCGGCAATGGACCCTCGCCCGGGGCCGGCTGCACGAACCCACTCCTTTGAAAATCATCGAGCGACATGACCTCACACAGCGAACCTCGTACTGACCGCTTTCCCGTCTCCGCCGTGGTGCTGGCCGGCGGCCGCGCCACCCGCATGGGGGGGGCCGACAAGGGCTGGGTCGAGTTGGCGGGCCGCCCGCTCATCGACCACGTGCTTGACCGACTGAAACCCCAGGTGGACGAAATCCTGATCAACGCCAACCGCAGCCAGGCCCGCTACCAGGCGCTGGCCCCGGTCATCGGCGACGACAACCCCGACTATCTCGGCCCGCTGGCGGGCATGCAGGCAGGCCTTGCCGCCGCCCGTCACGACTGGGTGCTGTTCGTGCCCTGCGACGGCCCCGCCCTGCCCCGCGATCTGATGGCGCGCTTTCGCGCCGCCCTCACCCCGCAGACCGAGCTGGTGGTGGCCCATGACGGCGACTGGCTGCAACCCGTGGTGGCCCTGCTGCACAAGTCCTTGCTCCCCTCCCTGTCCACCGCGCTGGCCGAGGGAGAGCGCAAAATCGATATCTGGTTTGCCCGCCATCGGATGGCGGTGGTGAGCTTTGCCGACCAGCCGGATGCCTTCATCAATCTCAACAGCCCGGACGAGCTGGCCGCCTACGAAGCGCGCCTGCCAGACGCCACGACCGGACAAGGAGCCACCTCATGACCCCGGCCCCCACCCTGCCCCTGCTCGGCTTTGCCGCCTGGAGCGGCACCGGCAAGACCACCCTGCTCGAGCAGCTCATCCCCCTGCTGGTGAGCCGCGGTCTGCGCCTCGGGGTACTCAAGCACGCCCACCACGACTTTGACATCGACCAGCCGGGCAAAGACAGTCATCGCCTGCGCCAGGCCGGCGCCAGCCAGATGATGGTGGCCTCCCGCCGCCGTCACGCCCGCATCGTTGAAACCGATCTGGGTGAGGCCGATTTTCGCGAGCTGCTGGCCAGCTTCGATCAGCGCAGCCTCGACCTGCTGCTGGTGGAGGGGTTCAAGCACGAGCACTTCCCGAAAATCGAGCTGCACCGCGCCGCCATCGGCAAGCCGCTGCTGTTCCCGATTGATCGCGACATCATCGCCGTGGCCAGCGATCAGCCCCAGCAAACCGCCCTGCCCCGGCTCGATATCAATGATCTGGAGGCCATCGCCGACTTCGTCTGCCACTGGCTCAAGGAGAGCCAGACGCGGGAGCAGGAGGCTGGCAACGGCTTTCTGTCGGTCGAGGCTGCCCGCAACGCCATTCTTGATACCCTCACCCCAGCCACCGCCTGCCGTGATCTGCCGCTCGCCCGCTGCCACGGCGCCGTGCTGGCCGGGGATCTCGTCAGCCCCATCAATGTGCCGCCCCACGCCAACTCGGCGATGGACGGCATTGGCCTGCGCAGCGACGATCTCGCCGCCGGGCGCTGGCAACTGGTAGGGGAAGTGCTGGCGGGCCAGCCGCGCAGCGAGCCGGTACTGGCCGGACAGGCGGTGCAGATCATGACCGGCGCCCCGCTGCCCCCCGGTGTCGATACCGTGGTGATGCGCGAAGAGACCCGGCTTGACGGTGAATGGGTCAGCGTCAGCGCCCCTGTCAAGGCGGGGCAGAACGTGCGTCAGGCCGGGGAAGATCTCGCCAAAGGTGCGGTCGCCATCCCGGCCGGCACCCGCCTCGGTGCCCCTCAGCTCGGGTTGGCGGCTTCTCTGGGGCAGGCAACCCTGACGGTACGCGCGCCGCTCAAGGTGGCGCTGTTCAGCACCGGCGACGAGGTGCAGGCACCTGGCGAGACGCTCGCCCCCGGCCACATCTTCGACAGCAACCGCTTCACCCTGATGGCGCTCATCGCCGGGGCCGGCTGCGAGGTGATGGACCTTGGCATCATCCCCGATGATCCCGCCATCCTGCGCCGGCAGCTGGCACAGGCCGCGGCCGATGCCGACCTGGTGCTGAGCTCGGGTGGGGTGTCGGTGGGCAATGCCGACTTCATCAAGCAGGTGCTGGCCGAGCTTGGCCAGATCGCCTTCTGGCGCATCCAGATGCGGCCGGGTCGCCCGCTCGCCTTCGGCCAGCTGGGGCAGACTCCCTTCTTCGGCCTGCCCGGCAACCCGGTGGCCGCCATGATCTGCTTCCTGCAGTTCGTCGAGCCCGCCATCGCCCGCCTGCAGGGCCGGGTGTGGCAGCCGCTGCGCCTGTCGGCCCTGGCCGAGCAGCAGATGAAGAGCCGACCCGGGCGCACCGAGTTCCTGCGCGGCATCTTCCATCAGGACGCCAGCGGCGTGCTGCGGGTACGCACCACAGGGCCGCAGGGCTCCGGCATCCTCAGCTCCATGAGTGATGCCAACTGCCTGATTGAAATCGTCCCCGCCCAGCCGGCCATCGCGGTCGGCGAGCGGGTCTGGATCCACCCACTCCAGGGACGAGTGGCCTGATACCGGTCTCCACCCCGCCGGGCGTGGCGGGGTGGCTGCCCCCATGAATCCGAGGCTTGTCCCTTGCGCCTGAATGCCCCCCTCTCCCGACTCGATCTGCTGATCTACGGTCACTACCGCATCGTCCATGGCCTGCGCATCGCGCTCGCCTTCATGCTCACCTTTCTGCTGACCCGCGAGCTCAAGCTGCCGGAAAGCACCTGGCCCCTCATCACCCTGGTGGTGGTGATGGGCCCCATCTCGTTCTGGGGCAATGTGCTGTCGCGCGCCCTGCAGCGGGTGGTCGGCACCATCTTCGGCGCCAGCTGCGGGGTGGTGGCGCTCTATCTCGAGCTCTACTCCCTGCCGCTGATGCTGCTGTGGTGCGGCTGCATCATGTTCCTGTGCGGCTATCTGGCGCTCGGCAAGCGTCCCTACGTGGGGCTGCTCATCGGCATCACCCTCGGCGTCACCATGGGGGCCATGCCCGGCGACATCGAGACCGCCCTGTGGCGCAGTGCCGACGTGATCCTGGGTTCATTGCTGGCACTGCTGTTTTGCAGCATCTATCCCCAGCGCGCCTACAGCCACTGGCGGCTGCAGATGCACGACACCCTTCAGCAGGCCCAGCGGCTCTATCACACCCACCTCTCCCCCAACGTGCTGGAGCGACCTCGGCTCGCCCACAGCCACGCCAGATTGCTCTCCAAGATGGTGAGTCTGCGCCCCCTGCTCACCCCGGCCGTCAAGGAGACCCGCCTTGGCAGCGCCCTGTTCGAAGCGATCCAGACCACCATGCGCAACACCCTCTGCACCCTGGAGATGCTGGCCAACACCTACTGGCGCGATCGCCAGAGCCACTTTCTGATGCAGAGCACCCCGGAGCTGCGCGCCTGCCAGCAGGCGACCGAGGCGCTGATGAGCGAGCTGGCGCTGATGCTCAAGAGCGGCGAGCTGCAGGGCTCGGAGCTGGCCATTGCTCGTCTGCAGGAGGCGGCCGGCCGGGTGCGGATCGACGCCGGCGGCGAGGCCGCCATCAGCGGCTATCTGTGGCTCAACCTGCAGCTCACCGAGCAGCTCACCCACCTGCGCCGGCTGCTGGGTCTGGTGATGCATCCGCCCCGCAGCCAGAGTCGCCCATAGCAAAACGCCCCGCAAAGCGGGGCGTTGTCGTCTCAGGCCAATGACAAATGACTGAAGCCCGATATGGCGCAAATATTAACTGGCGTTTGCCAGCGATTGCTCGAGCGGGAGATAGAGGGAAAAATCCTGGATCCCCGCCTGCAGAGCGGCAAAGCAATCCGGATCAATGGCCGTCCCCAGATTCTCGGCCATCATCTCCAGCGCCTGGGGCACCGGAATGGCTCCACGATAGGGCCGTTTGGCAGTGATGGCATCAAAAATGTCGGCCGTGGTGATGATGCGGGTTTCCAAGGCTATCTCGTCCCCTTTCAATCCTTTGGGGTAACCCTTGCCATCGAGGCGCTCATGGTGGGCACCCGCCACTTGCGCCAGCTCTTCAAACGCACTTATGCGACTCAGGATCTCCTCGGTATAGGCGGCGTGCATCTGCACAGCGGCCCACTCCTGCGCATCAAGTTTGCCCGGTTTGTCGAGAATGGCATTGCTCACCCCCAGCTTGCCCACGTCATGGAGCAGAGCACCGCGCTTGAGCCAGCGTCGTCGCTGCTCGGACAACCCCATCTGAGTGGCAAGAATGTCGGTATAGAGTGCCACTCGGCCGCTATGACCGGCGGTGTAGGGACTTTTGGAGTCCACCACCTGACCGAATGCCGCGGCGATCTCGTCCAGATAATCTTCATCAAGAGCGACCTCACCCTGCCCGGCCGGGTGGACAAACACCCACTCAGCCAGCTTGGGATCCGCCAGTCCTTGCCAAAAATCACCATCCGCCAAGGCTTCAAACTCGCTAACCAATTGAGGGTCAAACCAGCTGCCGCTGCGCTCGCGCAGCTCTTTGAGCACCGCATCAGGGCCTGCGGCGGCGTGAAACACATCCACCACCTGGCAGAGCAGCGCTATGCGAGAGAAGAGCGGGATCGCGTCACCGACCAGTTGCAACGGCCGACCTTTACCGTTCCAGTGTTCGTCCAGAGAGAGGATACCGGTAGCGACCTCTTCACTGAAACGCAGTTGACGAGCGATGTCCGCCCCCCGATGGCAACGGGTCTGGATCAGTTCGTTGGCTATCTGATCGCCGTTGCGAAAGATGTGAAACAGGCTGCGAAAACGCCCAAGCAGATCCGCCTGCAGGCCGGTGTGGCCCAGCACGAAGTTGACCACCTCGGAGAGAGAGCCATCCACCAGCTTGAAGTCGCGTTTGAAGTGAAGATCGTCGGTGAGATAGAGTTCGCAGATACGGGCCGCATTGCTGCTGCACCCCAGATCCTTGAGCAGCAGCATGTAATAGAGGTCATGACGCAGTCGAGCATCCAGCGCCAACCGTTCGGCCAGACGGGAACCTATCCAGCAACAGCGAATACAGTGCCCTCTTGGTTGACCCTCAGTCATGTCGAGCGCATGACTGAGGGAACCAATCAACTCTGCCAACCGCAATCCATTCACCGTCATAGCCTGTATCCCTGGTCATCTTGGCGATCTTGCCTGCTGACTAGGTATACCTTATCCAGAGAGGAATAGATCTGGATTCAGATGAATTTATACCTCGGCGCTACCGGTCCGTGCTTTTTCCTCCAGCTGGGCCGGCGTCAGGGTCGACACCAGCCGGCCGTCGAAGTAGATATCCAGCAGCTCGCCGCGCTTCTCGCCGCGCATCAGGCTGCTGCGCCCATCCAGGTAGTGCACCTCCATCTGGGCGGTGCGCTCGTCCGGGTAGCTCACCTCCACCTCGCGTACCCCTTGCGGCAGCAGGGCCAGCGGCACCTTGTTGAGGGAGGGATCCAGGTGCTGGTTGACCTTGATCAGGGCGTCGAGCTTCTGATCCACCAGCGCCGGCGACTTGCCGGTGATGGGGTTCTTGCCCGACCAGAATTCGATGGTGTTGAACACGAAGAGATCCGCGGTGGCCGCCAGACCGTAGACCGGCGAGAGCAGGATGAAGACCCCGGCCCGGCCGTAACGGTTGTCCACCACGCTGAGGTTGCCCTTGGTCACCATGGAGGAGAGCCCCATCTGCCCCATGCAGCCGCTCAGTCCCACGCTTGCCACCACACCTGCCAGCAGCGCCAGCGCCCTGCCCTCTCTTCTCGTTGCCATCGTCTTTATCTGCTCCAAAAATAATGAGGCGGCAAGCCTAAACAGGCTGCCGCCGACGGGCAATTCACAAGCAGGGAGCGATACAGCAGGGGTTCAGATTGGGATTTCGACTGCTCACATTGCGCACAGGTCGTTGAAATAGTGATCAAGGCGGCCCGCATGAAGAGAGGGCCGCCAGCTGACTAGATGGAGAGGCTGGAGACGGTTGCCGAGACGTTGTTGGCCTCCTGCCGGATCTCCACCATCACTTCGTTGACCTTGTCGATCTGCTGCTTGCCGAGCTCGGCGCTGCCGGCCACCCTGGCCATGTCGTCGGTCACTCTGGCGGTCAGCTCGCGGTTCTTCTGCACCACCTTGGCTATCTCGTCGGTGGAGAGCGACGTGCGGGCCGCCAGCTGGCGCACCTCGTCGGCCACCACCGCAAAACCGCGCCCCTGATCGCCGGCGCGGGCCGCCTCGATGGCCGCATTGAGAGCCAGCAGATTGGTTTGATCGGCGATGCTGCTGATGGTGGAGACGATGGCCTCTATGCTTCTGGACTGCTCGTTGAGCTGGTTGATGAGCAGGATGGTCTTGTCCACCTGCTCGCTGATGAGCGACGAGGTCTCCACCACGGAGCGCAGCAACTCTGCCCCCTGTTCGGCACAGCGCAGGGTCTCCTGCGCCGTGGCGTGAGCCACCTGGGTGGCATCGCGCACTGCGTGGCTCTTGGTGACGCGATCAGTAATGTCGCTGGCAAACTTGATGACCCGACTCACCTTGCCGCTCTCGTCGCGAATGGGGTTGTAGGTAGCCTCCAGCCAGATCGCATCGCCATGGCTGTTGCGCCGCAGGAAGAGCCCGGACTTGAATTGCCCCTGAGCCAGCTCTTCCCAGAAGCGAGGGTTCTCCTCATAGAAGGCGTCATCACACAGGATCCGGTGATTGCGCCCCTTGAGCTCGTTCAGGGTGTAACCGACGCAACTCAGGAAGTTGGCGTTGGCCGAGAGGATGTCGCCGCTCGGGGTGAATTCGATCATCGCAAGCGACCGTTCTAGCGCCTTGGAGACCGCCTCCTGGTTAAGCAGCTGCTGATGCTCGGCGGTAACGTCGCTGGCGATCTTGATCACCTGGGCCACCCTGTCCTGCGACTTTACCGGGAAGTAGCTGGCCTCCAGCCAGACCACCTCGCCCCGCTTGTTGCGGCGCGAGAAGATGCCGGACTTGACCCTGCCTTGCTTGAGCTGGGCCCAGAACTGCTGGTACTCGGCGGAGCGAGCCAGCTCCTGGCTGCAAAACATCCGGTGGTGCTGACCCTGCAGCTCCATGGCGCTGTAACCCATCAGGCTCAGAAATGGCTGATTGGCCTCCAGGATCTCGCCATCCGGGGTGAAGATGATGGTCGCGATCCCGGCCTTGACCGCCTCCACGAAGCCCTGTGATTCGGCGAGCTGTGCCTGGCAGGCCTGCAGTTGCGCCTTCAGCTTGTTGTTGAACATGGGTGTCATACCTCTGTAATGACCTGACAAGGTGGGAACGGGCACAAGACTCGGCGTCAAGGTGAACCGGCACGAGCCTGTTGAGGCTGATCATAGTTGAGCATGGTGACTCGATCAGA
This sequence comes from Aeromonas sp. s2, assembly GCF_040907935.1. Lineage (NCBI taxonomy): Bacteria > Pseudomonadati > Pseudomonadota > Gammaproteobacteria > Aeromonadales > Aeromonadaceae > Aeromonas > Aeromonas sp. s2. The sequence goes on along the minus strand of NZ_JBFOCR010000014.1, from coordinate 86,679 downwards.
ATTTGGCCGAGATTTTGCCACAGCCAGGGAGAGGTTCGCAGCGCCCGTATCCCGTTGGCAGGCGTGATACGGGTAGGGCGGCAAGCGGGATCACCCGGGTTGCCACTCCAGATAGGCGGGGTTGCTCACAAACCCCATCCGCTCGTAGAGGGGCCGCCCCTCTTCGCTGGCATGGAGCCAGACCCGGCCCAGCTGCTGCCCCCTCGCATAGTCCGCCATCTGGTCCAGCAGGGCACCGGCCAGTCCCTGCCGGCGATGGGCAGGCAGGGTATACATGTTGAGCAGATAGCCCTCCCTCCCCGTCAGATTGCCGGGATAGGGCGGGCGCACGAAGAGCGCCAGGGTTGCGCTCGCCACCACCTCGCCATCCACCTCCGCCACCCAGGAGCGGGCACTCTCCTCGGCCTGCGCCGTGCTGAAATAGGTGGTGGTGGCCTGCCACAGCGGCAGATCGGCCAACGGCTCGCTCAGCTCCCCCACCTCGCAAAACAGCGCCATGCGCAGGGTCACCAGCGCGGGAATGTCTGCCTGCGTTGCCTGCCGGATGATCATCGCCTCTCCTCCTTGTGATGAAATGAACAGGCACCCCGCAGGGTGCCTGATGAGAGTGCCAGTGTGGCGGCTTCATTCCCGCCTGACAAGGCGCCACTGATCCAGGGCCAGCGGCCCCGCCCCCCACACCGCCAGGGTCAGCAGCATCCAGCCCCACAACTGGTGATCGTAAAAGCCGCCGGCCCAGAGGGCGGGATAGGAGAGCACCGCCATGATGTTGAAGGCAAACAGCAGGGCGGCGACCGGTCGGGTGAAGAGCCCAAGCAGCAGCAGCACCGGCAGCAGCAACTCGGTGGCCGTCCCCAGCCAGGCTGCCCACTGCCAGGGCAGCAGGGGCACCCGATACTCGAACTCGAACAGGTAGAGGGTGCTGTCCCAGGCGCTCAGCTTGAGCCAGCCGGAGCGCAAGAAGACCGCCGCCACCCAGCATCTGGCCAGCAGCAACAGGGCACCGCTCAGCCACCAGGGGGCGGCCGGCCCCCGTTGCTGCATCAGGGGGAACTTGTGGTTTGTCATCGAATTTACTCCAGCGTTGAGGTCACATCGACCAGCAGGCCCAGGGTGACGAGGCGGGTCAGAGACTCTGCAGCCTGCGCATCTTGCGCCAGCAGGGTCGACAGGGCGATGCCCTGGCGGCAGCCATCCAGCAGGCGCCACTCCCCCTCGCTCAGGCGCAGCGGCAATACCCGACAATCGGGCTGTTTCTTGAGGGCGAGCCAGGCGGGGGCCGCCAGATCGTGCACCGCCTCACCCTGGTGCAGAGCCATCTGCCAGAGGGCCTCCACCGGGCGAAGGCTGTCGAACAGAAGCAGATCACAGGCCGGGATCAGCACCAGCGTCTGCCAGGCCGCTGGCGGCAGGGCCGCCACCCGCTCGGCCGGCCAGTGGCGCACCTCGGGGGCCAGCAGGCTGGTGCGCTCCAGTGCCCACTCGAAACGGGCAAGCTCCCCCAGCCAGGGCAGTTCGGCGGTGGTGGGCAGCCCGGCGAGCCAGTCGCCAAAGCCTGCGCCGTAGTGCATCACGCTCCCTTCGCAGAGGGGCTCCGCCAGTACGAAGCCGCGCGCCGCGGCGTCGAAAAACGCCTCCCCCACCATGGCCTTGACCGCCGGGTAACTGCCCGCCAGCACCTCGCCAAGGCTCAGGATGAAGTGGTTGCGATAGACCTGCAGCACGGCATCGGCCGGGAAGAGGCGGGAATGGACGTGGGGCAGAATGGCCTCGCTCTGGCCAAGCAGCCCCTCGGCAAACTGCTGCTGCCGGTGGGCCAGCTCAGACATGGGCGGCCTCCGACGCAAGATGGGCGGCCATGGCGGCATCCAGCAGGGTGCTCGCACGCTCGGCCTCCGCCAACAGCACGGGGAGCGGCGGTATCTCGAGATCCCACTCGATCAGGGTGGGGATGGCGCGCTGGCGGCAGATCTCGGCATAGAGGGCCCAGACCGGCTCGCTCACCGGCGCGCTGTGGGTATCGATATAGAGGTGCCCCTGCGGCAGGGACTTGTCGGTAAAACCGGCCAGGTGGATTTCGCCCACGGTGGCGATGTCGATGGCAGCCAGATAGTCACGGCACGCAAAGCCGTGGTTGAAGGCACTGACGTAGAGGTTGTTGAGATCGAGCAGGATGCCGCACTCGCTGCGCCGTTGCAGCTCGGCCAGAAACTCCCACTCCGGCATCTCTCCCGCCAGTTGCAGGTAAGAAGAGGGGTTCTCGATCAGCAGCCGGCAGCCGAGTGCATCCTGCACCTGCATGATCTTGTCGCTCATGGTGAGCAGGGCCTCCCGGGTATAGGGCACCGGCAGCAGATCGTTGAAGTGGCGCCCCCCGATGCTGCCCCAGCTGAGGTGCTCCGAGATGCGCACCGGCTTGATGGCGCCGGCCAGGGCCGAGAGGCTGGCAAGGTGAGCAAGGTCGAGCCCATCGGCCGACCCCAGGGACATGCCGACCCCGTGCAGACTGACCGGATAGTGCCGGGCCAGCTCGCTCAATACCTGAAAACCCCGGCTGTGCCGTTCGAAGTAATTCTCGCTGTGCACCTCCAGCCAGCCGACGGCCGGCAGGGTACGCAGCATCTCGTCGTAATGGGGGGTTCGCAATCCAATACCAATCAAGGGGTTCATCGCAAAGACTCGCGGCTGGCCATCAAAAGAGAGCCACGGTGCACAACACCGTGGCACCCAGCCTTACTTGGGTTGCAGCGAACCGCCGGCCAGCTTCTCGCACAGCCCCTTGGGCACCACCACGAAGGCGTCGCCCTGGGCATCCATCTTGGCGGTGCCGGCGCAGGAGTTGGTCTTGGTCGCACAGTCGTTCTTGCTCGCCTTCACCACGCCATAGCACTTCTCCTTCTCGTCGGCAGCCATGGCCGGGGCGGCAATGAACTGGGCGCCGAGGGCCAGCAGACCGGTCATGGCGGAGGCGATGGCAGTGCTCTTTTTAACGTTCATTCTCTGTTCCTTCTGATTGTGTGTGGTGTGCCCGATCATTCGCGACCGGATGCCTTCCATAGAACCGGCGCTGCGACGAAATGATTTCAAAAAAAATGCAAAATCGGCACATCTATAAAAAACACAATTAGTAGAATGTTGTTTTAAAAGGAGTTTTCAGGATGTTCTCGGCCCCTTGGCATTGACATCAAGTCGGCGACAGAGACGATGGCATGGCGGTGACGGGGTAACCGGTTCGCCTCCCCGACCATCCCGACGCGGGTTTGCCTGCACATTTTCACCAGCGCGCGGCGGCGAGAGGCGAGCTGGTCGCAAGACAAGATGAATGGAAAGCGCCGAGCGGGCTGGGTCGTCAAAGCGATCCGGCCAGCCGGTTTATCTGCGGGCTGTAGTGGTTGAGGCGCTGGTGCTCAGGGGTGAGCAGTTGCCCGGGCGAGCGCCCGGTAAAGAAGTGGCAGCTCTTGATGAAGTGGGGCTGATCGCAATAGCCCTGTTCCAGCAGGGCATCGAGCGACGGGGCGCCCGACAGCAGCTGGCGCAGCGCCCTTTGAAAGCGGGCGGTACGCAGAAAATAGCGGGCATCCACCCCGAGATGGCTGCGCAATCGCCGCTGAAAGGTGCGTGCGCTCATCCCCAGTTGCAGCTGCAACTCAATCGCCGGCGTGCCGTAATAGAGCCGCTCTATCGCCCGCAGCAGCGCAAGATCCCGCGGCGGACGACTCGCTACCTGCCGGCGCAACCAGGCCCCCAGCGCCCCTGCCCCTTCCTGCATCAACCACTGCGGGTCGGGGCAGACAATCCCCAGCTCATCGAGGGACAGCACCCGATCGCTCAACTGCTCGAGCGGCACGCCAAACAGATCGAAACAGGCCGAAGAGCGCAGCCGCAGCCCCAGCAGATGAGTCTGGCCATGGGCGGCAAAGCGCAGGCGAGCATGGCGCGGGCAGAGCAACACGGCCACCCCCGTGGCCACGGTGACGGTGCGGGGCGCGTCTGCTGACGAGAGGATCGTGATGGTGAGGGGATCCCCCAGATTGAACAGGATCTCGGCCCCGGTGCCGGGGAAGATCTCAGGCATCGGCTGGGGCTGGCCAAGGCGCCACTCCCAGCCTTGCGCCAGCCAGGGCGCCAGATCGGGAGCGGGCTGAAATTTACGGCACTGCATCATGATGGGAGGCGATATTGCTCACTGGCTCGGTTCGGAGGTGGACAGGAAGAGGGTATCACCGCTGACATGGTCGAGACAGGGATGGCGATCGAAGCGCACCACGCCTATCTCCATGCGCCCCGCGGCCGCCTCCACCATGGCGGCGACCCCCAGGTGACCGAACCCGGCACACAGCTCCACCGCCCGGATCCCCTCCCGATATAGCTCGTCGAGCAGTTCACGGCCTCCCTGGTAGTCGGGCACGGCGATCGTCTTCACATGGACTTTCTCCGTCTTGACCCAGCTGGCGTGGCAGGCGGGATCCGCCCCGGTGCAACGAAGATGAAGGCGGCCTTGAAAATATCGGACATATAAAAAGCTCCTCGGATCAATGAGTCGCCACTCTACCCGGGATCCCGCGGGCCGGATTGTACCGCGGCGCCACCCGCCCTCATCATGCAGGACAAAACCTGGCGAAAGGGGCGCCATACAGACCTCATTTCTCCCTGTTGAATGCAATTTGCGCGGCCAGGGGTCATAAATGCAAAAGAGACAGCCGAAGCTGTCTCTTTTGTCATCAAGCCGGGACCTCAGTAGAAGATCCGCTCGCCGCGCTCGCTCATCTTGAGCCATACCGGTTTGGTGCTGGTTTTGCTCCAGATCCGGTGCAGATAGCTGTAGAAACGGGCCCGGTCGCTGCGAAACAGCATCACGGGGAAAGCCAGCATACCCACCAGCAGCACATAGAGGCGACGAAGAATTATCTGAGTAAGGGAATAGGGATGAAACATGATAGCACTCCTCACTGGTAAGACCACTGAGCAAAGATTACTCCACAATTTGTAGGATTACTACACCAGGAATCCCATTTTTTCGCAAAAAACGCCCTGAAAAGCAACAAAGTGAAATTGGGTTACATCCATTAACTTACAGGCAACAAAAGCTGGCAAAGCGGCCGCGTTTGACCAGATTTAATGAGTTGGTAGTCAACATGGAGTCAAGGCGATGAAACCCGCAGAAATGGCGATCATAGGGATCCTGGGCCTGCTGATCTGGTCAGAATGGCAGGACTGGCAGCTCAACCGGGACGACAGCATCACCCTGGCCTACAAGGGGGCCCCCACCGTCAGCCTGTGGCAGTGCGGTCAGTTGAAACAGAAGATGATGGATGTTACCGAACACTCGGCCGAAGTGCAGTTTCAGTACCGGGGACAGGACCTGACACAGGTAAACCGCTATCTGGAGCGGGAGTGGCAACAGCAGGGTTGCGAACAGCTGTTGCTGCAGCAGGGATATTGATAAGACAAAGCGCCGCACGAAACGGTCGATATCGGAAAATTCAGACAGGGAGAAGATGGAGGCACGTTCCGGAGTCGAACCGGACTAAACGGATTTGCAATCCGCTGCATAACCGCTTTGCTAACGCGCCATGCTGACAAGGCATTGCCTTGAAAGTGATATCCATGATTGGTGCCATGGAAAATTGGAGCGGGAAACGAGACTCGAACTCGCGACCCCGACCTTGGCAAGGTCGTGCTCTACCAACTGAGCTATTCCCGCATTACTGCTTGTGTGCCAGTTGCCTGACAACGAGGCGCATTATACGTACCCCGAGCAGAGGCACAACCCTTTTTTCTCACTTTCAGCCCTTTCTCGTGCTGTTTGCTCAGGGTTTAGACGGCTTGCCCAAAAAAAACGCGCCAGGCTGTGACCCAGCAGGCGAATTCAAGATAAAGTCATTGAAATGATTAGCCTTTAATCAGAGACTTGCGGCGGTTAGTAACCGGATTCTCAATTGAAAATCTCCCGATGAAATGGATCTTCAAGCCTCGTGGACTCAGGCCGCAGCTGATGCTGGCATTTTTTATGCTGGCCATGGTGCCCTTCCTGGTTGTCACCCTGTTTTTCCTCTATAGCCACGGCAAGGATCTCACCACCCAGACCTCCAACCATCTGGTTTCCGTTCGCAACATCAAGAAGAGTCAGCTGGAAGATTACTTCGGCAACCTCAAACAGCAGATCATCAACTTTTCCCAGCAGGATTTTGCCGGCAACAGTATCGGTCGCTTCTACGGCTTCACCGGCGCCTTCGAGAAACTCGGCACCACGCCGCAGGAGGCCCGCGCCCGCGCCCAGGCCCGCTATGTGCCGGGCTCCTGGGATCAGTTGCAAAAGCCTGACAACACCCCCGACATCGAGCCCTCCATCAGTGCCCTGATCCTGGCGGACGAGATGTATGGCCGGGTGCATCAGCGCTTTCACCGCGGCTACGCCGACATGGTGCGCAAGTCCAACTACAGCGACATCTTCCTGATCGATCTCAACGGCGACGTGGTCTATTCGGTCACCAAGCGCGCCAACTTCGCCACCAACCTGCTCTCCGGCCCCTACCAATCGAGTGGTCTGGGCCAGACCTTCGCCAAGATCAAGCGGCGCCTCGACGGCGGCCAGAAGCCGCAACAGATCTTCGAGTTCACCGATTTTGGCCGCAACGAGCTGACCGGCCAGGTGGTCGCCTACATGGCCGCCCCCGTGATGCAGTACGACTATGTGCGCGGCGTGGTGATCTTCGAGCTGCTGCCGGACAAGCTCAACCAGATCATGGCGGAGCGGGAGGGGCTCGGTGCAACCGGTGAGACCATTCTCATCGGCCCGGACAAGCGGATGCGCGCCAACGCCTGGCTGGCCCCCGAGTTCAGCGTGGAGAACAGCTTCAGCCCCAACTTCCGGCCGCTGCAGACCCCGCTGGTGGTCAAGGCGCTCTCCGGCGAGCAGGGGGTTGGGCTGTTTCGCTCCTACCACGAGGACGAGGTGCTGGCCGCCTACACCCAGGTGAAGGTGTTCGACACCGAGTGGGCCTTCATCGCCGAGATCTCCACCAGCGAGGCCTATCGCCCCATCCGCCAGCTGGAAACCCTGGTGATCCTGCTGGGGGCCGGCTCATTGCTGCTGCTGATCCTCTTCTCCCGCTGGCTCTCCCACTCCATCACGGCGCCGCTGCGCTCCCTCACCGCCGCCGCCGAGCAGGTGGCCGATGGCGCCCTGGATCACCCCATCGCCATCGCCCGCACCGATGACGACATCGACCGGCTCGCCCAGGCGTTTCGCCACATGCAGCGCTCGGTGAAGGACAAGATCGAGCTCATCGAGCGCCAGACCCAGGAGCTGCAGCAGCAGGTCAAGCTGACCCACAAGCAGAACCTCAGCCTGCAGCAGGCGGACAAGCTCAAGGATGAGCTGCTGGCCAACACCTCCCACGAGCTGCGCACCCCCATCCACGGCATCAAGGGGATGGCCGAGTCCATGCTCGCCAGCCAGCAGGATCTGACCGAAGGGCAGCAGAAACAGCTGGGGCTCATCATCAAGAGTGCCGACGGCCTGGCGCGGCTGGTGGACGATCTGCTCGACTACCACCAGATGCGCTACGGCCAGCTGGAGATCCACCCCCAGCCTGTCTCCTCCAAGGGGGTCATCCGGCTGGTGCTGGATCTCTGCCAGCACCTGGTGCAGGCCAAACCGCTCACCCTGGTGGACAAAACCCCGGCCGAGCTGCCGCCTGTGCTGGCGGACGAGCAGCGGCTCGAACAGGTGCTCTACAACCTGGTGGGCAACGCCATCAAGTACACGCCACAGGGCAAGGTGGTGCTGAGCGCCCTGGTGGAGGGCAACTTCCTGCACATTCGGGTGACCGACACCGGCATCGGCATCGCCAGGGATCACCTGGAGCACATCTTCGAGCCGCTGGTGCAGATGAGCCCGGAGGTGAGCAAGCAGGGGGCCGGCCTCGGCCTCTCCATCACCCGCCAGCTGGTGCACCTGATGGGGGGCGAGCTGTTCGTGGAGAGCGAGCCGAGCGTCGGCTCCACCTTCGCCTTCACCCTGCCGCTCGCCAGCTGCAAGGCCGGCAGCCTGACCCTCGACAGCCGCCAGATAGAGCATCAGCTGGTGCGCCAGCAGCCGCTCGCCCTGCCGGAGTGGGAGAGCGATGACCTCCCCCCGCCGCCCGGGGATGCCCCCCTCATCCTGGTGGTGGACGACGAGCCCATCAATTTGCACATACTGCGCCACCTGCTGCAGCCCTGTGGTTATCGCATCCTGCCCAGCAGCGACGGCCACGACGCGCTGGCCAAGCTGGCCCAGGAGCCGGTCGACCTCATCCTGCTGGACGTGATGATGCCCACCCTCTCCGGCTTCGACGTCTGTCGCCGGTTGCGGGAGCAGCATCCCAAGGAGAAGCTGCCGGTGCTGCTGCTCACCGCCCTCAACCAGCCCAAGGATATCGAGGAGGGTTTCAACGCCGGCGCCAACGACTATCTGGTGAAACCCTTCTGCAAGGAGGAGCTGTTCGCCCGGGTCAGGGCCCTGCTGGAGGCGAGCGCCGGACGCGCCTCTCTGGTGGAGAACCGCTTGCTCAAGCAGGAGATAGAGCACCGGCTGGTGCTGCAGGAGCAGCTGCATCAGGATCAGCAGCGGCTGCTGGCCCTGCTCGGCGAGGGGGCCGATCCCATGGTGTTCATCGATGATCAGGGCACGGTGCTGTTCGCCTCGCGGGTGCTGGCTCGCCTGCTGGGCCAGGAGCCGGAAGCCATGGAGGGGCAGCCGCTGGACGACTGGCTGGCCAGTCCGCTGGCCAGCCAGTGGCCCGGGCTGCAGGCCGGCCAGGAGCAGTCGCTGGCGTTTCTGGTGGCGGGCCAGAGAGACGAGCTCAACGCCCGCGCCCTGCCCATCAGTCTGGGGGGGCAGGCCGCCTATGCACTGGCCCTCAGCACCGAATCGAGGCCCGACGAAAACCGGGTGATGGCGCTGGAGAATGCCCTCAAGAGCCTGTCGCGCCAGGCCATCATCGAGGATGGCCAGCTGCTGGGCGAGCTGAGCCGGCTGGGCGGGGAGTTCCGCTCGCTCGCCGACGACCTCATCCGCCAGCAGGATGACGAGCCATTGCGCCGCGCCTTGGTGGACACCATGCGGCTCACCCTGGATGCCTGGCAGCAGAGCACCGGCAAGGGCAAGATAGTGCTGGCCGAGAAGAGCAAGCTGTGGCGGGTCTACATGGACCGCTCCAGCCCGCAGACCCGCACCCTCGACAAGTACCTGAGCCTGGATACCCTGCCCAAGGCGCCGCGCTGGAAGACGGTGGTCGCCACTGCCGAATACGTGCTCAGCCACGGCCCGCTCAACGAGGCCCAGCGCCAGCAACTGCACCACAGCGCCCAGACCCTGCGCCAGCTCGCCACCCGCAAGAGCTAGCGCATCCCCTCCCCGCCCCCATCTCCAATCTGGGCCCTGGCTCACACTTGGCGGGGCGGTTTTTTTTTGTGCAGAATTAAGCCCGCTCACCACGTCAAAACGAGAGCCGATCCAATTCACACAATTGTCATGAGGGGCAGATTGACGGGGACTTATTACGTCAGAGCAATTAACATAACTTCATGATTTAAATCGAGTTAAAAGCCATTTTGACGAAATTGACGTGATGGCGCCGATTTTTACGATATCGACGATCTGAACAGTTGTTGTTTTCCTGTTAACTCTGCTTTGCTAGGGACGTTGGATGACACAACTACAAGGGTGAAAAACCTGACCAACATTGAGGGCCGACCTCCCCAGCATGCGAAGTCGGTGCTCAAATCCAAACAAGGAATATAAATAAGAAAGGAAATAATATGCTTGCCAAAGTATCCAAAATCTCTACTGCTGTAATGCTGGGCACCATGATGCTTGCCGGCGCTGCCGGCAACGCCATGGCGGCCGACAACAAGACGGTGCTGACCCTGGTCGCACAACAGGAAACCGCGTGGGTCAAGAACTTCAACCCCTTCCTGCAGGCGGGCCTGCTGCACACCACCCGTCACTTCATCTATGAACCCCTGGTGATCTTCAACGATATGCAGGGCGGCAAGCCCGTCTATCGTCTGGCCACCCACTTCGAGTTCAGCAAGGACCTCAAGTCCGTCACCTTCGATCTGCGTGACGGGGTGAAGTGGTCGGACGGTCAGCCCTTTACCGCCGATGACGTCCTCTTCTCCTTCAACCTGGTCAAGGCCAACAAGGCGCTGGACGAGCGCTCAATCTGGACCCAGATCAAGAGCGTCGAGAAGCTGGCTCCCAACAAGATCAAGTTCGACCTGACCGACGTCAACACCAACGTGGTGAACGACCTGGTGCTGGTGCCCATCGTACCGGAGCATCAGTGGAAATCGGTGAAAGACCCGGTCGCCTTCACCAACGACAAGCCGGTCGGCACCGGTCCCTTCACCGAAGTGGACAACTTCTCCGCCCAGCTCTACACCCAGTGCCGCAACCCGCACTACTGGGACAACGCCAACCTCTCCATCGACTGCCTGCGCATGCCGCAGATGGCCACCAACGACCAGGTATTGGCCGCGGTGATGAAGGGTGACGTGGACTGGTTCGGCTCCTTCGTACCGGACATCGAGCGCCTCTACGTCGGCAACGATCCGAAGAACAACAAATACTGGTTCCCGGCCTCCGGCACGGTGGCGTTCAACGTCAACTTCCAGGCCAAGAAACCGGGCAACCACGAAGCCTTCAACGACGTCAACTTCCGCCGCGCCTTCTCCATGGCAATGGACCGCCAGTCCATGGTGGACATCGCGGGCTACGGCTACCCGACCGTCAACGAGTACCCGTCAGGGCTCGGCAAGGCGTTCGACTCCTGGAACAACCCGGAAGTGGACAAGAAGTACGGCAAGTACAACAAGTTCGATCTGGAAGGGGCCAAGGCCCTGCTGAAACAGGCCGGCTACAAGGATTGTGACGGCGACAAGTTCCTCGACACCCCCACCTGCCAGAAGATCGAGTTCAAGGTGCTGGTACCGAACGGCTGGACCGATTGGGTCAACACCGCCCAGATCGGCGTGGAAGGGTTGCAGGCTCTGGGCCTGAACGCCAAGACCGCCACCCCGGAAGCCACCGTCTGGACCGAAAACCTGATCACCGGTGACTTCGACGTCGCCCTGCAGGGTTACTTTGCCGGTGCCAACCCGCACAAGTACTTCGAGACCGCCTTCCACTCCCGCAACATGGGTGAGCGCGGCAACCGCTTTGCGGCGCCCCGCTACAAGGATCCGGCGCTGGACAAGCTGATCGACGACTTCACCCAGACCGCCGATGCCGCCAAGCAGAAGGAGATCATGTTCGAGATCCAGGACAGGGTCGGTGCCAACCAGACCATCATCCCGGTGTTCAACAACCCGACCTGGTACGAATACAGCACCAAGCGTTTCCACGGCTGGTTCAGTGCCGACAATCCGGTCGCCAAGCCGCAGGTTCACCCGGACACCCCGGAGCGTCTGCTGCACGTGTTGTCACTCAAGCCGAACAGCTAATCAATCCCGGCCCCCTGCGGGGGGCCCTCTTCCCCGCCCATTCCCCTTATCTCCCGGCTCTGCCGGGGTTGGGGTAACTATGCCCGGCGCGGGGCGGACCAGCAGTAAAAGGTATCATCATGGGATTCATACTGAGACGCTTTTCCTTCTATCTGGTCGCCTTTCTGGTGGCCGCCACCATCAACTTCCTGCTGCCCAGAGCCATGCCGGGAGACCCCGTCTCCGTCATGTTTGCCCGGGCCGGCGCCATGATGGAACCCGCCGCGCTGGAGGCCCTCAAGGCCACCTTCGGTTTCGTGGACGGCCCCATCGGCACCCAGTTTCTCACCTATGTGAAGAGCGTCTTCACCTGGGATCTCGGCACCTCGGTGCGCTACTACCCCCAACCGGTCGCCGACGTGCTCGGCCGCGCCATCGGCTGGACCCTGTTTCTGGTGGGCACCTCCACCATTCTGAGCTTCTCCATCGGTTCCATCGTCGGCATCTTCGCCGCCTGGCACCGGGGCGGACGCCTCGACAGCATCCTCTCCCCGCTCACTCTGGTGATGCAGGCCATTCCGCCTGTGGTCATCTCGCTGCTGGCGCTCTTCCTGTTCGGGGTGAGCCTGGAGTGGCTGCCCATCGGCTACGCCTACAGCCCGGAGATCACCCCCGACTGGGGCTGGGAGCACATCAAGAGCATCCTGACCCACGCCATCATGCCGGTGGGCACCCTGGCCATGGTGCAGGTGGGGGGCTTTCTCATCACCATGCGCAACAACATGATCAACCTGCTGGGCGAGGACTACATCACCATGGCCAAGGCCAAGGGGCTCTCCAGCAACCGGGTGATCTTCAACTACGGCGCCCGCAACGCCATCCTGCCGAGCGTCACCGCCCTCTCCATGGCGCTCGGTTTCGTCATCGGCGGATCCCTCATCACCGAGGTGATCTTCAACTATCCCGGCCTGGGCCTGACCCTCTATCAGGGCATTCTGGCCCGCGACTACCCGCTCATTCAGGGGCAGCTGCTCATCATGACCATCACCATGCTCAGCTTCAACTTCCTGGCCGACGTGCTCTACGTCTTCCTGGATCCCCGTCTGCGTACCGGAGGCAAATAAGATGCGCATGCCGACTATTCTGAAAATCCTGCTGGGCAACAAGAAGGCCGCCTGCGGCCTCTTCATCGTGGTCAGCTTCGTGCTGATGGCCCTGTTCGCCCCCATTCTGGCCGGCAACGAACCGACCAAGCGGGTGGCCCGCCCCCACCAGCCCCCCAGCACCGAGTTCGTGATGGGCACCACCCGCATGGGCCACGACATCTGGGCCCAGTTCACCAACGGCGCCCGCATCTCCCTGATGGTGGGCTTCAGCGCGGGCCTGCTGGTGTGCGCCCTCGCCGTCGCCATCGGCATCACCGCCGGCTACTTCGGCGGCCTGGTGGACGAGTGCCTCACCTTCCTGATGAACGTGGTGCTGGTGATCCCCAACCTCCCTCTATTGCTGGTGCTGGCCAGCTTCATCGGGGAGGCGTCACCGGCGGTCATCGCCCTCATCATAGGCTTTACCTCCTGGGCCTATGGCGCGCGGGTCATCCGTGCCCAGACCCTGGCCCTGCGCGAGAAAGAGTTCGTCATCGCCGCCGAGGTGCTGGGGGAGCCGGCCTGGCGCATCATTCTGGTGGAGATATTGCCGAACCTCATCTCCATCATCGGCGTGAGCTTCATCGGCTCCATCATCTACGCCATCGTCACCGAGGCGACCCTGGAGTTCCTGGGCCTCGGCGACCCCACTGTGGTGAGCTGGGGCATCATGCTCTACAACGCCCAGACCTCCAGCGCCATCCTGGTCGGCGCCTGGTGGGAGATCCTGGCCCCCTGCTTCGCCATCGCAACGCTCGGTGCCGGCCTGGCCCTGCTCAACTTTGCCATCGACGAAATCGCCAACCCGCAGCTGCGCTCCCACAAGGGGCTCAATCGCTGGAAGAAACTCGCCGCCCCCGTCACCACGCCGGTGCCGGCCGTACAGGAGAAGACAGCATGAGATCGCAACAACCCCTGCTGTCGGTACGCAACCTCTGCGTCGACTACATCACCGAGAACGGCGACGTGCGCGCCGTCAACTCGGTCAGCTTCGACATCGCCCCCGGTGAAGTGTTTGGCCTGGCCGGCGAGTCGGGCTGCGGCAAGTCCACCGTCGCCTTCTCGGTGGCGCGGCTGCACAAGCCGCCCGCCTACATCAGCGGCGGCGAGATCCTGTTCAAGGGGGAGAACATCCTCCACTACGGCGATGAGCGGCTGCGCAGCTACCGCTGGCAGCAGGTGTCGGTGGTGTTCCAGTCCGCCATGAACGCGCTCAACCCCGTGCTGCGCATGGAGGAGCAGTTCTGCGACGTGCTGCTGGCCCACAACCCGGGGCTGACCCGCTATGAGGCGATCAAGCGCGCCCAGGAGCTGCTCGCCATCGTCGACATCCACCCGAGCCGGCTCAAGGACTACCCGCACCAGTTCTCCGGCGGCATGCGCCAGCGGCTGGTGATCGCCATCGCCATGGCGCTCAATCCCGAGCTCCTGATCATGGACGAGCCGACCACGGCGCTCGACGTGGTGGTGCAGCGGGAGATCCTGCAGAAGGTCTATGCGCTCAAAGAGAAGTTCAACTTCTCCATCCTCTTCATCACCCACGACCTCTCGCTGATGGTCGAGTTCTGCGATCGCATCGGCATCATGTACGCCGGTGAACTGGTGGAGGTGGCGCCGGCCAAGGCGATCCTGACCGCGCCGCTGCACCCCTATACCAGGGGGCTCGGCAACTCCTTCCCGCCCCTGCACGGGCCGAAGAAGGTGCTGGAGGGGATCCCGGGCACGCCGCTCAACCTGCTGGAGGTGCCGGTCGGCTGCCGCTTTCAGGCCCGCTGCGCCAGGGTGCACGAGCGCTGCCGTCAGGAGTACACCCGGCTGGCCGAGATCCGCCCCGGCCAACAAACCGCCTGCCACCTCTATGAGGCGCAGGATGAGCAACAAGATCCCCTGATCTATCTGGACAAGGCCGCTGGCTGTTAAGGATGTCTGTCATGCAAATCGCCAAAACCGACGCCCCCATTATCGAAGTCCAGCACCTCTACAAGGACTTCCCCGTCAACTCCAATGCCATCAAGAGCGGCAAGATGCGGGCCCTCTCGGACATCACCTTCAACCTGCACCGGGGCCGCGCTCTGGCAGTGGTGGGAGAGTCCGGCTCCGGCAAGAGCACCATCGCCAAGATCATCGCCAAGATGTACAAGCTCTCCGGTGGCCGCATCCTCTATCGCGGCCGCGACCTCGAGGAGTTCAACAAGGGCACCGCCCTGCTGGACTATCGCCAGAGCGTACAGATGGTGTGGCAAGATCCGTTCGGTTCGCTGAACCCGACCCACACCATCTACCACCACATCGCCCGCCCCCTGCTGCTGCACAGCAAGGTGATCGACAAGAAAGATCTGCCCGACATGGTCTATGGCCTGCTGGAGAAGGTGGGGCTCACCCCTGCCAAGGCCACCGCGGCCAAGTACCCGCACCAGCTCTCCGGCGGCCAGCGCCAGCGGGTCAACATCGCCCGCAACCTGGCGGTGGAGGCGGAAGTGGTGCTGGCGGACGAGCCCACCTCCATGCTCGACGTCTCCATTCGCATCGGCATCCTCAACCTGATGGAGCAGATGAAGGACGAACTCGGCGTCTCCATGCTCTACATCACCCACGACATCGCCACCGCCCGCTACGTGGCCGAAGATCTGGCGGTGATGTACGTCGGGCACATGGTGGAGTGGGGCGAGGTGGACGAGATCCTGCACCACCCCCAGCACCCCTACACCCAGCTGCTCATCTCGGCGGTGCCCGACCCCGAGAAGAGCATCCACGCCGAACTGGAGGGCGGCCGCAAGGGGGAGATCCCGCTCTGGACGCCGGAGTCCTGCGGTTGCCCCTTCGCCGGGCGCTGCAATCAGGTGATGCCGCGCTGCAAGGAGACCCTGCCCCCTGTCAGCAAGCTTGCCGACAACCACTTCGTGCGCTGCTACCTCTACGAGTGAGGGTGAGCCTTGAACCGGCCGGACAGCACTGTCCGGCCATGCCTCGATACGGGGCTGCCATAGCCCCGTGATGTGCCTCACCGCCTGTCGGTGAACCACAGGAGTAATACCTCGATGGAACTCTTGATCAATCAGGTGGGTTACCCGTGCGACGGGGAGAAGATCGCCCTGCTGCAAGCCACCCCCGCCCATGATCTCGGCGGCTATGTCAGGCTGCAACGCCAGGGTGATGGCCAGATCCTGTTTGAAACCCCGCTGCAAGCGGCCGGCAGCGTCCCCGGCTGGCAGGGCCGTGCTTACTGGCGCGCCGACTTCTCGGCATTCCAAGAGCCAGGCCACTATCGGCTGGAGGCGATCACCGCCCATGGCATTGTCCGCTCTACCCGCTTTGCCATCGGCCCCGATCTGCTGGCGAGCCGCTGCCTCTCCGACGTCATCCACTACTTCAAGGGACAGCGCGCCAGCGGCGCCTTCGATCGGGCCGACCGCAGCGCCCGTCTGTTTGGCACCGACCAGCACAAAGATGTGCACGGCGGCTGGTTCGATGCCAGCGGCGACATGAGCAAATACCTGAGCCACCTCTCCTACGCCAACTACCTCAACCCCCAGCAGACCCCCATGGTGGTCTGGGCCCTGCTCAAATGCCGGGAGCTCTTGGCCCCGCGCCGCGACATCGACGGGGTGAACCTCTGCAAGCGGCTCAACGACGAGGCGCTGCACGGCGCGGATTTTCTCTGCCGGATGCAGGATGAGTCGGGCTTCTTCTACATGACCCTGTTCGACAAGTGGAGCAAGGATCCCGAGCAGCGCGAGCTGTGCGCCTACGCCACCCAGCAGGGGCTCAAGTCCGCCCACTGGCAGGCAGGTTTTCGACAAGGGGGCGGCATGGCCATCGCGGCGCTCGCCCGCGCCGCCCGCGAGAGCGTCAGCGGCGACTTTGATGCCAGCCGTTACGCCGAGGCGGCCCGCCATGGCTACCTGCACCTGCGTGAGCACAACCTCGCCTATCTGGATGACGGGGTCGAGAACATCATCGACGACTACTGCGCCCTGCTGGCGGCGGTCGAGCTGACCCGCACCCTGGGCCCCGAGTGGCTGACAGAGGCCAGAGTGCGGGCCGGCAAGCTCTGTGCCCGCCAGCGCCCTCACCCTGAGCTCGGCCACTACTGGTCAGCCAACGACGATGGCGCGCGCCCCTACTACCACGCCGCCGAGGCGGGCCTGCCGGTGCTGGCCCTGCTGGAGTATCTCGCCATCGAGCCGGATCCGGCGCGCCAGGGGGCAGCCCAGCGCGTCATCGAGCAGGCGCTGGCCGCCGAGCTGGCGCTTTGCGCCAGGCCCGGCAACCCGTTCGCCCTCGCCCGCCAGTATGTGAAAGGGGTCGATGAGGCGCCCCGGGTGAGCTTCTTTATGCCCCATCACAACGAGTCGGGTTACTGGTGGCAGGGGGAGAACGCCCGGCTGGCGTCGCTGGCGGCCATGGCGTTTGCCGCTGCGGCCCAGCTGCCGCGCCAGCGCAAGCCGCTGCTCACCTTCGGCCAGCACCAGCTCGACTGGATCCTGGGGCAAAACCCCTTCAACGCCTGCATGCTGGCGGGTCATGGCAGCAACAACCCCGCCTACACCGCCGGTTATCCCAACGCGCTGGGGGGGATCTGCAACGGCATTACCGCCGGCTTCGATGACGAGGCGGAGATCGCATTCATTCCAGAGGCGTACAAGGATCGGCTGGATCAGAACTGGCGCTGGGGGGAGCAGTGGATCCCCCACGCCGCCTGGTTCGCCCTGGCCATCACCTGGCAGAGCGCGCAGGGAGGCCGTCATGATTGAGTACTGGGTCGGGGTGGATGGCGGCGGCACCCACACCCGCGCCCGCATTCGGGATCGGGCCGGCAAGCTGCTCGGCGAGGGACGCGCCGCCGGCTCCAACTTGGAGCTCGGCATCGAGATCGCCCATGGCAACGTGCTGGCCGCCATCGAGCAGGCCCGTCTCGAGGCCGGACTGACGGAGGATGCCCAGCAACGGATGGGGGTCGGGCTGGCGCTCGCCTCCGCCGAGCTGGCCGACTGCTATCACGCCATGCTGACCATGCCCTTCCCCTTTGCGAGCGTGCGGCTCACCTCCGACGCCTTCGGTGCCTGTCTGGGCGCCTTTGGCGGCGAGGAGGGGGCCATTCTCATCGCCGGCACCGGCTCGGCCGGGCTCATCTATCGCCACGGCCAGCTGCACACCTGCTCCGGCCGCGGCTTTCCCATCTCGGATCTGGGCAGTGGCGCCTGGCTGGGGCTGCGCGCCATCCAGCAATCCCTGCTCTGCCACGACGGCATCCTGCCCCCCAGCACCCTGGCCATCCGCTTGCTCGATCACTTCAAGCGGGATCAGGCCGAGGTGGTGCGCTGGGCCACCCGCGCCATCCCCGCCGACTACGGCCGCTTCGCCCCCTGGGTGTTCGATGCCGCCAGCGACGGCGACGAGCTCGCCTGCCAGTTGCTGGAGGAGACCTGCCAGCAGCTGGCCACCCTGCTGGAGGGGATGCGCCAGCTGGGCGCCGACCGGATTGCCCTGCTCGGCGGCATCGGCATGCGCCTCGCCCCCCGTCTGGCGCACCTGCCGCTGGTCAGCCCCGCTGCCGACGCGCTGGAAGGGGCCATCCTGTTTGCCAAGACGGAGGCGCTGCCATGCCTGCACTCCTGAACCGGGCGTACCGGGCCAGCACCGGCACCCCCTCCCCTCAACCATCGCCAGCTGCCTTCACCAGGGCGGCCGGCCCCCTGCTCGTGCAACCGAAGGAGTTTTCATGTCCGCACCCCTGATCCACACCCAGGTCGACCGACGCGATGGTGACGACGTCTGGTTTCGTTTCAGCCTGAGCCAGCTGCCAGATGCCCCCTGGAAGCTCCACTTCTGCCTGGCACGTCACATCGACCCAGGCTCGGTAGAGGGCGGGGAGCTGGAGCGCCAGAGCGGCAGCTACAAGGTCTTGCTCCCGCAAACGGGGGCCAGCGAGCTGCGCTTCTGCTGTCGTAGCACCCCCATCAAGCGCCTCTCCGACATGCCGCGCGGCTTCTTCCTGAGCCTGCCCCGGGCCAGCAGCGGCCCCCAGCTGATGCCGGTGGAGCTGACCGGCGAGGAGCTGGGCCTGCCACAATCCGCCACTGCGGCGCCGGATCTGCCCGAGGTGGAGCCCCTCGCCGGCATCGTGCCACAGCCAGATCGCTTGTTGCTGCTGGAGGGCAACTTCCGGCTGGCGGAGCGCGCCCACGTCAGCGGCCCGAGCCCCCTGCTCGGCCCGCTGCTGGCCCACTTCAACGAGCTGACCGGGCTCGCGCTGGCGCAGGATCACGACGCCGAGATCCGGCTGGTTGAAAGCGGCCTGGGCCCGGAGGCCTACCGGCTGACCATCACCCCGGAGGAGATAGTGATTGCCGCCGGCGGCGAGGCAGGTTGGCGCCATGGCCTCGTCAGCCTGGCCCAGTGGTATCTGCAGCACGGCGAGAGCCTGCCCTGCATCGAGCTCAGCGACGCGCCGCGCTTTGGCTTTCGCGGCATCTTTCTCGACTGTGCCCGCCACTTTCACTCCCTCGCCACCCTCAAGCGCCTGCTCAAGCTGATGAGCCTCTACAAGTTCAATCGCTTCCACTGGCACCTGACCGATGACGAGGGGTGGCGCCTCGAGATCAAGGCCTTCCCCCAGCTGACCGAACTGGCCGCCTGGCGCGGCCACGGCCTGGCCGTCGGGCCCCAGCTGAGCGGCGGCCCCGAGCCCTATGGCGGCTACTACACCCAGAGCGAGGTGCGCGAACTGGTGGCCTATGCTGCCGGACTTGGCATCACCATCATTCCGGAAATTGACATCCCGGGTCACTGCCACGCCGCCATCAAGGCGCTGCCCGAGCTGCTGGTGGAGGAGGCCGACCGCTCCCGCTACCTGTCGGTGCAATATTTTGACGACAACGTGCTCAACCCGGCCCTGCCCGGCACCTATCAATTCCTGGAAGCCGTGATGGACGAGGTGTGCGAGCTGTTCCCGGGGCCGCTGGTGCACATGGGGGGGGACGAGGTGCCCAGCGGGGTCTGGACCGACAGCCCCGCCTGCCAGCAGCTGATGAAGCAGCAGGGCTATCAGGATTGTCGCGAGCTGCAGGGCCACCTGCTGCGTCATTGCCAGCAGTACCTGGCCGGCAAGGGCAAGCGGATGCTGGGCTGGGAGGAGATTTTGCACGGCGACAAGGTGAGCCGGGACGCCACCATCTTCGCCTGGACCAGCTTCCAGGCCGGGCTCGACGCGGCCGCTGCGGGTTATCCGGTGGTAATGGCGCCGGCCCAGCACCTCTATCTGGACCTTGCCTGGAGTCAGGACATCCATGAACCCGGCCTCTACTGGGCGGGCACCCTCAATCTGGCGCAGGTCTACGCGTGCGACCCGGCCCCAGCCGATTTCCATGCCAACGATAACATCCTGGGGGTGCTGAGCCCCTTATGGTCGGAACTGATCACCTCTCGCGATCGTCTCGACTATATGTTGTTCCCGCGCATGCTGGCGACCGCCGAGGTGGCCTGGAGCGCCCCCGCCCGCAAGGGGTGGGAGCACTTCGCCGCCCGTCTGCCGGGCCAGCTGCAGATCCTCGACCAGCTCCAGGTGCGTTACCGGGTACCGCAGAGGTAGTGTTATCTTTTTTCCTTGGCGGCCTGATGGCCGCCTTTTTTTTACGATTAACCAACAAAACATCAACTTGCCCCTACCATTCATCCGCCATTGTTGGCAAAATTCAGCCCCCTATGAAGCCGGTCTGCCGCCTGCTGGCGCGAGCCTGCAGCCATCTCCAGATCTGCCACAATAACAACGACAAAGTTATCAACAAGAACATCGGAGCGTATTCCTATGGCCCGCAGAGACGTCCATACCCTGGACAGCGAAGTGGAGTTTCCTGCCGACGAACAACTGGTCTCCACCACGGATCTGCGCGGGGTGATCACCTACGCCAACCCCGCCTTCTGCCGCATCGCCGGCTACTCGGTCGACGAGCTGGTCGGCCACAACCACAACCTGGTGCGCCACCCAGACATGCCCAAGGCGGCCTTCGCCGATCTCTGGGCCCGCCTCAAGGAGGGCAAGCCCTGGCGTGGCATGGTGAAGAACCGCTGCAAGGATGGCCGCTACTACTGGGTCGATGCCTATGTGACCCCCATCTACGAGGGCAACCGGATCAGCGGCTACCAGTCGGTGCGCTGCAAGCCGGATCCCCAGCTCAAGCGCATCGCCGGCCAGGCCTACCAGGCCCTGCTCAAGGCCGAGCGCGGTACCGGCAGCCGCCTCCCCTCTCTTGCCCGGGTGCGCGCACCGGCCATCGCCCTGCTGCTGCTCGGCCTGGTGGGCTGGGCCGCCAGCAGCCAGGGTCCGACGACAGCCCTGCTGATGCTGCTGCCCCTGCTGCTCATCGGCGGCGCCTACTGGCGCGAGCTCTTCGCCCTGCCGCTCTATCTGCAGCAGCTCGGCCGCGAATACGACAGCCTGACCCGGCTGGTCTACTCAGGTGACGGCCCCGGCGCCATCGCCGATTTTCACATCAAGATGCTGCAAGCCCGCATCCGCACCGTGCTGGGCCGGGTCAACGATGCGACCAACCCGCTGCAGGCCCTGGCCAGCAACCTGAAACAGGCCTCCCATCAGGCCTGCCTCGACATCAACGAGCAGGATGCCCAGACCCAGCAGATGGCCGCCGCCATGACCCAGATGGCCAGCACGGCCCACGAGATTGCCCGCAACATCCAGGACTCCAACGGTCAGGTGAGCGAGGCCCGCAGCCGCTGCCAGCACACGGACAAGCAGCTGGCCCAGACCGAGCAGCGCATCGAACAGCTCGCCAGACAGGCGGAGCTGGCCTTCAACTCGGCGGTGGAGCTGGCCAGCGAGTCGGAGCGGATCGGCAGCGTGATGGGGGAGATCCAGGGCATCGCCGACCAGACCAACCTGCTGGCGCTCAACGCCGCCATCGAGGCGGCCCGGGCTGGCGAACAGGGGCGCGGCTTTGCAGTGGTGGCGGACGAGGTGCGTACCCTGTCGACCCGCACCCACAAGGCGACCGAGCAGATCCAGGGCAGCATCCAGCAGATCCAGCACACCCTGAGCCGCTGGAAGGGAATGATGCAGGAGAACCTGCAGCAGACCCGCGAGTGCGCCGAGATGACCCGTCAGGGCTCCAGCAGCCTGCATACCGTGCTGCAGGAGATCGAGCTGGTGACCGAGTTCTCCACCCAGATCGCCGCCGCCGCCGAGCAGCAGCAGACGGTGGTGGAGGATATCAGCCGCAGCATCCACCAGATCTCCGAGTACTCCCACGCCAACAGCCAGAAGATGCAGGAGGTCGACGACTCCAGTCAGGAGCTGCTGGAGCGGGCCAGGCAGCTCAAGGGGCTCAGCCAGACCTTCGGCTGACACATTTGCCAGTCACCCGACAGAAGCGCCACAATGGCGCTTCTGTTGTTTTTGACGAGTCAACTTCATGAGAACGGAATCGACCCCAACCCCGCTGAACAAGGTGGCCCGCATCGAGGCGATCCTGGCCCTGATCCCGGCCGGTCGCGTGGTGAGCTATGGCCAGGTGGCGGATCTGGCGGGGCTGCCAGGCCGGGCCAGGCTGGTGGGCAAGGTGCTGAGGGAGACCGACAAGGTGCTGCCCTGGCACAGGGTGCTGGGCGCGGCGGGCACCATTTCGCTGCCCAAGGGGTCGGCAGGCTTTGACAGACTGGCGGGATTGCTGCAGGAGGAGGGGGTGCCCGTGATTGGCGGACGGGTCAGGATGAAGGAGTGGCAGTGGCAGCCCGACCTCGCCGAGCTGCTGTTTCTCCTGCCCTTCTGACGATGGCGGCCCGCCTCACCGGGTGATGGGGGCCAGGATCTCGTCGCTGCGCACCTGCACCGGGATGGTTTCGTACTCCCGTTGCAACAGCACCAGCAGACTCTGCTTGTCCACTTCCAGCACATAGGCGGTTCCTTCCCGGGTCAGACAGGTCATTCCCGGCCGGATCTCGTTAATCTCCATCACAACCTCCGTGTCCAGCGCTGCCATCCTTGCAGCGGTTTCAGTATACCGCCATCTGAAAACAAAAAGGCCCCTGCAAGGGGCCTCTTTCATCAGAGTGTGCGCGCTGCGCAATCACGCCTTCTTCGACTTGGCCAGGCTCTCCTGCCACTTGCCGTTGTCGTAGTGCGCCGTCCAGCCGGTCGCCTTGCCGTTGACCTCGGTCATCACGTACTGCTCCTTGGTCTTGCGACTGAAGCGCACGATGGAGGCGTTACCGTCAGGATCTGACGCCGGGGCATCGGCCAGGTACTGGTGCTTGGGCGACAGGCGCTCCTTGAAGCGCTTGAGCTCTTCCACCAGCGGCGCACGAGTCTCGCGGGATTTCGGGAAGTTGCTGGCGGCCAGGAACAGGCCGGCGGCCCCGTCACGCAGCACGAAGTGAGCGTCGGACTGAGTGCATTTCAGCTCCGGCAGCGGTACCGGATCTTCCTTCGGCGGCGCGATATCACCGTTTTTCAGGATCTTGCGGGTGTTCTTGCAGGTGTCGTTGGTGCACCCCATGTACTTGCCGAAGCGGCCGTTCTTGAGCTGCATCTCGGATCCACAGCGGTCACACTCGATGCTCGGCCCTTCGTAGCCCTTGAGCTTGAACTGGCCTTTCTCAATTTCGTAGCCGTCGCAATCCGGGTTGCGACCGCAGACGTGCAGCTTGCGGCTGTCGTCGATGATGTAGGCATCCATGGCGGTGCCGCACACGCCGCAGCGGTGCTTGGCACGCAGGGCCTCGGTTTCCGCCTCGTCACCGTCGGTGGCGGAGACGAACTCGTCGGCGGAGACCAGGTTGATGGTCTTCTTGCAGCGCTCTTTGGGCGGCAATGCGTAACCGGAGCAGCCGAGGAAGACCCCGGTGGTGGCGGTACGGATGCCCATCTTGCGGCCGCAATCCGGGCAGTCGATGTCGGTCAGCACCATCTGGTTGGCACGCATGCCCCCCTCTTCCACCGGCAGATCCGCTTTTTCCAGCTCCTGGGTGAACTCGGCGTAGAAGGCGTCCAGCACCTTCTTCCACTCCAGGCTCCCCTCGGCGATGCCGTCAAGCTTGTCTTCCATCTTGGCGGTGAACTCGTAGTTCATCAGCTCGACGAAGTTCTCCACCAGCCGGTCGGTGACGATCTCACCCATCTTCTCGGCGAAGAAACGGCGGCTCTCGACCCGCACATAACCGCGGTCGACGATGGTGGAGATGATGGAGGCGTAGGTGGACGGACGGCCAATGCCGCGTTTTTCCAGCTCGCGCACCAGCGCCGCTTCGGTGAAGCGGGCGGGCGGCTTGGTGAAGTGCTGGCGCGGATCCAGCTTGACGAGTTTCAGCACCTCACCGACGGTCACCGCCGGCAGCTGGCTGTCTTCACCCTTGCGGCCCATGGGCGGCAGCGCCTTGGTCCAACCTGCGAAGCGCAGGGTGCGACCGCGCGCCTTGAGCTCGAACTCGCCCGCCTTGACGGTCAGGGTGGAGGAGTCGTACTGGGCCGGCGTCATCTGGCAGGCGACAAACTGACGCCAGATGAGGTCATAGAGCCGCATAGCGTCCGGCTCCATCCCTTCCAGCATCTCGGCCGTCACCAGCACGCTGGAGGGGCGGATCGCCTCGTGGGCCTCCTGGGCATTGGCCTTGGCGCCGTACAGGTTCGGATCGCTCGGCAGGTAGGCGGCGCCATACTGCTCGCCGATGTATTCCCGCACCGCCTCGACCGCCTCTTTGCTGAGGTTGGTGGAGTCGGTACGCATATAGGTGATGTAACCCGCTTCATAGAGGCGCTGGGCCATCATCATGGTCTTCTTGACCCCGAAGCTCAGCCGGGTAGAGGCTGCCTGCTGCAGGGTGGAGGTGATGAAGGGAGCGGACGGCTTGGAGCCGGTCGGCTTGTCTTCCCGGTTCACCACCTTGTAGTCGACCCCTTCCAGGGCGGCCACGGCGGCGAAGGTCTCGGCCTGGGTCACCGGCTTGAAGTCGGCGCCGTTGCGGCTGACCACTTCCATCCGCAGATCGCTCTTGTCGGCGGTCAGCAGATCGGCGTTGAGATCCCAGAACTCGACCGGCACGAACGCCTTGATCTCGCGCTCTTTATCGACGATGAGACGCACCGCGACGGACTGTACCCGACCGGCGGAGAGGCCGCGGGCCAGCTTCTTCCAGAGCAGCGGGGAGACCATGTAGCCCACCACCCGGTCGAGGAAACGACGGGCCTGCTGGGCGTTGACGCGGTGAATGTTCAGCTCGGATGGCTGAGCAAACGCCTCCTGGATGGCGGTCTTGGTGATCTCGTTGAACACCACGCGCTTGTAGCGGCTGTCGTCGCCGCCGATGATCTCGCGCAGGTGCCAGGCGATCGCTTCCCCCTCTCTATCCAAGTCGGTTGCGAGATAGATGGTGTCGGCCTTCTCGGCCAGACTCTGCAACTCGCTGACCACTTTTTCCTTGCCGGGCAAAATCTGGTAGTTGGCCTGCCAGCCTGCGGTCGGATTGATCCCCATCCGTGAGAACAGGGCATTGCGCTCCTTGGCAGCCTTTTCTGATTCGCTCAGCTTGATGCCGCGAATGACAGGTTTTTTGGGCTCGTTGCTGGCGCTGCCGCTGGTCGGCAGATCGCGCACGTGACCAACGCTGGATTTCACCACGTAGTCCTTGCCCAAATATTTGTTGATGGTCTTGGCCTTGGCCGGAGACTCCACTATGACCAGTGATTTGCCCATGCTGTAACTATTATCCTCATTGCACCCGACGGGGTTGGTGTGCGGTTTTGTGGGGCTGTATAAGAGATTTGACGGGAAAAAGCAATCTTGTGAGCAAATTTGCCCAGCAGCCCGAACCACCTTGCTTCTTTATTTATTAATGCGAAGCCAAGCCGCGGGAAGCAACCGCTTTTTTATTTTTATGCTATATCCCTCCTCTTTTTATATTGGAAACGACATAACCAACCGCTCTTGTAACATAACAAACCAGTTTCGTTATCAGCTTGTTACAAAAGACAAAATCTCCTTATAATGGCTGCATCCCGCAGCATTGTGCGCGGAAGGAACCGCTACCCATATAAAAATCGAAAGGATGTACTCAATGAAGCACTTCGAGGTCAACTTCGACGGCCTGGTCGGCCCGACCCACAACTATGCCGGCTTGTCCTATGGCAACGTCGCCTCCCAGAACAATGCCAAGGAAGCGTCCAATCCGAAGGAGGCCGCCAAGCAGGGTCTGCGCAAGATGAAGGCCTTGACCGACCTCGGCATGGTGCAGGGGGTACTGGCCCCGCAGGAACGGCCGGATCTCGCCACCCTGCGTCGCCTCGGCTTCACCGGCAACGATGCAAGCGTGCTGGCCCAGGCAGCCAAACAGGCGCCCGCCGTGCTGGCCGCCTGCTATTCGGCCTCCAGCATGTGGACCGCCAACGCCGCCACCGTCTCCCCCAGTGCCGATACTCAGGATGGCCGCATCCACTTCACCCCCGCCAACCTGACCAACAAGTTTCACCGCTCCCTCGAGCCCGAGGTGACCGGCCGCATCCTGCGCGCCGTGTTCAACAACGACCGCCACTTCTATCACCATCAACACCTGCCGGAGAACGACCACTTCGGTGACGAGGGGGCCGCCAACCACACCCGGCTGTGCCGCGCCTATGGCGAGTCCGGGGTCGAGCTGTTCGTCTATGGCCGCAGCGCCTTCGACGTCTCCCAGCCCGCCCCCAAACGCTACCCGGCCCGCCAGACCCTGGAAGCGAGCCAGGCCATCGCCCGCCTGCACGGCCTGGGGGACGAGAGCGCAGTCTTCATCCAGCAGAACCCGGACGTGATCGATCAGGGGGTGTTCCACAACGATGTGATCGCGGTGGGCAACCAGAACGTGCTGTTCTTCCACCAGCAGGCGTTCCTCAACACCGCCTCGGCGCTGGCCGAGGTGCGCACCAAGTTCGGTGACGGCGAGCTGCACTTTATCGAGGTGCCCACTGCCGAGGTGTCGGTGCAGGATGCGGTGAAGTCCTATCTGTTCAACACCCAGATCCTGACCTTGCCGTCCGGCGAGATGGCGATCATCGCCCCCACCGAGTGCCGCGACAACCCGGCGGTGTCGGCCTATCTGGCCAAGCTGGTGACCCTGGGGACCCCGATCAAGGGGGTACACTACATGGACGTGAAGCAGAGCATGAAAAACGGCGGCGGCCCCGCCTGTCTGCGACTGCGAGTCGCCATGAACGACACCGAGCTCGCCGCAGTCAACCCGGCCTGCCTCATCAACGACGGCCAGTTTGCCCGCCTGGACGCCTGGGTGGAGAAACACTACCGCGACAGCCTGGCGCTGGACGACCTGCGCGACCCGGCGCTGGTCATGGAGTCCCGCACCGCGCTGGATGAGCTGACCCAGATCCTGAAACTGGGCTCCGTCTACCCGTTCCAGCGCTAAGGCGCGCCAACCCTATAAAAAAGAGAGCCGGGCAAGTGCCCGGCTTTTTGTTGCTCTTTGAACGGCTTCCTAGAACCTGTTTTCGAACTGTCGCGAGAGGTCGTCAGCAAGGTGAAGAGCAGCGCAGGAACCGGAGCGTATAGACATACGTGAGCCTCCTGATTACAAACAAGCGAGCAGCACATGAGCCTTGATCACGACCTCGCAGTAAGGTCGGAACAGGTTCTTAGCGCCACGGTCCTTGCTGCCACAGCCGACCAAGACCGGACTCCAGCGCCACGGCAGCCTGCTGGCCGAGCTTCTGGGTCAGGCTCTTGGGCTTGCTGTAGCGAATGCCGACCACCTTGTGCTGGCTGGCCTGGGCCAGCAGATAGTCATCGCTGGTGCAGAGGCTGTCCACCAGCCCGAGCTGCTTGGCCTGGCTCGCCAGCCAGTGCTCGCCTGTGGTGACCTTGTCGATGTCGAGGTTGGGTCTGTGCTCGGCCACGAATGCCTTGAAGCGCTCGTGGATGGCGCCCAGCTCCTCGCGAAACTTCTCGCGCCCCAGGTCGTCGTTCTCGCCGAACATGGTGATGGTGCGCTTGTACTGGCCGGCGGTGTGCATCTCGAACTCGATGTCGTGCTTTTTCAGCAGCTTGTTGAAGTTCGGCAGCTGGGCGATCACCCCGATGGAGCCGACGATGGCGAACGGCGCCGCCAGGATCTGATCAGCCACGCAGGCCATCATGTAGCCGCCGCTCGCCGCCACCTTGTCGATGGCCACGGTCAGCTTGATGTCACGATCCCGCAGCCGCTGCAGCTGGGAGGCTGCCAGACCGTAGCCGTGCACCACGCCGCCGCCGGATTCGAGCCGCAGCAGCACTTCGTCGCCCGGCTGGGCTACGCCTATCACGGCGCTCACCTCTTCGCGCAGGGAGGCCACCTCCCTGGCATCCATGCTGCCGTGAAAATCGATGACGAACAGCCGACTGCGGGCATCTTCGCTCTTGGCTCGCGCCTTGTGCTCTGCCTTGCGCGCCTTCTCCAGCTGTTTGCGCTCCGCCTTGCCGACCAATGCACTCTGCAACTGGTGACGCCCCTGCTCCAGCTCGCTGGAGAGATCGGTGACCACCAGCTCCCCCTTGCGAGATTTGGGCTGACGGCTGCTTACCACCATCAGGATGACGGCGCCGATGGCGAGCAGTAGGGTAATGGTCTTGGCCAGGAACAGGCCGTATTCGGTCAAAAATGCCACTTGATGCTCCACTGGTGTGCCCCCGGGGGGGGGACGATTTTTTCACATTCTAGGGAGTTTGCCCGGTGCGCGCAAAAACTCTGCGTCAACCCGTCAGAAATGCCAATCGACAATCACAACCCCTCTGATTTATTCACATTTTTGCCATCTCATACTGGTCAAACGCCGTGCGGGATCAGTACACTTGCCCCTCTATTTGCCGCGCGCATCTGCCACGAATTGTTAACAGGAGTTGTCATGTTCAACTATCAGGCCCCCCGGGATCTGCTCAAGGACAAGGTCATTCTGGTCACGGGTGCCGGTGACGGCATCGGCCGCGAAGCGGCGCTCACCTATGCGGCCCACGGCGCCACAGTGATCCTGCTCGGCCGCACCAGCGCCAAGCTGGAGGCGGTCTACGACCAGATCGAGGCCGCTGGCCACCCGCTGCCCGCCATCGTGCCGGTGGATCTGAAGGGGGCGACCAAGAGCCACTACCTTGGCATGGCCGAGACCTTCGCCCAGCAGTTCGGCCGCCTCGACGGCGTGCTGTTCAACGCCGGCCTGCTCGGCACCCTGTCACCGTTCGAACACATCCAGGAGCAGGAGTGGGACGAGGTGATGCAGGTCAACGTCAAATCGGAATTCCTGCTGACCCAGGCGCTGCTGCCGCTCATCCGTCAGACCGCCAAGGAGCAGGGCGATGCCTCCATCGTCTACACCTCCTCCAGCGTGGGCCGCAAGGGCCGCGCCTACTGGGGCACCTATGCCATCTCCAAGTTCGCCATCGAAGGCATGATGGAAGTGCTGGCGGACGAACTGGAAAATACCGGTGTGCGGGTCAATACCCTCAACCCGGGCGGCACCCGCACCAAGATGCGGGCCAGCGCCTTCCCGGCCGAAGATCCGATGAACCTCAAGACCCCGGCCGACCTGATGCCGCTCTATCTCTATCTGATGGGCGCGGACAGCCGGGGCAAAACCGGCCAGACCTTTGTGGCCCAGCCCAAATAAATCAACAAAATAACCGCAACCCTGCGCCGCATAGGGTTACATTCAATAGGGTGCCGTCGGCACCCTGTTGCAACATCCGCTCCCTTATCAGGTTGAGATATGTTTCGTCCCAAGAGCACGTTTGAGCAATGGCGGATCTTTCAGGCCGTGGTGGACTGTGGCGGCTACGCCCAGGCCGCCGAGGCGCTGAACAAGAGCCAATCCTCTCTCAATCATGCGGTCGCCAAGCTGCAGCAGAGTCTGGGTGTGGCTCTGCTGGAGGTGAGAGGGCGCAAGGCGGTATTGACGCCGGCGGGGGAGATCTTCCTCAAGCGGGCCCGTCAGCTCAGCCAGCAGGTGGAAGAGTTGGAGAACCTGGCCAACAACCTGGAGCGGCAGTGGGAGCCGCAGATCAACCTCTATGTGTCGGTGTTGCAGCCGCGCGAGCGACTCTATCGGGCACTGGCCCACTTCTATCCCCGCAGCCGGGGCTGCCGGGTCAATCTGCACGAGCGCATTCACTGCCACTTCAACGCCCTGCAGGTAGGGGATCTGATGCTCTCCGAGCACCTGCCCCACGATCGCACCGGCCTGCCGCTGGACGAGGTGTGCCTGCTGCCACTCTGCTCGGCCGAGCACCCGCTCGCCACCCAGGGCGGAGCCATCGCCGCCGAGGAGCTGGCCAGCCACAACCAGATCAGCCTGCATCCCCCCATTCACCGCTCGGTGGACTGGAACGACGCGGACGACACCGGCTGGAAGGCGACCCACTACCACGAGGTGATCGCCATGCTCAAACTCGGCCTCGGCTATGCCTGGCTGCCGCGCCACCTGGTGCAGGAAGAGCTGGCCAACGGCGTCTTGGTGCCGCTGGATCTGGCGAGCGGCAACGAGCGCCACCTCTATACCTATCTGCTGACCCCGTCGGCCGACGCCCTGGGCCCGGCCACCGAGCTGCTGCTGCGCTGCCTGCGCAACGAATACCAGAACGACAACGACCGCTAGAGCGCCTCCCCGCCGCCATCAGACAGTGAGGCGGGCCGACCCGCTCGCCCCCTCAACCCCTCCGCTTTCAGACGTTCGGCACCCGCCAGCAGGCGGCCAGCGCCAGCAGCGCCAAGCCCATGGCCACCATGAAGACCCCGTGGAAGCTCCAGATCTCCGCCACAGTCCCCGCTATCGCCCCCGCCATGATGGAGCCGGTACGGATGCTGTTGGCGAACAGGGTGGTCGCCACCCCGGCGCGACCCGGCATCAGATCCTGGAAGTAGGACATGCCGATGCCGGCGACGATGCCGATGAAGATGGCGTTGAGCAGTTGCAGCGCAATGAGGGCATGCTGGCTCGACAGGGTCACCAGCCCCACGTAGAAGCCGACCCCGGCCAGCACCGCCAGCAGCATCATGGGGCGTTTGCCAAAACGCTGGGTGTAGTGGCCCGCCAGCAGCATGAAGGGGATCTCGAGGGCCGCCGCCGTGCCCATCAGCACCCCGGCCAGCTTCTCCTCCAACCCCAGTTCGCGGGTGATGTAAAGCGGCATGTTGATGAGGTACATGCTGTTGCAGGTCCACATCAGGGTGGAGGCGATGAAGAGCGCCCGCACCGACGGATCCCGCCAGCTGCTGACCCGCTCCACCTCGCTGTCCATCACCGGCAGCGGCAACGAGGGCAACCAGCGCCACACCACGAAGGCGCAGAGCAGATAGGCCACTGCGGAGGCGAGGTACATCACCTCGAAGCCGTAGCCGATGGCCAGCGCGAAGGCGATGGGGGGCCCTATCACCCAGGCCAAGGAGAACTGGGCCCGCAGCACCGAGCTGAACATGTCGGCCCGCTTGTTGCGGCTGTCGGCGTATTCCCGCGCCAGCGCGAACAGCTGGGGACTGGCGGTGGCGGCCAGGCTCGCCAGCAAAACTCCCAGGCTCACCAGCAGCCAGTACTGCCGGTTCCAGGCAAACAGCAGGGAGAGCACCACGCCGGCGAAGCAGCAGCGCAGGATCAGCCGCTTGCGATCCCCCTTGTTGTCGGAACGATGGCCGAGCCACTGGCTGATGAGGATGCCGATCACCGCGTTGACGGTATAGAAGAGCCCTACCAGGAAGGGGCGCACCTGCACCTCCTCGGCCAGAAACAGGCTCAAGGTGGGCACCTGCAGTGCCACCGCCACCCCGGTCATAAAGGTCACGGCCAGAAAAGAGAGAGAGACGGGATCCGTCCTGTTGCGAGCGGCGGTCAGCAAGCGCATAGAATTACCACTGATTGGAGGGAAGAAAACTGGCCAAAATTCGGCAAGTGCATGAAATGGCGTCGCTTATTTTATGTCATTATCAAGAGCCACCTCAAGGCTTGCGACCCCGTCCCCGACCCCGTACAGTGAAAGCCCACTGGCCAGCATAAGGATTTCACATGTTTGATTTTGACCGGGAAATAGATCGCAGCGGCACCATGAGCCTGAAATGGGACAAGTACAAGGGACAGGACGTGCTGCCCATGTGGGTCGCCGACACCGACTTCGTCTCCCCCCCTGCCGTCATCGAGGCCCTCACGGCGCGGGTCGCCCACGGCATCTTCGGCTACTCGCGCCCCTCTCCCCGTCTGATCGAACTCATCATCGCGCGGCTGGCCAGCCGCTATGGCTGGACCATCCAGCCCGAGTGGATCGTCTTCCTGCCCGGGGTGGTGCCGGGTCTCAACCTCGCCTGCAAGGCCTGGAGCCAGCACGGCCGTGGCATCATCACCCCCAAGCCGGTCTACTACCCCTTCCTGCAGGCGCCGGGCTTCAACGACCGGCCGCTGCTCACCGTGCCCATGGTGGAAGAGGCCGGTCGCTGGGTACTGGATATCGAGGAGCTGGAGCGCCAGGCACCGGCGGCGGATCTGCTGCTGCTGTGCAACCCGCACA
This sequence comes from Aeromonas sp. s2, assembly GCF_040907935.1. Classification (NCBI taxonomy): domain Bacteria; kingdom Pseudomonadati; phylum Pseudomonadota; class Gammaproteobacteria; order Aeromonadales; family Aeromonadaceae; genus Aeromonas; species Aeromonas sp. s2. Next base: position 54,551 of record NZ_JBFOCR010000014.1, on the reverse strand, counting down.
ACCCGGGCGGCACCGTGTTCACCCGTGAGGAGCTGCTGGCCATCGACGCCATCGCCGAGCGCCACAACCTGGTGATCTGCTCCGATGAAATTCACTGCGACCTGCTGCTGGACAAGGATGCCCGCCACATCCCCTACGGCGCCATCAGCCCGGCGGCGGCCGAGCGCTCGGCGGTGATGATGGCCCCGAGCAAGACCTTCAACATCGCCGGGCTCTGCTGCTCCTTCGCGGTGGTGCCCAATGCCCGTCTGCGCCTCAAGCTGCAGCAGGCGATGCGCGGCATCAGTGCCGACGTCAACCTGCTGGGCTTCGTGGCGGCAGAGGCGGCCTACGAAGGCGGTGAGCAGTGGCTCAGCGAACAACTCGACTACCTGGCCGCCAACCTGGCCCTGATCGAGCAGGCGGTCGCCCGCTGGCCCGGCATCAAGCTGGCGCGCCACCAGGCCACCTACCTCGCCTGGATCGACATGAGCGCACTCGGGCTGGACGACCCCATCGCCTTCTTCGAGCAGGCCGGGGTGGGGCTCTCCCCCGGCGCCCAGTTTGGTGACGGCCAGTTCGTGCGGCTCAACTTCGGCTGCACCCGGGCTCGCCTCGTCGAGGCGCTGGCCCGCATGGAGAAGGCCATCCTGGCTCGCCGCTGAGCCCCTGCGGGGCGGCGCCAGCCGACCCCGCAATATAATCTGTCCGACCCGATCCGTATCCGCACGCAATAGGGTATATTTTGGCGACGCCCCACCCCGGCCATCCCGGGGCGCCAGGGGCCACCCAACACGGCACCGGCCGCCCTCTTGCGGGTAACGGCCCGATGCCAACCGGGATGGGGCTGACCCATCCTTTTTATCAGCCAATGATCCGGTTCACTATGTTCCAACGCGTCTTGCACCTTCTGCCCATCCGGCTGCGCCGAGCCCTGCCCTGGCTGGCAGCAACCCTGGCCCTGCCCCTGCAGGCCGCCACCTATCTCACCATCGGTACGGGGCCGCTGAACGGCGTCTACTACCCGACCGGCGGCGCCATCTGCCGGCTGCTCAATGAAGAGAGCGGCAGCCACGGCCTGCACTGCTCGGTGCAGAGTACCTCAGGTTCCCTCGCCAACCTGAAGGCGCTGGCGCAGGGCAACATCCAGCTGGCGCTGGTGCAGTCGGACGTGCTGCATCACGCCGCTCACGGCACGGGCCCCTTCCAGGGCCAGCCCCCCGCCGATCAGCTGCGCAGCCTCTACCGCCTCCATCAGGAGTCGCTGACCCTGCTTGCCAGCGCCAACAGCAACATCAACACCCTGGCCGACATCGAAGGCAAGCGGGTCGATCTCGGCAACCCGGGCTCCGGGGAGCGGGTCACCAGCCAGGCTCTGCTGGACGCCATGGGCTGGCAGGCCAAGAGCTTTGCCCCCCTCATCCCAGCCGCGGCCAACAACCGGCTGGAGGGGCTCTGTGACGGTACCCTGGACGCCGCCTTCGTGGTGGCGGGCCACCCCAATCAGGCCATCGGCGATCTCACCGGCCGCTGCAAGGCGCGCCTCATCCCCATCGAGGGGGAACAGATAGACAGGCTGCTCAAGCAGCACCCTTACTATCAGCGCGGCCGCATCGGCGCCAACCTCTATCCGGGCCAGACCAGCGGGATCAACACCTTCGCCGTCACCGCCGAGCTGGTGGCACTGGCCAGCCTGCCGGATAGCGAGGTGCGCACCGTGCGCGACGTGTTGAGCGGCCGCCTCAAGCAGTTCACCCGCCTCCACCCGGCACTGACCCAGCTCACCCTGGAGGGGATGCTGGGTGAGGCGGAAGTGCCGCGCCACGCCGGCATGGCGGATGCCCCGCCCACCCTGCTGCCAGAGACCCTGAGCCCGGCTCCGGCGACCTCGGAGGCCCTGGCAACCTCAGCGGCGCAGCCCACCGAGGTGGCACGCCCCGCCGGTGAGGACGCGAAGCAAGCTGCCGGCACGACGGGCGCCCCCTCCCCGGAAGGCACGCCCGCCACCTCCTCCGAGCTGACCCCTGGCGCCCTGCTGCCGACCCCCTCGGCAGCCGCGGCCACCGAGCCGGGCGCGAGTAACGTGCTCGAAGGGGCCGCCGTGGAACAGGGCGGCACGCTGACCGGCACGGCCGCGCCAAGCCCCTCTGCCGTGGTGAGCGGGGCACAACCCGCCTCGCCGGCGCCCGCCGAACCGGCATCGACAGCACCGGCCGCACCGAGCACCGCCTCACCGACCCAGCACAGCGCACCAGCCCAGTAAGAGCGCCAAACAGCCACAACGACAGAGGCCACCCAAGGGTGGCCTCTTTTTGTTTCGATATTGGGTGGGCTCACGCCCTGGCGTCCGGCAACGGTGCCGGGCGCTGGATCTCCTGCTCCACCCAGTGCAGCAGCTGCTTGATGGCGCGCGACAGCACCTGGTTCTGGCGCACCACGTACCCCAAGCTGGTGCCGGGAAAGTCGGTGAGCCGGGTCACCGGGGCGGTCAGCTTGAGCCGCGGGTGAATGGAGAAGTCCGGCACTATGGCCACCCCGAACCCCGCCTCGGCCCAGTCTAACTGGGCATCCACGCTGCCCACTTCCATGATGCGACAGCTGGGCAGACCGAGCAGCGGCAAAGAGGGGTCGATGAGCGCCCGGGTACGGGTGTCGTGCCCCAGCAGGATCAGGGTCGGCTCGTCGAGGGGATCGCTCTCCCCCGCCTTCGCCCGCGCCTGCCAGCGGGCGAGGCCGTGGCCCAGCGCGCACCAGGTCACCTGTTGCAACTCGGTGTAGAAGAGCGGCTCGCTGCGCTTTTGCGCCATCACGAAGCCCAGATCCGCCTTGCCCGCCTTGACCAGCTCAGCCGCCTGATCCGAGGTGGTATTGAACAGGGTGAGGTCGATGCCGGGGAACTCCTGCTTGAAGCGCTGAAAGGGCTGAATGAGCAGCAGGCGCGAGATGATGTCGCTGGCGGCGATGGCGAGCGTCCCCTGGCTCAGCTGGTTGAGGGCGTTGAGATCGGACTGGCAGAGCTGCAGCTCGGCGATGGCGCGCTCGGCGCTTTGCAGCAGCCGCTCGCCAGCCTGAGTCAGCCGAAACGGGCTGCGCTCGATGAGCTTGACCCGGGTGGCCTGCTCCAGATTCTTGAGGTGAAGGCTCACATTGGGCTGGGTCATGTGCAGTTCGGTGGCGGTCTGGCCGAAGTGCTGCAGCCGAGCCAGGGTGACGAAGGTGTGCAGCCAGTGGATGTCCAGCATGGGGATCCTCTTGTGCCGCCACGGCCGCACAGGCCCCTGACGGGGATGCCGGTACGGCAGAGGGGGCAGTTTGCCGATAAATTCGCCGCAATTATATGACTCTCTTATCGGAATTATAAAGATAATTAATTTTTCTAATCCGCCCCGGCCTCCTAGGATGATCGCCTAACGTCTTAGGAGAAAGAGTCATGTCGTCTATCGTAGTCGTAGGTGCCAACTGGGGTGATGAAGGCAAAGGCCGCATCGTGGATTATCTGGCAGGCCAAGCCGGCGCCAGCATTCGCTTCCAGGGCGGCAACAACGCCGGCCATACCGTCGTCAACGACCTTGGCACCTTCAAGCTGCACCAGGTTCCGAGCGGTGTGTTCAACCCGGATTGCCTGGTCGTGCTCGGCCCGGGCATGGTGATCAGCCCCGAGAAACTGACCGTCGAGCTGGACGAAGTGAAAGCCTCCGGCGTCACTCCCAAGCTGGCCATCTCTGATCGCGCCACCCTCTGCCTGCCGCTGCACGCCATGGAAGATACCCTGGAAGAGCAGCGCCTGGGCGACGGCGCCTACGGTTCCACCCGTCAGGGCATCGCTCCCGCCTATGGCGATCGCGTCATGAAGAAAGCGATCCTGGTGGGCTGGCTGAAGCAGCCGGAAGTACTGGTCGAGCGCATTCAATTCTTCCTCGACTGGAAACTGCCGCAGCTCAAGGCCCTCTATCCGACCTTCGAATTCAACCAGACCGCCCAGGAGATGGCCGACTGGCTGCTGGAAGTGTCCGCACCCTGGATCGACTCTGTCTGCAACGTCAGCATGCCGCTCAAAGCGCTGCAGGCCGAAGGCAAGACCCTGCTGTTCGAAGCCCAGCTGGGTGCCGGTCGTGACCTGATCTACGGCGAATACCCCTGGGTGACCTCCTCCCACGTTTCCGGCGCCTATGCCGGCATCGGTGGCGGCCTGCCGGGTCTGCGTCCGGAGCGCGTCATCGCCGTCGCCAAGGCGTTCAGCACCTCCGTCGGTACCGGCACCCTGCTGACCGCCATGGAGAACCAGGACGAGTTCCGCAAGATCGCCAACGAGTTCGGCGCCACCACCGGTCGTCCCCGTGACGTCGGCTACTTCGACGCCGTTGCCACCAAGAATGGTGTCGAGCTGCAGGCTGCCAACGAAGTGGCGCTGACCAAGCTGGACTGCCTGACCGGTCTGCCGGATCTGAAGATCTGCGTCGCCTACGAAGGTGCCCACACCGAGAACCCGATCTGGCCGCAAACTGCCGGTCTGAAGCCGGTTTACGAAGTGATGGAAAGCTGGAGCGAAGACATCACCGGCTGCCGCACCTTCGCCGAGCTGCCCAAGGCGGCTCAGCAGTACGTACTGCGCATCGAAGAGCTGCTGGGCGTACCGGTGCCGATGGTCTCCGTCGGCCCGGGCCGTGACGAGATGATCCTGCGCTAAGCCGCGCGATCAGCTGTCAGCACAGTAAAAAACCGGCATCCATGATGCCGGTTTTTTTATGCCAGGACGTGCCACCACTCTTTCGCAGCGCTCACCAAAAATCAACACAACGACTCATATCATGGCAGCAAGTAGGTCACTTTGAGCAGTTGGGTCACTCACCTCCTCCCCCTCTTCGCTAGACTGATCCCATCATCCACCGAGGAGCCTCACCATGAAGATTGCCAAGCGTACCACCCTGCTCTCCCTGCTGTGCGTGGCGGCCCTGCCCGCCAGTGCCATGACCCTGAAGAGCAGCGACATCCACGAAGGCCAGCTGATGGACAAGGCCTTCAGCTTCAACGGCTTTGGCTGCAGCGGCGACAACCGCTCGCCCCAGCTGAACTGGCAGGATCTGCCAGCCGGCACCAAGAGCATCGCCATCACCGCCTATGACCCGGACGCGCCCACCGGCAGCGGCTGGTGGCACTGGCTGGTGGTGAACCTGCCGGCCAGTCAGAGCGAGCTGCCGAGCAACGCTTCCGGCAAGCTCAAGCAGGGGCTGGAGCTTAAGACCGACTTCGGCAGCCAGGGCTACGGCGGCCCCTGCCCGCCCGCCGGCCACGGCATGCACCGCTACCAGTTTACCGCCTGGGCCCTGCCCCAGCCCCTGGAGGTGAAGGCAGACTCCCCGCCCGCCATGTTAGGCTACATGCTCAACAGCATGGCCCTTGGCAAGGCCACCCTGACCGCCACCTTCGTCACCCCCTAGGAGTCCGCCGGATGAGCACGCCGCTGCTGCAACTGCACCACTATCTCGGGATCCGCCAGCAGCCGCTGCACCGGGTGCTCATCTACGCCCCCACCATCATCTGGGTGGAGCAGGGTCACAAGCAGTTGTGGTGGCAGGAGAAGCGCCTGGCGTTCGATCAGGCGAGCTGGCTGCTGATCCCGGCCGGTCACCAGCTCACCTTCGTCAACCAGCCGGAGCAGGGCAAGTTTCGCTCCCGCGCGCTGACCCTGTTGACCACGCCCCCCGTCGACTGGCTCAGCACCGCCCAGACCGGCCCGCTCAGGGAGCCGCGCCTCGCGGTCAGTCCGGCGCTGGCTTTCTGTTTCGAGCTGGTCTGCTCCATGGCGGATCGGCGGCTCCATGAGGCCACCCAGGCCCAGCTGCTGCAGGGCTTCTATGCCGAGCTGCAGGCCGCCGGCGGGCTCGACCTGCTGTTTCCCGCCCACACCATGACCCTCGGCGAGCGGCTGGCCCGCTACCTCGGGGTGGAGCCGGGCGTCGACCACACCCTGGAGGGGGTGGCACCGCACTTCGCCATGAGCCGCGCCTCCATGGCGCGCAAGCTGGCCGCCGAGGGGCGCAGCTTTCGCCAGCTGCTGACCCAGGTGCGCATGAGCCACGCCCTCACCCTGCTACAGCAGGGGATCACCCCGCTGGAGACGGCCCTCGCCTGTGGCTACGACTCCCCCAGCCGCTTTGCCGCCCGCTTCAAGCAGGAGTTCGGCCTGACCCCCTATCAATACCTGCGCACCTGCCCCTCCTCTCTCTCGCTGGCTGCCGCCAGATAAGTAAATAGTTACTAAAACATCAAGCTATGTAACCTCGTGTAACCGGGTGATCCGGCTCACACCAGCCCCTCCGGCACTGTGACGCAGCGCCAATAATCCCCTCAAAATCACCCTATAATGGCTCTCGCAAACGCTTTCACTAAAACAAACACTAAAAAACACCTTCCTTAACCTACAAAAACTGTCATTGGAGCGAGATATGTTTCGTAAAAATTTACTATCCGTCACCCTGAGCGTCGCCCTGTTCGGCCTCACAGCCTGCAACGGCAATGACTCCAGCAGCCCGGCCGCCCCCAGCGCCACCCTGGCGAACCAGTATCAGAACGTGATCGACCGCAGCGGCACCCCGCGCCAGTTCCGTGACTTTGACAGCTACTCCAACCTCAAATACAACCCGCTGCTCGATCTCGGCGCCTGGCACGGCTTCCTGTTGCCCGCCAGCGACAGCGAGTGGGGCGGCTTTACCGGCCCCATGGTCATCGCCGAGGAGTACAGCCTGTTCTTCGCAAGCGAATTGGACAAGTTGACCCTGAGCGACGAGAGCGGCCGCGCCTTCCCGCTCACCAGCGCCAGCAAGCAGGCGCTGTACGCCATCCCAGGGGCCCTGGTGCAGCGCTTCGAATTTGACCCCTTCACCCTGGAGCTGGAGCTGCGCTACGGCGACGCCCGCACTGCGCTGGTTCGTACCCGCCTCATCAACCACACCGATGCCCCCCTCACCCTCAAGCTCAACTGGCAGGGGGAGCTGCTCAACCAGTGGGATGCCAACAAGACGGTCGCCGAGCAGTACCCCGCCTGGACCCGCTCCATCAGCCAGACCGAGCGCGGCGTGGCATTCCAGTTCGGCAAACTGCGCAGCACCTGGAACATCATGCAAAGCGGCAGCGCCAGCTACCGCATCGATCGCACCCTGCCCAGCCGCACCACCCTCGATGAGCAGGTGCTCGGCTACGTGAGCGAGGCCAGCCTCACCCTGGCCGCCAAGGGCCAGCAGGATATCTACACCCTGCAGAGCTATGTCCACAGCAGTGCTGACGCGAGTCGCTTCGAGCAGAGCCGCCAGGCGCTGCTGGCCGACCCCGCCAGCCATTTCGACGACTCCACCCGCCGCTGGGAGGATTACCTGGCGCGCGGCCTCTCCAATCAGGGGATCCCGGAATCGGAGCGACGCATCGCGGTCAAGGCGATGGAGACCCTCAACGGCAACTGGCGTTCCCCAGCCGGCGCCATCCTGCACGACGGGGTGACCCCCTCCAATACCGCCCGCTGGTTCGACGGGGTCTGGGCCTGGGACAGCTGGAAGCACGCCTACGCTATGGCCCATTTCAACCCGGAAGTAGCCAAGAACAACGTGCGCGCCATGTATGACTACCAGATCCAGGCTGATGACCCGGTCCGGCCGCAGGATGCCGGCATGGTGATCGACGCCGTCTTCTACAACAAGCTCGCCGATCGTGGCGGCGACGGCGGCAACTGGAACGAACGGGACACCAAGCCGCCCCTCTCCGCCTGGGCCATCTGGGAGATCTACAGCGCCACCAAGGACAAGGCCTTCATCGCCGAGATGTATCCGAAGATCCAGGCCTATCACGACTGGTGGTATCGGGCGCGGGACAACAACCGCAACGGCATCATCGAATATGGCGCCACCCGTCACGTCGAGCACAACGACGAGTTCGGCAACATCACCTTCAAGGTGCAGTACCCGACGGGGGCACCGGCCGGGCTGGATCTGTCGAGCTGTACCGATGAGGGAGATGGCTGGTATGGCTGCGCCGGCATGGCGCTCTATCAGCAGGTATTGAGCGTTGGCGGCTACGCCGACATGGATATCGGCGCCCAGCACGGCGCCGGCTGGGAGTCCGGCATGGACAACGCCGCCCGCTTCGGCTTTATCGAGCCGGAGCAGCTCAAGCGCTATGCCGACAAGACCTATGGCGGCGACCTGGCCAGGGCGCGCCAGGACTGGAACGTCTTCTTCTTCGAAAACCATCAGGACGATGGCAACCTCATCGGCTTCTCCATCGATCAGGAGTCGGTGGAGCTCAACGCCTTCCTCGCCAAGGAGAAACGCATCCTGGCCGACATGGCCGAGCTGCTCGGCAAGCCGGACGAGGCGAGCCGCTATCGCGAAGGGGCGACCCAGCTGGCCGGCTACATCAACAGCTGCCTGTTCGATGAGGCCTCCGGCTTCTATTACGACCGCCAGATAGCCCAGGGGGATCTGCCCGACGCCAACGGCTGCGTCGGCAAGCTGTTGACCGCCCGTGGCCGCGGCCCGGAAGGGTGGAGCCCGCTCTGGGCCGAGGTGGCGGACAAAGAAAAAGCGGCGCGGGTACGCGAGGTGATGCTCAATGCTCAGGAGTTCAACACCAAGGTGCCGCTCGGCACGGCGGCGCTGACCAACCCGGCCTACGACCCCGATATCTACTGGCGCGGCCGGGTCTGGCTGGATCAGTTCTACTTCGGGGTGAAGGGGCTGGAGAACTACGGCTATCGCAGCGATGCCCAACAGCTCGTCAACAAGCTGTTTGCCAACGCCGAGGGGCTGGCAGGCAGCGGCCCCATCCGGGAGAACTACAACCCGGAGACCGGCGCCATGCAGGGGGCCAGCAACTTCAGCTGGAGCTCGGCCCACCTCTACATGCTCTATCGCAACTTCCTGAAAACCGAGGGTTGATCCCTCTTTGCAGGAATGAGCAAACAAAAAGGCCTCCGCAAGGGAGGCCTTTCTTATGGCGGCGCCGGTGGTGGCGACTTACTTGACGGTCACCCGGGCAAACTTGCGCTTGCCGACCTGGTAGACGGCGGTACCGGCACCGATGAGTGCCTTGCCATCGTCCAGCTTCTCGCCATCAACCTTGACCGCGCCCTGCTTGATCATCCGCAGCGCTTCGGAGGTGGTGGCCACCAGATCGGCATCTTTGAGCAGGTTGGCGATGGCCAGCCCTTCGCCTTCCAGTGCCAGCTCGACTTCCGGCATTTCGTCCGGAATGGCGTTCTTGGAGAAGCGCTGGGTGAAATCTTCATGGGCCGCTTCGGCCGCCGCCTCGTCGTGATAACGGGCGATGATCTCCTTGGCCAGCCAGATCTTCACGTCACGCGGGTTGAGAGTACCGGCGGCAATGCCTGCCTTGAACTCTTCAATTTCAGCCAGCGGACGGAAGGAGAGCAGCTCGTAGTAGTTCCACATCAGATCGTCGGTGATGGACATGATCTTGCCGAACATCTCGCCCGGGGCGTCGTGCACGCCGATGTAGTTGGCAGCGGACTTGGACATCTTCTTGACGCCGTCCAGGCCTACCAGCAGCGGCATCATCAGCACGCACTGGGTCGCCATGCCGGCATCTTTTTGCAGCTCGCGGCCCATCAGCAGGTTGAACTTCTGATCGGTACCGCCGAGCTCGACGTCCGCCTTCAGCGCGACCGAGTCATAGCCTTGCAGCAGCGGATAGAGGAATTCGTGAATGGCGATGGACTGGCCGTTGCTGTAGCGCTTCTTGAAGTCGTCACGCTCCATCATGCGGGCCACGGTCTGCTTGGCCGCCAGCTTGATCATGCCGGTCGCGCCCAGCTCGCTCAGCCAGGTCGAGTTGTACTCGATGCGGGTCTTGGCGGGATCGAGGATCTTGAACGCCTGCTCGGCATAGGTGAGGGCGTTGTGCTTGATGGCCTCTTCGGAGAGCGGCGGACGGGTGGCGTTCTTGCCGGAGGGATCACCCACCATGGCGGTGAAGTCGCCGATCAGCAGGATCACTTCATGGCCCAGATCCTGGAAGGTCTTCAGCTTGTTGAGGATCACGGTATGACCCAGATGAATGTCGGGAGCCGTCGGGTCCATCCCCAACTTGATGCGCAGCGGGCGCCCTTCCTTCAACTTGGCGACCAGTTCTTCTTCCACCAGAATTTCTTCCGCTCCGCGCTTGATCTCGGCTAGCGCCACCTCGAGCTGGGACATTTTTTGACTCTCCAATCACGATTCCACAGGGCCAGACATATTACTGGAATGGCGGGCCAATTGGAAAGGCGGTAAACTCCGACATTCTTCCCGGCTCAACTTCGTCTGCTTCTCATGGTCATTTGGCACGCCTTCAACTCTCTCCCTCACTGGCACCGCAAGATGGTGCTGATCCTGAGCATCATGGTGATGATGCTGGCGGCCTGGCCCAGCGAACAGGCAGTCGCCACAAGGGTCGATGACAACGGCAACGAGCTGGCCATCGAGCAGCAGGTCGACGAGGAGGCGCTGCTGGCCGAAGCCAAGCCCGTCGCCCCCCCCAAGCCGAGCTACATCACCAAGCAGGTGAAGGTACGCAGCGGCGACAACATGGGGGTCATCTTCCAGCGCCTTGGCCTCAGCACCACGGATCTGCACCTCATCGATCAGCTGAACGGCACCGACACCCTGCGCCTGCTCAAGCCAGGCCAGGAGCTCACCTTCAAGCTCACCAAGGGCGGCGAGCTGCACAGCCTCTACTATCCCCACAGCCTGGAGCAGGCGCTCAAGGTGAGCCGCAAGGATGAAGGGTTTGTCGCCCGGGCGGTCAAGCTCGAGCTCGACACCCGCGAACAGGTGGCCAAGGGGGAGATCCGCTCCAGCTTCTGGGGCGCCGCCGTCGACGCCGGCATGACCGAGGATCAGATCATGGATCTCGCCGCCATCTTCGGCTGGGATATCGACTTTGCCCAGGACCTGCAACCGGGGGACAGCTTCCGGGTGGTCTACGAGGAGAAATTCCAGGATGACGAGCGGGTTGCTTCCGGCGACATCCTGGCCGCCGAGTTCGTCAACCAGGGCGCCGTGTATCGCGCCGTGCTGAACGAGGATGGCAACTACTACACCCCGGATGGCAAGGCGATGCGCAAGAGCTTCCTGCGTGCGCCGGTCAACTTCAAATACATCAGCTCCAACTTCAATCCGCGCCGTCTGCACCCGGTCACCGGCAAGGTACGCCCCCACAACGGCATCGACTACGTGGCACCGGTTGGCACCCCCATCATGGCGGCGGGTGGCGGCAGCGTGGTGGCCGCCGGCTACAACCAGTTCAACGGCAACTACGTCTTCATCAAGCACGCCGGCAACTACGTGACCAAGTACCTGCACCTCTCCAAGCGCACCGTCAACAAGGGGCAGCGGGTGAAGCAGGGCCAGACCATAGGCCTGCTCGGCGGCACCGGCCGGGTCACCGGGCCGCACCTGCACTATGAATTCGTGGTGGGCGGCGTGCACAAGAACCCGCGCACCCTCAACCTGCCGCAGGCGGAGTCTCTCAGCGGGCGGGCGCTGGCCAGCTTCAAGGCACAGGCCATGCCCCAGCTGGCCAAGCTGGACAGCCCCGAACTGCAGCTGGCCCAGAACAAGCGGGCCAACGGCGGCAACTGACCTACAAGGAACAGTCATGAGCGAGCGCTATATAGGCCTGATGTCCGGTACCAGAATACGGCATGGGATCGAGGCCGCACCCTCTCTCACGTACTTTTTCCCGACCTGCAAGTAAGGAAGGCTGATGACTGAACGCTATATAGGCTTGATGTCCGGTACCAGCATGGATGGCATCGATGCCGTGCTGGTCGTGATCGAGGGGGATCAACTGCGGGTCGAGGCGGCCGTCAGCCACCCCTGGCCCACCGCCCACGAGCTGCACGCCCTCTGTACCCCGGGCGACAACGAGATCGACCGCATGGGGGTGGCCGACAACCTGGTCGCCCGCGAATTTGCCGCCGCCACCCACGCCCTGCTGGCCAAGGCGGGGCTGGCTCCCAAAGATATTCGCGCCCTCGGCAGCCACGGCCAGACCATCCGCCACCGCCCCCAGCTCGGCTTTACCCTGCAGATCGGCAACGCGGCCCTGCTGGCGGCGCTGACCGGCATCGATGTGGTGGCCGATTTTCGCACCATGGACATGGCCCTCGGCGGTCAAGGGGCGCCACTGGTGCCCGCCTTCCATCAGGCCTTCTTTGCCCACCCCGGCGCTCTGCGGGTGGTGCTCAACCTCGGCGGCATCGCCAATATCTCGGTGCTGCCGGGCCAGGCCGACAGTGTCTATGGCTTCGATACCGGCCCAGCCAACACCCTGCTCGACGGCTGGTATCGCCGCCATCACCCCAAGGGGGCCGGTTACGATGCCGGCGGCCAGTGGGCGGCCAGCGGCCAGCTTATCCCTGCACTGCTGGAGCGGCTGCTGGCCCACCCCTACTTCGCCGCCCCCCACCCCAAGAGCACAGGGCGGGAGATGTTCACCCTCGACTGGCTCGATGGCGAGCTCGCCGGCCACCCCCATGCCCCGGCGGATGTACAGCGCACCCTGCAGGCGCTTACCTGCCACAGCGTCGCCCGTCAGTTGCCCGCACTGGCTGATGCACAGAGCAGGTCCGAGCTCTATGTCTGTGGCGGCGGCGCTCATAACGCCCCGCTGCTGGCGGAGCTGGCCAGCCTGCTGCCCGGCTGGCGCATCGCCAACACGGCCGAGCTGGGGATTGCCCCCGACTGGATGGAGGGCGCGGCGTTTGCCTGGCTGGCACAGCGCTTTATCCACCGCCAACCCGGCAACCTGCCCGCCGTCACCGGCGCCAGCCGCCCCGCCGTGCTGGGTGCCCTCTATCCCGCCTGAGCCAGGACTAACCCAAGGCGCCGCCTGAACAAGGAGGGCAACCTGCCCTCCCATACGCCTGTGCCAGCCGCCCCGCGATACTGGGTGCCCTCTATCCCGCCTGAGCCAGGACTAGCCCAAGGCGCCGCCTGAACAAGGCTCCTGCAACCCAGGCGGCCGACCTCTCAAACACCAGACCCAGTCGCGCCGACCATGGGGCGATACCGGTTTTTTCCGCCAGAACAGGGCAACGCGGCAGCGCTATCTTGTCCGGGCTCCAGGCACAAGGTTTACACCCGCTGAACCAGCCTGCCCCCCCTGTTGCATCCTTCGCCCGATATCGGCTGGGCTGGAACATCCGTCCTGATATTTGCCCCTGATGGCGCTTGTCCCACGCTGCAATTTCATTGCATAAACCTGACGGGTGCCATCTGGAAAATAACGGCAGCCAATATCTGGAAAATAACGGCTGCCCGCGGCGAGCTTTGCCTGCAAATAAGCCGACAACTATGCAAGATCGCTGAATGATATGTCAGGAGCCGACGAATGGGCACAATAACCGCCCCCAGCTAGCATATTTTCCATGCATATGACAGCCCCTTTCAACGCAATGAAATGCATAGCCATGCATAGTTTTTTGCATTAACAGCGAAATAGTGCCAATCATTAACGCTTTATTCACAGGGCCGATCGCTGAGCATGATGGCGGGAAGCCGCGCCATTCGGCCTTCACCACCATAACGCACTATATGAAGCCATTTACCCCGTCATTTATCGTGCATTGAATGCCATTCTGGCTATATTTCAGAGCGTTGAGCCACCTCATAGAAATGCGATCCCGGTTTGCATCCCCTGAATACCCTTCATAGAATCCTCTCGTCTGAGATAACCAACCCAATCCATACCTCTGTTATCCGATCGCCTGCACAGGCGACCTTGACTCAATATGCGAGGCGATGTTTGCCACCCGTCATTATTTGGCGGGAATGGCCGGCTATTGCCGAAATAAAGAGGAGAGCCCGCTCGTTGGCGAGCCGAGGCGGCCATCAGAAGATGAGGGAGGGTGACCCGTACCTACACCAATAATGATTGAAAAAGGAGTATCGCCATGAGTGATACCATCATCAAGTCAGCCAGAAATACCGCCAATGCACCGCAGGATCTGAGCCCCTGCACCCAGAGCGTGGCGTTCTCCCACTACAACAATATCTCCGCCCAGCTGCCGGTCGACCCGAAAACGGGCGCGCTGGTCGCAGGGGATATCAAGGCGCAGGCCAGACAGTGCCTCACCAACATCAAGGCCATCGTCGAGAGCATCGATCATGTGATGGATGACGTGGTCAAGATCACGGTATTTCTCAAAGAGATTGCCGATCTCGACGCGGTCAACGCCGTCTATGGCGAATTCTTCCCGCGTCTGCTGCCGACCCGCACCGTGCTGGCGGTGGCCGGTCTGCCGCTCGGCGCCGCCGTGCAGATGGACGCGCTCATCTCCAACGGTGAAGGCACCTTCCCGCAGGCCCCCTGCCCGTTGCTGAAGCTCTCCCGCAACAGCGACAAGGCGCCGCAGGATCCGCTCTCGACCCACACCGTCGCCTTCTCCCACTACAACAATATCGGTGCCCAGCTGCCGGTCGATGCCGCGTCGGGCCAGCTGGTCGCCGGCGGTATCCAGCAGCAGGCGGAGCAGTGCCTGCGCAATATCAAGCACGTGCTGGAGAGCATCGATGTGCCGTTTGACGATATCGTCAAGGTCACCGTCTATCTGACCAGACTGGCCGATCTGGACGCCGTCAACGAGGTCTACACCACCTTCTTCCCGGACTCTGCCATTGCCCGTGCCGTCGCCTACCTGCCGGCCCGCAGCGTGATCGTGGCCGCCGCCCTGCCGCTGGGCGCCCGGGTGCAGATGGATGCGGTCATCTCCCACGGTGACGGCACCCCGCCACAGCTGGTGGAAGACAGACACAATCTGGTGATCCGCGCCCGCAACACCGACAAGGCACCGCGCAGCCCCCTGCACACCCAGACCGTCGCCTTCTCCCACTACAACCATATCGCCGGCCAGCTGCCGCTCGATCTGGCCACCGGCAAGATCCTGACCGGTTGCGTCAAGGAGCAAACCGCCCAGTGCCTCGGCCATATCAAGACCATCGTGGAGAGCATCGGCCACGTGATGGACGATATCGTCAAGGTCAATATCCAGCTGAAGAACATCGCGGATCTGGCGGAGGTGGATGCCATCTACACCAAATACTTCCCGGCCTACCTGCCGGCCCGCACCGTGATTGGCGTGAGCGAGCTGCCCGGTGGCGCCCTGGTGCAGATTGATGCCGTGATGTCCAACGCCGAAAGCACCCCGCCGCAGGCATAAGGTTTGTTGAAATAAAAAGAGACCGGCTATATGCCGGTCTCTTTTTTGGTAACACGAAGGGATATTTTTTATGGCATCGACGCAGATGCGCGAATGTCCGATGATGCTCCGCTAATCGAACCTACGAGCTCACCCACCTTTATGTATAATACTGTTCATAATTATCATTAAGAATGAGAATGCTTCATTTAGAAAGAAGAGAACTATCGCAACTACAATGCCACCCACAATTGTTTGCATTAACCAATGAAGCGTTTCTTTATCTTCCCGATAGAACTTTAAATTTGGAAACAAACTATTCAAACCCCATAAAATGGCTTGATTAATATACCCCCATAGATTTGAAAATATTAATATTAAAAACAGAAAAGATAGTACAAAAGGGTTTTCCATTTCTATCTGACGGGAAATAATATTCGCCCCCCATAAACTCAATATAAAACCGAGACTAACACCAATTATTTGAATACAGAGCTGCGTCCATACAGACCTTACCCATGCATTTTTGTTTTTATATTTACTCAAAGCATCGTGTATGGCAGAGAATGATGCATCGACTAAGTCTTTATCATCAGAAGTTACTGTGAGAAAACAGTTTGCCTGATCTCGATTATCTAAGCGTAACTCTAAATATGTTCCTATTTGCCTGTTGGAACTTAGACTCTCTCCTGTATCGATGGTTAACAATATACGTTCAACATCCTTGCCAAGTTGAAAGTAATTCAATAAATCTTCAATACTAAAAACTCTATAACCCTTGTTATCAAACCTGATAATACACGTAAATATAGCCTTTTTCCCATCAGTATTATTCCCGACAGCATTATTTATAGCCATTGTTCGCTCTAGAAAAACACCTCCTAATTGAGAAAGACAATCTGCATCAATTGTAATATTAGAAATACGCTCATCTCTGAGATAACATTCCATTGCGCCCCCTATTATTAAAACCGTGTTATACATCAGGCCTATAACACCATCAATTTACATCACCACTTGCAAACTCAATTTAAGTGTATATATCATACGCATAAATAATATAACTAAAAATATTCCAAGTTGATTGTTTATATTAAAAATATCTCTTAAAAAATCTAAAAAAATACCCCCTATCTTGCGATGGGGGGCATTTTCTTATTCCGGATATTGGGCCAAAGTGGCCCAATAGTCAGCGATTACAGGGATTCAGCGGTCGCAACCACGTTTTCCACGGTAAAGCCAAATTCCTTGAACAGCAGCTCGGCCGGCGCGGACTCACCGAAGGAGCGCATGCCGATGATCTTGCCGCTAAAGCCCACGTACTTGTACCAGTAGTCGGCGATGCCGGCTTCGATGGCCACACGCTTGGTGACGGAGGACGGCAGCACGGACTCCTTGTACTCGGCGGACTGGGCGTCGAACACGTCGGTAGACGGCAGAGAGACCACGCGCACGGCACGGCCCTTGGCAGTCAGCTGCTCATAGGCGGCCACGGCCAGTTCCACTTCGGAACCGGTGGCGATCAGGATCAGCTCCGGCGTACCGGCGCAATCCTTCAGCACGTAGCCACCCTTGGCGGTGTCGGCCAACTGCTGGGCAGTGCGGTCCATCTGGGCCAGGTTCTGACGAGAGAAGATCAGAGAGGTCGGGCCGTCGGTACGCTCGATGGCGTGTTTCCAGGCGATGGCGGATTCAACCTGGTCACACGGACGCCAGGTGCTCATGTTCGGGGTCAGACGCAAGGAGGCGATCTGCTCGACCGGCTGGTGAGTCGGGCCATCTTCACCCAGACCGATGGAGTCGTGGGTGTAAACGAAGATGGAACGCTGCTTCATCAGGGCGGCCATGCGCAGGGCGTTGCGGGCGTACTCCATGAACATCAGGAAGGTGGCGCCGTAGGGGATGAAACCACCGTGCAGGGCGATGCCGTTCATGATGGCGGACATGCCGAACTCGCGTACACCGTAGTGGATGTAGTTGCCGGAGGCATCGTCGTTGGTCAGGGACTTGGAGCCGGACCACATGGTCAGGTTGGACGGAGCCAGGTCGGCAGAACCACCCATGAATTCCGGCAGCAGCTTGCCGAAGGCTTCCAGTGCGTTCTGGGACGCTTTACGGGTGGCGATCTTGGCCGGGTTGGCCTGCAGGTTTTCGATGATCTTGGCGGAGTCGGCAGCCCAGTTGGCCGGCAAGTCGCCTGCGGTGCGGCGCTTGAACTCGGCAGCCAGTGCCGGGTGAGCGGCTTCATAGGCGGCGAACTTGGCAGCCCAGTCGGATTCCAGCTTGGCGCCCTTCTCCTGACCGTTCCACTCGGCAGCGATGTCGGCCGGGATAACGAACGGGGCGTGGTCCCACTTCAGGAAGGCACGAGCGGCGGCGATCTCGTCGTTGCCCAGCGGTGAGCCGTGGCAGTCGTGGGAGCCGGACTTGTTCGGGGAACCGTAACCGATGATGGTGCGGCAGCAGATCAGGGTCGGCTTGCCGGTCTCTGCCTTGGCGGCTTCGATGGCAGCGTTGATCGCTTCCGGGCTGTGACCGTCAACGGCCGGGATGACGTGCCAGCCGTAGGCTTCGAAGCGCTTGACGGTGTCGTCGGTGAACCAGCCTTCCACGTGACCGTCGATGGAGATGCCGTTGTCATCCCAGAACGCGATCAGCTTGCCCAGTTGCAGGGTACCGGCCAGGGAGCAAGCCTCGTGGGAGATACCTTCCATCAGGCAGCCGTCGCCCATGAAGGCGTAGGTGTAGTGGTCAACGATGTCGTGACCCGGCTGGTTGAACTGCTCGGCCATGGCCTTCTCGGCGATCGCCATGCCCACGGCGTTGGTGATGCCCTGGCCCAGCGGACCGGTAGTGGTCTCGACGCCCGGCGCGTAACCGTACTCCGGGTGACCCGGGGTGCGAGAGTGCAGCTGGCGGAAGTTTTTCAGATCGTCGATGGAGAGGTCATAACCGGAGAGGTGCAGCAGGGAGTACAGCAGCATGGAGCCGTGGCCGTTGGAGAGGATGAAACGGTCGCGGTCGGCCCACTTGGGGTTGTTCGGGTTATGTTTCAGGTGGCTGCGCCACAATACTTCGGCGATATCCGCCATTCCCATGGGGGCGCCCGGGTGACCGGAGTTGGCTTTTTGAACGGCATCCATACTCAATGCGCGAATGGCATTGGCAAGCTCTTTACGAGAAGGCATCTGTATCTCCTGCGATTGCTTCATTTGATGGCCAAGATTAAGGCGCGTCATTGTCCCAGCAGGGGGCGCGGCGTGCAAATATTATCTGGGCGAATAAAGCCGCTTTGGGAGCTCAATCGCTTTTCTTGACGGGGCAAACGATTGAGTCATGACCACTATCTACCCCAAATGGGGTGAAGAACGGATCTTGTTCGGCCAGGGGGCGGCAAAACCAAAATAGTGCTGGCAATCGAGGGGGTCGCTAACTAAAATGGACGTCCAGATGTAGATACCTCTACAATCATCCTATCATCACCCGGTTATTGCTGCGGCGATAACCCCAGACAAGCTGAGAATCCCATCATGGCAAAGCTGTTTACTTCCGAGTCGGTCTCCGAAGGCCATCCCGACAAGATTGCGGATCAGATCTCCGATGCGGTCCTGGACGCCATCCTCAAGCAAGACACCAAGGCACGCGTTGCCTGCGAGACCCTGGTCAAGACCGGCATGGTCATGGTGGCCGGTGAAGTAACCACCACCGCCTGGGTAGACATCGAGCAGATCGTGCGCGACACAGTGCGCGAGATCGGCTACACCCACTCCGACATGGGCTTCGATGCCGACTCCTGCGCCGTGCTGAACGCCATCGGCAAGCAGTCCCCGGACATCAACCAGGGCGTTGACCGCAGCGATCCGCTGGAGCAGGGCGCGGGCGACCAGGGCCTGATGTTCGGCTACGCCACCAACGAAACCGACGTGCTGATGCCGGCCCCCATCACCTACTCCCACCTGCTGGTGAAGCGTCAGGCCGAAGTGCGCAAGAACGGCACCCTGCCGTGGCTGCGTCCGGATGCCAAGAGCCAGCTGACCTTCGCCTACGACGACGCCGGCAAGATCATCGGTGTGGATGCCGTGGTGCTCTCTACCCAGCACGCCGAATCCATCAGCCACAAAGACCTGGTTGAAGCGGTGCGCGAAGAGATCATCAAGCCGGTGCTGCCGGCCGAGTGGATCAACAAGGACACCAAATACTTCATCAACCCGACCGGCCGTTTCGTTATCGGCGGCCCCATGGGTGACTGCGGTCTGACCGGTCGCAAGATCATCGTCGACACCTACGGCGGCATGGCCCGTCACGGTGGTGGCGCCTTCTCCGGCAAGGATCCGTCCAAGGTTGACCGCTCCGCTGCCTACGCCGCCCGCTACGTGGCCAAGAACATCGTCGCCGCCGGTCTGGCCGATCGCTGCGAAGTACAGGTCTCCTACGCCATCGGCGTGGCCGAGCCGACCTCCATCAGCGTCGAAACCTTCGGCACTGCCAAGGTAGCCGAAGATCTGCTGGTCAAGCTGGTGCGCGAGCACTTCGAACTGCGTCCGTACGGCCTGATCCAGATGCTGGATCTCAAGCGTCCGATCTACCAGGCTACCGCCGCCTACGGTCACTTCGGTCGCAACGAGTTCCCGTGGGAGCAGACCGACAAGGCCGAACTGCTGCGTTCCGCCGCCGGTCTGTAAGCCTCACGCTTGTGGTATAAAGGGGAGCCTGGCTCCCCTTTTGCTTGTCCGCCATTTGCCGAGAACCCGATGTCCGTCACAACTACCCGCCTCGATCCCGCCCTGCACGAGCAGCTGCTCACCCGCGTCGACGCCTGTTTTGTGCAGGCCGAAGCACGCCTTGGCCGCCCCTTTCCCCGCCCGCAGGTGCACTGCAACATGCGCGGTCGGGCGGCAGGTTCGGCGCGGCTGCAGACCTGGGAGCTTCGCTTCAACCCGGCCCTCTATCAGGCCAACCAGCAGGCGTTTCTGGCCGAAGTGGTGCCCCACGAGGTGGCCCACCTGCTGGTTTATGCCCTGTGGGGCGAAGGGCGCGGCAAATCGCGGGTGCTGCCCCACGGCCGCCAGTGGCAATCTGTGATGCGGGAGCTGTTCGGCCTTGAGCCCAGAACCACCCACAGCTTCGATCTGGCGGTACTGGCGCAGCCAACCATCCCCTATCGCTGCCTCTGCCAGCAGCATCAGCTGTCGGTGCGCCGCCACAACAAGGTGGTGCGCGGCGAGGCCCGTTACCACTGCCGTCGCTGTCGGCAGCCGCTGGAACGGGTCGTCACCTCGCAGTAAGCCAGCCGGTGTCGCGCCCTTGTGGTAGGGTGCCCGCCATCGTTCGTCAATCATCCCGTTTGCAAGGAA
Organism: Aeromonas sp. s2; assembly: GCF_040907935.1. Classification (NCBI taxonomy): domain Bacteria; kingdom Pseudomonadati; phylum Pseudomonadota; class Gammaproteobacteria; order Aeromonadales; family Aeromonadaceae; genus Aeromonas; species Aeromonas sp. s2. The sequence goes on along the minus strand of NZ_JBFOCR010000014.1, from coordinate 34,028 downwards.
TCCCATGCGTCTCATCTCTTCCCTCGCCCTGACCCTGCTGGCCGGTTTGCCGCTGCTCAGCGCGCCCCTGCATGCCCAGACCTTTCGCGAAGCCAAGCAGGATCTGGTGAAGCTCTACCAGAGCCAGCCCGCTGTCACCACCATCTACTGCGGCTGCAACATCGACTATCAGGGCAAGAAAATGAGCCCGGATCTGGCCAGTTGCGGCTATGAGCCGCGCAAGCAGCCCAAGCGCGCCGCCCGCATCGAGTGGGAACACGTAGTCCCCGCCTGGGAGTTCGGCCACCAGCTGCAGTGCTGGCAGCAGGGTGGTCGCAAGAACTGCGAAAAAGCGAGCCCCGAGTTCAATAAGATGGAGGGGGACATGCACAACCTCTTCCCCGCCATCGGCGAAGTGAACGGCGATCGGGCCAACTTCCGCTTCTCCGACTGGAATGGCACCCCGGATCAGTACGGCCAGTGCCGGATGCTGGTGGACTTCAAAAATCGCCAGGTGCAGCCGCCCAAGGGGCCGGTACGGGGCCAGATCGCCCGCGCCTACCTCTATATGAGCCAGCAGTATGGGCTGCGTCTGGCGGCGCAACAGCGTAAACTGTTCGAAGCCTGGGACAGGCAGTACCCGGCCGACGGCTGGGAGTGCGAGCGCAACCGCCGCATCGGCAAGCTGCAGGGCAATACCAACCCCTTTATTGAAAAGCAGTGCCAATAACCCCATCTATGGACACAAGGGATTTAAACCCCCTCTTCTTGAACCAGAGACTGACACTGAGCCATGCGCATTCCACGTATCTATGAACCGGCCGCCCTGCAGGTGGGCCAGACCCTCGCCCTGTCGGAAGACGGTGCCAACCACATCGGCCGGGTGCTGCGCATGCAGCCGGGTCAGCAGCTCGAGCTGTTCAACGGCGACGGCAACCAGTACCCCGCCACCATCGCCAACGTCGGCAAGAAGTCGGTGGAAGTGACCATCGACAGCTGCGACACCCGCTCGGTGGAATCCCCGCTGGCCATCCACCTCGGTCAGGTGATCAGCCGCGGCGACAAGATGGACTTCACCATCCAGAAATCGGTGGAGCTGGGCGTCACCTGCATCACCCCGCTCTTCTCCGAACGCTGCGGCGTCAAGCTGCCGGCCGATCGGCTGGAGAAAAAACGCGAGCAGTGGCAGAAGGTGGTGATCAGCGCCTGCGAGCAGTGCGGCCGCAATACCGTGCCCGAAGTGCGCATGCCGATGGAGCTCGACGCCTGGCTGGCGGAAGAGACCAACGAACTCAAGCTCAACCTGCACCCGCGCGCCCCTTACAGCATCAACACCCTGCCAATCCCTGAGCACGGCGTGCGGCTGCTGATCGGCCCGGAAGGGGGCTTGTCGAGCGACGAGATCGCCCGTACCGTGCAGGAAGATTTCAAAGAGATGCTGCTGGGGCCGCGGGTGCTGCGCACCGAAACCGCAGCCCTCACCGCGATTACTGCGCTGCAGTGCCGCTTCGGCGATCTGGCCTAACTCCCGGAGCCTGCCAAGGCGGGCTCCTCTACAGAAGGAACAGCGGATGACCATTAAACTCGGCATCGTGATGGACCCCATCTCGGCCATCAACATCAAGAAGGACTCCAGCTTCGCCATGCTCGAAGAGGCGCAAAAGCGCGGCTACGAGCTGTTCTATCTGGAGATGAAGGATCTCTACATGGAGGCCGGTCGTGCCTTCGGCACCATGCGTCCGCTCACCGTCAAATATGACTATGCCGACTGGTATAGCCTCGGCGAGGTGGTGGATCAGCCGCTCTCCAGCCTGGACGTGATCCTGATGCGCAAGGATCCCCCCTTCGACACCGAGTTCATCTACGCCACCTACATGCTGGAGCGGGCCGAGGATGAGGGCTGCCTCATCGTCAACAAGCCCCAGAGCCTGCGCGACGCCAACGAGAAGCTCTACACCGCCTGGTTTGCCGAACACACCCCGACCACGCTCGTCACTCGCAGAGCCGACAAGCTGCGCGCCTTCCACGCCCAGCACAAGGACGTGATCCTCAAACCGCTGGACGGCATGGGTGGCGCCTCCATCTTCCGCATGAAGGAGGATGACGCCAACGTCGGCGTCATCATCGAGACCCTCACCGAGCATGGCAGCCAGTACTGCATGGCGCAGACCTATCTGCCCGCCATCAAGGATGGCGACAAGCGGGTGCTGGTGGTGGACGGTGAGCCGGTACCCTACTGCCTGGCCCGCATCCCGGCGCAAGGGGAGACCCGTGGCAACCTGGCGGCCGGTGGCCGTGGTGAAGCGCGTCCCTTGAGCGAGGCCGACTGGGCCATCGCCCGCGCAGTCGGCCCGACTCTAAAAGAGAAGGGGCTCATCTTCGTCGGCCTCGACATCATCGGCGATCGGCTGACCGAGATTAACGTCACCAGCCCCACCTGCATCCGCGAGATTGAAGCGGCCTTCGACGTGCACATCACCGGCATGTTGATGGATGCCATCGAGCGCCGGCTGGCCAAGGCTTAACCACGACAACAGGCGATAAACAACAGAGGCGGCCCCGGGGCCGCCTCTTTTCTATCCATCCATCAATCCATCTATCCAGCGTCAGTCCCCTCAGCAGCGGAATTGCCCCACCTTCTCCTTGAGATCCCCCGACAACTGCTCCAGCTCGTGACAGTTCTGGTTGAGCTGGGTGGCCGCCCCGGTAGACTCGGTCGCGATATGGGCGATGTTGACCACGTTGCGGGTGATCTCCTCGGCCACCTTGCTCTGCTCCTCCGCCGCCGTGGCAATCTGGGTATTCATCTCGTTGATCACGTTGACCGAGCTGACGATCTCGCCGAGCGCCTGACCACAGGCCAGCACGGTTCGGTTGGACTCCTCCACCTGTTCCAGCCCCTGCTCCATGCTGCTGGCCGCCTGATTGGCCCCCTGCTGCAACTTGACGATGGTCTTGCCGATCTCTTCGGTGGAGCGCTGGGTACGCTGGGCCAGGGTGCGCACCTCGTCGGCCACCACCGCAAAGCCACGCCCCTGATCCCCTGCCCGCGCCGCCTCGATGGCGGCGTTGAGTGCCAGCAGGTTGGTCTGCTCGGCGATGCCGCGAATGGCGTCCATCACGCTGCCGATGTCCCGGCTGTCATCCGCCAGCTGGGTGATCATGGCCGCCGTGTTCTGGATCTGGGAGGAGAGGTGTGACATGCGCGCAATGGCATCCTCCACTATCTGATGGCCGTGCCGTGCGCTGTCGTCGGCATGACGGGCCGCATCGGCCGCCTGGTTGGAGCTGTTGGCCACCTCGGCTACCGTGCTGCTCATCTGGTTCATGGCGGTCGCGGTCTGATCCGTCTCCGCCTGCTGCTGGGCAAACCGCTGGCGGCTCTCGACCCCGATATGGGCCAGCTGGGCCGAGGCCCTGGCAAGCTGCTCGGCAGTCTCGTTGATTTGGGCGATGAGGCCGCGAAAATGGCGGATCACCTCGTTGAGGGAGTGCGCCAGGCTGCCCATCTCATCCTTGCGCAGCACGGGGGCCAGCCGGCTCAAGTCGAGATCCGTCTGCATGCCGCGCAGGATCTGCCCCATGGCCGCCAGCGGCTGGCTGACGCTGCGCCCGGCCCAAACCCCGATAAACAGCACACAGCCCCCCACCACCACAAACAGCGCGACAAACAGCTGGGTCAGCTGCTGCCTGAGCTGGTTGAGCTCGGCCACGTTCTCTTCCGCCTCTTTTAGCTGGAACGCCACCTGATCGCTCACCGCATCGCTGACCGGGTCGATCACCTGATAGAGCGGCATGATGGCGGCGGCAAGCGCCGCGTTGTGTTCGCCCGGCGAGCCCTCCAGCAGCCCCATCACCTTTTCTATCTCCCGGTTGGCGGCGGCAAACAGCGCCTCCACCTTGTCCGCCCGCCTGCGCTCCTCGTCACTCATGTCGTGGCTGCGATACTGGCGCCAGATGGTGGCGATCTCCTGCTGGGCGGCGCTCATGTCGGCCTTGGAGCGGGCCGGTTCGAAGCCCCCGACGTTGGCCTTGTTGGCGGCATCGATCACCTTGACCGCATAGAGATCGGCGATCTGCTTGAGCTCCTTGAGCTGGACCACCTCCCCCTGATACATGGCGTTGATGCCGGTCATCAGCCGGGACATCGCCTGGGTTGCTCCTATGACCAGCAGCAACAGCGCCAGCAGGGGAACCACACAGCCCAGGATCAACTTCTGCCTGATTGAAATACCTTCCATGGCTTTCTCTCCACTGAAACAGATTGACTGGTCTGAGCCAGCCGCCCAAAAAGCGGTTTTGCCAGACGAAGCGAGCTGCCATAATTGACTGCAAATACCTTTGCAATATTTGGCCCATATGCAAACACTGCAAAATCACTTCCTGCTCGCCATGCCGAGCCTCACCGACCCCTATTTCGAGCGCTCGCTGGTCTATCTGTGCGAACACAACGAAGAGGGCGCCATGGGGCTGGTGGTCAATATTCCGGTGGACATGTCGCTGGAGACCATGCTGGATCAGCTCAAGCTGGCACCGCCCGCCAACCCGGAACTCAAACAGCCGGTGCTGCAGGGGGGGCCGGTTCACGCCGATCGCGGCTTCGTGCTGCACAGCTTCCGCCCCGGTTTCAACTCCACCCTGCAGGTGGGGGACGAGCTGATGGTCACCACCTCCAAGGACATACTGGAGACCCTGGGTACCGAGGAGGCACCGGCGCACTGGCTGGTGGCGCTCGGTTACGCCGGCTGGAGCGCGGGGCAACTGGAACAGGAGCTGGTGGACGGCGCCTGGCTGGTGATCCCCCCCAATCCGGATCTGGTGTTCAAGACCCCCATCCACCAGCGCTGGCAACGCGCCGCCGCCAGCATCGGGGTCAATCCCGTTCACCTGTCCAGCGACATCGGCCACGGCTGATGCAATCTGCTGTGCAATTTGCGACGCATTCTGAGGAAATTACCCAATGTCATCACGCAGTATCATGGGCTTTGACTACGGCACCAAGAGCATAGGGGTCGCCATAGGTCAGGAGCTCACCGGCACGGCCCGCCCGCTGCGCGCCCTCAAGGCCAACGACGGCATCCCCAACTGGGACGAAATAGACAAGCTGCTCAAGGAGTGGCAACCGGACCTGCTGGTGGTGGGTCTGCCGCTCAACATGGACGGCACCGAGCAGGAAATCACGGTGCGCGCCCGCAAGTTCGGCAACCGCCTGCACGGCCGCTTCGGCAAGCAGGTAGAGTTCAAGGACGAGCGGCTCACCACCACCGATGCCCGCGCCCGCCTGTTCGAACAGGGTGGCTATCGGGCGCTGGAAAAGGGGAGCGTGGATGGCGTCTCCGCCCAGCTCATCCTGGAAGCCTGGATGGAAGAGCAATACGACTGATCTGCCGGGGTGAGGCGCTCGTGCCCTCACCCCTTCTGCCACTCTCAGGCCTTGGCCTGCGACAGTTCCTCCTCCTCGCCATGGCGCTCACCGGACTGCATCATGCGGTTGAGCCAGGGCACCATCAGCCCCATCACCCCCGCCACCAGCAGGGTCACCAGACCAATCTTGCCGAACACGTCCGTGTAGATGAGCAGGGTCTGCAGCGGATCCGTCACCCCCTGCGGCACCGCGGTAAAGGTCGCCACATAGCCCCCGAGCAGGGAGGCCATCGCCTGGGTCAGGAACCACATGCCGAGGATGAAGCCCATCAGCCGCTGCGGTACCAGCGCCGCCACCATGGCCAACCCCAGGGCGCTGATCATCAGCTCCCCCAGACTCTGGAACAGATAGATGAGCACCATGAACCAGGGTGAGGTGAGCCCCTGCGCATCGGCAAACCAGATACCGGACGCCGCCGCGGTGAGAAAACCGAGGGAGCAGAACAGCATGCCCAGGGTGAACTTGAGCGGCATGGTGAGATCCCGCCCCTGGCTGCCCAGCCGGGTATAGATCATCGCCAGCACCGGGCTACCCAGCACCACCCAGAAGGGGTTGAGCGCCTGGAAGCTGACCGGGTTGACGGTCACCCCCAGCATTTCATGGTGCATGTTGTTGATGGCAAAAAAGTTGAGCGAAGTCGGCATCTGGGCATAGAGCACGTAGAACACCACCGCCTCCAGCATCAGCACGAAAGCCACGTACATCTTGTTGCGCCCGACACTGTCGAGCTTGAAGGCCTCGCGAAAGAAGAAGACCACCACGGCCAGGGTCACCGTCATCAGCACCATGTTGGCGATCACCACGTGGTGCATCAGCCAGGCGCAGAAGAAGACCAGGGCGACCGAGCCCAACAGCACCAGCAGCAGCTTGCCGTAGTCGAGCGGCAGGTGGTCGGGGGCCGAGCCTATTCCCATGACCATGCGGCGGCAGGCGAAGAAGGTGAGCAGGGCGATCACCAGGCCGACCCCGCACAGGTTGTAGGTCACTGTGTAGCCGTAGTGATCGGCCACCACGGGAGCCAGCGACAGGGAGATGAGCGAGCCGACGTTGATCGACATGTAGAACAGGGTGAAGGCGCCATCCAGTCGGGGATCACCGGGCTCGTAGCACTTGGCGAGCAGGCTGGCGGGGTTGGCCTTGAACAGGCAGTTGCCGACGGCGATGGTGCCCAGTGCATAGAAGATGAGGTCAGGGTTGTAGATGGACATGCCGGTCATGAAGTAGCCGATGACCAGTACGATGGCCCCCAGCACCATGGTGCGCTTGGTCCCCAGAATATGGTCACCCACGTAACCGCCCACCGAGATGAGGCCGTATACCAGCGCCGAGAAGGCACCGAAGGTGATGAAGGACTGCTCCTGGGAAAAGCCCAGCTGCTGGACGAAAAACACCGCCAGCAGGCCCTGGACGCCGTAATAGCCGAAGCGCTCCCAGAGCTCGACGAAGAAGATCATGAAAAAGGGTTTGGGTTGTTGCAACAACCCGGTCGGGGTGGATGGACGCATGCTAACCTACCTGTCTGTATGTATTTTCTTATTCATGTGAGCGGCCCCGCAGCCGGGTTGGCCAGGGGTCGCAAGCTTGCTGGCGCGATGCAGACGAAGGGGGGAACAGGCCGACTGGCCCGGATGGGGTGATGCTGAGGGGGCGATGGTTTTCGCCATGCCATGAACCTCCCTGCTCGGGTCATCGACCCCTTGCTGGCTGCAGACCGAATATCGGCGGGCAACCCAAAATGGGGATCGAACGGGCCTTCCTCTCCTGCCGCGACTCGCTTCCAGTCAAGATGGCCCGGCATTCACCGCATAACGTTAAAACATCGAGCAATCATCACTATTTATGATAATTAACTGCATATGAAGTAAGTAAGCCGCAGATCACACTTGTAACTATGCTATTAGTGAAGTTTTCTAATATGGCGGGATTAGTTTTGTTAATCTCAAACGGGTCTTTATTTTACTGCTGCCCCCAGACCAGATGACAACGCCGGGCAAAGCCCGGCGTTTTTCAGAACAGGTGGGTCGCGGCAAATGGCACCGTGACCCGTGGCCAGTGCCCGCTCAGGGAGCCAGCTTGCTCAGGATGGCGTGGGCCGCCTTTACCCTCTCCTGGATAGGGTAGTTGCGGTTGGCCAGCATGACGATGCCCACTCCCTTGGCCGGCACGAAGGCCACATAGGCGCCAAAGCCGTTGGTCGAGCCGGTCTTGTTGAAGAGCCGCTGGCTCCCCATCTCCTTCGGCGCGGCCGTCGTCGGATTGGCCTTCATGATCACCTGGGCCGAGTTGCCCGTCAGCAGCGTCTGCTCGCTGACCGGATAGGGGTAACTCTCCCAGCCCAGCCCCTGGGTCATCTCGCCTACCGAGTAGCGCCCCTGGTGGGTCAAAGCGATGGCCTGCTGCAATCCCTTGTCATCCACCCCGTTGATGTTGGCCTTCACAAAGGCGAGCAGATCCGCCGAGCTGGTCTTGATGCCGTAGGCCTCGTCCGCCAGCACCCCTGGCGTGACCCTGATGGGCTTGTCCTCTTTCGAATAGCCATAGGCGTAGCTCGCCATCGCCTGCTTCGGCACATTGATATAGGTGTGATGCAGGCCGAGCCCTGGCAGCAGGGTCTGCTCCATCAACTGGGCAAACGGCTGCTGCAGACTGCTCGCCGCCAGATAGCCGAACAGGCCGATACTGGGGTTGGAGTACTGGCGATGGCTGCCTGGTTGATAGGCCGGCGTCCACTGGCGATAGTAAGCCTGCATCTGCTCGAGCGATTCCACCTCGTCGGGGAATTGCAGCGGCAGGCCCCCGGCACTGTAAGTGGCAAGCTCGGCCATGGTAATGCCATCAAAGGCGGAGCCCTTGAGCCAGGGAGCGTGTCGGCTCACCTTGTCATCCAGCCCAATGCTCCCCTTGACCACGGCGTAGGCCCCCAGAGTCGCGGTCAGGGTCTTGCTGACCGAGCCAATCTCGAACAGGGTCTGCTCGCTGACCTTCTTCCCCGTCGCCAGCTCGGCAACCCCGTAGTTGAAGTAGTGGGGCTGCCCCTCTTTGAACACGGCTACCGCCATGCCCGGGATCCTGTGCTCTTTCACCAGCGGACGAATGACATCATCCACTACCCCGACCAGCGGATCGGCGGGAGCGGCCTGGGTGAGGGGCGACAGCAGCAGGGCGCTCAGCGCCAGCAACGACAAGGGTGAGGTTTGCTTCATGACGATAGATCTCGTGAGGTTGGAAAGCCGCCAGCATAGCGGGCCAATATGTGGCGAACATGAGCACAGGTGAAGTCTGTGTGAAGTCGCGCCTCAAATCATCCGGATTCAATGGGTTATCTGCAACTTATCCTCTTGCCACCGAACTGGCGTATTAAGCTGTAGGGGCAACGACACCGAGGAGAGGCACCCGTGCAGACACAACCACAGATAACCCGGCTGCTGACGGCGCTGGAGCAGGTGATCCTGGGCAAGCCGCTGCAGCTCAAGATTGCCCTGGTGACCCTGCTGGCCCGCGGCCACCTGCTGATCGAGGATCTGCCCGGCATGGGCAAGACCACCCTGGCCCACGCCCTGGCGCAAGTGCTGGGGCTCGACTGCCGGCGGGTGCAGTTCACCGCCGATCTGCTGCCGGCCGACCTGCTGGGGCTGCAGATCTTTGACCCCCAGCAGCAGCAGTTTCGCTTTCACCCCGGCCCCGTCTTTGCCCAGGTGTTGCTGGCGGACGAGATCAACCGCGCCAGCCCCAAGGTGCAGAGCGCCCTGCTGGAGGCCATGGCCGAGGGCAAGGTGAGCATCGAGGGGCAGAGCCACCCGCTCCCCTCCCCCTTCTTCGTCATCGCCACCCAGAACCCGGCGGATCAATCGGGCACCTACCCCCTGCCGGAATCCCAGCTCGATCGCTTCGCGGTGCGCCTCTCTCTGGGCTTTCCGACCCCGGAGGCGGAGCGGCGGTTGCTGCGTGGGGCCAGCCAGAGCGCCCCCCTCGCGCGCCAGCTCGATGCCGCAGATCTCGCCGCCCTGCAGGCAGAGGCGGCGCAGATCCACCTCGCCGACGCCACCCTCGACTACCTGCTGGCACTGGTGCAGCAGAGCCGCTTCGACGCCGAGCTGCCGCAGCCGCTCTCACCCCGCGCCGCCCAGACCCTGCTGGCGGTGAGCCGGGCCTGGGCGCTGGTGGCGGGCCGCCGCTTCGTCAGCGTGGAGGATGTGCAGGCGGTCTTCCCCTACGTGGCCGAGCACAGGCTCAGGGGGAGCTTTGGGGTGCAGCGCGGTGAAGCCTGCCCGCTCAGCCAGCGCCTGCTGGCCCGGGTCGATCCGGATCGCCCCTGATGAACTGGCGCCAGCGCAGAGCCAGGTGGCAGCAAGGCTGGCTGGCCAGGCGCATCCCGCCGGCCCGCCAGCTCACCCTGCAGGGGCGCTGTCTGTTCATTCTGCCCACCCGGCTCGGCCTCTGCTATCTGCTGGTGATGCTGGCCATCTATCTGCTCGGCACCAACTACCAGAACAACCTGGTGTTGCTGCTGGCCTACGGCCTCGGCAGCCTGTTCATGGTCACCATGTGGCTCACCCACCGCAACCTGCTGGGACTAGCCCTGCTGGGGGGGCCTGCCGTGCTGGGAGAGGTGGGCAGCCCCTTGCCCATGCGCATCACGGTACGCAGCGAACGGCCGCTGCAGGCACTGCAGTTTTCCCTCAATGAAGGGCGGTTCTGGCTGGCGCAGGTGGATGCGGTGCCCCAACCTCTGCTCCTGCCGGTGCTGGGTACCCGGCGCGGGCGACTGCCGCTGGAGAGGCTGCGAGTGGAGAGCCGCTACCCCCTCGGCCTGTTTCGCTGCTGGTCGCTGCTGGATTTGCAACTGGAGGGCTGGCTCGCCCCGGCCCCGGCGTACGGCCCATTGCGCGGGGAGGCCGCAACCGACGCGGCGGGCAACCGGGGACAATCCACCCCGGCCTCGATGGGAGATTTCGACATGCTGCGGGCCCATCAGAGCGGGGAGCCGCTCAGCCGGGTGGCCTGGAAACAGCTCGCCCAGGGGCGCGGCCTGCTGGTGAAGCAGTTCTGCGAGCCGGGACAGGATGATACCCACCTCTCCCTCTCCCGGGTTGGCGGCCAGGATCTCGAAGCGAGGCTGGCGGTGCTCGCCTGGTGGTGTGGCGACTATGCCAAACGGGGCATTCCCTTCAGCCTGACCCTGGCGGGCCGGACGCTCGGGCCGGACAGCGGCCCCGCCTTTTTGCAGCGCTGCCAACTGGCACTGGCCCGCCTCGACGCCCGGGAGCCGATGCAGGAGACAGACCTCGATGCTGCTCGATAACCGGCGCCTGCTGCCGCTGCTCGCCCTGCTGCAGTTGCTGCTGATCCCGGCCCTCTGGCCCCAGCTGCAGCTCTGGGTGATGGCCGTCTCGCTGCTTGCCCTTGGCGTGCGGGCCATGATGCTGTGGCGGGGCTGGCGCCCGCCGCCCGCCGCAATGCTGGCACTGCTGGCCATACTGGGCGTGGCGCTGCTGGGCTGGCAGTGGCGCCAGCTCGGCACCCTGCCGGCCCTCATCAACCTGCTCTGGCTCGGCTACGGCCTCAAGCTCATCGAGGTACGGCGGGAGCGGGATGTGGAGCAGGTGCTGCTGCTCGCCTTCTTTCTGGTCGCGCTGGCACTGGTGCAACGGCAAAGCATGGGGTGGGCCCTGGCGATGGCGGGGGCGCTCTGGCTGGCAGTCACCACCCTGCTGGCGGCGGTGCAGCCCCTCGGCCGACGGCTGTGGCTGCGCGCCGGCGTCACCCTGCTGCTGGCCGCGCCCCTGCTGCTCACCCTGTTCCTGCTGCTGCCAAGGCTACCGCCGCTCTGGCAGATGCCAAGCAGCAACCGCGCCCTCTCCGGCCTCTCGGAGGAGGTGGCCCCCGGCGACATCAGCGAGCTGGTCAACTCCTCCGAGCTGGCTTTTCGCATCAGCTTCGCCTCAGCGCCCCCCCTGCCCCAGGAGCGCTACTTCCCGCTGATGCGCCAGGAGCTGTTCGATGGCCGCCGCTGGTTGTTAAGCGATGAGGTGCGCCGCTGGCAACAGTCCCAATCCGTGCAGACGCAGCCGGCGGCAAACTCGACCACCCCGCTGCCTGCCGGCGGCTATCAGGTGATCGCCGAGCCCCAGCGCCACCGCTGGACCCTGGCCCTGACCGATCCCGAGGTGCTGAGCGGCCCGGTCACCTTGAGCCCCCTCGCCACCCTCTATCGTCGCGATCGGGGGGATGGCCGCATCAGCTACCAGGTCAGCACGGCCGCCACGGCGCCGCCAGCCAGCCAGGCGACCCGCCAGCTCAACCTGCAGTTGCCCACCATCGGCAACCCCAAGGCTCGGGCCCACGCCCTGATGCTCAAGGCCCGCCATCCGACGCCGGAGGCGCTCGCCGCCGCCCTGCTGGGCGAGTTTCGTCAGGGCGACTTCTACTACACCCTGCAGCCGCCACGACTGGGGCAGGACGGGGTGGATGATTTTCTGTTCGAGAGCCGGCGCGGCTTTTGCGGCCACTACGCCATGGCCACCGCCTTCGTGCTGCGGGCGGCCGGCATCCCGGCCCGGCTGGTGACCGGCTACCTTGGCGGCGAGTGGAATCCGAGGGGCAACTATCTGGAGGTACACCAGTTCGATGCCCACGCCTGGGTGGAGTATCTGGATGAGCAGAACCGCTGGCAGCGGCTCGATCCCACCGCCGCGGTGGCACCCCAGCGCATCGAGGGGGGCGTGCCGGCGGCCCTGGCTGGCGAGTTCGCCGCCGCTGACCCGCTCTCTTTGCAGCGCTATCGCAACTGGGCCCTGCTCAACCAGCTGCGCTGGTGGGGGGCCAACCTCGATTACCAATGGACCCGCTGGGTACTCAACTATGATGCGGCCAACCTGTGGCAACAGCTGGGGCAACGCTGGCCGGCGCTCTCAGGCCATACCCACTGGCTTATTCTGGCCGCCCTGTCGGGGGTGGCGACTCTGGTGGGCGGGCTGCTGCTCTGGCGTGGCCCGACCCCGGCGAGGCTGCGGCTATGGCAGCCCCTGCGCCGGCGCGCCGCCCGCCACGGCTGGCAGCCCTTGGCCGGGGAAAGCCTGGCCAGCTGGTGCGAGCGCCTCGCCGACCTCAGACCCTTGCTGGCGCGGCCGCTGCGACAGGGGGCCTGGCTCTACCGGCGCTGGCGTTATGCTCCGCTGTCGCCCACGCAGCGCCAACGCACTCTGCGCCAGTTGCGGCGTCGGCTACGTCAGATCTGCCGGTGCTGGGATGCCCACAGCTGACGGCAGTGTAGCGTCAACACACCTTGTACAAGGTACGGCGACGACTGCGCCAAATCTGCCAGCGCTGGGATGCACACGGCTGACGGCCAAGCAGCGTCAACGTACCTTGTGCCAGATGCAGCGCCGGCTGCGTCAGATCTGCCGGCGCTGGGATGCCCAAAGGTGACGACGATGAAACGGCGCCCAAACAAAAGGGGAGCCCATGGCTCCCCTTGTTATCAGACAACGACGACTGCGAGGCTTATGCCTGCTTGCTGTTTTGCGCCGGATTGTCCCAGATACCCTCTTCCAGCTGGCTGCGGATCTCGGGGTACTTGTTGGCATCGAAGGTGGGCAGCTTGCCCAGCTTGAGCTGGTCGTTGTAATCCTTGGCCAGCTTGATGGCCACCCCGGAGAGCAGCAGGATGGCCACCAGGTTGACGATGGCCATCAGTCCCATGGAGACATCCGCCATTGCCCACACGGTCGGCAGCTCGCCCACCGAACCGAACATCACCATGCCCAGCACGAACAAGCGGAACAGCATCAGGCCGCCCTTGTGGTTGTGCTCGAGGAACACCAGGTTAGTCTCGGCGTAGGAGTAGTTCGCCACGATGGAGGTGAAGGCGAAGAAGAAGATGGCCGCCGCGATGAAGATGTTGCCACCGCCACCGATCTGGGAAGAGAGCGCCCGCTGGGTCAGCTCAACACCTGTGATGCCTGAGCCAGGCTCAAACTGGCCGGACATCAGGATGATGGCGGCAGTACAGGTACAGATGACGATGGTGTCGAGGAACACCCCCAGCATCTGCACATAGCCCTGGGAGGCCGGGTGCGGCGGATAGGGGGTCGCGGTCGCGGCGGCGTTGGGGGCGGAGCCCATACCGGCTTCGTTGGAGAAGAGGCCGCGCTTGATGCCGTTGATCATCGCCTGGGAGATGGCGTAACCCAGCGCACCCGAGCCTGCCTGCTCAAGGCCGAGAGCGGACTTGATGATGAGGCTGAACACACCCGGCAGCTCGTGAATGTTGACCAGCACCACGAACAGCGCCATCAGGATGTAGGCCAGTGCCATGAAGGGCACCACCAGCTCGGCGAAGCGGGCGATGCCGCGGATGCCGCCGAAGATGATGAGGCCGGAGAGCACCACCAGAGCCAGACCGCTGACCCAGTCGGGGATGCCGAAGGCCACGTTCATCGCCAGGCTGATGGAGTTGGCTTGCACCGCGTTGAACACCAGACCGAACGCCAGGATCAGGCAGAGCGAGAACAGCACCCCCATCCAGCGCATGCCGAGCCCCTTCTCCATGTAGTAGGCGGGGCCGCCACGGTAGTTGCCATCCTCATCCTTGACCTTGTAGAGCTGGGCCAGGGTGCTTTCGACGAAGGCGGTCGCCATGCCGATGAAGGCGATCAGCCACATCCAGAAGATGGCGCCCGGGCCACCCAGATAGATGGCCACCGCCACACCGGCCAGGTTGCCGGTGCCGACGCGGGCGGCGAGGCTGGTACAGAGGGCCTGGAAGGAGGAGATACCGGCCTTGTCTGATTTGCGGCTGTTGCGCAAAACGGAAAACATGTGGCCGAAGTGGCGGACCTGGATAAAACCCAGACGGAAGGTAAAGAAGATGCCGACGCCGATGAGCAGGTAGATGAGCACGGCTCCCCACATCAGGTCGTTAATCATTGCGATCAAGGTGTCCATATTTCTCTCGTTGTTATCACATCCATGGTCAGTCTGCGCTGACCCCTTGCTGTCGATTTCTGAATTTGCGGTTCACTAAAGGGGCGGAATCTAGCATAGCGAAGGAGTTCAGAATAGTGATCGGGTTCACTACGGAAACAAAAAACGAGCGTTTTAGCGCAATAAAGCTTCATTTAACTCGCAAAATTTCAACAAAACTGAGAATCCAATCAATCGGCCAACAAATTAGACCCATAAGAAAACCTTTTGGCAATTATCTACATAGAGGTAGAAGCGGGAAAAAGGAGGCAAACCATTACGCAAGCGTTTACCCATCCGGGCAGCCAAAACGGCCCGCTTTCGCCAAACGTTTTACACGTAATAAAATTTCAAGTAGCTGACCTCACAATTTATGTGATCGAGGGCACAAAACAGATAATCAACTAAAAAAGTTGTTTTTGACGAAGGATAATTTCAACGACTAAAAACAGATAAAAGTCGTTTTTTATCAAACACTTTTATCCACTCCTTCCCGCCTGCGCCAGGGAGTGGCTGATAAGCATACAGCCCCCCCTATTGCAGGATGCGCCACATCCGTATTAATTAGGCAGGCAATGACGATGGGACCTGCCCATCGCGCTTTTCTGAGCCTGAGTCGCCGGGATTTTGTAATTTTATTTCAGAACTGTCGTCTCACGCCCGCCACCCCCGAGCCTGCGTCCTCACCAAGAGAGTGCGCCCTCATAAAGAGATGATATTTGCCATGGCCGATAAATTAACCCAGCTGAAAGCCCTGACCACAGTTGTCGCCGACACCGGCGATATCGAAGCCATCAAGCGCTACCAGCCCATCGATGCCACCACCAACCCCTCTCTGGTGTTGAAGGCATCCGAGATCCCCGAGTACGCGGCGCTGATCGAAGATGCCGTCACCTGGGCCAAGGCCCAGAGCCAGGACAAGGCACAGCAAATCATCGACGCGGGCGACAAGCTGGCGGTCAACATCGGTCTGGAAGTGCTGAAGATCGTCCCGGGCCGCATCTCCACCGAAGTGGACGCTCGCCTCTCCTTCGACACCGAGGCCAGCATCGCCAAGGCCCGCAAACTGATCCGTCTCTACAACGACGCCGGTATCAGCAACGATCGCATCCTGATCAAGCTGGCCTCCACCTGGGAGGGGATCCGTGCCGCCGAGGTACTGGAGAAAGAGGGTATCCAGTGCAACCTGACCCTGCTGTTCTCCTTCGCCCAGGCCCGTGCCTGTGCCGAAGCCGGCGCCTTCCTGATCTCCCCGTTCGTGGGCCGCATCCTCGACTGGTACAAGGCCAAGAACGGCCGTGACTACACCGCCAGCGAAGATCCGGGCGTGGTCTCCGTCACCTCCATCTACAACTACTACAAGCAGCACGACTACCCGACCGTGGTCATGGGTGCCAGCTTCCGCAATACCGGCGAGATCCTGGAACTGGCCGGCTGCGACCGTCTGACCATTGGCCCGGCCCTGCTGGAAGAGCTGAGCAAGGCTGAAGGTGCCGTGGTACGCAAACTGGACTACACCAGCGAGCGCAAGGCCAAACCGACCCCGATGACCGAAGCCGAATTCCGCTGGGAACTGAACCAGGACGCCATGGCTCACGAGAAACTGGGCGAAGGCATCCGCATGTTTGCCATCGACCAGAGCAAGCTGGAAACCATGCTGGCCAGCCGCCTCTGATCACTGCGCCATCTGCCGACAAAAACCGGGTTCCCGCAAGGGCACCCGGTTTTTTTATGGGCGCAGGATCCGCTGTCATGGGTTCGTCACGAAAACGTTTTATTTTCAATGCCGGTATGTTATACGGATGGTGAAAACGAGAATAACCAAGGAGGGAGCCATGGAAATGTTCAACTTCGATTATGAAGATGTAGTTGAGCTCGGTTCACGTAGCCGCGGGACAACGGGAAAAAAACGTAAATGGCGTGAGATAGAGGCGTTGAAAGACAAGCATCGCCTGCAGAAGGAGCTGCAATCCATCGACATCGCCTACGAAGGTCTCTCAGACGAGATCGAGTTGTAAAAACAAGGCCCCGGTTAACCGGGGCCTTGTTTTTCAAGAGAGAGTTACCCCTCAGGAAGAGATCGGCAGCGACAGGCGCCTGGCCAGATCCTGAAAGTGCTGGCTGATCTCGGGCCCGAACAGGGGATCCCCGATGGCGCGGTTCTGCCAGACCTGCTCGAGATGACGCCAGTCATCCTCGGTCAGCGAGTCGCGCAGATGGGGGAAGATGACCCCCTCTTCGTAGTTCATGTGCGCCTCCTGCAGCGCCACGAACTGCTCCAGCTTGGCGGTGAACTGATCGAGCGGAATGACCGCATCCATCAGGATCATCTCCACCATCTCCCTGAGCTCGGCACCGGCCTCCACCAGCTTGGCATGCTCCAGTTGCAGCCGGTTGGCCACATCCCCTTCCACTACCCGGTACTTGAGGTAGTAGTCATAGATGATGTCTTCCTTCGGATGGTGATACTTGTCCGATACCTCCCGCAGGTAATCCACCACGTCGCGGATCAGGAAATAGCTGACCCTTTCTTCGCTGCGAATGGCCGCCAGCTTCTGCTTGAGCAGACCCAGCAGCCGGGCGATGTTGAGATGATCCTTGTGCAGACTCGCTAACATAGGCACTCCTTGCGCTGAAATGAAACGATTCTGATCCGAGTATACGGCCATTTATCGCGCCGACTTTGCACTCAATCAAGTCAGCTGCAGACAAAACGGCCAGTGGCGCATGCTGCTCCACCCTCCCGACCGAGCAAATCACGGCTGTCTGCCCCGCGTTATTCGCAGACCGAGTGCCAGTTGATGGGGCTCATCCCCTGCTGGCTCAGCAAGCGGTTGGTCTCGGAGAAGTGGCCGCAGCCGATGAAGCCGCGATGGGCCGAGAGCGGGCTCGGGTGGGGGGCGCTCAGCACGTGGTGGCGGCTCCGGTCGATGAAACGCCCCTTCTTCTGGGCGTGGGCGCCCCACAGCAGGAAGACCACCCCCTGACAGCTGGCGTTGATCTGCTCGATGACCCGGTCGGTGAAGGTCTCCCAACCCAGATGGGCATGGGAATGGGCCTGGCCCGCCTGCACCGTCAGCACGGTATTGAGCAGCAATACCCCCTGGGTGGCCCAGGACTCCAGAAAACCGTGATTGGGTGTGACAAAACCCGGCAGATCCCGCTGCATCTCCTTGTAAATGTTCACCAGCGAGGGGGGCGTGCGCACGCCGGGCAGAACGGAGAAGCAGAGGCCATGGGCCTGGTTCGGGCCGTGATAGGGATCCTGGCCCAGGATCACCACCTTGACCTGATCCAGCTCAGTCAGCTTGAAGGCGTTGAACACGTCGGTGGCCGGCGGGTAGATCACCTTGCCCGCCTCCCGCTCGCTCCTGACGGTCGCCAGGGTTGCCTTGAAATAGTCCTGCTCCTTCTCGGAGCCAATCACATCAGTCCAGGTCAGCACCCCAATCTCCTCATTGAATCTGTCGGGGGAGGCGCTTATTTCGACCCGGCCGCTCGTGCGTGCAGGTCGGTGCGCCTCTCTCCTCGATCTACAGGGCCGGATGGATGGCCTGCGCCCTGCTCACCCACACGGGCACAGCACAGCACGCCACCATCCTCGATGAATACGGCAGGCCCAGGGTCACCTTGCTTTTTACGCAGGCCAATCGGCCAGCACGCGCCCCCTGCCCCCATTAATGCAGCAAGGGGCTCAGGATAGGGGGCCAGCCCCCAAGACGCAACCAGGATGCCCCTGCGGATTCCTTCTCCCGGCCAAGCCGTGGCCACCGTGCTCACCTTTCGGTCGCCGCCGGCCATCTTCGGATGAGCAAGAGGTCGGCACTGAACTCCCACGCGACTCCCCATGGCCTCGTCTGGCGATGGCTGGGCCACTCTCCCGCTCGCCTGTCGACCCCCATCGCCCTCTTTTTCCTTGGTTAAGCCTCTCCTTCACCTTTTTGGCGTATCCCCATCATTGGCTTATCCCCTTCGCCTACTGTATGGCGAATCCAGCTGCGAGCGAGCTGGAACATGAAAAGATGTAGTTAAATTACTAGATTTAATTAATGAAAGATGCATAATTTGGATATCTTTCATAATCAGAAAAATGACCTATTTTTGATTAATCTCAATAAGTTAATCCCTTCACATCCATACGGATCGCGTATTTTTTGATTTAGATCAATTTTCGTAATATTACCATCGTGGTATATATGACCCAACAAAGTAAAGGTGTAAGGCAAGGGCCCTTTAAATCATCCCGGTGGTTTAAATACATCAGGGTAATGTCCTTACAGTTGAATCCGCTTTCCTATGAGGAGTCATACCATGATCAAGGGCATCCAAATCACCCAGTCTGCCAACGCCGCTCTGCTGAACTCGTTCTGGCTGCTGGACGAAGAGAAGCAACAGGCTCGCTGCATCTGCGCCAAGGGTGATGCCTTTGCCGCCGATCAGGAAGTCAGCCTCTCCGACCTGGGCCAGTTCGAATACCGTGAACTGCCGGTACAGGCCGAGCCGGCCGTCGAAGGTGGCCAGCACCTGAACGTCAACGTCCTGCGTCGCGAGACCCTGGAAGACGCCATCGCCAACCCGGAGAAGTACCCGCAGCTGACCATCCGTGTCTCCGGCTACGCCGTGCGCTTCAACGCACTGACCCCGGAACAGCAGCGTGACGTGGTGACCCGCACCTTCACCCAGAGCCTGTAAGTCGCTCTGCACCAACCGGTATCATGAAAAACGGCCCAAACGGGCCGTTTTTTTATGGCTNCCCCCCCCGTTGGCTGCCCGTGCTCGACAGGCTGGCAGCGCACGGTGCAGGTATCGGTGGTTCAATGCTGATCCACCTTGACGGCTTGCGTCGGGTTGCTCAGCGCCTCGTGCATCTGCTGCTCGTCGAGCTGATCGCAGTAACGGGCCACCACCAGGGTGGCCACCCCGTTGCCGATGAGGTTGGTCAGGGCGCGGGCCTCCGACATGAAGCGATCGATGCCGAGGATCAACGCCAGCCCGGCCAGCGGCAGGTGGCCTACCGCCGAGATGGTGGCCGCCAGCACGATGAAGCCGCTGCCGGTCACCCCGGCCGCCCCCTTCGAGGAGATGAGCAGCACCACCAGCAGGGTGATCTGCTGGAACAGATCGAGCGGGGTATTGGTGGCCTGAGCGATGAAGATGGCCGCCATGGTCAGATAGATGGAGGTACCGTCCAGGTTGAAGGAGTAACCGGTCGGGATCACCAGCCCCACCACCGACTTCTTGCAACCGAGCGCCTCCATCTTGACCAGCATGCGCGGCAATACAGATTCAGAAGAGGATGTACCAAGCACGATCAGCAGCTCTTCCCGAATATAGGAAATAAAACGCAGGATGCTGAAACCATTCGCTCTGGCAATAGAGCCCAGTACCAGGAAAATAAACAACAGGCAGGTCATGTAGAAGCAGGCGATTAATTACCCGAGCTGAACCAGCGAGCCGATACCATATTTACCGATGGTAAATGCCATGGCACCAAATGCACCCACCGGTGCCAGCCGCATGATCATATTGATGATCCCGAAAATAACCTGGGAGAAGCTGTCGATGACATTGAATATCACTTTTCCCTTCTCGCCGATATGGTGCAGGGAGAAGCCGAACAGCACCGCAAATAACAGCACCTGCAGAATATTGCCGCTGGCGAAGGCGCCGATCACGCTGCCCGGGATCACGTCCAGCAGGAAGGGGATGATGCCCTGTGCCTTGGCCTGTTCGGCGTAGGCAGAGATGGCGCTGGCGTCGAGCGTGGCGGGGTCGACGTTCATGCCCGCCCCCGGTTGCAGCAGGTTGACCACGCACAGCCCGATGATGAGGGCGATGGTGCTGACCACTTCAAAATAGAGCAGCGCGATGGCGCCGGTTTTGCCCACCGCTTTCATGCTCTCCATGCCGGCAATGCCGGTCACCACGGTGCAGAATATAACCGGGGCGATGATCATTTTGATTAATTTGACGAAACCATCTCCAAGCGGTTTCATGTCCGCTCCGAGGTCGGGATATATATGCCCCAGGATGACTCCGAGGGTGATCGCTAACAACACCTGAAAATACAGGCTGCTGACTATTTTTTTCTGCATTCTTAACGTCCTGTCAGTTTAATGAGATGTGTCATGGCAGAAATACGCATGCAGCAAGCCGTGACGAAATATGAATTATCTCGCCCGGTTCGTGCCGTTCCCTCATCACAACAGGGGCTACTTTCACATGTTGAAAGAAGCAATTAATAGACATCAATCACACAACAGATTTAACAACATTAACACCATGGCAACCCAGATGTATTTATTCCGTGATTGATTTATGCTGGCCCAGGAAATAAAAACAGCGCGAAAACAAAAATGCCCCGCAGTGCGGGGCATTTTTATGGGGCCAGCGTGGGCCAGGTTCAGATGGAAGTATCGAGCGGCTCGAAGCCCTTGACCAGATCGTCGATGGCCTTCATCTGCTTGAGGAAGCCTTCCAGCTTCTCCAGCGGCAACGCGCTCGGGCCGTCGCAACGAGCCACCTTGGGGTCCGGGTGGGATTCGATGAACAGACCGGCCAGACCGACCGCCATGCCGGCACGGGCCAGCTCGGCCACCTGCTCGCGACGACCGCCGGAGGCGGCGCCCATGGGGTCACGGCACTGCAGGGAGTGGGTCACGTCGAAGATGACCGGGTAGCCGCCGGTGCTCTTCTTCATCACCCCCAGCCCCAGCATGTCCACCACCAGGTTGTCATAACCGAAGTTGACGCCGCGCTCGCACAGGATCAGACGGTCGTTGCCGCACTCCTCGAACTTGTCGGTGATGTTCTTCATCTGGCTTGGGCTGAGGAACTGCGGCTTCTTGATGTTGATGACGTTGCCGGTGCGGGCCATGGCCTCCACCAGATCGGTCTGGCGCGCCAGGAAGGCGGGCAGCTGGATGACGTCGACCACCTCGGCCACCGGTTTGGCCTGATGGGGCTCGTGCAGATCAGAGATCACCGGCATGCCGAAGGTCGCTTTCAGCTCCTGGAAGATCTTCATCCCCTCTTCCAGACCCGGACCGCGGTAGGAGTGGATGGAGGAGCGGTTGGCCTTGTCCCAGCTCGCCTTGAACACGAACGGGATACCCAGTTTGGAGGTCACTTCCACGTACTTCTCGCACACGGCCATCGCCATGTCGCGCGATTCCAGCACGTTCATGCCACCGAACAACACGAACGGTTTGTCGTTGGCGACGTCGATGCCATTGACCTTGATATTCTTCTGTTCCATCTCAGGCTTCCTTAGGTAAAAGGGCTTGCAGGGCTTGAATCCACATCCGGCCGCACTGCCCAGGGCAGCATGGCCTCGATACTCGTCTGTTGCATCTCCCAGGCCTTGCATGCAGCGGCATGGGACTCTCAATTCGGCCAGGGCCTCGCATGCAGCGAGGCCGTTGCCCGCCCCTCAGTGGAGGGGCTTGGGGCTCAGATCCAGGGCGGCCAGCTGGGCTTTCAGCACGTCGGCCACCGGATCGTCCGGGCACTGTTCAATAAAGTACTCAAAATCGTCGGCGGCGAAGCGCGGGCAGTCGAGCTGCTCGTAGATGAAGCCGCGATCCCGCGTCTCCAGCGGGTCACCGGGCTTCATCCGCAGCAGCAGTTCGCTGCAGCGCAGCGCCTCGGTCATCCGGTCTTCCCGCAGCAGGGCGCCCTTGCTCACGTTGAGCAGCCGCTCGATGATCTCCCACTGACCGGCAGGTTGCAGGTGATCCGAGCTGAGGGTGGCCAGGTTGCCGAGGGCCCCGCGCAGCAGCAGCTCGATGTGGTGCAGGCTCAGCTCGTCGCCGGTGAAGGGGTCTACATAAACCTCTCCCTCGCTGCCGGCGAAGCTCACCAGGAAGTGCCCGGGGAAGCAGATCCCCTCCACATCCAGCCCAAGCTTGCGCCCCAGCTGAATGATGAGGATGCCAAGGCTGACCGGAATGCCCTGCTTGCGGGCCAGAACCTGAGCCAGATCGCAGTTAGCCACCGAGAAGTAGTCCTGCCAGTCGCCGTGAAACCCTAAGGTCTGGTAGAAGCCCTGCAGCAGCTGGCGGCGCACCTGGTCGCAATCCCCCTCCTCGATGGCCTCGTCCAGCCAAGCGTCGAGGCGGGCCAGCTCCGCCGTCCCGCGGCCGCTGATGCCATGGATCTCGTCGCTCACCGACAGCGCCAGCTCGGCGATGTCATGGGCTTCGAAATCGGTCCATTCGTCTACGCGTATCATCGTCATCATCCTTAACCGAACAGGCTGGCCTGCTTGTAGACGGCCAGCTTGGCGATGAAGAAGAGCCAGCCGAGGGCTCCCAGAAACGCAAACCAGCGGATGCCGTTACTGCGGGCCAGGCGCAGTGCCATCATGGCCAGAAAAGCCACCACCAGGATGGCGGTCAGCTTCTCGCTGAGCCAGGGGGTGGCGTTGTTGAGCGGATTGAGATCCAGCACCATGCACAGCAGCACGCCGGAGAGCACCACCAGGCCGTTGAGCCAGCCGCTCAACCGAAGGGTACGGGCGCTGGCGGCGCGGCTCGAGCCGGTCTGCAGCCAATAGAAGCGCAACATGAACATCAGCACGGCCAGGCCAATCAGCAGCAGGTGCAGATGTTTGATAGCAAAATACATAACGTGTCCTTGAACAGAGGCAGGCCCGGCCCGCCCGTCATCATCACTGAGCCAGCCGCCCCAGGGTCACCCGCTCGTTATCGCCGTAATCGCGCACGGTTTCCACCTGAAGGTAGCCCTGTTGCAGCAGGAGTTGACGCACCGCCTCCCCCTGCTGCCAGCCATGCTCCAGCAACAGCCAGCCGCCCGGCAGCAGATGGGCCGGCGCGCCCGCCACGATCAGCCGGATATCCGCCAGCCCCTGCTCGTCCGCCACCAGGGCGGAGCGGGGCTCGAAGCGCACGTCCCCCTCGTCGAGGTGCGGATCTGCCCCGTCGATGTAGGGCGGGTTGGAGACGATCATCGCAAAGCGCGGCGCCTGGCTTGGCGAGGGCTCGACCAGCGGTTCGAACCAGCTGCCGTCGCGCACCTCGATGGGCAGACCAAGGGCGGCGCTGTTGGCACGGGCCAGGGCTGCCGCTGCCGGCATTCTGTCTACCGCCCATACATCGGCATCCGGTCGCTCCGACTTGAGCGCCAGTGCGATGGCGCCGGTGCCGGTGCCCAGATCCAGCACGGCGCAGGGGCCTGCTGGCAGCCGCGCCAGCGCCTGCTCGACCAGCACCTCGGTGTCGGGGCGCGGGATCAGGGTGGCGGGGCTCACCTTGAGCGGCAGCGACCAGAACTCCCGCTCGCCAATCAGGTGGGCGATGGGTTCGCCATAGAGACGGCGTTCGAGCCAGCCCTGCAGGGTCGCCTGCTGGGCGGCATTTAGCTCGCGCTCCGGCCAGGTCATCAGGTAGCTGCGCCGGCACTCCAGCAGATGGCAGAGCAACGCATCGGCATCGGCGCGGGGGGATTCCCCCCCTGCCAGGGTCGCCATGATGTGGGCGCGAGCCTGCTGGATCTGCATCAGTTGCTCTCGGCCAGGGAGGCGAGCTGATCGGCCTGGTACTCCTGGATCATCGGGTTGATGACGCAGTCCAGGTCCCCTTCCATGATCTCGCCGAGGCGGTAGAGGGTGAGGTTGATGCGGTGCTCGGAGAGGCGCCCCTGCGGGTAGTTGTAGGTGCGGATACGCTCGGAGCGATCCCCCGACCCTACCAGGTTGCGGCGGGTGCTCTGCTCGGCGGCGCGGTGGCGCTCATCCTCGGCCGCCTGCAGACGGGCGGAGAGTACCGACATCGCCTTGGCGCGGTTCTTGTGCTGGGAGCGCTCGTCCTGACACTCCACCACCAGGCCGGTGGGCAGGTGGGTGATGCGGATGGCGGAGTCGGTCTTGTTGACGTGCTGGCCACCGGCCCCGGAGGCGCGGAAGGTGTCGATCTTCAGATCCGAGGGGTTGATCTCGATCTGCTCGGCTTCCGGCACTTCCGGCAGCACGGCGACGGTACAGGCGGAGGTGTGCACCCGGCCCTGGGATTCGGTTTCCGGCACCCGCTGTACCCGGTGACCACCGGATTCAAACTTGAGGCGGCCGTAGACGTGCTCGCCCTCCACCTTGGCGATCACCTCCTTGTAGCCGCCATGCTCGCCGTCGTTGCAGCTGACGATGGAGACGCGCCAGCCCTGGCGCTCGGCGTAGCGCGAATACATGCGAAACAGATCGCCCGCAAAGATCGCCGCCTCGTCACCACCGGCGCCGGCGCGGATCTCCAGATAGCAGTTGTTGTCATCCTTGGGGTCGCGCGGCAACAGCATTACCTGCAGCGCCTGCTGCTGCTCCTCGAAGGTCGCCTTGGCCAGCGGCAGCTCCTCCTGCGCCATCTCGCGCAGGTCGGCATCCTCCTCTTCCAGCATCTGGCGGGTGGCGTCCAGGTTCTCTTCGGCCTGGCGGAATTGCTGGAAAGCGTGAACGATATCTTCCAGCTGGGCATATTCCCGGGTCAGGGCGCGATAGCGATCCTGATCCGCGGCCACGTCCGGCTCGCCGAGCATGGCCTGTACTTCTTCGTGGCGCTCGATGAGGCCTTCCAGCTTTCTGATCAGTGACGGGTTCATAAATCTTGTGTTCTCGATGGAGGACGGGACGACCGGGTGATCGCCCCCAAACTATGACTCTTGTGACAACCCCAACACCTGGCGCAACTGGGCCAGCTGGTGGTGATCCCCCTGGGCGGCGGCCTGGCGCAGGGCCTGGGTCGGTGCGTGGATCAACTTGTTGGTGAGGCGGTGGGCCAGCGCCTTGAGCGCCTGCTCGGCAGGCTCGCCCTGCTGCAGAGCCAGCAGGGCGCGCTGCAGCTCTTCATCGGCCACCTGCTGGGACTGGTGGCGGTAATCGCGGATGAGATCCACCGAGTGGAGGCTGCGATACCAGCCCATGAAGTCATCGCGCTCTTCCTGCACGATGAGCTCAGCCTCGGCGGCGGCCCGTTTGCGGGTCTCGAGGTTCTGCTCGATGATGCCCTGCAGGTCGTCCACCGTGTAGAGATAGGCGTCCGAGAGCTCGTCCACCTCCGCCTCGATGTCGCGGGGCACGGCGATGTCCACCAGGAACATGGGCCTGAAGCGGCGAGCCTTGAGCGCCCGCTCCACCATGCCCTTGCCGATGATGGGCAAGGGGCTCGCGGTGGAGCTGATGACGATGTCCGCCTCGTGCAGGTAATCGGGGATCTCTTCGAGCGTCATCACCTGGGCGCCGAACTCCTCGGCCAACAGCTGGGCCCGCTGCAGGGTGCGGTTGGCCACCATCATCTGGGTGACGTTCTGCTCGCGCAGGTGGCGGGCCACCAGTTCGATGGTCTCGCCGGCGCCGACCAGCAGCACCTTGGTCTGGGAGAGATCGGAGAAGATCCGCCGCCCCAGGCTCACCGCGGCAAAGGCCACCGACACGGCGCTGGCGCCGATCTCGGTATCGGTGCGCACCCGCTTGGCCACCGAGAAGGATTTCTGGAACAAACGCTCCAGCGCCCCCTTCACCGCCTCGGATTGCTGGGCATGGGCATAGGATTGCTTGATCTGCCCCAGGATCTGCGGCTCTCCCAGCACCAGGGAGTCGAGCCCGCAGGCCACCCGCATCAAATGGCGGACCGCCTCCTCGTCCTGATGCCGATAGATGGCGGAGACCACCTCGGCCGCATCCAGGTCGTGAAACCGCTGCAGCCACTGCAACACCTGCTCGCCCTGCCCCTGCTCCAGGCTGCAGTAAAGCTCGGTGCGGTTGCAGGTCGAGACGATCACCGCCTCGCTTACACCGGGTTGGGCGACCAGCTCACGCAAGGCGCGATCGATGCAGTCCGGGCCGAAGGCGACCCGCTCCCGCAAGGCGACACTGGCGGTGTTGTGGTTGATTCCGAGGGCAAGCAAACTCATGAGTGGGCGTGGATCGTATCTGTGCGCAGGGAGTAAAGGCTGCCAATTGTACGAGAAAGGGTAAGTCTTTAAAAGCGATACGGCCCCCCCGTATACTGTGCCAAATCACCTTTTCCGGAGCATGACCTTGTTGTTGCGTCTTTTCACCCTTGGCTGCCTGCTGTTGCTGGCCGGTTGCGCCACTACCCAACCCCAGCGCGATCAGGTCAACTGGCAGCAGGAGCGTACCCGGCTCGAGCAACTGACCCATTGGCAGCTGTCTGGCAAGATGGCCATCATCACCGCCCAGCAGAAGGGCAGCGCCCGGGTCAACTGGCAGCAGGATGGCGACGACTATCGCCTCAACCTCACCAGCCTGATCGGCACCCACATCCTGGAGCTCTCCCGCAGCAAGGGCGAGATCACCCTGATCGACAACGAGGGCAACCCGCACCAGAGCCAGGATGCCGAGGCGCTCGTCTATCAGCTCACCGGCTGGAACATTCCGGTGGCCGGACTGCCGGCGTGGATCAAGGGCTTGCCGGGCGAGGCCGAGTTCGAACTCAACCCCGACCGCAGTCTGGCCAGCGTGCGTGACGGTCAGTGGCAGATCGTCTATGGCGACTACCGGGATCAGGACGGCTATCGCCTGCCGCACCTGCTCACCATGACCGGCCAGGGCAGCCGCCTCAAGCTGCAGATCAACCAGTGGACCATCACCCGCTGATGGCGGCCATCGACAAGGACTCCCCCATGAGCGCCATGCGCTGGCCGGCTCCGGCCAAACTCAATCTCTTTTTGCACGTCAACAGCCGTCGCCCGGACGGCTACCACGAGCTGCAGACCCTGTTCATCTTCCTCAACCACGGCGACTGGCTCGAGTTCGAGGTGATCCCGGCCAGCGACAGGCTCACCCTGAGCCCGGCCATTCCCGGCGTGCCCGATGAACAGAACCTCATCATCCGCGCCGCCCGCCTGCTGCAGGCAAAACTGCCGAGCCCACAGGGCGCGCATATCCGGCTGGAAAAAGTCTTACCCATGGGCGGCGGCATCGGCGGTGGTTCATCGGACGCCGCCACCACGTTAGTGGCCCTCAACCACCTCTGGCAGGCCGGCCTGAGCGAAGACGAGCTGGCCGAGCTCGGCGTGCAGCTGGGCGCCGACGTGCCGGTGTTCGTGCGCGGCAAGGCCGCCTTTGCCGAGGGGGTCGGTGAGCGGCTGCAGCCGGTCGAGTTGCCGAGCGCCTGGTATCTGGTGCTCAAGCCCGATTGCCATGTAGCGACCGCCGCCGTGTTCCAGGATCCGGACCTGCCCAGAGATACCCCGAAAATGGCATTGCACAATCTGCTGGAAGGGGAGTGGAAAAACGATTGCGAATTGCTGGTGAAAAAGCGCCACCCCGAGGTTGCCAATGCGCTCGGCTGGTTGCTAGAATACGCGCCGTCAAGAATGACGGGCACAGGAGCCTGCGTCTTTGCTCAGTTTGAAGACGAAGTGGCTGCTCGGGAAGTGTTGGCAAAAGTGCCGAGAGAGTGGGATGGATTTGTCGCCAAGGGCGAGAACATATCACCACTCTTCGCTACATTGCAACAAGTCAGTGATTGGGGTATCGCCAAGCGGTAAGGCAGCGGGTTTTGATCTCGCCATTCCTAGGTTCGAATCCTAGTACCCCAGCCATCTCCTGAACATCGAACAGGGTATATCGATTCACCTGCCGCAGCAGTCTTGCCGGGAGTGCACACTCCCCCTCGCCGGTTGCAGCACCCATCGTTACCCTGTCGTCTTCGGGAAGGTCACTGGTCATCATGGATGACGGGGGGTCGACCAGCACGACGCTCAACCGGCTTGCCGCATGTAACGTGGGCACCTGACCTGAAAGCAGCCTATAGTGGTCTGACCCGTCAACTTGATAAATCGTTTGCCCCCAAACGATAAGGGTCTAATCAGACTCCCCACATACTGGATGCAACCCCGAGGTTTCAAACCGTGCCTGACATGAAGCTGTTTGCTGGTAACGCAACGCCGGAACTAGCCCAGAAGATCGCAGATCGCCTGTTTATCAAACTCGGCAATGCTGCCGTAGGTCGCTTTAGCGACGGCGAGATCAGCGTACAGATCAACGAGAATGTACGTGGTGGCGATATCTTCATCATTCAATCCACCTGTGCCCCGACCAACGACAATTTGATGGAATTGATCGTGATGGTGGATGCTCTGCGTCGTGCTTCAGCTGGCCGTATCACTGCCGTAATTCCCTACTTTGGCTATGCCCGTCAGGACCGCCGCGTCCGCTCCGCCCGTGTTCCCATCACCGCCAAGGTCGTCGCCGACTTCCTCTCCAGCGTCGGTGTGGATCGCGTGCTGACCGTTGACCTGCATGCCGAGCAAATCCAGGGCTTCTTCGACGTCCCGGTCGACAACGTGTTCGGCAGCCCGGTGCTGCTGGAAGACATGAAGTCCAAGAACCTCGAATCCCCCGTGGTCGTGTCGCCGGACATCGGCGGCGTGGTACGTGCCCGTGCCATCGCCAAGCTGCTGGACGATACCGACATCGCCATCATCGACAAGCGTCGTCCCCGCCCGAACGTCTCCCAGGTCATGCACCTGATCGGTGACGTGGCCGGCCGCGACTGCATCATCGTCGACGACATGATCGACACCGGCGGCACCCTGTGCAAAGCCGCAGAAGCCCTGAAAGAGCGCGGCGCCAAGCGTGTATTCGCCTACGCCACTCACCCGGTCTTCTCCGGTTCCGCCGTGGAGAACATCAAGAACTCCGTGATCGACGAGCTGATCATCACCGACTCCATCCCGCTCACCGCGGAGATGAAGGCGGTCGACAAGGTCAAGCAGCTGACGCTCTCTTCCGTGCTGGCCGAAGCCATTCGCCGCATCAGCAACGAAGAGTCCATCTCTGCCATGTTTGAGCATTGATAGACCCTGTTGTGACAAAAACCGCCAGCTGGCGGTTTTTGTCTTTCTAGTCCCAGTTACACCCGGTATTGCCCTGCCCCGTCGCAGATTAAGGATTGTTCCATGAATCGCTTGCGCCCGCTGCTGCTCCTCGCCTTCTGCAGCTTCCTGTTCGCCTGTCAGCCCAACAATGAAAACCAGCCTTTCGTGCTGACTCTGGCTCATATGAACGACACCCACTCCCAGTTTGACCCGGTCAACGCCGATCTGAAGGGGCCTCTCTTTGGCGAGCAGGGGGAAACCGACACCCTCTACACCCGCTTCGGCGGCTATCCGCGCCTGCTCACCATGGCGAAATCCTTCCAGGCCGACGCGCTGGCCAAGAACCAGCCGCTCCTGCTGCTGCACGGCGGCGATGCCTGGCAGGGCAGCGGCTACTTCAAGCTCAACGAGGGGATGGCCAACGCCGAGCTGCTGAGCCAGTTCGGCCTCGACGCCATGGCGCTGGGCAACCACGAATTCGATCTCGACAACCAGAAGCTGGCCCGCTTCATCAAGGGGGTCAACTTCCCGGTGCTGGCCGCCAACCTGGATACCCGCGACGACCCGGATCTGCGCCACGCCGCCAACCTCAAGCCGTTCGTCATCTACGCCTTCGACGGCAACCAGAAGAGCCCGGTCACCGACATCAACAACCTGCCCCAGGGCAAGCAGCTGGTCGCCGTGATGGGGCTGGTGCTGGAGGACATGGCCAACATCTCCCCCAACGTCGGCAAGCTGCGGTTCGGCAATGAAGTCACCTCGGCCCAGGCCACGGTGGATCTGCTGCGCCAGCACGGCATCGACCACATAGTGGCGCTCACCCACATCGGCAACCAGCGGGATCTGGCGCTGGCGGCCAAGGTGAACGGCATCGACGCCATCGTCGGCGGTCACTCCCACAGCCTGCTCGGCGATTTTCGCAACATCGGCTGGGGCAACACCGGCGAGTACGCGGCGCTTGTCACCAACCCGGACGGGGTCGGCATGACCTGCGTGGTACAGGCCGGCTCCTATGCCCAGGCCATCGGGCTGGCCCGGGTCAGTTTCGACGCCCAGGGCAGGGTCATCGCCTGTCAGGGTCAGAACCAGCTGCTGGCCAGCCGCGACTTCTTCGCCGATCCCGCCCGCAAGCAGGCACTGGATGAGACCCGCAGCAAGCAGGCCGGCAAGTTCATCGACGCTCAGCCCAACCTGGTGACCGTGGATGAAGACCCGCGCCTGCGCGGCATCATCGACAGCCACTACAAGCCCGCTCTGGAGCAGGCGTTCGGCCCCGTCATCGCCACCATCCCGGCCGCCCTGCAAAATGCCCGCCGCCCCGGCGACAACGGCAGCGACAGCCACGGCTCCGACGTCGCCCCCCTGGTGGCCGAAGGGCAGTACTACTGGGCCAATACCCCGGCGGTGCAGGCGCTGACCGGCGGTCCGGTCCACTTCGCCCTGCTGGCGGTGGGCGGCGTGCGCGCCGATCTGCCGGCCGGCGAGCTGCGCGAAGGGGATGCCGCGCTCACCCTGCTGCCGTTCAAGAACCAGCTCTCGGTGCTGACCCTGACCGGCGCCGACGTGCGCGCCCTCTTGACCGAGACCATCACCGCCACCCTGCCCGCCAGCGCCCACGCCGGCAAGTTCCCCTACGGCGGCCACCTGCGCTACACCTTCACCGAGACCACCCCGGGCAAGGGCGGCGCCCTGACCCAGTTGCAGTGGCAGAATGCCGACGGCCAGTGGCAGGATCTGGTGGACAGCCAGCGCTATCGGGTGGTGATGAATGCCTACAGCGCCAACGGCAACGATGGCTGGCAGGCGCTGGCCCGCGCCCAGGCGCAGCAAGCCGAGCGGCTGGATCTCGCCTGGCAGGATGGCAAGCTGACCGGCTTCCCGGTCGAGCGGGTGGAGCAGCGCGGCGATCAGCTCAGCGCCCGCTATGCCGCCGGCCATCAGCTTGACTGCAAGGCGAGCGGCGTGGATTGCGGCACCGACGCCGCCTCCTTCGTGCAATATGTACGCGAACAGCGCCCGACCCTGACCGCCCTGGACGAAGAGACGGTCACCCTGGTGCGTGCCGCGCAGTAACCCGGCCCCCGCCGGCAAGCCACAAAACGGGCCCCGCACTGGGGCCCGTTTTGCTGCCGTTGGCCACCGGTTCCCCGCTTTTCCCCGGCACTGGCCGAGCTTTGGTTGAGTGATCGCCAGTCGGCGGCTAGAATATTGCGTCCCATTGCCCTGGGCAGTCGGCCCATTGCAAGCAGCGAGTGAAGAAATCAAGCGTGACAAGCCAAATCAAACTGATCGTGGGGCTGGGCAATCCCGGCCCGGAATATGCCAAGACTCGCCACAACGCGGGCGCCTGGTATGTGGAGCAACTGGCACGCTGGCACAATGTCAGCCTGCGCGAAGAGCCCAAGTTCTTCGGCCACACCGCCCGCATCCAGGTAGATGGCCAGGATGTGCGCCTGCTCATCCCGAACACCTACATGAACCTCTCCGGCAAGGCGGTGGCCGCGCTGGCCCGCTTCTACCAGATCGAGCCGGAAGCCATGCTGGTGGCCCACGATGAGCTGGACCTGCCCCCCGGCATCGCCAAATTCAAGCAGGGCGGTGGGCACGGCGGCCACAACGGCCTCAAGGACATCATTGCCAAGATGGGCAACAACAACAATTTCTTCCGGCTGCGGCTGGGGATAGGTCACCCGGGCGCCAAGGAGCTGGTCGCCGGTTTCGTGCTGACCAAGGCGCCCAGCAGCGAGCAGAGCCTGATCGACGCCGCGCTGGACGAATCCCTGCGCGCCACCGACATTCTGTTCAAGCAGGACATGACCAAGGCCATGAACCGCCTGCACAGCTTCAAGGCCGAGAAAGTCTGAATAGAGATGCCTGACACGCGTCAGGCTCGCACAATATGACAGGGTCGCCCAAGAACCTGTCCACGCACTGTGACGAGAGGTCGTCAGCAAGGTGAAGCGCAGCGCAGGAACCGGAGCGTATAGTCATACGTGAGGATTCCGAGCAGCACATGAGCCTTGATCACGGCCTCGCAGTAAGAGCATGGACAGGTTCTGCGGCCCTCACACAGCATCCATCACGTAAGGTAACAATCCATGGGTTTTAAATGCGGTATCGTGGGCCTGCCCAATGTAGGCAAATCCACCCTGTTCAACGCGCTGACCAAGGCCGGCATCGAAGCCGCCAACTTCCCGTTCTGCACCATCGAGCCGAACACCGGCGTGGTACCGATGCCGGATCCCCGCCTCGACCAGCTGGCGGCCATCATCAATCCGCAGCGCGTTGTGCCGACCACCATGGAATTCGTGGACATCGCCGGCCTGGTGGCCGGTGCCTCCAAGGGCGAGGGCCTCGGCAACCAGTTCCTGGCCAACATCCGTGAAACCGAGGCCATCGGTCACGTGGTGCGCTGCTTCGAGGACGAGAACATCGTTCACGTGGCAGGCAAGGTCTCCCCGGCTGACGACATCGAGGTGATCAACACCGAGCTGGCCCTCTCCGATCTGGATGCCTGCGAGCGCGCCATCAACCGCCAGTCCAAGCGCGCCAAGGGCGGCGACAAGGATGCCAAGCTGGAAGTGGAAGTGCTGGAGAAGATCAAGGTGGCACTGGAAGACGGCCAGATGATCCGCGGCATGAAGCTGGACAAGGACGAGCTGGCCGCCGTCAGCCACCTCAACTTCCTGACCCTCAAGCCCACCATGTACATCGCCAACGTGGCGGAAGATGGCTTCGAGAACAACCCCTACCTGGATCAGGTGCGTGAAATCGCCGCCGCCGAGAACGCCGTCGTGGTGGTGGTCTGCTGCGCCATCGAAGCGGACATCGCCGAGCTGGATGACGAAGATCGCGCCGAGTTCATGGCGGATCTGGGCATCGAAGAGCCGGGCCTGAACCGGGTGATCCGCTCCGGTTACGAGCTGCTCAAGCTGCAGACCTACTTCACCGCCGGCGTGAAGGAAGTGCGTGCCTGGACCATTCCGGTGGGCGCCACCGCCCCGCAGGCCGCGGGCAAGATCCACACCGACTTCGAAAAAGGCTTTATTCGTGCCCAAACCATCGCCTTCGAAGACTTTATCGCCTACAAGGGTGAGCAAGGCGCCAAGGAAGCGGGCAAGATGCGCGCCGAAGGGAAGGATTACATCGTCAAGGATGGCGATATCATGAACTTCCTGTTCAACGTCTAATCCCATGAGAGGCCAGCATTTGCTGGCCTCTTTTTTTATCTGGCCCAAGCACCTATCTGCCGGATATGTCGTAAAAAAAACCAGATTGTTGGGCTTTTGCGCGACAGCGACCAATAACTCGCCAAACGCACTCAGATTCGTTTTTTCAGACAAAAAAAGGGTTGACGCCCCAGAGCCAGATACGCATAATTCGGCCCGCACAGTGACGAGGCAACGAGGCACTGGAAGCAAGGTTGGCTATGTAGCTCAGTTGGTTAGAGCATCGCACTCATAATGCGGGGGTCACAGGTTCGAATCCCGTCATAGCCACCATCTCTAGTTGGGGTATCGCCAAGCGGTAAGGCAGCGGGTTTTGATCTCGCCATTCCTAGGTTCGAATCCTAGTACCCCAGCCATTATTTCAGTTATCGGTATCAAGGTGCCGGTGACAGGTCAAGGGAAGCAGTGATGGGTGTTGAACTCGTCAATGTGTCCAGGTTCAAATCCTGGTATCCCGGCCATTGTTAAAAGATGTTTGATAGACTCTGTCAGACATTGCTGTTGGGGTATCGCCAAGCGGTAAGGCAGCGGGTTTTGATCTCGCCATCCCTAGGTTCGAATCCTAGTACCCCAGCCAT